>NC_019673.1:6318181-6950000 GCF_000328705.1 Saccharothrix espanaensis DSM 44229 | reverse complement strand
GATGGACAACGGGTTGATATTCCCGTACCCGTGTGAACGCGCCCATGGCGAACCTTGTGATACTAACCGCCCGAAGCCCGCTCTGATTCTTCGGATGAGGGGCGATGTGGAGCGCGGGACCTGAACTTGTAGTAGTCAAGCGATGGGGTGACGCAGGAGGGTAGCTCCGCCAGTGAGTGGTAGTACTGGTGTAAGCGTGTAGGCCGCAGCATAGGCAAATCCGTGCTGCATTCAAGGCTGAGACGTGATGCATAGCCGATTGAGGCGAAGTAGGGTGATCCCATGCTGTCGAGAAAAGCCTCTAGTGAGTGTTCACGCGGCCCGTACCCCAAACCGACACAGGTGGTCAGGTAGAGAATACCGAGGCGATCGGGCGAACTGTGGTTAAGGAACTCGGCAAAATGCCCCCGTAACTTCGGGAGAAGGGGGGCCGAGGGATTTGAAGCCCCTTGCGGGCTAGGATTTTTCGGCCGCAGAGACCAGCGAGAAGCGACTGTTTACTAAAAACACAGGTCCGTGCGAAGTCGCAAGACGATGTATACGGACTGACGCCTGCCCGGTGCTGGAACGTTAAGGGGACCGGTTAGCTCTTCGGGGCGAGGCTGAGAACTTAAGCGCCAGTAAACGGCGGTGGTAACTATAACCATCCTAAGGTAGCGAAATTCCTTGTCGGGTAAGTTCCGACCTGCACGAATGGCGTAACGACTTCTCGACTGTCTCAACCACAGGCCCGGCGAAATTGCACTACGAGTAAAGATGCTCGTTACGCGCGGCAGGACGGAAAGACCCCGGGACCTTTACTATAGCTTGGTATTGGTGTTCGGTTCGGCTTGTGTAGGATAGGTGGGAGACTGTGAAGCGGCCACGCCAGTGGTTGTGGAGTCGTCGTTGAAATACCACTCTGGTCGTACTGGATGTCTAACCTCGGTCCGTGATCCGGATCAGGGACAGTGCCTGGTGGGTAGTTTAACTGGGGCGGTTGCCTCCCAAAGGGTAACGGAGGCGCTCAAAGGTTCCCTCAGCCTGGTTGGCAATCAGGTGTCGAGTGCAAGTGCACAAGGGGGCTTGACTGTGAGACCGACAGGTCGAGCAGGGACGAAAGTCGGAACTAGTGATCCGGCCATGGCTTGTGGAAGCGTGGTCGCTCAACGGATAAAAGGTACCCCGGGGATAACAGGCTGATCTTGCCCAAGAGTCCATATCGACGGCATGGTTTGGCACCTCGATGTCGGCTCGTCGCATCCTGGGGCTGGAGTAGGTCCCAAGGGTTGGGCTGTTCGCCCATTAAAGCGGTACGCGAGCTGGGTTTAGAACGTCGTGAGACAGTTCGGTCCCTATCCGCCGCGCGCGTAGGATACTTGCGGAAGGCTGTCCCTAGTACGAGAGGACCGGGACGGACGGACCTCTGGTGTGCCAGTTGTCCTGCCAAGGGCATTGCTGGTTGGCTACGTTCGGAAGGGATAACCGCTGAAAGCATCTAAGCGGGAAGCCTGTTCCTAGATGAGGTATCCCACCCTTCGTGGGGTAAGGCCCCCAAGAGACCATTGGGTTGATAGGCCGGAGATGGAAGGCCGGTAACGGCTGGAGTTGACCGGTACTAATAGGCCGAGGACTTGCTCACAAACATGCTACGCATCCACTGTGCGGTTCTGAAAGAACCGAACCGGACCACCACGGTCCCAGGCCATTTGGGTCTCGGGGTTGGGGTGCCTACGGGTTGGTAATTTCATAGTGTTTCGGTGGTCATAGCGGTGGGGGAACACCCGGTCCCATTCCGAACCCGGTAGTTAAGCCTTCCAGCGCCGATGGTACTGCACTCGTGAGGGTGTGGGAGAGTAGGACGCCGCCGAACATTCTTTCGCCTTCAGGGGCACCCGTGACGGGTGCCCCTGAAGGCTTTTTCACGTTCCGGTGCTGCTTCCGGCGGCCGCACGGACTATTTTCTTGCCATGCACCGCGAGCACGCCGACCCCAGAGCACTCCGCAGGTCGGGCATGGACGCCTCGACTCCGCTCCAGTCCGACCTGGCGACCAGTCCGTTCCGGGTGGACCGGGACCGGGTGGCGAGTTCCCCGTTCTTCGCACGCCTCGGCGGCGTCACGCAGGTGGTCAGTTCCACCGGCTCCGGCCTGCTGGTGCACAACCGGCTCACCCACAGCCTCAAGGTGGCGCAAGCCGCACGGGCGATCGCGGAACGGCTCGGTGCGCGACCCGAACTCGTCGGAGTGCTCGACAAGCTCGGTGGTTGCGACCCGGACGTGGTCGAAGCCGCGGCCCTCGCGCACGACCTGGGCCACCCGCCGTTCGGGCACCTCGGCGAACAGGTGCTCGACCGCCTGGCCCGCCACCGGTTCGGGCTGTCCGACGGGTTCGAGGGCAATGCCCAGTCGTTCCGGATCGTCACCACGACCGACGTGCGAGGTCCCGCCGCGGTCGGGCTCGACCTGACGGTCGCGGTCCGGGCGGCGATGCTCAAGTACCCGTGGACCCGACTGTCCTACCCGAAACCGCACCCGAAGGACCTCCGGGTTCCGCCGCGCGGCGCGGCCGAGCCGCCGGACGCGCCGGGGACGGGCGCGGCCAAGTTCTCCGCCTACGTGACCGAACTCGACGACCTGACCCAGGCCCGCGCGTTCTACGCGGGTCGCGTCGAGCCGTGGCAGCAGACGGTGGAAGCGTCGGTGATGGACACTGCGGACGACATCGCCTACGCCATCCACGATCTGGAGGACTTCTACCGGGTCGGGGTGTTGCAGCACGCGACCGTGTCGACCGAACTGAACACGTGGCTCGACCACGCCGTGGACCTCGCCGGCATCAGCGCCGCCGACCTGGCCGCGCAGGAACGTCAACCGGGTCGTTCGCTGGAGGCCCTGCGCCGCCGACTGCACCTGAAGGACTCGTGGGCGGTGGACGACGACGCGTTCGCCCAAGCCGTGGCGATGGTGCGGACCGAGCTTGTCGGTGGGCTGCTCGCGGTGCCGTTCGACGGGTCGGTGGAAGCCGAACAGGCGGTCGCGGCGTTCTCCGCGCGGTGGACGCGGCGACTCGTGGACGCGGTCGGTGTGCTGGACGAGCCGAGCACCAGGTCCGGGCACGTGGTGCTGGCCGTCCAGCAGTGGCACGAGGTGCAGGTGCTCAAGTTCGTGCACCGAAGGTTCGTGTTGCTTCGGCCCGACCTCGCGCTGCACCAGCGTGGGCAGGCCCGGCTGCTGACGGCGTTGGTCGAGGCGCTGGAGCAGTGGGCGACCGACCGGCACGAGGCCGACCGGCTGCCGCGCCGGCTGCACGACCTGATCGAACTCGCCACCTCCGAGTACACCGCGCTGGCGCGCACCGACCCGTCGTCCCTGGTCGGAGCGACGGGGGACACACCGTCCGGACCGGACGCCGTCCGGGCGCTCGCGCGCGGCCGGGCGGTGGTCGACTTCGTCGCCTCGCTGACCGACAACCAGGCCGCCGCGCTGCTCGACGCCCTGTCCGGACGCACCGGTCAGCTGTGGACAGACGCGTTCGTACTGTGAACTGTGATGGTTCTTGCCCTGTGGGAAGTAGGCCGAACGGTGGCAGACGGTACTCGTCCGCGCACAATACGTTGTGAGCCCTCGGTCGGAGACATCCGACCGTTGGCCGCGTGCGTCGGGGGCACGCTTGACGTTGGGGGACGCCAATGCGCTCACCGAACCGCCGATCCCGAAGAAACTCCCTGATCACAGCCGGTGCCGCAGTTCTGATCACGCTGCTCGGCCCGGTCACGCCGGTCTCCGCCGACCCGGCTCGGGCCGCCAAGAGCCCGGAGGACAAGACCGCCGCCCAGATCTCCGCGCTCCAGGCCATCAAGAAGTCCGTCACGCCCGCCGAGTCCAAAGTGGACAGCGCGCTGATCGTGGAACAGCGCCGCCGGTCCAACTCGACGACGTTCAACAAGCTCCCGGAACTCCAGACCGGGGTGAAGGTCCAAAGCGGAAACACCGTTCTGGTGGACATCCGCGCCCACAAGGTCACCGACGAGTTAGTCGCCGCGATCCGCAGCGCGGGCTCCACCATCCGCTCGGTGTCCACTGAGGGCAAGACCGTCCGCGCCCAGATTCCGCTGTGGGCGTTGAGCCGGCTCTCCGCCCGCGGCGACGTCCGCCGCGTGGAGACGGCCGTCGAGTACAAGTCGTTCCACCAGCAGGACCGTGCCGCCAAGGACGCCAAGGCCCTCTCGAAAGAGGACAAGGCCAAGGAGGTCGAGGCCCGCACCCGTGAGGCGCTCGACTCGCCGAAGGTCGCCGCCGCGAAGATCGGCGAAGGGGACCGGGCGCACGCCGCAGACACCGCCCGGCAGACACATCGGGTCACCGGCACCGGCGTGAAGCTGTGCGCGCTGTCCGACGGCGTGAGTTCGCTGGCGGCGTCGCAGGCGGCGGGGGAGCTGCCCGCCGTGGACGTTCTGACCAGCCAGGAAGGTTCCGGTGACGAGGGCACCGCGATGCTGGAGATCCTCCACGACATCGCGCCCAACGCCGAGCTCGGCTTCGCGACCGCGGTCAACGGCGACGCCAGCTTCGCGGACAACATCCGAGCGCTCCGGTTCCGGCTCGGCTGCGACGTGATCGTGGACGACATCCTCTACTTCAACGAGTCGCCATTCCAGGACGGCGTGATAGCCCAGGCCGTGGACGCGGTCACCGCCGACGGCGCGGTGTTCTTCTCCTCCGCCGGGAACGAGGGCAACGTCGCCGAAGGCACGTCCGGGCACTGGGAAGGCGACTTCGTCGACTCGGGCGTGGGCATCGGCAAGTTCGCGGGCACCGCCCACGACTTCAACCCCGACCCGAACGCCAAGCAGGTGTTCAACCCGCTCTCGGCGAACTCCGGCAACGTGCCGGTGACGCTGTTCTGGTCCGACCCGCTCGGGTCGTCGTTCAACGACTACGACCTGTACGTGTCCAACGGCCAGGGCAACGTCGTGGCGTTCAGCCAGAACAACCAGGACGGCACCCAGGACCCGTACGAGCGGGTCCAGACGCCGACCGCCGGCACCGCCTCCGGCCTGCGGCTGGCCGTGGTGAAGTTCCGCGGCGAGAACAAGTACCTCGCGCTGTCCGCGCTCGGCGGCCGGTTCAAGGACTCGTCCGACGGGCTCAAGAAGTTCGCCACCCCCGGCGTGACCCGCGGCCACTCGGCGGCCAAGGGCGCCATCTCGGTCGCGGCGGCCCCGGCGAACAACCCGCTGCCGTACGACCTGGAGCCCGGTGACCCGGCGAACCCGCGCGGGCCGTACCCGAACGCGTACGACAGCACGCAGAAGCCCGAGCGCTTCACCTCCGACGGTCCGCGCCGGGTGTTCTTCGCACCCGACGGCACCCCGCGCGCCGAGGTCCGGCAAAAGCCCGACATCACCGCGGCCGACGGCGTGCAGACCACGCTGACCGGCTTCAACCCGTTCTTCGGGACCTCGGCGTCCGCGCCGAACGCGGCCGCCATCGCGGGCCTGATCCTGTCCGGCAATCCCGGCCTCTCGCCGGCCGACGTGCGCGAAGCACTGACCACGACCGCGCTGGACATCGCCGAGACCGGCGTGGACAACCGGACCGGCGCGGGCATCGTGCGCGCCGACCTGGCGCTGGCGTACACGGGTGCGTCGCCGCAGCCGTTGGCACGTGCGCAGAAGCCGTCCGTCGTGAACGACGCGGACGGCAGCCAGTACCTCAAGCCGGGCACGACGGCCACCATCACCGTGCCGGTCGCCAACAACGGTGACGGCGTCGCGGCGTCGACCAGCCTCGTGCTGACCACGCCCACGGCGGGCGTGACCATCGCGCCCCGGTCGAAGTACTACGGCAGCATCGAGGTCGGCCAGACCGTGACCAACACGTTCAAGGTCACCGTCCCGGCGACCGCGCCGGTCGGCGTGCCCCTGAAGCTCGACGCCAAGGTGACCTACGCCGGGTCCACGTCACCGACGACCAGCACGTTCCAGCTCAACGTCGGTGAGCCGGCGCGCGAGACGAAGCACTTCGCCTACTCCGGGCCGGTCCTGGCCATCCCGGACAACGACGCGGTGGGCCTGACGGTGCAGATCCCGGTGACCGGGGTCGGGCGCGGCTCGAAGATCTCGTTCTCGATCGACGGCGACACCTGCTCGTCGGCCGACGGCGCGACCACGGTCGGCATCGACCACACGTTCGTCGGCGACCTGGTCGGCACGCTGACCTCGCCCTCGGGCGCGACGGCGACGCTGTTCCAGCGCAGCGGCGGCACCGGGGCCAACCTGTGCCAGGTCGTGTTCGACGACTCGGCGGCCCGCGCGTTCTCGACCGTGTCGGCGAGCAACGCGCCGTTCACCGGTTCCTGGCGCGCCAACGGTTCGTTGAACGCCCTGCTCACCGACTCGGTCGACGGCACTTGGACGTTCAAGGTGACCGACAACGCGGCCGCCGACCGCGGCTCGATCCGCACGGTGGCGCTGCACCTCAACGGTTACGTTTGAGCCGCCGGTCCGGGCGGGCCGAACTCCTCGACCCGCCCGGACCCCGCTCTGCCAGGCTCCGAACTGACGGCCTCCGGACTGCGAGACTCCGAACTGCCAGACTCCGAACTGGCAGAAGCCAGTCTGGAAGACGTTGCGTCACAACGAATCGCATGACCCGAAGGCCGGTTCCCGTTGCGGGACCGGCCTTCGCGGCGCAGAACACCCAGCCGCGGTGCGGCGCACCCACTCACCCCCGGCCCGTTTACTCCGACCGGACACGGCGACGGCCCCCGGGACCGGAGTCCCGAGGGCCGTCACTTCAGATCCGCAACCCCGATTGACCGTGGCCATCGGGGCGAGGCTTACTTCGGCCACTCCCAGCGGATGCCGAACACGCCAGGCCCGAACCCGAGCGCCACCGCGTGCACGCCACCGGCGTTGTCCAACGCCAGGTTGCGCCGCCGCGACGGCGTGTCGTCCCCGGCCGGCACGCTGAACTGCTGGCAGCGCGACGGCAGGTACGACTGGTCGAACCGGACCTCGATCACGTACTCCCGCACCGGAAGCCGGAACTTGCGGGCGAACGTGTTGTTGCCGGCCGGGTAGTGCCCCTCCTTGAAGAGGAGCTCGTACTCCATGATGATCGTCTCGCCCCGGGCCAGGGGCCGGTCGAACATCAGCTCGGCCGCCATGATCGTGGCGTCGGTGTCCTCGGCGACCCGGCCCAGGTGGCAGTTCCGCAGGTTGACCACCTGCGGGAGCACGTCGGACTCCTCGGTCTCGAACACCAGCGCCCAGCGGTCCGGGCCGTCCTGCTCGGCCCGCAGGATCTGCCGGACCCACGCCGATCGCTGCCCGCCATCGGCAGCGATCTCGATGCGGTCGTGCTGGCTGATCCTGCCGAGCTTCACGTCCGAGGACGTGTCCACCTTCGTGAGCAGGTTGGCGACGCGCTCGCGACGCGCCCACAACGCGTCGATCGGCATCATCGTGGTCGGGCGTGACCGCCTGCCACGCGGCCTCGGCGGGCCGAGCAGCGCGGACAAGCCCGCCTGCGGCACGCCGAGCACGGTCTCCAGGTGGCGCAGTGCTTCAAGCGACTCGGGACGCTCGGGTCGACGTCGGCCGGACTGCCAGTAGCTCAGCGTCGCGACACTGATCGTGACCCCGCGCAGGGCGAGCCTGTGCTGGATGCGGTCGAGACTCAACCTGCTGGCTTTGATAGCTGCCCTCAACGCCTCGGGGAAGGGACCCGTGGTCAAGAGCTGCGCAAGACTGCCGTGTCCCGTCGGGTCGAGTTCGTCGACGGACAGGTTGGGTCGACCGGCAGCGTTGGTCATTGTGACTCCCCGCTGTCATTAGATCACGCCCCAGTGACCCTACCCGCCAACGCAGGGCGCTGGTGCCTTCCAGGCGGAGTCAATGGTTGGGCCATACGGGTTACGAGTTCACTGGGATGGCGCTCGTTCTGTCAAGTGGTGATTGCCCTAGCTTCGGTATCTGTCAACCCGCCGGTAATATTGTGCCCGAGGTTCCGGAGGTTGAGGTAGTCGCCTTCGGGTTATATGCGTGCCGTTATGGCCCCGCCACGTCGCGCCACCGCACCGACCGCGCCCGCCAGATGGCGTCGCATGATCGCTTGGCCCTACTGTGTGCCCCGTGACCGCCGCCCAGGACCTCGTGCCCGTGCCGGAGGACCCGCTCAGCGAGGTGGCCGCAGCGGTACTGGGCGCGGGCAGGCACGAGATCGTGGACCTGCTCGACGTGGTCCGCCACCCCACGCCGCACCCGGTGGACGTCGTCCGCGCCGGAGACGACCTCCTGCCCCGGCTCGCCCACCAGAACGCCCTGCCCCAGGCACTGCGCCTGGCGCGCCAGTCCCTGCGCCCCGGCGGCCTGCTCGTGGCAGCGGTCCCCGAACTGGACAAGCTCAGCCGACTCCGCCCCGTCGCCCCACCGCCGAAGGTGTCCGGCCGGGGCCAGAACCGCCAGGTCACCGTCCAGTTGTGGGACTGGTCGCCGGACGGCGAGTCGTACGCGCTGGAGGTCGTCCGGCTGGTCCGGGGCGAGACCACCTGGGAGGTGGCCAACACCGTCGCCACCCGCCACCGCGTCCTCTCGCCCGAGCAGATCTCCGACGAGCTGACCGAGGCGGGCTTCAGCGCTGTCCAACGCTTCTCCCCGGCCGAGTGCGGCCACCCCCTGCCCGTCTGGGTGGCGGTGGCCCCCGCGTGACACCACCCCGCCCGGCACTCCGCCGTCCCCCACTCCTCCGCCCCGTACCTCCGGACGTGCCCGCTCCCGCCGAACCGGACGCCCTCGACACTGCGGTTCCCCGCACGACCACCCGGCTTCCCGCCACCTCCGGCTCGGCGACGTCCACCTCCGCACCGCCCGGCAGCGCACCGCGCGGCAATGCGCCGCCCGGCAGCGCATGGTCCGGCAGCGCGGGGCCTGGCAGCCGGTCTCGTGCCACCCACCTCGTCACGCCGCACCCCTCCACGAGTCCATGACGGCGCGGCCATGACCAAGATCCGACCGGTCGCCGGCGGTGGCCGAGCGGTCGAGGTCCTTCCCGAGCGCTTGGCAGGCTGGTTCGCCCGCTTCGCCGACCGCCACGACGGCATAGCCACGACCCGAACCACCCCGACCCAGGTCGTCGTCACTGCGCGCGATGGGGCCACCGCAGAGGTGACAACTTCCTTTGAAGAATTCACCCCGACGGGTGAGGTCGAAGGTCTCGCCATCACCGCTCTGCTGAATCACGCCACCGCGTCACGCCGTCTCGGGCTCCTCCTCGTCCGTCTGGGCGGCCACAGCATCGGCGTCGCGGTCGACGGCGAAGTGGTCGCCTCGACTACCGACAGTCGCCAGGTCCACGGCCGCAACAAGGCCGGCGGCTGGTCCCAACAACGCTTCGCCCGTCGCCGCGAAGGCCAGGCCCGAGTCGCCCTCCAGGCGGCAGCCGACGATGCGGTCAGGGTCCTCGTCCCCCGCCTGGACGAACTGGACGCCGTGGTCCTGGGTGGCGATCGGCAGGCCCTCGACGCCCTCCGCGCCGACCGAAGGCTCGCCGCCGTCTTCGCCCGTGCCTCCAACCGGGTGCTGGACGTCCCGGAACCCCGCCGCTCGGTCCTCGAAGAAGCCGCCGAGCGCGCCCGCGCCGTCGAAATCACCGTCCGAGACCTCAACCCGGACCCCGAAGACCTCGAAGATCCCCAAGCCCCCTTGCCCGAAGACCCCCCACCCGAATACCGCCCTTAAGAACCTCGCCAGGTCCAGCCGCCCCACACGCTCCACTGCCGGCGACGTGTCATCCCTCCTGCTGCGGCCGCCCGCCGTTCGCTCACCCGCCGTCGCATCGCCCGCTGGTCGCCGTGTCTCGTCGGTCGCGGTGTACCCCCAGGTTCGGCTTCTGTCCGCACCCATCCCCGCCTGCCCCATGCGCCTCCTCGTCCGGCGGCCCATCGGTCCCGCAGCCGCTCTGATCGTCAGAAGGTCTTGGCGGCCTCCCGGGCGGTCGCGAGAGCGGTCTGGCGCGAGTCCTCGGCGTCGCCGCTCAAGGTCGGGTGGTGGCGGATCGTGGTCAGGTCCGTGATCCCCGTCCACCGGAGCCAGTCGTCGAAGTAGGTGGACTGGAAGTTCGAGCCGAACCCCGGTGCGACCTCCGGCCCCCACACCGAGCTGGTGTAGACGACCGCCGCCCGCTTGCCGTGCCCCGCGAGCAGCGGCAAGTAGCCGGTCTCGACGTCGAGGCCGAACACCATCCCCGGCTGGGACACGACATCCACGAACTGCTTGAGCACGTACGGGATCCCGGAGTTCCACATCGGCACGCTGAACAGCAGCCGGTCGGCCGAGGTGAACCGCTCAGCCGCCGCCACCACCTCGCGCCAGGCCGCCACCTCGTCGCCGGTCGGCTCGTCACCCCGGATCACCGCCATCTTCGCGGCGGTCGCGGCTGGCCCGAACGCGGGCAGCGTGCCGTCCCAGAGGTCCCAGTGCTCGACCTCGTCGTCGGGATGGCTCTCCCGGTAGGCATCGACGAACGCCGATGCGATGACCAGCGATTCCGACGCCTCGGCTCGCGGCGAGGCGGACACGTGCAGCAGCTTCGTCATGGCAAATTCCCTTCCTCGGGAAATCGGACTAGAGTCCGTTTCATGGCTGCCGACAGTAGCGGACCGCAGTCCGGTTCGTCAAAGACCCCGATCGACATCTCCTTCCGGAACCTGTCGGTCGAGTACTCGCCGCCCCTCCGGGCCGATGCCGCCCGCAACCGGGTGAAGGTGCTGGCGGCGGCCGCCGGCCTGTTCTCCGAGCGCGGGGTGGAGAAGGTGACGATGGACGACGTGGCGGCCGCCGCCGGAGTGGGCAAGGGGACCCTCTACCGGCGCTTCGGCGACAAGTCGGGCCTGGCCACGGCCCTGCTGGACCACTTGGAGACCGAACTCCAGGAGGGCATCCTGAGCGGCCCGCCGCCGCTGGGCGGCGGTGCCTCCCCGGCGGAGCGGCTGATCGCCTTCACCGTGGCCTACCTCGAATTCCTCCGCGATTCGCTGGACGTCGTCCTGCTGTCCCAGACCTCGACCACGGGTGCCCGCTTCCGCACCGGGGCCCACGCGTTCTGGCGCAGGCACTGCGAGTACTTGCTGGAGCAGTGCCACACCCCGGCGCCCGGCATCGCCGCGGACGTGCTGCTGGCCGGCCTGTCCGCCGAGCAGGTGCAGCACTGGCTGGTCGAGCGGAACCTGCCGTTCGACCACCTGGTCGACGCGTTGACGCAGGTCACCAGGTCGCTGACAACCTGAGAAAACTCATGACAACCCCCGAGCCCGCCCATCGCATGGATATGGGTGAGGGGGTCACCGAGGAGGTGGTCCACCAGCACCAGGGAGAAGAACCATGCGCACACGTCTCGTCATCGCCGCCGGAGCCATCCTGGTCGGCGGAATCGCCGCCGCCGTACCCGCGCTCGCCGCCGCTGGCGGCGACAACCCGCCCGCACCGAGCGCCGTCCCGACCACGGCACCACCGACCAGTCCGCCCGCCCCACACCCCAGCGTGACCTCGGCACCCCCTTCGCCGATCCCGTCGACGCCCCAGCCCACCACGCCCGCACCGACCTACCCGCCGGTCCCGTCCACCCCGGCTCCGACCGCACCCATCCCGTCCACGCCTGCGCCGACCACGCCGCCCCAGCCCCAACCGTCCCCGACCGCGTACCCGACGACCGCCTACCCGACCACTTCATGGCCGACCACCGCTTGGCCGCAGCCGACCCCGTACCCGACCACCGGCCACCCGCAGCCGTCGCCGACCACGACGAGGCGCTGACGGCGTGAGTTGGGACGCGGAGTTCACCCAGTACTTCGACCGGTGCGCCGACTCGATGCGCTTCACGGCGTATTTGTTGTGCGGCAACCACCACGAGGCCGAAGACGTGGTGCAGGCCGCGTTCCTCAAGCTGTACCTGGCTGGGCCGAAGCTGGTCCAGCGAGAGGGCTTGGACGCCTACCTGAGGCGGATCGTCGTCCGGACGTTCTTGGCCGAGCGCCGCAGGGTGCGGTGGCGACGGGAGAAGCTCAGCGAGGCGCTCCCGGAGGTTCCGGTGGGTGCCGGGCTGAGCGAGGACAAGTTGGTGGTGTGGCGGGCTTTGTCGACGGTTCCGGCACGGCAGCGGGCGGTGCTCGTGCTCCGGTACTGGCACGACCTGGGGGTGGAGGAGACCGCGGCGGCGTTGCAGTGCTCGGTCGGCACGGTGAAGAGCAATGCCAGTCGCGGTCTCAAGACGTTGCGGCAGAAGCTGGGGCCGACGTTCGGCGAGCTGTGGCAGGAGGTGTCACCCAATGCTTGAGGACCAACTCAAGGAACTGTTCGAAGAACTGAACATCGAGCGCCGGCCGCGGACGTTCGGTGCCGTCGACGTCATCCACCACGGCCAGGAGATCAAGAGCCGCCGGCGGGCCCTGGCCGTGGCGGGTAGCGCCCTGGGCACCACGGCCCTGGTCGTGGCGGTCGGCTTCGCCCTGGCCGGGCTGCCTGCCTCCACCCACGATCCGGCGACCACGCCCGGTCCCGTCGGTACCTCCACCCGCACGACGAACCCGGCCCCGCCGGCCCCGACACCCCAGCCCTCCGAACAGGCCGGGCCCTCGGCCACCGACCTGCCGCACACGACCGCGCCCGACATGACCCACTTGCCGACGACTGCCGGCCCCACGACTACCGGTCCGACGACCACCGGCCGCACAGCGCCACCCGGTCCCGGAACACCCCGCGCGACAACCACGACCGGCCCGCCGGCCACCGTCCGAACCTCCCTCAGCCCACCCGCCACCGCGTTACCGGCTGGCCCGACCGCCATCAGCCCAACCCATCCCGACCCCCAGAAGACGGAGGTGCCAAACACAAACGGCCATACGACGCCGCCGGCGCCGGCCACCTAGACAGTCCTCCTCGACCTCCGCGAAGGCAGTCATGCCGGACACCCGAACGGGCGCGACTCAGCGGCATACCGGGCCTGCTGCGGTTACGTGTCCCCCTATACGACGCTGGTGGGCTCACGGCGAGGTTGCCCCGGGAGCGGCGTTGCGGCCGGCCACGCGGAGCCAGCCGGAGCCAGGCGGCCTGCCGGAGCCAAGCGGCCTACTCGGCATGGTGTCCGCTTGGGGGGCACCGTCGTCCTTGCGCGGTGAAGGCGGGCCCTAACCCAATGAGCCGGTGGCGAGGAGGCTGGCGACGTCCTCCGGGGTGCCGAGCCGCTTGAGGGGATACGAGGCGGCGGCTTCCTCTTCCCTCCCGGCGTAGAGGGCTTCGGCGAACCGGAGTCTTCACCACGGCCGGCGCGACGACGTTGACGCGGACCTTCTACGCCAACTGCACGAAGCCGAGAGCGGCCACGACGTAAGGCGTCCGAACCGCTCGACGGTCCGGGTGACGGCTTGCGCGCGGTCTTCGGCGCTGGCCGCGTTGCCGGGCACGGCCAGCGCGTGGCCGGCGGGGCCACCTGCCTCGGCCGCCAGGGTCGTAGCGGCTTCGGCCACGGTGTCGGGCTTGCGGGCGGTGATCGTGGCGGTCGAGCCGCAGGCGAGCAGTTCCAGCGCGATGCCGTAGCCGATGCCTCGGCTCGCGCCGGTGGCCAGTGCGGTCCTGCCTGCAAACTCGTCGGTAGCCATCCACGCGATGTATGCCGGTGGACACAGGTGGCTGATCGGGTGGCGAACAACCCGTACACTGGTGTCGTGGTCATCTTGATCGAGTAGGTCCGGCGCTCGTTGCGCGCCGTCGACCCCGTCCGACCACTCACCCGGAGTTCCCCTTGATCACCGCAACAGACCTTGAGCTGCGCGCCGGCTCGCGCATCCTGCTGTCCGACGCGACCCTGCGCGTCCAGCCCGGCGACCGGATCGGCCTCGTCGGTCGCAACGGTGCGGGCAAGACCACGTCGCTGCGCGTCCTCGCGGGCGAGGGCCAGCCCTACGCGGGCGAGGTCCGGCGTACCGGCGAGCTGGGTTACCTGCCGCAGGACCCCCGTGAGGGCGACCTCTCGGTGGTCGCCAAGGACCGGGTGCTCTCCGCGCGCGGGCTGGACCAGTTGCTGCGCGACATGGAGAAGGCCCAGTCCACGATGGCCGAGCTGGTGGACGACGACGCGCTCCAGGAGGCCGTGCGCAAGTACGGTCGGCTGGAGGAGCGCTTCTCCGCCCTCGGCGGGTACGCCGCCGAGAGCGAGGCTGCTCGCATCTGCTCGAACCTGGGGCTGGCCGACCGGGTGCTCGCGCAGCCGCTGCGCACGCTGTCGGGTGGTCAGCGGCGGCGGGTGGAGCTCGCGCGGATCCTGTTCGCCGCGTCCGAGGCGGGGGTGGGGGCGAAGTCGAGCACGATCCTGCTGATCGACGAGCCGACCAACCACCTCGACGCCGACTCGATCACGTGGCTGCGGGGCTTCCTCAAGTCGCACGACGGCGGTCTGGTCGTCATCAGCCACGACGTCGAGCTGCTGGACGACGTGGTCAACAAGGTGTGGTTCCTCGACGCGACGCGCGGCGAGGTCGACATCTACAACATGGGCTGGAAGAAGTACCTGGAGGCGCGGGCCGCCGACGAGAAGCGCCGCCGCCGGGAGCGGGCCAACGCCGAGAAGAAGGCCGGCGCGTTGATGGCGCAGGCCGACAAGATGCGGGCGAAGGCGACCAAGGCGGTGGCCGCGCAGAACATGGCGCGTCGCGCCGAGAAGCTGCTGGCGGGCCTGGAGGACGAGCGCCAGGCGGACAAGGTGGCGAAGATCCGCTTCCCGCAGCCCGCCACCTGCGGCCGGACGCCGTTGACCGCCGAGGGGCTGAGCAAGTCCTACGGCTCGCTGGAGGTGTTCACCGGGGTCGACCTGGCGATCGACCGGGGCTCGCGGGTGGTCATCCTCGGTTTGAACGGTGCGGGCAAGACGACGTTGCTTCGCCTGATCGGGTCGATGGAGCGTCCGGACGCGGGTGAGGTCATCCCCGGTCACGGGCTGAAGCTGGGCTACTTCGCGCAGGAGCACGAGACGCTCGACCACGAGGCCAGTGTCTGGCAGAACATCCGGCACGCCGCCCCGGACGTGCAGGAGCAGCAGCTGCGCTCGCTGCTCGGCACGTTCCTGTTCAGCGGGGAGCAACTCGACCAGCCCGCAGGCACCCTGTCGGGTGGCGAGAAGACCCGATTGGCGCTTGCGGGATTGGTGTCGAGCGCGGCGAACGTGCTGCTGCTCGACGAGCCGACGAACAACCTCGACCCGGCCAGTCGTGAGCAGGTGCTCGACGCGTTGCGCCGGTACGAGGGCGCGGTTGTGCTGGTCACGCACGATCCCGGCGCGGTCGAGGCGCTTGAGCCCGAGCGGGTGATCCTGCTGCCGGACGGCGCGGAGGACCACTGGTCGGACGAGTACCTAGAGCTCGTGCAGTTGGCCTGAGTCAAGGGTTTCCGCTCCGTAACCCCTGATCGACCCTCAGTGATCAACCTACCGCTCGCCGATCTTTTCGCATGATCGCCTGGCGTTCTTGGTCTTCGTGTTCGATCATTGCGACGACAGGGGCTTTCACGGCCCGACCTGCTGTCTACGGAAGGCGGGACAAGGTGGCTGACCTGAAGAAGGGCGCCCGGATCACCGGCGCCACGCGGGACAAGCTGGCCGCTGACCTGAAGAAGAAGTACGAAAAGGGCGCGAGCATCCGGGCGTTGGCGGAGTCCACCGGACGCTCCTACGGCTTCGTGCACCGGGTGCTCAGCGAGTCCGGTGTGCAGCTGCGCGGTCGCGGTGGCGCCACCCGCACGAAGAAGAAGTAAGCTACCCTCCGGTAACCTGGGCGTCGGGGAGAGACGGCGCCCTCCCGAAGACCCGGAGGTCCCACGCATGTCGGCACCGACGACCATCGACGCCGACCTGCTGGAGCGCGGTGGCGTGCGGCTCGTCGTCGACGGACCGCGCGCGACGGTCACGCTCGACCGTCCCGATGTGCTCAACGCACAGACGCCGTCCACTTGGGCGGCGTTGAGGGCGATCGGCGTGCAGTTGGACCCGGACGTCCGCGTTGTGGTCGTCCGGGGCTCCGGTCGTGCCTTCTCCGCTGGGCTGGACCGGCGCATGTTCAGCGGCGCTCCGGTCGAGGGCGAGCCCGGCCTGCCGGAGATCACCCTGCGGGGACCCGAAGGCGGCGCCGCGTTGATCGCGGAGTTCCAGGAGGGTTTCCGCTGGCTGCGCGACCCCGGCCGGGTCACGATCGCCGCGGTGCGCGGGCACGCCATCGGTGCGGGCTTCCAGCTCGCGCTGGCGTGCGACTTCCGCGTGGCCGCCGACGACGTGCAGTTCTGCATGGCCGAGACGTCCCTCGGTCTGGTGCCCGACCTCGGCGGCACGTTGCCGCTGGTCCGACTGGTCGGGTATGCCCGCGCGGCCGAAATCTGCGTGACCGGCCGCCGGGTGGGCGGTGAGGAGGCGCTGCGGATCGGTCTGGCGAACTCCGTCGTGCCCGTCGACGGCCTCGACGCCGCGGTGGACGACCTGGTCGCCCAGGTCGTGCGCCCGATGCCGGGTGCCGTGCGGGAGACGCTCGCGCTGCTCGCGCACGCGGCGGACGGGGCGTCCGAGGAAGAGCAGTTGGTCGCCGAACGCGCCGCGCAGGTGCGGCGGCTCGCCGAACTGACCGCTCTCGCCACCGGCGCGACCTCGGCCTGATACCGCCGGTACCCGAAGGTAGCCCCTGCCCCTGCCCCTGCCCGTGCGTGTGCCTGGGGCCGTCCGGAAGCGCATTTCGATGAACCGTCGATGCTGGTCGGGGTGCTGACCTGGGCTTGGTCGCGGTGGGTCGGGTGGTTCGCCCTGGGCGTAGTGGGGAAGTTCGCCCGGCCGGTTCGCGTTCTGTCTGAGGTGGACGGTTCACGGGGCTTGATGCGCAGTGCGATGGCGGCGTCCGGCGCGCCCAGAGGGGTGCGGCGGGGGACGTTCCGGCGGGTGGTGGGGTTCGCTCGGCCGCATCGCGCCAAGCTGGCCGCCTTCCTGTTGCTCACCGTAGTCTCTTCCGTGCTCGCTGTGACCACCCCGGTGTTGGCGGGGCGGGTGGTCGACGCGATCGTCGGTGGGCGGGACGTGTCGGTCGTGGTCTGGCTGGCCGTGGTGATCGCCGGGATCGCCGTGGTCGACGCGGGGCTGGGGCTGCTCGAACGCTGGCAGTCGACGCGGATCGGCGAAGGGCTCATCTACGACCTGCGGCGGGCGGTGTACGAGCACGTCCAGCGGATGCCGGTCGCGTTCTTCACCCGCACCCGCACCGGGGCGCTGGTCAGCCGGCTGAACAACGACGTGATCGGCGCGCAGCGGGCGTTCACCTCCACCCTCTCCGGGGTGGTCACCAACGTGATCCAGCTCGGGCTGTCACTCGGCGTGATGTTCACGCTGTCGTGGCAGGTCACGGCGCTCGCGCTGCTCCTGCTCCCGGTGTTCGTGCTGCCCGCGCGGCGCATGGGCAGCCGGATGGCCGACCTGCAACGCGAGGCGGCCACCCTTAACGCGGGCATGACCACCCAGATGACCGAGCGGTTCTCCGCGCCCGGCGCGACGCTCGTCAAGCTGTTCGGCCGGCCGCGCGCCGAAGCCGACGAGTTCGGGGCCCGCGCCGCCCGCGTCCGCGACATCGGCATCCGCACCGCGATGGCCACCCGCTGGTTCCTCACCGGCCTCACCCTGGTCTCCGCGCTGGCCCAGGCCCTCGTCTACGGCCTCGGCGGCTACCTCGCGCTCACCGGCCACCTCGCGGCGGGCACGGTCGTCTCGCTCGCCCTGCTGCTGACCCGCCTCTACTCGCCGCTGACCGCGCTCGCCAACGCGCGCGTCGACGTGATGACCGCCCTGGTCTCCTTCGAGCGGGTCTTCGAGGTGCTCGACCTCAAGCCGATGATCGACGAGTCGCCCAACGCCCGCGAGGTGCCGGCGGGGCCGGTGTCCGTCGAGTTCGACGACGTCCGGTTCGGCTACCCGGCCGCCGACAGGGTGTCGCTCGCCTCGCTCGAATCAGTGGCCACGCTGGACACCCGGGGCGGCGAGGAGGTGCTGCACGGGATCAGCTTCCGCGCCGAGCCCGGTCAGCTCGTCGCGCTGGTCGGCTCGTCGGGCGCGGGCAAGTCGACCATCGCCTCGCTCGTGCCCCGGCTCTACGACGTGGACTCCGGTTCCGTGTCGCTGTCCGACGTGGACGTCCGCGACCTCACGTTCGAGTCGGTGCGCGGCGCGGTCGGGGTGGTCACCCAGGACGGGCACCTCTTCCACGACTCGATCCGGGCCAACCTGACCTACCCGCGCCCGGAGGCGACCGACGACGAGCTCTGGGACGCCCTGGACCGCGCCCGGTTGCGGACCCTGGTCGAAGCGCTGCCCGACGGCCTGGACACGGTGGTGGGGGAGCGGGGCTACCGGCTCTCCGGCGGCGAGCGGCAGCGGCTGACCATCGCCCGGCTGCTGATCGCCCGGCCCCGGGTGGTGATTCTGGACGAGGCCACCGCGCACCTGGACTCCGAGTCGGAAGCCGCCGTGCAGGCCGCGCTCACCGAGGCGTTGCAGGGCCGGACCGCGCTGGTGATCGCGCACCGGCTGTCCACGGTCCGCGCGGCCGACCAGATCCTGGTGGTGGAGGACGGCCGGGTCGTGGAACGCGGCACGCACCCTGAACTCCTCGCCGCCGACGGACGTTACGCCGAGCTGTACCGCACCCAGTTCGACGAAACGCCCGCCGTGGCCTGACACAGCCCCTGGGCAACGACAACCCCTGGGCAACCCTTACAAGGCACCGAGGAAGTTCGCGGTCGTGCTGACCGCGACCTTGGACGTGCCCGCGTCCACCACCAGCACCGCGAACGCGAGGTCGCCCCGGTAGCCGACGAACCAGCCGTGCGAGCTGGTCCCGTCGCCGTGCTGGGCCGTCCCGGTCTTGCCCCGCACGCCGCCGAGCCCGGCGAGCGCCTGCGCCGTGCCGCCGGTCACGACCTCACCCATCATCGAGCGCAGCGCCGAGACCACCCCGCCCGGCAGGGCCCGGCCCTGCCCGCCCTCGGTCGGGATCTCGCGGATCAGCTGCGGTGTCGGGGTGCTGCCCTTCGCCACGGTCGCCGCGGCCAGCGCCATGCCGAACGGCGTGGTCTGCATGGTGCCCTGGCCGATGCCCGCCTCGACGCGCTGGGTGACCGTCTCCGACGGCGGGACCTTGCCGGTGTTCGTGGTCAGGCCCGCGACCGTGTAGTCCGCGCCCAGCCCGAACAGCGAGGCCGCCTGCGGCAGCGCGGTGGCCGGCAGGTCCGCCGCCAACTGGCTGAAGCTGGTGTTGCACGACGCCGCGAACGCCCGGTGCACCGGCACCGTCCCGAGGTCGAACTGCTCGTCGTTCACGATCTGCCGCGGCCCGATGGTCTTCTTCCCCGGGCACTCCACGGGCGTGTCCGCGGTGACGTTGCCCGACATCAGCGCCGCTGTCGCGGTCACGATCTTGAACGTCGACCCCGGCTCGTAGTAGTTCTGCAACGAGATCGGCCCGCCGGCGCTCGCGGCGGTGTTCTGCGCCACGGCCAGGATCTCGCCGTTGGACGGAGCCAGCGCCACGACCACCGCGGGCAACTGGACCTGGTCGACGGCACCTTGAGCGGCGTTCTGGGTGGGCGGGTCCAGCGTCAACGTCATCGGCTGCCGGACCTTGGCCTTCTTCTCCGCCAGCACCGAGACCGGCGTGCCGGCGGCGTCCACCGCGGCCACCTGCCAGCCCGGTTCGCCGGCGGCGCTGCCCATGGTCTTGGTCACCGAGGACATCACCACGGGCGCGAAACCCGGTGGCACGGCCGTTCCGTTGCGGTCGAGCACCGCGCCGTCGCCGGAGGTCTGGCTGTAGGCGAGGGACTGGCCCTCGGCCAGGTCGGGGTGCAGCAGCGCGGGCGTCCAGTGGACCTGCCACTTGTCGTTCGAACGGCGCAGTTCCAGCGGCACCGCGTACTTCAGCGGCGTGCTGTCCGGCAGCGTCCACGTCACGTCGGCGCTCAGCGTGGCGGACGTGGTGTCGTCACCGACCGCCGGCGACGCGCCGATCCGTGCGCCGTAGGTCACGCCTTTCATGCCCTGCAGCATCTTCTCGATCGCGGGCTGCGCGACGGCGGTGTTGTCGGTCACCGACGCCGCCTGCGCCGCGTTGCCGGCCATCAGCGCGGCGGCGAACTGCTGGGCGATCGGTGCCGGCAGGGGCTTGACGGTCGGCAGTGTCGTGGCCGATCTGCTGTCGTTCGGCCACAACACGATTGTGCCCGCCACGATGACGGCCACCGCCGCCACGCCCCCGCCGGCCAAGATCCATCTCTTGCTCGTCCTGTTCACGTTTCCCCCTCGGTCGGAGACTAGCCAGACCGTGTGGAGGAATCGTGAGCAGTTCTACTCAGCCGAGCTGCGGGATGCGGGTCTGGTACTTGCGCAGCAGGTCGGAGTTCGCGGCGTCGCCGCCCTCGACGTTCGCGCTGCGCCACAGCGGCAGGTCCA
Organism: Saccharothrix espanaensis DSM 44229; assembly: GCF_000328705.1. NCBI lineage: Bacteria > Bacillati > Actinomycetota > Actinomycetes > Pseudonocardiales > Pseudonocardiaceae > Saccharothrix > Saccharothrix espanaensis. The sequence continues at coordinate 6,929,499 of NC_019673.1, read as the reverse complement.
CGCCCGACTCGGCGGCCTTGTCCAGCAGCCGCACCAGCAGCAGGTTCCACAGGAACGCGGTGGCGATCGTCGACACGGCCGCGGTGACCGGGTTGTCCGGCGGGTAGGTGGCGTCACCGGGCGGCACCAGGTTGTCCAGCACGACGGTGGCGTTCTCGGCCAGCGTGGTGCCCGCGCGGCGCGGTGCGGCGGCGCTGGCGGCCAGGGACGTCACCGCGACCACGGGGCAGCCCGCGTCGGCCGCCAGCACGGCCAGTTCCACCGGGTACGGGTTGACGCCCGAGGTAGAGAACACGAACAGCACGTCGTGGGCGGCCAGTCCGGCGTCGCGCAGCACCTCGGCGGCCAGGCCGGAGCGGCGCTCGGCGGACGTGCTGCTCACCGCGCCGTGCATGGGCAGCAGTTCCGGGTGGTAGATCGGGCGCACGCAGGCCAGCCCGCCGGCGCGGTAGAAGGTCTCGGCGACGGCGGCCAGCGAGTGGCCGGCACCCGCCGCGAGCACCATCCCGTCCGCCTGGACGCTGGCCAGGACGAGCTCGGCGACATCGTCCAGCGCACCGGCGTTCTGCTGCTCCACCCTGGTCAGGTGGGTGCGCACGACGTCGCCGAAGTCGGAGCCGGGCACGGTCTCGGTCATGCGGTCTGTCCTCCGGTGGTCTACACCAAGTTGGTGATCGCCAGTCCTACCCGATCTGCGGGCGCGCCGCCAGCAGCTGTTTGACGTTCGAACACGGCTCATGTTCAGATGAACACCATGGATGTTGCAGGGCGGCACGAGGTCATCCTCCAGAGCCTGCGCCAGGGCCAGCGGGTCGGCGTCGGCACCCTCGCCGAACTCGTCGGCGCGTCCGAGATGACCGTGCGCCGCGACCTCGACGTGCTCGAACGCGACGGCCTGCTGCGCAGGGTGCGCGGCGCGGCGGTGAGCATGCTGACCGGCGAGGAGACGCCGTACGCGGCCCGCTCCCGGCAACGACTGGAAGCCAAGCGCCGCATCGGTCTCGCCGTCGCCGAACTGCTCGACGACGGCGAGACCGTCGTGCTCGACGGCGGCACCACCACCCTGGAGGTCGCGCGCCGGCTGGCCGACCGGCGGCTCACCGTGCTGCCCCTGTCGCTGCACTCCGCGGACGTGCTGCGGACCGCGGAGCAGGTCCGGCTGGTGCTGCCCGGCGGCGACATCCGACCCGGTGAACTCGCCTTCGGCGGCCCGCTCACCGAGTACGCCTTCAAGATCATGCGCTTCGACACGGTCGTCCTCGCGTGCTGCGGGCTCAGCGCGGGCAACGGCGTCTCCGCCCACGACCTGGCCGAAGTCGCCGTCAAACGGGCCGCCGTCGACGCCTCCGCGCGGGTCATCGTCGCCGTCGACAGCTCCAAGTTCGGCCGCACGGCGTTCGGCCGGGCCTGCGCGGCGCAGGACATCGACGTGCTGGTCACCGACGAGGACGCGCCCGGCGACGAGGTGGCACGGCTGCGCGAGGCCGGCGTCGAGGTACGCCTCGTCTGAGGCCCTGTCCGGCTCGGCGCGCCCTTACGCGCTCAGTGCGACGGCGGTTCGTAGCACGAGCCCTCGCCGGTCGTCCCGGCCACGGACACCAGCAACTGGCCGGGTTGCAGCTGGCCCAGCACGCACCCGGTGCCCTGCGGGCTCTCCAACGTGAGGACGAACACGACGCCCGGAGGCGGCGGGGTGCCGTAAGGGGCGTTGATCGCGGTGAGCCACACGGTCGGCCGGCCCGCGTCGACGAACACGGCGCGGGTCGCCTCGGGCGAGAACGTCCCCTCGTCGCACAACGCGCCGAGACCCGGCTTCACCTTCTCCGCCGCCGCGACGGTCTCCGCGTGCACGTCGGGTCGGAGCGGCTTGCGCACCCGCCACGACCTGTTGTCCACGTGGTTGGGCGGCATGTCGCCGGGCAGCGCGCGGGAGGTCGTCGTCGCAGGCGCGGGTGTCGGGATCTCCGCCATCTCGGCGACCTCGAACCTGACCTGGCACGGCCCTTCCGGCGGCACGGACGTCGACACCGGCGCGGTCGTCCGCGCCACCGGAGGGGCCACCGACAGGTCGCCACCGCCGTCCGACGCGGTGTCCGCCTGCCTACCGCACCCCGCCGCCGCCAACACCGTCACCAGCAGCAGTCCGACCCCCAGACGTGACATGAGATCGACTCTGGCACACCTCATCCGCACGCGTGGACCGATCAGCGCAGATCCTCCGGCCGGTCGACGTCCGCGCCGTCCGCGAGGTCCTCGCACGGCACCGACACCGCGCCGTGCGTCCGCAGGTAGTCACGCGCGCCGGCGTCACCGGTCGCCGACTCCGCCACGGCCGCCCAGTGCGCACGGCCCAACAACACCGGGTGCCCCGGCGCGCCGTCGTAAGACGCGCGCAGCAACGCCGTGGGCGACGCGAGGTCGACGAACCGTCGGACCGCTCTACTCGTCACGCCCGGCGTGTCCACCGGCAGCACGACAACGGCGTCCGCCGACGAGTCCAACGCCGCCAGACCCACCCTCAACGACGAACCCATACCCGTCGCCCACGCGGCATTCTCCACAACCACGGCGTCGTCCAACGCCGCACGTGCGCGCACCTCGTCGGCAGCCGCGCCCAACACCACGACCACCGGCGCGCACCCGGCGTCGCGCAGCACGGACCGGGCCGACTCGACCCACAGCGCGCCGCCGCGCGACACGAGCGCCTTGGGACCGCCGAACCTGCGCCCGGCGCCCGCGGCGAGCAGCAAACCAGCGACCCGCATGGGGTCACACTAGGGCTTGGTGTCCCTTCAGCTCGGTCCGGCTGGACACCGCCAGCTTGCGGTACACCCTGGTCAGGTGCTGCTCCACGGTGCTCACGGTGATGTGCAGCCGCATCGCGATAGCCCGGTTGCTGTGGCCACACGCGGCGAGGGTCGCGACCCTGCGCTCCGAGTAGGTCAACTCCGTCATACGGACAAACACGTGCCACGCCGAGCGTGCGGTTCAACCATCACGAAAAAATCACGATCCGAGATGCTCCAGCAGCAGCGCGGTGAACACCTCCGGCACCTGCTCCGGCACCCAGTGCGAGACGTCCTCCAGCATCTCGAAGCGGTAAGGCCCGCTGACCCACTTGGCCGTGTCGAACGCCGCCGTGGACCCGAACGCCACGTCCTCGGTGCTCCAGACGTACATGGTGGGCACCGTCACGTGCTCGACCCGGCCGCCCGGACGGCCCCCTCGGTACCAGTTCAGCGCGGCGGTCAACGCGCCCGGCTCGGCCAGCCGCTGGAGGTAGTCGTCGACCCGTGACGGCGGGACCTGCCACTCGAACATCCTCCGCAGCGCCGCGCCGTTGTCGGCCAGCATCCGCCGTTCGGTGGAACTCTGCCGCCACTCGGTCAGGTACGCCGACCGCATGTGCTGGTCCTCGTCGGTCTGCAACGCGTCGGCCAGGGCACGCGGGTGCGGCGCGGACACCGCGGTCAACGTCCGCAGCCGGTCGGGGTGCTCGTACGCCGTCCACCACGCCACCGTCGCGCCCCAGTCGTGCCCCACCAGGTCGAACGTCGACCAGCCGAGCGAGTCCGCGACCGCCAGCACGTCGCCGACCAGCGACTCCAGCCCGTACTCCAGCGCCCGCTCCGGGCGCACGCCGGGGGAGTAGCCGCGCTGGTCGAAGGCCACCGCCCGGTAGCCGGCCCGCCCGAGCACCGCCACCTGGTGCTCCCACGCCACCGCGGCCTCCGGGAAGCCGTGCAGGAACAGCACCGGCCGGCCGTCCTCCGGACCGGCCGCGATCGCGTCGAACACACCTTCGGCCGTCTGCACCCCGAGCTGTTCGGTCACTGTGATCCGAGTCCCATCCTCGATCCGGTCGTCCTGTCCGGGCGAACATTGTCCCGTGGAACCCGCCATCGACGTCCTCGCACCCACCGGACCGGTCCGCGCGGTGGTACTGGTGCTGCACGGCGGCAGTGTCGAGGGTCACCTGCCGGTGAGCCGCCGCAAGCTGCCCTACCTGCGGATGGTTCCGTTCGCGCGGTCGATCCACCGTCGTGCCGAGGGCGTCGCCGTGTGGCTGCTGAGGCACACCCACAACGGCTGGAACGCGCCGCACATGCACCCCGTGCAGGACGCGCGCTGGGCACTGGACAAGATCCGCCGTGAGCACCCCGGCGTGCCTGTAGTGCTCGTCGGGCACTCCATGGGCGGCCGGACCGCCCTCTACGTCGCAGATGACCCGCAGGTGATCGCGGTGTGCGCGCTCGCGCCGTGGATCGAGGCCGGCGACCCGTACCAGGGGCTCGCCGGGCGTGCGCTGCTCATCGCGCACGGCGACCACGACCGCACCACGGATCCGGCCGCGTCCTACCGGTACGCGTTGCGCGCCCGACAGGTCACCGACCGCGTCGCGCGCTTCACCGTGCTGCGGGAGGGCCACGCCATGTTGTTCCGCTTCCGCTACTGGACCCGCCTGGTCACCGATTTCGTTCTCGGCGTGCTCGACGTCGAACCGCTCGCCCCCTATCTGTCGAACGCCATGCGCGAGCCCACACCGAGGGGCTTGAACGTCCCACTGGGAGGAACGCGTGGTGGTATCCGGTGAACGGCAACGGGTAGCGGTGATCGGCAGCGGCGTCTCCGGACTCACCGCCGCCTACCTGCTCCAGCGCCGCCACGACGTGGTGCTGTTCGAACAGGACGATCGACTCGGCGGCCACGCCCACACCCACGAGCTGGCCACCGCCGGCGGCGGCACGACCATGGTGGACAGCGGTTTCATCGTCCACAACGAACGGACCTACCCCAACCTGGTGCGGCTGTTCCGGGAGCTGGGCGTGTCCACCCAGGACTCCGAGATGTCGATGAGCGTCCGGTGCCGGGGCTGCGGCCTGGAGTACGCGGGCGCGCGCAAGCTGGCCGGGCTGTTCGCGCAGCCGCGCAACCTCGCCCGGCCCGCCTACTTGCGGATGCTCGCCGAGGTCGCCCGGTTCCACCGGCACGCGAAGCGACTGCTGGCGGTGCCCGACGAGCACGACACGACGTTGGGCGCGTTCCTGGCCATCGGCGGCTACTCGCAGTACTTCGTGGACCACTTCATCTTGCCCGTGGTCTCCGCCGTGTGGTCGGCCGGGCCCGAGGTCGGCCGGCGCTACCCGGCGCGGTACCTGTTCGAGTTCCTGGCCAACCACGGCATGTTGTCCGTAGGCGGCACACCGCAGTGGAAGACCGTGGTCGGCGGGTCGCGTGCGTACGTCGAGCGCGCTGCGAAGGGCCTTACGGCAGTGCAGGTGTCCACGCCCATCCGCAGCGTGCGGCGGACGGCGGACGGCGTGGAACTGCGCGACGACGCCGACCAGCGGTACCTTGCGGACAAGGTCGTCGTCGCCACCCACCCCGACCAGGCGCTGAGCCTGCTCACCGACCCGACCGACGCCGAACGCGAGGTGCTCGGGGCGTTCCGCTACTCCCGCAACGAGACCTGGCTGCACAACGACCCGGGCGTGCTGCCGGAGAGTCCCGGCGCGCAGGCGTCCTGGAACGTGCTCAAGCCCTCGTGCCACGAGCGCGGTGGACCCGTTCTGGTGAGTTATCACATGAATCGGCTGATGCGGCTCGCGGAACCCCTTGACTACGTGGTGACACTGAACGCGACCGATCTGGTCGACCAGGGTTCGGTGATCGCGCGCATGGTCTACGAGCACCCCGTCTACACGCCGGAATCCGTTGCCGCGCAACGGCGGCTCCCGGAGCTCAACACCGGTCGCACGGCGTACGCGGGTGCTTACCACGGGTGGGGCTTCCACGAAGACGGGTGCGCCTCGGGGGTGCGTGCGGCGACGAGTCTCGGAGCGACCTGGTGAACCTGTACGAGGTCGAGATCGGGCACGTCCGCCGCGAACGGCTGGACCGGTCGTTCAGCCACCGGGCCTACCTGTGGCTGGTCGACCTGGACGCGCTGCCGAGGCTGCCGCGGTGGCTGTGCCCGTTCGCGCGGTTCGAGGCGCGTGACCACCTCGGGTCGCCGCGGCGCACCATCCGGCAGAACGTGGACGCGTGGCTCGCCGAACGCGGCATCGACCTCGGCGGCGGGCGGGTCACCATGCTCGCGAACGCCCGCCTGCTGGGTTACGTGTTCAACCCCTTGTCGCTCTTTTGGTGCCACAACGCGTCAGGGCAGCTTGAGTGCGTCATCGCCGAGGTACACAACACCTATGGGGAACGACATGCGTACTTGTTGCACCCGGACGCCGCCGGGCGTGCACGGGTGGACAAGGACTTCTACGTGTCGCCGTTCCTGGAGATGTCCGGGCACTACGTGATGCGCGTGCCCGAACCGGCTGACGAACTCTCCGTGACCATCGCCTTGCGCCAGGGCGGGGCCACGCCGTTCAGCGCCACCATGAAGGGGCGCAGGCGGCCCGCCACACCACGTGAACTGGTGCGGCTGCTGGTCCGCCGGCCGTTGATGACGTACCGGGTTTCCGGGTTGATCCGCCGTCATGGCATCGCGCTGTGGGCGCGGCGCGTGCCTGTAGTCCCGAGGAGTAACGACCGATGAGCACGATCGACTTGCCCCGCCCCAATCAGGGGATCTGGCCGGGTCTGCACCAGCCGCCGCGCTCGCCGTGGCGGGCACGCATCGCCGAGTCGCTGTTCCGCCGGGCCGTGCACACGCTGCCGATCAGCGTCGTGCTGCCCGGCGGCGTCCGGCTCGGCGCGGGCGGCAGCGACGCCCCCGTCATGCGCATCCACCGGCCGGCCGCGTTCTTCCACCGGCTCGGCGTGGACGCCAAGATCGGGTTCGGCGAGGCGTACATGGTCGGCGACTGGAGCTGCACCCGGCTCGCCGACCTGCTCACGCCGTTCGCCGCTCGGCTGTCCACGCTCATCCCGCCCAAGCTCCAGCTGCTGCGGCGCTGGGTGGAGCGCAGGCACCCCGCGTCGGACGCCAACGACGTCGCCGGGTCGCGGCAGAACATCCACCGCCACTACGACCTGTCCAACGACCTGTTCACGGTGTTCCTGGACGAGACGATGACGTACTCGTCGGCGTGGTTCGACGGCACCGACTCGCTGCACGACGCGCAACTGCGCAAGATCGACGGCGTGCTGGACTACGCGGGCGTGCGCTCCGGGGCGCGGGTGCTGGAGATCGGCACCGGGTGGGGTGCGTTGGCGATCCGGGCCGCGCAGCGCGGCGCGACCGTCACGTCCCTGACGTTGTCCGCCGAGCAGAAGGCGCTCGCGGAGCAACGGGCGTCCGCAGCGGGCGTGGCGGAGTCGGTGGACATCCACCTGCGCGACTACCGCGAGGAGCGCGGCACTTACGACGCCGTGGTCAGCGTGGAGATGATCGAGGCCGTGGGCGGTGACTACTGGCCCGCCTACTTCTCCATGATCGACCGGTCACTGGTGCCCGGCGGCCGGGTCGGCCTCCAGGCCATCACCATGCCCCACGACCGGATGCTGGCCAGCGCCGCCAGCTACACGTGGATCCACAAGTACATCTTCCCCGGCGGCCTCATCCCGTCCGTGCGGGCGATCGAGGAGACCGTCCGCGACCACACCCGGCTGCGCGTCGAGGCGACCCGCGAGTTCGGGCTCGACTACGCCGAGACCCTCCGCCGGTGGCGGGAGCGGTTCCTCGACCGGTGGGAGGACGTCGCCGCGCTCGGGTTCGACGAGACGTTCCGCCGGATGTGGGAGTTCTACCTGGCGTACTCCGAAGCGGGGTTCCGCGTGGGCTACCTGGGGGTGCGCCAGTTCGGCATGGTGAAGTAACCGAGGCGCCGATTGCGCCGATCGGCTCATCCTGTCCCACGGTCGGGTGCTGTTCCCACCACGTGGGCCACGATCGTGGTCAGCTTTGGCGAATCCCGTATCAGGGGCGGACGTGCTCCCTCCTCATCAATGAGCCGGGATGAGCCGGGAAGGTCGACGAGCGTGAGGAGGTCGCCGGATGGTGCACGCATCCGTGCGGACCGACGTCGGGATCGAGGTCGGTGCGGTCGGCGACGCCGACGCACCCGGTCGTCCCGAGGTCCGACTGGTCGCGGGCGGCGTGCCGACCAGGGTGACCACCCGGTGGCTGGCCGAGGCCGAGATGTCCGAACTGGTCGACGCGGCGCTGGCGGGGGAGCCGCGCGCGACCGGGCAGCTGCTCGCCCGGATCCAGCCGCTGGTCCTGCGCTACTGCCGGGCCCGGGTCGGCTCGCGGGAGCGCACCCTGGTGTCGGCCGAGGACATCGCCCAGGAGGTCTGCCTCGCGGTCGTGGCGGCGCTGGCCAAGTACCGGTACGAGCCCGGCTCGTTCCTCGCCTTCGTGTACGGCATCGCCGCGCACAAGGTGGCCGACGCGCGAAGACGGGCCGTGCGCAGCCGTTCCGAGGTCGTCCCGGAGCTGCCCGACACCCCGACCCTGGAGGACGGGCCGGAGCAGCGCGCCATGAACGGCGAGATGATCGAGGCCGTCACCCAGCTGCTGCGGCGGCTGCCCGAGCGCCAGCGGGAGATCCTCGTGCTGCGCGTCGCGGTGGGACTGTCCGCCGAGGAGACCGCCGCGGCCGTGGGCTCGACGCCCGGCGCGGTCCGGGTCGCGCAACACCGCGCGCTCGCGCGGATGCGGGAGATGTTCGCGGCCGCGGGTGGCTGATCCTGGCATCGTAGGGGGATGACGACCGCCGACGGGCCGACGTTCGACGTGTTGTTGTCCGGCACCGTGTTCCTGGACATCATCTTCACCGGCCTGCCCCGGCCGCCCGCGCCGGGCACCGAGGTGTGGGCCGAGGGCCTGGGCTCGTGTCCCGGCGGGATAGCCAACCTGGCCGTGGCGCTGAGCAGGCTGCAACTGCGCACCGCGCTGTCCGCCGCGTTCGGCGAGGACGCCTACGGGGACTTCTGCTGGGAGGTCCTGTCCGAACAGGAGGGCGTCGACCTCTCCTACTGCCGCCGTTACTACGGCTGGCACTCCCCGGTGACCGTGTCGATGGCGATGGACCGCGACCGTTCCATGGTCACCCACGGGCACCGACCGCCCGTGTCGGCCGACGAGATCCTGTCGCCGCCGCCGTCGACCCGTGCGTGCTTCGTGCACATCCAGCCCGAGGAAGAGCAGTGGGTGCGCACGGCGAAGGCGGCGGGTGCGCTGTTGTTCGCCGACATCGGGTGGGACCGGACCGGCGTGTGGGCTCCCGAACTGCTGCGGCGGCTCGACGGGTACGACGTGTTCCTGCCCAACGACGTCGAGGCGATGCGGTACACGCGCAGCGAGTCCGCGGAGCGCGCTGCGGTCGCGTTGGCCGAGCACGTGCCCGTGGTCGTCGTCACGCGGGGTGGTCGGGGAGCGGTGGCCGTCGACTCGGCGTCGGGGGAGGTGGCGGACGTGCCGGGGCTGAACATGGCGCCGTTGGACTCCACGGGCGCGGGTGACGTCTTCGGCGCGGGGTTCGTGCTGGGCACGTTGGCCGGGTGGCCGCTGGCGGACCGGGTGCGGTTCGCGAACCTGTGCGCGGCGCTGTCCGTGCAGCACTTCGGCGGGTCGCTGTCGGCTCCGGGGTGGGTCGACATCGCCACGTGGTGGCGCACCGTGAGCCGGCGCTCGGACTCCGACCTGCGCGGATACGGCTTCTTGGAGGACGTGCTGCCGCACCGCGCGGGCGTCGAGGTGCGTCGGGCGAGCGCGACGATCCGCCTCCGGGCGTCCGGATGATCACCCGATGGTGATCTTGTGCTAGGTCGAACTCCTGTTCGAGAATAGACCCGTACGGCCGCCGCCACCCCGGGGCAGGGGGTTTGGCGTCCGTCGGATTGGGGCAGGAGTAATTTCGGGTGGGCGAGCAACCTGGGGCGGTCGCCAAGCGACTTAGTGAGCAGGGGGCTTCCCCGGACGGGGATCGCAGGGGCTTCGCAAGGGGATCGGAAGGGGTTGTTGGTGTTCGCCGCGCGTGCGACGGGTTTGTTCAAATTGCTGGGGCTGTGCCTGATGGCGGGCGTGCTGCTGGCCGCTCTGCTGTTCCCCGTCGTGGGCGGGCTGGGGCTGGCGTCCAACCGCGCCGCCGACACCGTCGACCAGACCTCGGGTGAGCTGACCAAGGCCGAGCCGCCGCTGGTCACCACCGTGCTCGACAAGGACGGCGCGCCGATCGCGTACCTGTACGACCAGTACCGCATCCCGGTGCCGTCCTCCGGCATCTCGGACACGATGAAGGCCGCGATCATCGCGATCGAGGACAAGCGGTTCTTCGAGCACAAGGGCGTCGACTGGCAGGGCATCGCGCGTGCGGCGGCCAAGGCCGGCGTCGAGGGCGAGACGTCCCAGGGCGCGTCGACGTTGACCCAGCAGTACGTGAAGAACTACCTGGCGTTCGTGGTCGGCGAGGGCAGCCAGGAGGCGTACGAGAAGGCCACCGAGGCGACCCTCGGCCGCAAGATCAGCGAGGCCCGGATCGCGACCCAGCTGGAGCAGAAGCTCAGCAAGGACGACATCCTCACCGCGTACCTGAACATCGTCCCGTTCGGCAACGGCACCTTCGGCATCGGCGCGGCGGCGAAGGCGTACTTCGACACCACGCCCGACAAGCTCACCGTGCCGCAGGCGGCGATGCTGGCCGGTCTGGTCAACGAGCCGAGCCGGCTCAACCCCGGCGCGGCCGTCGAGCCCGCGATCAAGCGGCGCAACACGGTGATCGACAAGATGCGCGACAACGGCGCGTTCGGGTCGGACGCGAAGGTCGCCGGCGAGAAGGCCGACGAGTACAAGGCGGCCGACATCGGCGTCGTGGCGGACCTCAAGCTGCTGCCCAACGGCTGCGTCGGCGCGGGCGACGGCCCGGTGTACGGCTTCTTCTGCCGGTACCTGGTCGACTACCTGGACACCGCCGGCATCCCGACCGACAAGCTGATCCGCGGCGGGTACACCATCCACACCACGATGGACCCGGTCGCGACCCGGGCCGCGAAGGAAGCGGCCGAGGGCCAGGTGCCCAAGAACCAGCCGGGCATCGCCAACGCGATGGCCGTGGTCGAGCCCGGTGACGACAAGCACCGCGTCCGGGCGCTGGCCGCCAACCGCGACTTCGGGAACAACGCCGACGCCGGCCAGAGCGCCTACTCGATCCCGGCCGAGGTGACGAAGTTCGGCGCGGGCTCCATCTACAAGGTGTTCACCGCGGCGGCGGCCCTGGAGAAGAACATCACCGGCATCGACAAGCAGATCGACGTGCCCGCGACCTACACGTCCAAGGTCTACAAGGACAGCGGCAAGGGCTACACCGTGCGCAACGCCGGCAAGTACCCCGAGAAGATGACGTTGACCGACGCGCTCGCGCAGTCGCCGAACACCGCCTTCATCATCCTGGAGGAGAAGGCCGGCCTGAACAACGTGGTCGACATGGCGCACCGCCTGGGCCTGCGCGAGTCGATGCAGGGCGTGAACAAGGACGGCAACCCGCTCAAGCCGGACGGGTCGAACGGCCCCAGCCAGGGCGACGTCTACAAGCGCGACAACAGCGGCTCGTTCACCCTGGGTGCCGGCCCGACCAGCATCCTGGAGCTGTCGAACGTGGCCGCGACCATCATGAGCGGCGGCAAGTGGTGCCCGCCGACCCCGGTCGAGAAGGTCACCGACCGCAACGGCAACCCGGTCCAGCTCAAGGAAGCCCCGTGCGACCAGGCGGTGGCCCCCGAGGTCGCGAACGCCCTGGCCACCGGCATGAGCGCCGACGTCAAGCCGAGCGGTACCGCCCACGGAGCGGCCAACGGCTGGAACCGCCCGATGATCGGCAAGACCGGCACCACCGAAGACCACTGGTCGGTCGCCTTCATCGGCGCGACCCCCCAGTTCGCGGGCGCGGTGATGACCTTCACCGACGGCGTGGCCCCGCAGGTGATCTGCAACGGAAGCCCGCCCCGCCTCTGCGGCACCAACGACAGCGGCGGCGTCTTCGGTGGCCAGGTGGCAGCCCCGACGTGGTTCAACGCCATGCGGACGATCCACGGCGACGCCGAGATCAAACCCCTCCCACCCGTAGACCCCCGCTACCGCTGACCACGCTCGTCCCGGCCGCCCCAGCCCCCTCCGGCCGTCCGGCCCCATCAGCCACCCAGCCCCATCAGCCATCCGGCCCCACCCCACCCGAACCCCGCCCGCACCAGCAGGCGGGGTTCGGCCTTTCAACCCCCATCCCGCCCTCTGGCCCCTCCGGGCCCGGCCTCGCTAGTGCGGTGACCACTTGGGTTCGCCGGGTTGGTCAGGCCGCTTGGGGTCGTGGTCGGCCCCAGCGTTGGTGGTGTTCGCTGCGGATGCGGGCTCGTTCGCGGCGTTGGGCGTGGAGGTTGTCGGGGTGGCGGGCGTTGGCGTTGCACCAGCGGAGGTGTCGTTGCAGCTCACCGGCCGGCACCGGGTGGTTGGGGTGGACGGAGTTGGCGATGAGGAAGGTGCGCAGCGGCCCGAACTGCGGCTCGATGGGGTTGGCCCAGGAGGCGTAGGTCGGGGTCGGGCAGATCTCGACGTTGTTGTCGACCGCCCACGTGAGGATTTTCGGGGTCGTGTTGGCCGACAGGTTGTCCATGATCACGTGGATCGGTGCGCCGTCCGGTCTGGCTGCCCTGATCGATTTCAGGGAGGCCTGGCTGTGGTCGCCGCCTTTGCGGCGGCGGGTGACGCCCCGGAGCCGGTCGTCGCCGATGGAGTGGCAGCCGTGGAAGTAGCTGATCCCGTGCTCGCGCAGGATCTGCCGCGGCCGTTCCCGACCGATACGGACCCGGCGGTCGGGGTTGTGGTGCAGGTGGGCGGCGAGTTTGCGCAGGCTCCACCGGGTGGAGGGCAGGCCCGCCCTGGCGGGGCGGGCCTGGGCCGTCGCCACGACGAACGCTTCGTCGTCGGGGCCGATCAGGCGGGGACGGCCTCCCGCTTAGCTAGGGCCTAGGGCCGCCAGGCCGCGGGCGTTGAAGTCGTGGATGACGTCGCGGACGGTGTCGGGGTCGGCGGCGACCAGGCGTGCGATCGACGGCGCGGGGGTCCCGGACGACGAGGCCAGGGTGATCATCGCCCGGCGCATCCGGATCGTGCCCTGCTTGCCCCGCCGCACGTAGTTCAGCAGACGGCGGCCCTCGTCCTCGGTTAGTCGACGTGCTCTGACGGGCTTGGCCATCGATGCCTCTCATGCTCGGCGGGCGACTACGTCACCACCGAGCATGAGATCAACGCTGTTCCGGGATCGGGACGCCGTCCGGCGTGTCTCCAACCCGGCGAACGTTCGTGGTCAGCGCACTAGGGATGGCTGCACCACGCGCCGCTGCCCACCAGCGCACCCCGGCTGCGGGCACTGTTCGGCGAACTCACCGCGCTCGCCACCGTGCTCGCGTCTCGCAGGGGCGACAAGCCGGTCGCCCGATCCCGGCCGCGTGGGCGAACAGAACGCCATCGGTTTCAAGCGATCTCGGCTTTGAAACATGCGAGTTGCGCAGGCCGTCGCGGTAAGTCAGGGAGTGGTTGCGGGGTGTCGCATGATCACGTTGCGTGGCCTTCGGAAGGCCGGTGAAACCCCACCTCTGACCTGGGGTTTATAACGGTCTAATACGAAACGCGTTGGTATCTGAACACTCAGCGTGACCAATAGTGGGCTATCTCACCAAAATGGCGAGTTCGCTGGACGTGGGTTGCCTTCGTTTGTCACATCGGGTTACGTTCCCCGCCGCATGTCACGGTTCGGTCACCAAAAGGACACGGCAGGGCTCCCCGAAAGCCCCGCCGCCCGGATCCCCCGCCGGGTGTCCTGACCGGGCTCCCCGATGCAGGAAGGCACTCCCTTGGCACGGCATACCAAGGCCCGTGGTCGCAGCGTGTTCAGCACGCCCCCGAGGACCACCGGCAAGCGCGGCTCCCACCGCGCGGAGGAAGAAAGACCACAGGCCACCGGCAAGATCACCGCGGTGGTGGCGTTCGGAGCACTGACCGCCGGCGTCGGCGTCGCGGCCGGCTCGTCCGGGCCGCAGATCACGCCGCTCGCGACCTCGACGGACCTGGCCGCCGCACTGGTGTCCTCCGCCGCTCCACAGCCCGCCCACACGATCCAGACCCGGCACGCCGTCGAGCCCGGCCTCGAAGCCGCGAAGCTCATGCGCTCCGAGGGCTTGTACGCCCGCCAGCACGTCGACCAGGCAATCAAGCACGCCTCGGACGGCTACGCGGACCGCCAAGCCGAGCTCAAGCGCCAGAAGGACGCCGAAGACGCCGAGAAGGCGCGCGTCGCGGCCGAGGAGGCCGCCCGCAAGCCGGTGGTGGTGGAGGCACCCAGCAAGCCCGCAGTGGCCAAGGCGACGGTGGCCAAGCCCGCCGAGGGTTCCTTCACCTCCGGCTTCGGCTCGCGGTGGGGCACCACGCACTTCGGTGTCGACATCGCGAACTCCATCGGCACCCCGATCCTCTCCGCGCTCGACGGCGTGGTCGTCGAGGCCGGTCCGGCCAGCGGGTTCGGGCTGTGGGTGCGGGTCCAGCACTCGGACGGCACCATCACGGTCTACGGGCACGTCAACGAGATCCTGGTGTCCCAGGGTCAGCAGGTCGCCGCCGGTCAGCAGATCGCGACGATGGGCAACCGCGGCCAGTCGACCGGCCCGCACCTGCACTTCGAGGTGTGGATCGGCGGCTCGCAGAAGATCGACCCGATCGGCTGGCTGGGCGAGCGCGGCATCTCCCTCTGATCGGGCGGCATCTCGACCTGATCGAACTGGGCGAACGTCAGTTCTCTTTGGTTGGCGTGGACGAACGTCCATTTCATGCGTGGATCTCGGCCCGGAGTGGGGTTGCCTGCTCCGGGCCGAGGCGCGTGCGGGGTGGTCGTCGCGCATACCGACTGGTCGGTACCTGCGGTACGGTGGGGCCTCCAGACCCGTGCGGGACGGAGGCGCGAGATCGTGGGCCGTTGGGGAATCACGTTGCCGCTGACCGGGGTTCCGGTGCTCGACCACCGTGACCTGGTCGCCGAACTCGCCGATCTCGGCTACACCGACGTCTGGTCGGCCGAGACCGCGGGCACCGACGCGTTCACGCCGTTGGCGCTGGCCGCCCAGTGGTCCGACCGGCTTCGGCTGGGCACCGCCATCGCGCCCGTCTACACCCGCGGCCCGGCGACGCTCGCGATGACCGCCGCCACCCTGGCCGAGGTGTCCGGCGGCCGGTTCGTGCTGGGCATCGGCTCGTCGTCGCCGGCGATCGTGCAACGCTGGAACGGCGTCGAGTTCGCCGAGCCCTTCAAGCGCACCCGCGACACCCTCCGCTTCCTCAAGTCCGCGCTGGCCGGCGAGAAGGTCACCGAGCAGTACGAGACGTTCGCGGTGCGCGGGTTCCGGCTGGAACGCGCCCCTGGGCAGCGGGTGCCGATCATGCTCGCGGCGCTGCGCCCGACCATGCTCCGCCTCGCCGGGCGCGAGGCCGACGGGGCGATCACCAACTGGCTCGGCGCCGCCGACGTCGTCAAGGTCCGCGCCGAACTCGGGCAGGGCGAACTCGCCGCGCGCATCTTCGTCTGCCCGACCGAGGACGCCGCCGCGGCCCGTGCCCTCGGCCGGATGCTCATCAGCACGTACTTGACCGTGCCCGCCTACGCCGCGTTCCACGACTGGCTGGGGCGCGGCGAGGCGCTCCGCCCCATGCACGAGGCGTGGAACTCGGGCGACCGGCGCGGCGCGTCCGCGCTCGTCCCGGACGAGGTGGTGGACGACCTCGTCGTGCACGGCAGCGTCGAGCAGTGCCGCGCGCGGGTGGCGGAGTACGCGGCCAACGGCGTGGACACGCCGGTCATCGCGGTGCTGCCCACCGGTGCGGACCAACTCGACCTGGTGCGCGCGCTGGCTCCGGGCGCCTGACGTGACCGGCAGGGCTCCGGCGACGCCGGACCGGATCGTGAGCGCCGCCGTCCGGCTGTTCGCCGCCAAGGGCTTCGACGCGACCACCGTGCAGGAGGTCGTGGAGGCCGCCTCGGTGACCAAGGGCGCGCTCTACCACTACTTCGGCTCCAAGGACGACCTGCTCTTCGAGATCTACCGGTCGCTGATCGGCCGGCAGACCGCCGAGCTGGACCGGATCGTCGGGAAGGGCGCCGACCCGGCCACCACGGTCCGCGAGATCGTGGTGAGCCTGGTCGAGACGACCGCGGCGAGCGTGGACGAGACGGCGGTGTTCGTGCGCGAGATGCACAAGCTGGACGCCGAGCGGATGGCCGCGGTCCGCGCGGACCGCCGCCGCTACCACGAGACGTTCCGCGCGGTGGTGGCGAAGGCGCAGGCCGAGGGTCGGTTCGGCGCGCGCGTGCCCGCCGACACGGCCGTCCTGATCGCGCTCGGCGTGGTGAACCAACTGCCGACCTGGTACCGCCCGGACGGCCCGAAGCCGCCCGCGACCCTCGCCGCCGAGATCGCGGACTTCGTCCTCGCCGGCCTCCGCCCCTGACCGACGCCGAGGAAGCCGCCACTGCGGCCACAACCTGGTGACAGTTCCGGACATCCGGTCCCGGTAGCGCATTCCAGCCGAATTGCGCTGCATATTGCGGAATTAACGGGGCATCGGCTCGCGATACGTTTCGCGATGAGGCGTACCGGCTGTTGTGCGAAACGGATCACGAGGTGGCGTGGGGAACGGTTTGCGGCATGAAGTCCCTGGTGGGGGTGGGGTCAGCGGTCGGCGTGGGCGCGGAGGGTGGTCAGGGCCTTGTCGGCGTGGGTGGTCATGGAGAATTCCGACTTGATCACGTCCAGGACCGTGCGGTCGGTGTCGATCACGAATGTGTGGCGCTTCACGGGCAGGGGGCCGAAGCGGCGCTTCACGCCGAATTGGGACGCCACCTCGCCCGTTTCGTCCGAGAGCAGCGGGTAGTCGAAGTCGTTCAGGTCCGCGAACTGCTTCTGCTTCGCGACCGGGTCGGTGCTGATGCCCACGCGCTGGGCGCCCGCTTCGGCGAACTCCGCCGCCAGGTCGCGGAAGTGGCAGCTCTCGGCCGTGCAGCCGCCGGTCATCGCGGCCGGGTAGAAGAACAGCACCACCGGGCCGTTCGCGAGCAGGCCGGACAGCGTGCGCGGTGCGCCGTCCTGGTCGGCCAGGGTGAAGTCGGGGGCGGTGTCGCCTGCCTTCATGGGTGGCGCGTCCTTCCACTCGTCGAGGCCACCGGGGGTGGTGGGCACGTCTCGCACGGTGTTCGCTTCGGGCCGACCGTACGGTTCTCGCTAATCTCGTGTCAGGTCGGGGAGGTGGGTATTGACCAGCATGTCCGATGTCGCACGCGCCGCCGGCGTGTCCGCGGCCACGGTGTCGCGCGCGCTGCGGGGCGAGCCCGGGGTGTCCGAGGCGACCCGCCGCTACGTCACCGAGGTCGCCAAGCGGATGCGCTACGCGATCGCGCGGGACGCGTCGAGCCTCGCGGGCGGGCGCAAGTACGCCGTGGCGGTGCTGACCGCCGACGTCGGGCGCGGCGACCTGCTCGCCGGCGCGGAGGGCGCGCTGCGCAACGCCGGCTACGACGTGCTGCTGTACGTGCTGCGCGACGGCGACTCCCGTGCCAAGTTCTTCGAGGACCTGCCCCCGCTCGGCCGGCGGGTGGACGGGGTCCTCGCGCTCTCCGTCGAGTTCTCCCACGACGAGCAGCAGGCGCTCGACGCGTTGGACGTCCCGGTGGTCGCGGTGCGGCCCGACGACCTGCGCGACGCGTTGCGGCTGGCCGCCGGGCACGTGCTCGAACTCGGCCACCGCGAGGTGGCGCTGGTGCTCGCCGAGGACGTGGACGAGTCCTACGACGAGCTGCTGGTCGCCGAGGGGCTGGACGTGCGTCCGGAGTGGACGCTCTGGTCGTCGTCCACGGTCGCGGGCGGCGAGCAGGTGGCGGACGTGCTGCTCGACGGCGACCGGCTGCCCACGGCGGTGATCTGCTCCAGCGGCGAGGTGGCGCTGGGCGTGTTCCTGCGGCTGCGCCGGGACGGCCGGGGCGTGCCGGAGGACGTCTCGATCGTCAGCCTGGACGGCCCGGAGCTGGCCCGCGCGGTCGGCATCACGGCCGTGGAGGGCGCGTGGCGGGAGCGCGGCGAGCACGCGGTGGCCGGTCTGCTGGCCGAGTTGCGCGAGGAGTCGCAGGGCAGGGCGGGAGGCACGGCGGACGGCGACCGGCCGCCGTCGGTGCACCTGGTGGTCCGGGAGTCGACCGGTCGGCGGTGAGCGGCCGGCGGTGACCGGGGTGGCCACGGCGGATGATCACCCGTCCGCGTGGTGAACGGCGATGAACCGTCTGCGACCATCGGGTGACCACGGTGACCCCGCCTGGCTTCCGGGCACCGGGTGCGACGAAGCTGTCCCACGTGGACGACGAGCTGGCCGCACTGGCCGAACTGCACGGGGTGGCTACCCACTACGAGGATTCCGGACAGCGCCGGGTGGAGGTCGACCCCGACGTCGTGGTGGCCGTGCTGGCCCAACTGGACGTGGACGCGTCGACCCCGGAGGCGGTGCGCCGGGCGCTGACCGTGCCCCGGCCCGAGCCGGGGACCCTGGTGCTCCGGGCCGGTGACGTGCTGCCCGGTCCCGGTGTGCTGGTGCTGGAGGACGGCGGCGAGCTGGCGCTGCCCGCCGAGCCGCCGCTGGGCTACCACCGGCTGGGCGGGCGGACGGTGGTGGTCGCGCCGCGCGCGCTGGACCCGGTGCCCAAGGTCTGGGGCTGGATGCTCCAGCTCTACGCCATGCGCTCGGACGAGTCGTGGGGCATGGGCGACTTCGCCGACCTCGCCACGATCGCCCGGCGCAGTGCCGACGAGCTGGGCGCGGGCGTGCTGCTGGTCAACCCGGTGCAGGCGGTCGCGCCGGTCGTCCCGGTCGAGCGCTCGCCGTACTCGCCGTCCAGCCGCCGGTTCGCCAACCCGCTCTACCTCCGGGTCGAGGACACCACCGCGTACCGGGACGCCGACGCGGCGACCCGCGCGGCCGTCGACGCGCTGCGCCCCGACAACGACACCGAGCTGATCGACTACGACGCCGTGTGGACGGCCAAGAAGGCCGCGCTGGAGCTGCTCTGGCCGCTGGTCGAGCACCCCGACCCCGAGGGCGACCTGCGGGACTTCGCGCGGTTCTGCGCGCTCGCCGAGGTCCACGGCCCGGACTGGCGGCAGTGGCCGGCACAGCAGCGCGACCCGGCCGGCGCGACCGCCGACCCGGAGCGGGTGCGGTTCCACGCCTGGTTGCAGGACCTGTGCGAGCGCCAGCTCGCGGACGCCCGGGAGGCCGCCGGGTCGATGCCGGTCGGCATCGTGCACGACCTGCCGGTGGGCGTGCACCCCGGCGGGGCGGACACGTGGGCGATCCGCGACGCGTTCGCGCCCGACGTGCGGGTGGGCGCGCCGCCGGACGCGTTCAGCCAGCTCGGCCAGGACTGGAACCTGCCGCCGTGGCGGCCGGACCGGCTCGCCGAGCAGGGCTACGAGCCGTTCCGCGCGGTGCTGCGCAACGTGCTGCGGCACGGCGACGGCATCCGGATCGACCACGTCGCGGGCCTGTGGCGGCTGTGGTGGATCCCGCCGGGCGAGCCCGCCGGTCGCGGCACGTACGTGCACTACGACGCCGACGCGATGCTGGCCGTGCTGACCTTGGAGGCGCACCGGGCGGGCGCGGTCGTCGTGGGGGAGGACCTGGGCACGGTCGAGCCGAAGGTCACCGAGAGCCTGCACGAGCACGGCATGCTCAGCTCGGCCGTGCTGTGGTTCCAGCGCGACTACGACCGGCCCGGCCACCCGCTGATCCCGCCGGGGGAGTGGACCACCTCGGCGATGGCCAGCATCTCCACCCACGACCTGCCGACGGTGGCCGGTTTCCTCGACGCCGAACACGTTCGGCTGCGGGCCGATCTGGGGCAGTTTGCGGGCGACCCGGACGGGGAATTCCGGAGTGCGGAGCGGGAGCGCGCGGAACTGGTCGCGCTCCTGGAGCAGGAAGGGGTGGCGGCCGATGACCTGGTTACCGCTTTCCACGCCCTGCTGGCGAAGTCCCCGTCCCTCCTGTGCCTGACATCGCCCCAGGACGCGCTGGGTGAGACCCGCCAGCCGAACCTGCCCGGCACCGTCGACGAGTACCCGAACTGGCGGATCCCGCTGCCGGTCCGGCTGGCCGACCTGTTCACCGACACCCGTGTGCGGCGGGTGGCGGCCGCGTTCGTGGCAGGGCGCGGCCGGTGATCGAGAACACGCCCGTCACCGCGGGCCGCACGACTGCGGAGTATCGTCGAGCCGTCACCCGTGCCGGCCTTGGAGGTGGCATTCACCAGTGAACACCGAGTTGGTGTCCCGCACCGGGACGGTGCCCGAACAGATGATCCCGACCTCTCCCGGCGACGTCCTGGAGGGGGCCGTCGAGTACGCGCTGGCCGCCGTCCGGCCGTCGGAGCGCCTCGACGAGGTGTCGAACGCCCGTCAGGCGGAAGAATCCTTGGTGGACGCCCTCAGGCGCACCGAACCCTCCGCCGACGACGCCCTCGAACAGGCCGTGGCCTGCGCGGAAGCGGCCGCCGAGCACCTGCGCTACGGCGAGTTCCAGGAGGCCCGGCTGCTGCTCGTGGCGGCCCGCGGGCAGCTCGTCCGGTCGCACACCCGCAGACGGTGATCTAGAACCGTAGGGTCGAAATCGTTCCAGCTCGTCCTCAAGGAGCACCTGTGCGGCCCTGGCCCGGAACGCCCTACCCGCTCGGCGCGGGTTATGACGGCGTCGGCACCAACTTCACCCTGTTCTCCGAGGTGGCCGAGTACGTCGAGCTGTGCCTGTTCGACGACGACGGGACCGAGACCCGGGTCCGGCTGCCGGAGGTGGACGGCTTCGTCCACCACGGCTACCTGCTCGGCATCGGTCCCGGTCAGAAGTACGGCTATCGGGTGCACGGCCCGCACGACCCGGAGCACGGGCTGCGGTGCAACCCGAACAAGCTGCTGATCGACCCGTACGCCAAGGCGATCAGCGGCGCCGTGGACTGGCACGAGTCGCTGTTCGGCTACCCGTTCGGGGCACCCGATGAGCGCAACGACCTGGACTCCGCCGGTCACGTGCCGCTGTCGATGGTGGTCAACCCGTTCTTCGACTGGGCCGACGACCGCCCGCCGAGGACCCCGTACAACGAGTCGGTCATCTACGAGACGCACGTGCGCGGCCTGACCATGCAGCACCCCGAGGTGCCGCAGCGGTTGCGCGGCACGTACGCGGGTCTCGCGCACCCCGTGGTGATCGACCACCTGAAGGCGCTCGGCGTGACCGCGGTCGAGCTGATGCCGGTGCACCAGTTCATCACCGATCACGGCCTGTCCGAGAAGGGCCTGCGCAACTACTGGGGCTATAACACGATCGGGTTCTTCGCACCGCACGACGGTTACGCCGCGCTACCGCAGCAGGCGAACCAGGTGCAGGAGTTCAAGGGCATGGTCCGCGCCCTGCACGAGGCGGGCATCGAGGTCATCCTCGACGTGGTCTACAACCACACCGCCGAGGGCAACCACCTCGGGCCGACGCTGTCCATGCGCGGCATCGACAACCAGGCGTACTACCGGTTGGTCGAGGACGAGCCGAAGTACTACATGGACTACACCGGCACCGGCAACTCGCTCAACGTGCGCAGCCCGCACACCTTGCAGCTCATCATGGACTCGCTGCGGTACTGGGTGACCGAGATGCGGGTGGACGGCTTCCGGTTCGACCTGGCCGCGACGCTGGCCCGCGAGTTCTACGACGTGGACCGGCTGTCGACGTTCTTCGACCTGGTCCAGCAGGACCCGGTGGTGAGCCAGGTCAAGCTGATCGCCGAGCCGTGGGACGTCGGGCCCGGCGGCTACCAGGTCGGCAACTTCCCGCCGCTGTGGACCGAGTGGAACGGCAAGTACCGGGACACCGTGCGGGACTTCTGGCGCGGCGAGCCGGCCACCCTGGGTGAGTTCGCGTCCCGCATCACCGGGTCGTCGGACCTCTACCAGGACGACGGCCGCCGGCCGTACGCGTCGATCAACTTCGTCACCGCGCACGACGGGTTCACCCTCACCGACCTGGTGTCGTACAACGACAAGCACAACGACGCCAACGGCGAGGACGGCCGCGACGGCGCGGACGACAACCGGTCGTGGAACTGCGGCGTGGAGGGCCCGACCGACGACCCGGAGGTCAACGACCTGCGCGCCCGGCAGCGCCGCAACCTGCTGGCCACCACGCTGCTGTCGCAGGGCGTGCCGATGCTGCTGCACGGCGACGAGCTGGGCCGCACCCAGGACGGCAACAACAACGCCTACTGCCAGGACAACGAGCTGTCCTGGGTGGACTGGTCGCTGGTCGAGAAGAACCGGGACCTGGTGGAGTTCACCGGCGCGCTCACCGACTTCCGGCGCAAGCACCCGGTGCTGCGCCGCCGCCGGTTCTTCCAGGGCAAGCCGATCCGCAAGGGCGACGAGCTGCGCGACATCGCCTGGTTCACCCCCGCCGGCGAGGAGATGACCGAGCAGAACTGGGAGGACGACTTCGGCCGCTGCGTCGTGGTCTTCCTCAACGGCGAGGGCATCCCGAGCCTGGACCGGCGCGGCATGCGGGTCCTGGACGACTCGTTCCTGATCGCGTTCAACGCCCACTACGAGGACATCGAGACCACGCTGCCCGACCCGAGCTACGGTCCGCAGTGGACCGTGGTGATCGACACGGCGACGGGCGTGGTGCAAGACGCCGACCGGGGCGAGCCGGTGCCGGCGGGCGGCACGGTCACGCTGACCGCGCGCTCGCTGGTCGTGCTCCAGCGGACGGGCGTCGAATGAGCCCGGCGTCGACCTACCGGATCCAGTTCACCCCCGACTTCACCTTCGCCGACGCGGAGGCGGTCGTCGACTACCTCGACGCGCTGGGCGTCGGCGCGCTCTACGCCTCGCCGCTGCTGGAGGCGGTGCCCGGGTCCACGCACGGCTACGACGTGGTGGACCCGACGCGGGCGCGCGAGGAGTTCGGCGGCGAGGCGGGCCGGCAGGCGTTGGGCAAGGCGCTCAAGCAGGTGGGGCTGGGGCTCGTGCTGGACATCGTGCCCAACCACATGGCGGTCGAGGACGGTCCGGTCGACCCGTGGTGGTGGGACGTCCTCCAGCACGGCGAGAAGTCGCGGTACGCGAAGTACTTCGACATCGACTGGTCCTCGGGCAAGCTGCTGCTGCCCTTCGCCGGGTCGCCCGAGGACGAGCGGGAGCACGAGCACTACGTGTCGGCGTTCTGGCGGCGCGGCAACGCCGAGCTCAACTACCGGCGGTTCTTCGACATCACCACCCTCGCCGGGGTGCGCGTCGAGGACCCGGAGGTCTTCGAGGCGACGCACGGCGAGGTGCTGCGGTGGGTCGCGGCGGGCGACGTGACCGGGCTCCGGGTGGACCACCCGGACGGCCTGGCCGACCCCGGCGGCTACGTGCGGCGGCTGCGCGAGCGGGCCGGCTGCTGGCTGGTCGTGGAGAAGATCCTCGGCCCGGACGAGGCGCTGCCCGCGAGCTGGCCGGTCGACGGCACCACCGGCTACGACGCGCTGCGCGAGGTGTGCGGGCTGTTCGTCGACCCGGCGGGCGAAGCGGGCCACACGGCGCTGGCCGCGGAACTGGGCGTGCCCACGGACTTCGCCGCCGTCGAGCACGAGTGCCGCGAACTGGTCGCGGGCACGATCCTGCGCGCGGAGGTGCGCCGGATCGCGGCGCTGGTCGACCACCCGGACCGCGACCAGGCCGAGCGGGCGGTGGCCGCGGTGATGGCCGCCTTCCCGGTCTACCGGTCCTACCTGCCCGAGGGGCGGGACGCGTGGGACACCGCGATCGCGACGGTCGGCTCGGACGCGGCGCGGGCGCTGGACGAACAGGTCCGCGCCGATCCGGAGGGCGAACTGGCCACCCGGATCCAGCAGACCTCCGGCATGGTGGTGGCCAAGGGCACCGAGGACACCGCGTTCTACCGGTACACCCGGTTCGTGGCGCTCAACGAGGTGGGCGGCGCGCCGGACCGGTTCGGCATGTCCCCGACCGAGTTCCACGGGCGCGCGGCGGCCCGCGAGGCCGGGTCGCCGGCCGCGATGACCGCGCTGTCCACCCACGACACCAAGCGGTCCGAGGACGTGCGGGCGCGGCTGGCCGTGCTCGCCGAGATCCCGGACGAGTTCGCCGCCGCCGTGCGCCGGTGGACCGCCGCGCACCCGATCGACGAGCCGTCGCTGAACCTGCTGGCCTGGCAGTCGCTGGTGGGCGCGTGGCCGATCACCGCCGACCGGATGGCGGGCTACCTGGACAAGGCGGCCAAGGAGTCCAAGGTCCGCACCACGTGGGTCGACCACGACGAGCCGTTCGAGGCGGCCGTCGCGGCGTGGCCGCGCGAGGTGCTCGACGGCCCGCTGGCCGCCGACGTGGCCGCGTTCGTCGCCCGGGTCGAGGCCCCCGGCCGGTCCAACGCGCTGGGGCAGAAGCTGGTGCAGCTCACCGCGCCCGGCGTGCCGGACGTCTACCAGGGCACCGAGCTGTGGGACCTGTCGCTGGTCGACCCGGACAACCGGCGGCCGGTGGACTACGCGGTGCGCCGTGAACTGCTCGACGCCATCGCCGACGGCTGGCTGCCGCCGGTGGACGAGACCGGCGCGGCCAAGCTCCTGCTGGTGCACAAGGCGTTGCGGCTGCGGCGGGACCGCCCGGAGCTGTTCCGCGGCTACCGGCCGCTGCCCGCGTCCGGGCCGCGCGCGGCGCACGTCGTCGCGTTCGAGCGGACCGGCGTCATCGCGGTGGCCACCCGGCTGCCGGTGGGCCTGGCCGCCGCGGGCGGCTGGGGCGGCACCGAACTGCCACTGCCGCCCGGCGCGTGGACCGACGTGCTCACGTCGCGGCCCGCGCGCACCCGGCTGGCCGACCTGTTGGACCACTACCCGGTGGCACTGCTGGTGCGAGGAGATCAGTGAGCTTTTCGGTGTGGGCGCCGCACCACGAGCGCGTCCAGGTGCGGGTGGACGGACACGACCACGAGATGACCGCCGGCGACGGCGGGTGGTGGCACTCCGATGTGGACGGTGTGGACTACGCGTTCGTGCTCGACGGCGACGCGCTGCCCGACCCCCGTTCGCTCTGGCAGCCCAACGGGGTGCACGAGGCGTCGCGGGTCTACGACCACACGGCGTTCGAGTGGACCGACGGCACGTGGACCGGGCGCGGGCTGCCCGGCGCGGTGATCTACGAGCTGCACATCGGGACGTTCACGTCGGCGGGCACCTTCGACGGGGCCGTCGAGCGGCTGGACCACTTGGTGGACCTCGGGATCACGCACGTCGAGGTGATGCCGGTGAACTCGTTCGACGGGGTCGCGGGCTGGGGCTACGACGGCGTCCTGTGGGGCGCGGTGCACGAGCCGTACGGCGGGCCGGACGGGTTCAAGCGGTTCGTGGACGCCTGTCACGCGCGCGGCCTGGCCGTGCTGCTGGACGTGGTCTACAACCACCTCGGGCCCTCCGGCGCGTACCTGGACCGGTTCGGGCCGTACTTCGCGGGCAGCAACGACTGGGGTCCCGGCCTCAACCTCGACGGCGCGGACTCCGACGCCGTGCGCCGGTACGTGATCGACAACGCGCTGGGTTGGCTGCGCGACTTCCACGTCGACGGGCTGCGGCTGGACGCGGTGCACGCGCTGGTCGACCGGGGCGCGGTGCACGTGCTGGAACAGCTCGCGGTCGAGGTGGACGCGCTGTCGGCGGCACTGGGCCGGCCGTTGACGCTGATCGCCGAGTCCGACCTGAACGACGCCCGGCTGGTGAGCGCGCGCGAGGCCGGCGGGTACGGGCTGACCGCGCAGTGGGACGACGACCTGCACCACGCGCTGCACGTGGCGTTGAGCGGGGAGACGTTCGGCTACTACCCGGATTTCGCCGGCGCGCTGCCCTCGACGTTGCGGGAGGTGTTCTTCCACGCCGGCACCTGGTCGTCGTTCCGGCACCGGCACCACGGACGCCCGGTCGACCGGCGGCTGCCGGGGTACCGGTTCCTGGCGTACCTGCAGAACCACGACCAGATCGGCAACCGGGCGACCGGCGACCGGCTGTCCGCGACGGTGCCGCTCGGGCGGCTCGCGGTGGGGGCGGCGATCGTGCTGTGCTCGCCGTACACGCCGATGCTGTTCATGGGGGAGGAGTGGGCGGCGAGCACGCCGTGGCAGTTCTTCGCCTCCTTCCCGGACCCGGAGTTGGCGGAGGCGGTGCGCACCGGCCGGCGGCGCGAGTTCGCCCGGCACGGGTGGGGCGAGTCGGACGTGCCCGACCCGGTCGACCCGGCGACGGTCGAGCGGTCGACGCTGGTGTGGGACGAGCTCTCGGCCGACCCGCACCGGCGGGTGCTGGAGCTCTACCGGGGGCTGATCGCGCTGCGGCGGTCGCACCCGGAGCTGTCGGACCCGAGGCTGGACCGGTTCGGCGTCGAGCAGGACGGCGACGTGCTGGTGCTGGTGCGCGGCGGGCTGCGGGTGCTGTGCAACCTCGGTGCGGACGACGCCGTGGTCACGCTGCCGGAGTCCGCGTCACAGGGTTCGGGGCAGCGAGGTTCGGCTGTGCTGCTGGCTTCGGGTGCGGCGGAGGTGGTCGGGCAGGCGGTGCGCCTGCCCGCCGAATCGTTCGCGGTGGTTCAGCTGTCGGGCAGCCAGCCGACTTCGGCCAGCTTCTCGGCGAGCAGTTGACCGGCGAGGGCGAGCTGGTCCGCCAGTCGTCTTCGCACCTCGGGGTGTTCCGCGCCGGCGGTGTTGGCCGCGTCGTAGGCCGCGACCAGCCGCCGCGCGGCGTGCACCACCTCGGTGCCGGGCCAGTCGGCGGGGTCCACCTCGCCGTTGGGCTGGTGGACCGCGTGCACGGCGCGGCGTGGTCCGAGTTCGGCCGCCAGGTCCAGCAGCTTCACGGCGATGGTGTGCAGCTTCACGTTGTGGTGTTGCGACATGGCGACCAGCAGCCGGAACCCCTGTTGAGGCGTGCAGCCCTGCACGGCCGCGATCAGGCCGGTGGCCTGCCCGATGACGGTGCGGGTCTGCACCGCCTTGCGCAGTCCCGACACCTCGGCCTCAAGGCTGGCGATCCGCGCGGCAAGCGTTCCGTCCAGTCCGTCGTCCCCGACCACGGTCGGGCTCCTCTCGCGCGTCGAAAGCGGGCCGGCGCGCGCGAGGGAGGGCGGTGCCAGCCCCGGCAAGCCCTCAGCGGTCGCTGACCCTGGTGCCCAGCGTGCTGGGCTCCTGGTGGCTTGCGGCTGGCTTTTCAACCGCGTGAACGATCACCGTAGTCGAGACCGGCGGCACGTCCGGTTTCGGGGCTGTGGTTCGGCTCGGGACCCGAGGCCCGGCGGTGCGACGGCCCGCGCCCGGCGTGTCGCGGGCGCGCGGGCCGGTTCCGCCCGGCCGTGCGGTGCCGGCCCTGAGCGCGCCGCTGCGGGCCGTTGCGCGGCCTGTCGTCAGGTGGGGTCACCGCGCCGAACACCGTGCGGCTGCACGCGAAGGCTCGTCGTGCGGACGGACCTGTCCGGTGCGCTGTCGGCTTCGAGCCACGTGGTGCGCGTGCGGCCGGCGGGCCGTGACCGGACGGGTTCCCGCATCGGCGGCGTGGGGCTTCGCACGGCCGGTCCGGCCGTCTCGCCGGAGTGAGGTGGTGCAGCGGGCCGCACACGGTGGGTGAGCGGGCCGGGAACGTGAAACGGCCCCCTGACCGTCTCCCGCACGCTGTGCGGGCCGAGCTGGACTGGGCTCGGGGTCACGGGGGCCGGGTGGCTGCCTGGGATTCGCCCAGACCACCTTGGGGGAGGTCCTAGCGGACAGCCACCTCACGCAGAGTCCTGTAGCTATACAACTTCGGACCACCTCCTTCCTCGTGTACCGAGAACGCTATGCGGTCACCGGCGCCTCTCGCAACGGGTTTCTTGATCCGTCCCCGGGCGCCGGCGCGACGTCCGATTGCCGCCGGACTTCCGGCCGCCGGCCGACCACGATCGGTGCCATGAACATCGAAGGCAAGGTCGCGCTGGTCACCGGTGGTAGTCGTGGGATCGGCGCGGCGGTGGCGCGGCGGCTGGCGCGCGACGGCGCGGACGTCGCGCTGACCTACCGGAGCAACGCGGACGACGTGGTGGAGGAGATCAAGGCGATCGGCCGGCGGGTGCTGGCGATCCGGGCGGACAGCGCCGACCCGGCGGCGATCGGGGCGGCGGTCGCCGAGACCGCGGCCACCCTGGGCCGGCTGGACATCGTGGTGAACAACGCCGCCGAGTTCCTGGTGGGACCGGTGGAGGAACTGGGGGTCGAGGAGTTCGACCGGACGTTCGACGTGAACGTGCGCGCGCCGTTCCTGGCGGTCAAGGCGGCCCTGCCGCACCTGGGCGCGGGCGGGCGGATCGTGAGCATCGGCAGCAACGTCGCCGAGCGGGCCGCGTTCCCCGGCTTCTCGCTGTACTCGGCGAGCAAGGCGGCCCTGCTGGGCCTGACCAAGGCGCTGGGCCGGGAACTGGGGCCGCGCGGCATCACGGTCAACCTGGTCTGCCCCGGTCCGACCGCCACCGACATGAACCCCGAGGACCACCCGATGGCCGACGCGATCCGCGCGCTCACGGCGGTCGGCCGGTACGGGCAGCCCGACGAGGTCGCGGCCGCGGTGGCGTACCTGGTCTCCGACGAGGCCCGGTACGTGACGGGCACGCAGTTGGCCGTGGACGGCGGTTTCACGAGCTGAGCGGCAAGGGCGGGGGCGTGCCTACAGGCTGGCACGCCCCCGCCGGTGTTCGGTCTTGCCGCGTCCTCAGGCCGTCATCAGCTCACGTTGACGTCGATGCAGGCGTAGAACGCGTTCGAGGTGTCGCCGATGTTCCAGATGGCGAGCACCTTCTGCTGGCCGGTGACGCCACCGAGGTTGATGGTGTGCGACACGGACGCCGGCGGCTGCTGGTTCTTGCCGTCGACGAACCCGACCCGCTTGCCGCCGATGTAGTACTCGTAGTTGGAGGTGCGGTGCCGGGCGGTGAACACCCAGTTGAACGTGACCGTCTGGCCGACGCTCGTGACCTTCCAACCCTTGCTGTCGTTGTTCAGGTCGGCGAACCCTGCGACGCCGCCGTTGCAGCTGCGCAGCCCCTTCGGGCCTTCCACGCTCTGCGGCTCGTACTTGACGGCGCCACAGCTCACGGTGCCCTTGGCGCACTGCGCCTGCCTGCTGGGCGGTGACGACACGTATCCGTGGGCGAACGCCTGGGAGGTCGGCAGTGCGACCACCAGCAGCGGCGCGGCGAGTACGCCGGCCGCCAACGCGGCGATCCGTCGGCGGAGTGCCATGTGTCAGCTCCTTTCGGGTGGACAGGACTTTCGCTGGGCCGGCCCGTACCCGAAGCAGCCGAAACCGCTTTGGGCGGACATTTCACCCAACGCGGCGGCAGGTCTAGACCATACTCTGTGTGATTGCACTGTGACAACTTTTAACTGTAAGGCCGGGTCAGAGGGGTCCCGGCCAGCTGAAGATGGCGGTGTCCGGACCCAGTCGTCGGTGGGGTGTCAGGGTCCGGAGGTAGTCGTCGGTGACGGTGAGTCGGCGCTGGCGTCGCCCGAGTGAATGCCCTCGGTGCCGACGCTTGATCTTGTGCCCGGCGGCGCGGCCATCGCCGGCTGAGCGGTTTGCACTCGCGTACGCGGACGAGCGTGGTGAGCAGCGCGTTCGTCTCACCGAAGCGTGCTCCGTGCCGTTCGAGCACTGCGTGCCGGCGCGCGGTTTCCCGTACAAGGGGCAGCGGCATCACGTCGGGCGCCGGTGGACGGCGACGACGGGTTCGGTGGGCTACGAGTCGTGGCCGGATCGACACCGGCTGGTCCTGCTGGACTTCGATCCCGAGGTAGTGGGAATCGCCTCCCAGCCGTTCTGGCTGGTCTGGGCCACAGAGGAGGTCCGCTCACACGCTCCGGACTACATCGCTCGCCTGGCCGAAGGCTCCGCGCTGTTGATGGCCGCCGCGGACTTCGTCGTCCTGGAGGGCATCAGCCTGGCCGTCATGGAGCCGTTCGGGCTGCTGGAGTTCCTGCCCGCGGAGGTTGTTGCCGAGGCCGAACGCCGGCGCGACCACCTCGTGGAGATCGAGACCGGGCTGTGCCCGGCGCTACGCCGGGCACAGCCGCACGCCCTGGCACGCACAGGTGAGGGCGGGAAGACGTGCGCAGCAGCGGCCGGCCGGCACGCAAAGCACGCGCTCTCCACACCGACGAGAGGATGACCGACGGAACGGGACCGGCCTCCAGTTCTCCTACCGTCGACCGGCTCGCCACCTCGTCTACCCGAGCACCCTTGGATGAGCCGTCAGTACCGTGACGTCTTGCTTCACTGATACCTGGGTTCTGACGGTCCGGTATCCGATCGCCTCGTTGACCCGGATCATGTGCGCGTTGTCCGCGCTCGTCGTGGTGTAGAAACGCTCGATGTCAGGTCGATCGGCCAGCAATCGCCGTGCCATGTGCGCCTTGATGCACCGACCGAGCCCGTGTCCGCGGTGTGCGCCCAACACCGACGTCTCCCGCTGCGACGCCCAGAACGGCCGGTGCGGCCGCACCTCGACCTCGGTGACGCCGACGACGTCGCCGGACTCTTCGTGCACCGCCACCACCATCCGCTGCTCGACACCACGGGCGCGCAAGTCGGCCTCGGCCTCTCGCACCCGGTCGCGGTTCCACAGCGGAGCCTGGAAGTCGATGTCACCGAAGGGTGCGTCGCGCAACGTGTTCCGCGCATGGGCGAAGGACTCCAGCAGTGCACCAGGCGCCGCGCCGACCCAGTCCTGAACTCGGTAACCGGCGGGCACCGGAACGTCCCAGGTCGACCGATCGACATCGGCCACCGGCAACAGTTGCAGAACCATCGTGTTGACGACCCGGAACCCCACTGAGGTGGCCCAGTGCTCACCGGCGCCGCCGCTGGTGATCTCCCACCCTTCGACGACAGTCCGGCCTTCCAGCCGGGGGAGCAGGTCCCGCAGGAACGCCGTGCCGATCCCCATACGACGCAGTCGCGGATGCACTGTGATCGTCACCAACGCGAGATGGCTGTTCTCCGCGTCCGGAAGGTTCACGAACGCGACGGCCACGATCTCGCTGTCGCGTCGCGCAACCCAGTACCGGCGCGGACCGAACCCGGCCGGCGGGCTCCGCAGACCCCCCACGAGCGCCTCGAACGTCACGGGCACCTCGTCCGGCCGATCGACTGCCTGTGCCGCCAGCACTACCCGGTGAACGCTCCGCAGTTCTTCTTCCGTCGTCGCCCCGATGTCGAACAGCTCAACCCCCATGAAGGCCATTGTGCCGAAACCGGCTGCTGTCACGCCACGCGATCCGTGACTGTCGGGGCGCCGTCCGAGCGATCCACCGCTGGGTCTTCGTCCCGTTCACGTCGGTTCCACACCGACCGTCTCGGCGGCGCACCGGATAGCACCCAGCTCGATGCCGTTGATCGCCCGTTCGACCAACTCGGTGAGCCACTCGGCGTCAGGCTCTGCGTCGGGCCCGGTGCTCGGGTCGGCGTCCGGATCCAGCAGGTGGGCGCCGAGCAGGGCCGGTCCGGTGCCTGCCCGGACAGCGGCGACGAGCTGAACGCCGCGTCACCGAGCAGCCCCACCGGCCGCTGGACCAGCGGTCCATCACCACCTGGGTGACTTGATTGAGGAAGAACTCCGGGGTGTCGTCCAGGTGCGCGTGGATGCGCCGGGTCGAGCAGCCGAAGCCGGCCTTCTGCTCGCGCAGCAGGCGTTCGGGGCCTGGACGTCGGGGTGGTCGACGTCCAGGCCGGCCGAGGCGAAGGGGAACACCGCGAACACCACCGCCCGCAGCGCGGAGTGCAGCCCGTCCGCCCCGATCACCAGGTCGACGCGCCGGCTGGGCTCCTCGCGGGTTCCGTCCCGCGTTCGTGCGCTGTCTCGGCGTTCGCACGTGGAGCGGGCGCGGCCTGCACCGGCGGATCGTGATGTTGTTTGGGTGATCTTGCCCGCTGCGGGCCTGTGGGTGACGGTTGGTCGACCACACCTCCGGCGACGGGGAAGTGGCCGCCGGTCGAAGGTCTTCTCCCGCGGCGATGGTGCCTCGGGGCTCGTCGCGACAGCCCGCGATGATCGCGTCCGCTGTCGGGAGGAGGTCGTCGAGGTGGTCGTTCCTTCGAGTCGGACGGCTCGGTCGAAACCGCTGGTGCGGGCCCCACGGGTGCGCGCCGGGCTTCGGCGGGCCGGGCGGTGGCGTCGCGACCGCGCACCCCGGATCTGGAAGCCGGTCCGGGCGGCCCTCGTGGTGCTGGAGGGTGTCGTGGCACCGCTGAAGGGGGATGTCGCCCTCGCCGTGACGGCGAGGGCGCTCATCGTGGTCGGTGACACGGTCGTCGACGCTGGCAGGCATGAGCGACCGTGACACCGGAGGTCCGGCCGCCGCGAGGCGGCCGGACCGTCCCCCTCACAGGGAACAGCACCGACCGGCACGAGCCAAGTGGTGTCCGCCCGGCACTACCGTCAGGGGCGGCACGAAAGCGGTTTCGTTGCGGTGAATCAGGAGGGGGCCGCGGGTGACGACTCCTACCGGCGACACCTGCCAGGTCTGCGGCGGGCCGCTGCCGGACTCGACCGAGACGGGGCGACCGCGCAAGTTCTGCTCGGACCGGTGCCGCTCGCGCGCCCACCGCGTCCGCAAGCACGAGACCGGACGAGCCGCGGCTCGGCAGGCCCGGCAGTGCGACGTCGAGGTCGCCGGGCACCGGTGCGAACGGGCCGCCGCGTTCGTGCTCACGGTGGACGGGCGCGAGCTCAAGGTCTGCCCCGCGTGCCGGGAACTGGCGCTGGCGTTCCTGGTCGGCCAGGGGGCGTCGGCGACGGCGGTGGAGGCACGGCCCGTCGCCGGTGCGGCCACCGGACCGGCGCGGGCCGCACCGGGACAGCAGGGGCAGGGACGGGTGCTGGTCATCGAGGACGACGCCCGGGTGATCGACGCGCTGAGCACGATCCTGCGGCAGCGGGGGTACGAGGTCGTCGCGGCCCGGGACGGCCGAACGGGGCTGCGCGAGGCGTTGACCCGGCGACCCGACCTGGTGCTGCTCGACCTCGGCCTGCCCGACATCGACGGGATCACGTTGCTGCGCACGCTCCGCGCCGCGAGCGACGTCCCGGTGGTCGTCGTGACGGCGCGCGGCGAGATCGACGACATCGCCCTCGGCCTCGACATCGGGGCCGACGACTACATCGTCA
Organism: Saccharothrix espanaensis DSM 44229; assembly: GCF_000328705.1. NCBI lineage: Bacteria > Bacillati > Actinomycetota > Actinomycetes > Pseudonocardiales > Pseudonocardiaceae > Saccharothrix > Saccharothrix espanaensis. The sequence continues at coordinate 6,896,253 of NC_019673.1, read as the reverse complement.
AACCCTGCGACGTCGGCGAACTGCTGGCCCGCATCCGCCGGGCCATGCGGGCGGCGACTGCCCCGACCGGGCAGGTCTACGACGACGGGGTCCTGCGGGTGGACCTCCGCCTCTCGGAGGTCAGCGTCGGCGGCACCGCGATCACGTTGTCGCGCCGCGAGTTCCGGTTGGTCGAGTTCCTCGTCCGGTCGGCCGGCACCGTCCAGTCGCTCGACGCGATCATCGCGCACGTGTGGGCGGACGCCGGGGTGGTGGCCTCCCACAAGCGGCACTTGACGGTCCTGGTCAGCGTGCTGCGCTCGAAGCTCGCCGGCGCCGGCCTGTCGGTCGCCACGATCGTCACCGCGCACGGCCTCGGCTACTACTACCAACCTCCGAACCGGCCGGCACCAAGCCCCCGGATCGGTTTCGGCCACGCCGAGCGGCTCCTGGCCCTGTCCGACGAGCGGGCCCCCGCCGCGCGGCCGGACGACGACCCGTCACCTGCGCCGGCCGGATCGGCGGAGTAGGCCGGTCAGACGGCTTCCAGGACGAAGAACAGGAAGCACATGAAGGCCCCGGAGGGGAACTTCGCGAGCTCCTCGGGGAAGAGTTCGCGGGCATCCGGTGACGGGTGCGGCTCGCTGATGACCGACGTGCGGAAGCCGGCGGCGGTGAACGCGTCGGTCATCGCGTGCAGCGGGCGGTGCCAGAACGTGAGCACGGCCTGCTGGCCGCCGAAGGTGTCCTCGGCGGACCACTTGCTGATCGCGAAGTAGTCGGCTTCGGGGTGCTGCATCTTCAGCATGACGGGGTGGTTGACGACCACGATCAGCCGGCCGCCGGGCTTGAGCACGCGCCGCAGCTCGGCCAGCGGCGCGGACCAGTCTTCCAGGTAGTGCAGCACCAGCGACGCGACGACGTCGTCGAACGCGGCGTCGGGGTACGGCAGCGGGGCGGCGATGTCGGCGACCCGCAGGTCCACGTCGTCGCCGAGCCGCCGCCGGGCCAGTTCCACCATCTTGGTGCTGCGGTCGAAGCCGGCCACGACGGCACCCCGGTCGCGCAGCGCCGCGGCGGTGGCACCGGCTCCGCAGCCGGCGTCGAGGACCCGCCGACCGGTCACGTCACCGGCCAGGTCGAGGACCGCGGGCCGGGTGTAGTGGGCGTTGATCAGGTTGGTCTCGTTCTCGGCCGTGTACCCCTCGGCGAAGCTGTCGTAGTCGTTCTTCACGGCGGCGTTCGCTGCGGCGACGTTCGCCGCGGTGGTGCTTCTGGGGGCGACGTCGGTGGCTCCGGCAGGGCCCTGGTGATCGGCAGGCATGGCTCCCATAGTGCCGAGTGATCGACGGGCGTGCCACGAACTCCCCCGGCCACCGGGCCGTGATCAGCCGCGCAGCACCCGGTCGACGTGCGCGGCCAGGCCGGCCGGTGCCACGACCGTGGTCAGCGGCGAGTCGGCGATCAGCGCCGCCCCGGGGCCGCTCGCCCCGGCGATCGCGTCGGCGGCCCGGCCGGTGCCGCGCACCACCACCAGCGGCCGCCCCAGGGCCAGGCTCGCCGTCGCGTCCTGGAAGGTGATGTCGCCGCCGTTGACCAGGACGGTGACCGTCGGCCGGCCCCCGGCGACCTCGGTCGCGATCGAGGCCAGCCACGGCGACTCGTCGCCCCAGCGCTCGCCCGGCACCCGCACGATCGCCGTGTGGTGGGGCTCGACCACCGCCGGCACGCCCTCGGCCACGACGCCGATCAGCGGGAACCGGCCGTGCCGCCGCGCCCGCGCCCGGCCGATGGCCCGCATGGCGCCGCTGTCGGTGCCGCCGTCCACCACCGCGGCGCCCAGCGCGTCCAGCACCGGCACCAGGTCGGCGAACACGTCGCACAGCCGGGCGAGTTCGCCGGCCGCCATCCCGTCCGCGCCGCCGACCAGCACCAGCACCGGCCGCCCGGACGGCAGTCCCGGCAGCGGCCCGCCCGCGGGCGACGTGACGCGCATGATCGGCAACGCTACCGGCGGGCCGGGTCGCGGTGTCGGCCTTACCCTCCGGGGATGGACCTCCCCCGAGGACTCGTCGTGCTGCTGGGCACGGCCGCCGCGGTGATCGCGGGTGCCGGGATCATGGCGGTGTCGTGGCTGGTCGGCCCGGTGTTCCTGGCGCTCACGCTGGTCATCGCGGTCAGCCCGGTGCACGGCCGGCTGCGCCGCCGGGGACTGCCGAACTGGGTGGCCGCGACCGCGCTGGTGATCGGCGTCTACGCCATCCTGCTGTCGCTGGTCGTCGTGCTCGTCGTGTCGGTGGCCCAGTTGGCGACCGAGGTGCCCCAGTACGCCGACCGGGCGCGGGACCTGGCCGACGCGGCGGCGAGCGAGCTGTCCCGGTTCGGCGTGGGCGCGCAGGAGTTGCGCAAGGTCGCCGACAGCCTCGACGTGGGCAAGGTGGCGGGCATCCTCGGCACCGTGCTGAGCAGCGTGGGCGGCCTCGCCTCGAACATCGTGTTCCTGTTGTGCCTGCTGCTGTTCCTCAGCGTCGACGCGGGCAGCACCGGCGCGCGGATGGCGGTGATCGCCGCCGACCGGCCGGAGGTCGCGGCGGCGCTGGCGAAGTTCGCCGCCGGCACCCGCAGCTACCTGGTGGTGTCGACGGTCTTCGGGCTGATCGTCGCGGTGCTCGACGGCGTCGCCCTGGCGATCATCGGCATCCCGCTGCCGATCCTGTGGGCGCTGCTGGCGTTCATCACCAACTACATCCCCAACGTGGGATTCGTGCTCGGTCTGCTGCCGCCGGTCGTGCTGGCGCTGCTGGAGGGCGGCTGGCAGACCGCGGTGTGGGTGGTCGTGATCTACAGCGTGCTGAACTTCGTGGTGCAGACCCTGATCCAGCCCCGGTTCGTCGGCGACTCGGTGGGCCTGTCGGCCACCGTCACGTTCCTGGCGCTGCTGTTCTGGGCGTGGCTGATCGGTCCGCTCGGCGCGGTGCTGGCGATCCCGCTCACCCTGCTGGTGAAGCTGCTGCTGGTCGACGTCGATCCGAAAGCCCGCTGGGCCGACGCCTTCCTCACCGCGCGAGTGCGACCGGAATAGACCTGTCGGCCGCCGGGGGAATATCCGGCTGGGTGCAGACGCGACCGGAGTCGTTCGGGCATCATGCGGTGAGGTGGACGAACGTGGGGAGGCGGTCGGCGTGGCAGCACTTTCTCCGGCGGAACTGCCGTCGCGGGTGCTCAAGCTCACCGGGATACCGTTGTCGGAACTCCGAGATCTCCGCGAACCGTCCTTCCAGCAGGCGGTCCGGCGGACGGAGTGCCTGGTCCGGGCCGGTGCGCACGGGGTGGCGGTCCAGGTACAGCGTGACTGATGAGGAAGCGGGCCGGGGACGGCTGACGACGCACGGCCTGCCGCGTTCCGTCTTCGACCAGATCTGTTCCGGACCGGTGTCGAGAAGCGGAATCGCACTATTGCGGGAAAGTCAGCACAGCCTTCGCAGACTGCGCTTGCGGACATTCGCGGGGGCGGTGGAATCACCGGCGGGGCTCGGACCGTTCGCCGATGTCGACCGGGCGTGGACGTTGCTCGCGGAAGCCGAGCGAATCGCGCCCGACATGGTCGAGGACTTGCTGATGCTGCCGTCGGTGGGCGTGTGGCTCACCCGCGTGCTGCGCCACGCGCTGGGCAGCGCCCCCGACGCGACGCCGATGCCCGCCGAGGTCGGCGGTTTCCACGCGCTGGCCGCCGCGGCGGCCGTCCGCGTCGGGCTGCGGTGCGAGATCCCGGTGCCCGTCGTGCACGGCGCGGTCACCCTGCCGTCGGTCGGGGTGTACCGGCCGGCGACCGGTTTCCCGGTCGGCCACGTGGTGCTGCGGCACGACGCCCCGGGCGTCACCCTCGCCGCGCTGGGCGCGACGGTCCCCGCGACGTTCGAACCCGTGAAGCGGCACCGGAGTTCGGTGCGCGGGCAGGCCGTCGAACTGATCTTCGACGACCTCGACCCGTACCGCGAGTTCGGCGCACCGGTACCGCCCCGCCCGCTGGGCGAGGCCGAGTGCGCCGAGTGGCGCAAGCTGATGGACGAGGCGTGGGACCTGCTGACCCACGCGCACCCCGGCTGGGCGGAGGAGCTGGCTGCCTGCCTGTCCACGATCGTCCCGCTGGACGCCGACCGCAACGTGTTCGCCGCGTCGTCCACCGCGGCGTTCGGCGCGGTCGCGATGTCGCCCAAGCGGTCGGCCACGCAGTTCGGCGAGGCCCTCGTGCACGAGTTGCAGCACTCCAAGGTCAACGCGCTGATGGACCTGGTGGACCTCCACGACGGCAGTGGGCAGGAGCGGTTCTACGCGCCGTGGCGCGACGACCCCCGGCCCGTCGCGGGCCTGCTGCACGGCGTCTACGCCTTCGTCACGGTCGTCGAGTACTGGAACGTGCAGCGCCGTCACCTGTCGTCGGACGAGCCCGAGGCCCACGCGCACTTCAGCTACGCACTGCGCGCCCACCAGGTGGGGGAGGCCGTCCGCACGCTGCGCGGTCTGACCGAGCTGACCGACCTCGGCCGCGAGTTCGCCGCCGCGGCCTCCGTCCGGCTCGCCGCGGCCGCGCCGACCGACCTGCCCGACGGGCTCGCGGAGTCGGTCGCGATGATCACCGACACCCACCGCGCCACGTGGCGGCTGCGCCACGCCCGCCCGGACCGGGCGGCGGTCGTCGCCCTGGCCGACGCGTGGTCCCGGGGCGGACGGCCCGCGCCGGTGCCGGAGTCCCACGTCGAGCCGTCCTCCGGCACGGGCACGTCCGCGCTGGAGGCGTTGCTCAGGCTGCGCGTGCTGGACCCCTACCGGGCCGGGAAGGTCGCCGACCGGCACGGCCCCGACGTCGCGCTGGTGCTCGGCGACCGCGCCGCCGCGACCGCCGGCTACCTCGCGCGCCTGCGCGTCACGCCCGGCGACGCGGCCGCGTGGGTCGGGCTCGGCGTCGCCCTGCGGTCGGCCGCCCTGCGGCTGCGCCCGGAGCTGGTCCGGGCGGTGCACCACCGGGTCGCGACGAGGTCGGGCGCGGCACCCGACCCGGCGGACCTGGCGGCCTGGTTCGACCAGGCCGCCGGCTGACCGGTGCTCACAACTGCATGGTGTCGCTGTCGCAGTTCGCCCGGACGTGCTGGGTGGCCGCCACCACGGCCGGGTGGTTGTCGCCGAGCACGGTGCGCAGGCTCTGGACGGTCTTGCTGTGCAGCAGGGCGGCTTCGTCGTCCTCGCCCAGCGCCGCCAGGTCGAGCGCCAGGTTGAGCGCCACCGCCAGCGTCGACGGGTGGTCGGGACCCAGCACCCGCTCCGACCGCGCCTTGGTCGCCACGTCCAGCGACCGCGCCTCGGCGTGCTCGCCCTTCGCCGCCAGGTCGCTGGCCAGGTTCGTCGCCGCGATCAGCGTCGTCGGGTGGTCCCCGCCGAACAGGTCGAGCAGCGCCGCGTGGGTCTGCCGGTCGAGCGCCAGCGCCTCGTCCGGTTCACCGTGCAGGCGCAGGATCACGGCCAGGTTGAGCGCGGCGACCAGGGTGAACAGGTGGCCCGGGGTCATCAGCGCCTGGAACCGCTCGTGGCTGCCCCGCGCCAGCTTCAGCGCCTCCTCCAGCTCGCCCAGGTGCCGCAGGTCGGTGGAGACGTTCATCTCCGCGGTGATGGTGTCCGCGTGGTCGTCCCCGTGCCGGCGGCGGTAGCGCGCGAGGCAGTCGCCGGAGTACTCGTTGGCCCGGTCGTGGAAGCCCGCCTTGCGCAGCGCCACCGACAGGTTGCGGGTCGCGCCGATCGACTGCGGGTTGTCCGGGCCCGCCACCTCCAGCAGGTAGTTGAGGCTGTCCTCCTGCTGCCTGGCCGCCTCCAGGTACTGCCCGCACTCGCGCAGGTCCATGCAGTAGGCGTTGCGGGAGCCGAACGTCTGGAGGTGGTTCGCGCCCAGCACGGCACCGCGCCGCCGCATGATGGCCTGGTCCAGCTCACGGGCCTGCTCGTACTGGCCCATGATGCGGTAGCAGCCCGCCAGGTTGAAGCCGTAGTTCAACGTCCCCGGGTCGTCCGCGCCGAGGATGGCGCCCGCCCGCTCGTAGACCTCCTGCTGGAGCCGGAGCTCCTCGGCGAAGCGGCCTTCGCTGCGGTAGTCGGCCGCCACGGTGTCCAGCATCCCGAGGTACTGCTCGTCCTCCTCGCCGACGACCTCGCGGACCAGTTCCCGGGTCCGCTCGTTGAGGGTGCGGGCCTCGCTCACGAAACCGAGCCGGCGCAGGGCGATCGCGTACCGCCGGCTGATCTCCAGGGTGTCCCGGTCGCGCTCGCCCAGGGCCTCGGTCCAGCACTCCTTGGCCTGGCCCGCGAGGTCGCGGGCGGCACCGAAGTCACCGATCCGGAGCAGGTAGCGGACCAGGTTGATGACCAGCACCCGGACCCACTTGTCCTTGCTCTCCACCGCGCGCGACACGAGGGCGTGCGGGAGCAGTTCGGCGTAGCGGGGCCAGTTGGCGGCGGCGTCCGGGTCTCCGGGGTCGCCGTTGACCAGCAGCACGTGCACTGCGTGCCTCATCTCGTCTTGCTCGGACGGGCTCAACTTGTTCTTCAGCACCGTCTGCACCAACCGGTGCAACTGGAGCGCGTTGTTGCGGTGGTCGATCTTGGCGAGGCTGTAGCGGGTGATCTCCTTGACCGCGCGACTGATCTTGATGGGATCGCCGAACGCCTGGGCGAGCGCTTCGGGGACCGGTACGTCGCGGGCCCCCCGGAACAGCTTCTGGGAGATCGGTTCGGGCCCGAAGAACGCGCACACCTGGAGCAGCTGGAGGGCCGCGGGCTGTTCGGTGGCCAGTTTGTTGAGCGGCACGTTCCACGCCGCCGCGACCGGCAGCTGGTCGGTCGCCTGCGGATCCGCCTCCAGCAGTTCGGTGCGGTTCTGCTCCAGCAGGTCGAGGTACTCGGCCACCTGCATCCCGGTCTGCGCGCGCCAGGCCGCGGCCTGCTCGACCGCCAGCGGCAGGTCGCCCAGCGCCTCGGCCAGCGCGTCGGCCTCGGTGTCCTCGATCCCGCCGCCGCGCCGGCGCAGCAGCTCGATGCTCTCGTGGCGGGTGAACAGGTCGACCTCGACCGGGCGGGCGAACCCCTCCCACGCGGAGTTGCGGGAGGTCACGATGATGTGACCGGCCCCGGCCGGGAAGAACTGGCGCACGTCCTGCGGCCGGTCGGCGTTGTCGAACACCAGGACCCAGCGCTGGTGCGGCACGCCCTTGCGCAACGCCTCGCGCACGGCGGGCACCGCCGCCTCGGCGGTGCCCGACCCGGCCACGCCCAGCTTCTTCGCCAGTTCGACGAAGCTGTTGCGGATCTGCGCCGGGTGCTCGGCCGGGATCCACCAGACCACGTCGTACTCGGCGGAGTGCCGGTACAGGTACTCGACCACCGTCTGCGACTTGCCGACGCCGCCGAGCCCGTGCAGCGCTTCCGGCAGCACCGCCGTGGTGCCCGACTCGCTCAACCGCGTCCGGAGGTCCTCCAGCAGTTGTTCCCGCCCGACGAAGATCGGGTTGCGCAACGGGATCTGTCCCCAGATCTGGGGCTGGAGCGCGGCCGGGCGGCGCTCGGGCACCGGGTCGGTGGTGATGCCGGGAGCGGTCATTGTCTCTTCTCCTCCGGACGGCTGCGCAGTCTCGTCGACTGGTGACCGCGGCTCGGTTGTGGTCAAGTCGTTGTTCTCCCGATTCGCCGAACTTCCTGCTGGTCGACTTCCGCCCGGGACGACCGGGGTCGCTAACCCCAGTGCCTCGCGGAGGCGTTTCGACCTGGGCAGGTAAGGGCCGGAGAGGGCGCGCAGCACTGCCTCCTGGACCAGCAGGAACGGCGTGGAGTCGGGCGTGGCCTCGGGGGTGTCGATCGTCGGGTCGTCCACCGCGGCGCGGTAGGCGCGCAGGGCCGGGATCGCGGATCCCGCGTAGTCGTCCAGGACCCGCGCCACCCGCGCCGTGCTGCCGCGGCGGCCGATGGCCAGCAGCTCGCTGCGCACGTCGTCGTGGAAGTCGTAGGCGACCGCGCTCGGGTCGCGGCCGTCGCCGGGCAGCTTGGTCAGCAGGCCGCCGAGCATCACCTCGGCGAGCACCGAGAGGTCCGCGCCCGGCAGCAGCACCCGCTGGACCAGCGTCATCAGCCGGGGCGCGAGCGGGGTGGCGGCCAGCAGCCCGGCCAGCTCCACCGCGTCGGTCGAGGCGTAGGACCGGAACCGGCGGACCCGCTGGGCGGCGGTGACCGGCTCGTCGTCGGGCAGTTCCGAGGGCGGTATCTCGGTCTGCGGACCGACCAGCGCCGCGGTCGTCTCCACCCACTCCGCGCCGGGCGAGGTGAGCAGCCGCGCCCAGCCCGCCATCCAGTCCTCGGCCAGGCCCAGCACCGGCACCGGGATGACGTCGGAGTCGGTCTTGCCCGCGACCCGCAGCGCCCGGTTCGGGCAGCCGGGGCGCGGCGCGGACAACCGCATCCGCCGCGTGGGCAGCCCGCCGAGCTGCCACAGCCGGTGCGCGAGCGTCTGGACCACGGCCACCGGCGCGCGGATCCCGTACTCGTGCAGCACGTGGCCGACGGCTCCGGTGTGCCAGCCCTCGGCGACGGTGTCGGTCAGCACCAGGACGATCCGGTTGCCGGTCGGCTCGACCAGGTGCCGCCAGTGGTGCCGGGCGCCGCCCTCGCTGCGCAGCGTCAGCCGGTCGGGGTCCGCGTGGGCCGAGTCGAGCCGGTAGGTGCGGATGTTGCGGAACGCTCCCTGGTGATCGAGCAGCGAGCGGAACTCGGTGACGGTCGGCTCCCAGATGTCCGGCGCCACCACCGTGTCCACGACGAGCGCCACCTCGAAGCGGTGCCACGGCGCGGGGCGGCACTCCGGGATCCACAGCGAGTCCTGCGCGGCCCGCACCGCGGTCTTCTCCTCGTCCACCACGACCCGCCACGGCGACGGGGACCGGTGGCGCGCCAAGGGCCGCAGTGCGCGGCTGATGCCGTGCCGGTCGGGCAGTCCGGGCAGGGTCGGCCAGCCCGCGGCGGCCGTCGGCGCGCCGTCCGCGCGGTCGGGCGCGGGGTCGGCGGGCGGCAACGACAGCGGCCCGCGGGCCCAGTCCCGCTGGGCGCGCGGCTCGGGGAGGGTTTCCGGGACTCCCGGGTCGGCGGGGTCGTCGGGTTCCGTGGCAGCCTCCTCGGAACGCGGTGGCTGTTCCTGGGGTGCCGGGTCCGCCACCGCGTCCGGGGCGGAGGGGTCGGGTGGAGCCGGACGCGCTGCACGGTCGGCGGTCTCGACCAACCTGGTGGCCAGCCAGACGGCGTCCCGGACCTCGTGGAGGCTGAGGTCCGAGGTGCTCGACCGTGCTGCCCGGCCCTTGGTCGCCTCCCAATGTTGGAGCAGGACGACATCGACCGCGGCGCTATCACGCGGTTGGGTCATCCGTGCTCCGCCGATAGTGGGTGCCAGAGCTTCAGGACGAGGCCGGCCCACTCACTGTCCGGCTCGTAGGTACCCGATGTGGTCAACCTGATGGCCATGTTGACGGCGTTGAGCAACTGGTCGGCCGCCAGCGGACCGGCCTCCGCCGCCCGCCGCTGGAACTCGTCGATGAACTGGTACACGTCGAGGTCGTGGTCGTGGCCGAAGTGCGAGGCGACCATCGCGGCCAGCCGGTCGCGGTCGGGCGCCTCCAGCTTGAGCGTCAGGCAGCGCCGCATGAACGCCGAGGGGAACTCGCGCTCGCCGTTGCTGGTGATGATCACGACGGGGAACTCCCGGCAGCGCACCCGCCCGTCGCGCACCGTCGCGTGGTGGCCGACGTCCGAGGTCAGCACGGTCACCTCGGACTGGGTCCGGGCGAACCGGACCAGCTCCGGGATCTCGTACTCGCCCTCCTCGAAGACGTTGAGCAGGTCGTTGGGCAGGTCGATGTCGCCCTTGTCGAGCTCGTCGATCAGCAGCACCCGGGGCAGGTCGGCCGCGAGCAGGGCGGTGCCCAGCGGGCCGAGGTGGATGTAGTCGCCGATGTCGGGCGTGCCGCCCAGGGCGTTGGACGCCTGGACGCGCGCGATCGCGTCGTAGAGGTACAGGCCGTCGTTGAGCATCGTGCGGCTCGTGATCGGCCACCGGAGCACCGGGCCGAGGCCCAGCTCGCGGGCGATCAGGTACGCCAGCGCCGACTTGCCGGTGCCGGGGTCTCCGGTGACCAGCAGCGGGCGGCGCAGGTAGAGGCACGAGTTGACCATCTCGACCTCGTGCGGGGCCGGGGTGCGCGGCACGCCGGGCACGTGGCCGACCTTGCGCGCGCCCTCGCCGCCGTCGTCGGTAGGCCGGGTGGCCTGGCCCGTCCCGGTGAACCGCCGCCACGGCGGGGGCTCGGGCAGCGCGGCGATCGGGTTCGCGGCGATCCCGCCGGTGCCGTGGTACAGCCACCAGCGCTTCACCCGACCGCCACCTCCTCCGGCGGCGCGGCCCGGTGGGGCAGGACCCGGCGCATGGGGTCGTCGTAGAGGACCGACAGCTCGCCGCACGGGTGCGCGACGTGGCGCTCGCCGAACGCGGTGGCGCGCGCCCGGCGCACCCGTTCGAGGAAGGGGTGGTCGTCGTCCTCGTCGTGCAGCAGGTAGTCCACCGCGCGGACGAAGCTCTTGTCCGGGCTGCTCTTGCGGTGCCAGAGGATCAGCGGGACGCCGGCCTTCACCGCCGAGGTGATCTCGTCCTGCGGCTCGGGGTCGGCCTTGGGCGGCCCGCTGAGCAGCAGGGCGACCACCTCGTGCCGGCGGCTGAGCATGGACCGCAGCTCGCGCACGCCGTCCTGGGTCGCGTCCTGGGCCCGGACGCACCCGTCGCGGTCGACCGGCCGGCAGGTGCGGGCCTGCCCGGCCAGGGCGCGCCACCGCCGGCGCCACACCCGCAGGTACTTGTCGTCGGAGTTGCGCTCCAGGCTGCGCACCACGACCTGGTAGCGGCTGCCGATCGGCTCCGGGACGGCCTCGTCGTTCTCGGCCGGCCACTGGTCGACGGCCAGGTTGATGTTGTCGCGGTCCAGGATGAACTCGATCCGGATGTCCGGTTCGAACGACGCCCAGTCGCGCTCCGCCTGCTCGACCAGGTCGGCGACGTGGGTCTGGATGGCCTCCAGCGGGCCCACCCGGTCGGTGGCGACCCGCGGCGACCACTCGGCGGTGATGCCGAGGTGCCGGGCCGGGGTGAGCCGGTAGAGGTCGCCGGACGGGCCCTCGCCGCGCAGCGCCAGCAGCAGGTAGGCGACCGTGCCGGGGGCCGGGGGCGAGTCGTCCGGCGGGTCGGTCCGCAGGCTCTCCCGCAGTGCGGCGACCTCGGCGGTGATCTCGCGCTTCGCCGCCTGCTCGTCGACCCAGAGCCGGAGTTCGATGGCCAGGTCTTTGCGCACTTTCACCGCGACGTGCTCGATGAACACGATCGGGCGAGGTATGCCGTCCGGCCGTGAATTGAGGTCCTCCAGGATCGAGAAGACCTCGAGGTAAGTGGTCGCCCGGCCCAGTCCGGAAGCGGCGTCGCCGGCGACCGCGCGGTAGATGTCCGCGATGTCGGGTACGACGATTCCGCCGAGCAACTTCAACAGCCTTGTCAGGTCGTCCGGTTCGAACAGGTCGAGGGTGTGCATCATGCCAATGTGCCGACGGAGGTCGTTCATCGGCCTCGTGTCGGGCTCCACCAGGCTCAGCACCCGCAGGAGCGCGACCAGGCGCCGGGGGCGTTCGGTGCAGTACTCGGCCAGGTGGGAAAGGTGGATCACCGCATTCGGGTGATTCGCTATCGTGAGCGGCTCTCGCAATTCATCGGCGAGCAGTCGGGTCACCGAAGACCGGGTTGTCGGATCGGCCAGCGAGGGGAGCTTCACCAAGGCCGTGACGAGCGGCAGAACCACACCTCTTTCCACCGTGTCGTCACTCGTGCGGATCATCCGACGGCCCCCTGTCGTCCTCATCCCTCGCCAGTCTGACAAATCTTCACCCAGCCGAGTTCCACATTCAGCAAATCGGTGGGTCGCCCGGTTCGTTTCAGAGTGCGACCCAGGGCTCGATCGCCAGGTGGACCCGTCGCATCGGGATGGTGTCGCCCTCCACCCGGCCCAGCGCCACCCGGAGGTGGTCGAAACCGCCCTCGAACTTCCGGCAGGTGAGCACCAGGCCGACGACGAAGGCCCTGGTCCGGCTGTTGCGCGGGACGTCGCCGGAGATCCCGGCCGGCAGCAGGTCGAGCACGGTCTCCCGGCTGTGGTGGTCGCGCATCGACGGCACCGCCTCCAGCGCCTCGACCAGCTCGTCGAGCGGGTCCGGGCGGTCGGCGGGCCGGTGCGGCGGCACCACCCCGTTCACCGCCCGGGTCGGCTCTGCCGGGGCGCGCTCCGGCGGGGAGGGCTGCGCGGGGGAGGGCTGCGCGGGGGAGGGCTCTGTCGCTTCGGACAACCGGAGCGGGCGGGGTGTGGCGGCGGGCGAGCGGATCCACGCGTGCTCGGTCAGTTCCTTCACCGTGACCGCGACCCTGCGGTACCGCTCGGGTTCGGTCGCCGGGTCGTGGTGGATCGCGTTGCGGTAGAACAGGTCCGACACCATGATCGTCACCGGCTCGCCCGAGACCCGATGCGCCGCGCGGAGTTCGGCCGACTCGAGCAACCGGCACGCCACGGTGATCGCGGTGGAGATCTGCCCGTCCGGGACCACCCGCACCGGCCCCTCGTGCAGGGCTATCCGCAGCCGCATGCGCGCCTCGGTCGCCGAGACGTCGTTGTGCCGCCGGACGGCCGCGGTGATGCGGGAGGGCAGCAGGTCCATCAGGTGCCCGCCGGACACCGTGGCCGGGATGAGGACGAGCATCCCGTCACCGGTGTTCTCGAACACGCAGGACGCCCACTCGACCGAGATGTCGGCGAACGCCTGGCGCACCGCGGCGAACAGGCCGCTGTGCATGATGCGGCGGTGCCCGTCGGTGCGGGCCGGATCACCCCACCGCTCGATGTCGATCGCGAGGATCGTGTGGTGCAGCGGGGGGCTGTCGACTGACAAGGGCGATCACCCCGATCCGGTGGGTGTTCCAGGGCAACGGCGAGCGCAACAGCCACGGTAACCACCCCGGCCCTGTCGGTGCAGAACCCGAAAGGGCGAAGCCGGCCCGCGTCGGGCGTCGGCCGGAGCGCCCGGAGCCCGCAATCCCCGCGATGGCGCCGAACCGCCCGCCGGAGCCCGCAGACCTGCGGGTACGCCGAGCCGGGCAAGTGGTAGGGGCGTCCCGCCCGGATCAGTCGCCGCCGGCGGGCACGGGTGTGGATCCGCCCCGCTCCGCGTACCGCCCAGGACCTCCACCGTGGATGCGCGTGCCCTCCACACCGGGTGGTGTGGAGGGCACGGGGGTTTCGGGCTGCCGCGGGGTTACAGGTCGAGGCCGGTGAGGACCAGGACGTGTTCCTCGGTCAGGTCGGTCATCGCGGCGTGCACGCCCTCGCGGCCGGTGCCGGACTCCTTCACGCCGCCGTAGGGCATCTGGTCGGCGCGGAAGCTCGGGACGTCGCCGACGATCACACCGCCGACCGCCAGGCGCTTGGACGCCTTGAACGCCAGCCGCACGTCGGTGGTGAACAGGCCCGCCTGAAGGCCGAACCGGGAGTCGTTGACCTTGTCGAACGCCTCCTCGACCGACGCCACCCTGGTCAGCACGACCACCGGGCCGAAGACCTCCTCGTCGACCACCTTGCAGTCGGCCGGCACGTCGGCCAGCACGGTCGGCGCGTAGACCGCCCCGTCCCGGGTGCCGCCGGTGAGCAGGGTCGCGCCCGCCGCCACGGCCTCGTCCACCCAGCTCTCCACCCGCTGCGCGGCGGCCTCGTTGATCAGCGGGCCGACGTCGGTCGACGGGTCCTGCGGCGCGCCGGTGCCGAGCTTGCGCACGTGCGCCACGACCGCCTCGGCCACCGCGTCGTACACGTCGGCGTGCAGGTACACCCGCTGCACCGAGATGCACGACTGCCCGCCCTGGTACATCGCGAAGGTGGCGATCCGCTGCGCCGCCCAGTCCAGGTCCGCCCAGTCCGGGCAGACGACGGCGGCGGCGTTGCCGCCCAGTTCCAGCACGACGTGCTTGCGCGGCACCCGGTCGAGGATCCCATAGCCGACCGGGCCGGACCCGGTGAACGACACGACCGGCAGGCGCGGGTCGGCGACCAGCTCGCCGGCGACCTCGTTGGGCACCGGGATCACCGACCAGGAGCCCGCCGGCAGGTCGGTCTCGGCCAGGATCGAGCCCAGCAGCAGCGCCACCAGCGGGGTGGCCGGGGCGGGCTTGAGGACGATCGGCGCGCCCACCGCGATGGCCGGCGCGACCTTGTGCGCCACCAGGTTGAGCGGGAAGTTGAACGGCGCGATGCCCAGCACCACGCCACGCGGCGACCGGCGGACCAGCGCCAGCCGGCCGGTCGCGGCCGGGTCGGTGTCCAGCCGCTGGAGCTCGCCGGAGAACCGGCGGGCCTCCTCGGCGGCCCAGCGGAACGTCGAGACCGCCCGTGCCACCTCCATCCGGGACCACTTGAGCGGCTTGCCGGACTCCGCGGTGATCAGCGCCGCGACCTCCTCGGCGCGCTCGGCCAGCCGGCGGGACACGTGGTCCAGCGCGGCGGAGCGGGCGTGCGCGGGCAGCGAGGCGAACTCCTCGGCCACGTCGGCCGCGGCGGCCACGGCCCGTTCGACGTCCTGCGCCGTCGCGTTCGACGTCGTCCCGGCGAGCGCGCCGTCGTACGGGCTGCGCACCTCCACGACGTCCGCGCTCGACGTGGCCTGCCCGGCGACCCAGTACGGGGTGTTCATCGTCCGACTCCTTCGACAATTGCCTGTTCCAGCACCGCCACGCCCTCGTCCAGCACCCCGTCGGGGATCACCAGCGGCGGCAGGAGGCGGATGACGTTCCCGTGGGTCCCGCAGGTGAGGACGACCACGCCGGCCGCGTGGCACGCGCCGGCCACCCGCGCGGCGACCTCGGGGGTCCGGTCGGCGAACTCGACCGCGAGCATCGCGCCGCGCCCGCGCACGTCGCCGTGCCGGCCGACGGCGGCGCGCAGCCGGGGGAGGACGGTGGCCTCGATCCGCCGGGCGGCGGCGTTGAGGTCGAGTTCGGCCATGGTGTCGATCGCGCCGAGCGCGGCGGCGCAGGCGATCGGGTTGCCCCCGTACGTGCCGCCCAGCCCGCCGCTGTGCACGGCGTCCATCACCTCGGCGCGCCCGGTCACCGCGGCCAGCGGCAGCCCGCCGGCGATGCCCTTGGCGGTGGTGACCAGGTCGGGCACCACGTCCTGGTGCTCGGCGGCGAACCACGCGCCGGTGCGGCAGAACCCGGTCTGGATCTCGTCGGCGACCAGCAGCGCGCCGCGCTCCCGGCACCAGTCCGCCAGCGCGGCCAGGAACCCCGGCGCGGGCTCGATGAACCCGCCCTCGCCCTGGATGGGCTCGATCAGCACGCAGGCGGGGACCCCGACCTGCTTCTCGATCACGTCGATCGCCCGCGCGGCGGCTTCGGGGCCGGTGAGCCCGTCGCGGTACGGGTAGGACATCGGCGCGCGGTACACCTCGGGGGCGAACGGCCCGAAACCCTGCTTGTACGGCATGTTCTTGGCGGTCAACGCCATCGTGAGGTTCGTGCGCCCGTGGTAGGCGTGGTCGAACACGACGACCGACGTGCGCCCGGTGGCGTGGCGGGCGATCTTCACCGCGTTCTCCACGGCTTCCGCGCCGGAGTTGAACAGCACCGAGCGCTTCTCGTGCGTGCCGGGCGTCAGCGCGTTGAGCCGCTCGCACACCTCCACGTACCCCTCGTAGGGCGTGACCATGAAGCACGTGTGGCTGAACCGGTCGATCTGCTCGTGCACGGCCGCCGCCACGCGCGGCGCGGGATTGCCGACGCCGGTGACCGCGATGCCCGACGCGAGGTCGATCAGCCGGTTGCCGTCCACGTCGACCAGCAGCCCGTCCTCGGCGCGCTCGACGTAGACCGGGAGGGTCGAGCCGACGCCGGCCGCGACGGCGCCCTTGCGGCGGGCGGCGAGGTCCAACGACCGGGGGCCGGGGATCTGGGTGCGCAGTCGGGTCACGGGTCCAGCATCCGTCCCCGGAGCCGAACCGGCCAGTGGAGGAAATGGCGAACGTGGGCTCGAACGCTGTACAAAGTGTCCATGCCGCTCACGCTGGAGAGCCTGGCCCGCGAGGTGGGCCTGCCGGTGCACGTCGCCACGGGCCTGGACCGGCCGGTCGCCTGGGTGCACAGCACCGAGCTGGCCGACCCCACGCCGTTCCTCGAAGGCGGCGAGCTGCTGCTGACCACCGGCATCGCGCTCGGCCCGCACCGCGCCTACGTGCGCCGGCTGGTCGACGCGGGCGCGGTCGGCCTGGGCTTCGGCACCGGGCTGAGCCACGCGACCGTGCCCGCCGACCTGGTCGCCGCCGCCCGCGCGGCCGGGCTGCCGCTGGTCGAGGTGCCCCGCCGGGTCCCGTTCATCGCGATCACCAAGGCCGTGTCCCGGGCCGTCGCGGCGGACGAGTACGCCAACCTGACCCGCACCAGCGACGCCCAGCGGGCGCTCACCCGGGCCGCGCTGACCTCGACCGAGGCCGTGGTGCGCCGGCTCGCCGTGCTGATCGGCGGCGCGGTGGCGCTGCTCGACGCGTCCGGCGAGACCGCGCACGTCAGCGGCGAGCTGCCCGATCTGCGCGAGGAGGCCCGCCGGCTGGGTGCCGGCCCGGCGGGCTCGGCGTGGCAGGCGGGGGAGCGGCACCTGGCGATGCAGGTCCTCGGCCGGCGCGGCTACCTCGCCGTGGCCACCGCCGGTCCACTGGACGCCGCCGACCGGCACATCGTCAACACCGCCGCCTCGCTGCTCACCCTCGCGCTCGCGCAGTCCGACGCGGTGGACGGGGTGCGCCGCGACCTGCGCACCGCCCAGTTCCGCCTGCTGCTCGCCGGGCTGCCGGTCGCCGACGCGCCGGCCGGGCCGTTCCGGGTCTTCGTGCTGCCGAAGGAGGTTTCGGGGGCGCGACCGGTCGAACCGCCGGGGTTCCGGGCCGAGTACGAGGGGCACGTGGTGGTGCTGGCGCAGGAGGTCGACGGGCCCGCGCACGCCTCGGGCGAGGTCGACGCGGGCAGCGTCGCGCGCGGCTACCGGGAAGCCCTGCGGGCCGCCGAGGAGAAGGTCGCGACCTTCGCCGACGTGCCCGGATCCGGTTTGCTGGCAACCGATGCAGCCCAGCACGCGGCCACCCTGCTGGCCCCGCTGGACGCGCCGCTGCGGGAGTCGCTGCGGGTGTGGCTGGGCTGCCACGGCCAGTGGGACCCGGCAGCGGCGAAGCTGGGCGTGCACCGGCACACCATGCGCAACCGGGTGCGCCGCGCGGAGGAGCTGCTGGGCCGTTCGCTGGACTCCCCGGGCGTGCGGGCGGAACTCTGGTTCGCCCTGCACGCCGGGCAGTAGTCTGACCCCGGCGCCGCCGCGACCAGCCTGGATACCAGGGGGATCCTTATGGCGCGTTTTCGTGTCCTCGCGCACGTGGCCGCAGCGGCGACAGTGGCCGCGGGCCTGCTGACCGCCGTGTTCACCGGTACCGCGAGCGCGTGCAGCTGCTACCCGGGTGACAACGAGTCCTGGCGTTACGCGCGGGCGAACCACGTGTTCGTCGGCGTCGTCACCGCCAAGCACCGCGAAGTCCGCGATCCGAGCGGGGCGGACGACCGGTTCATCTACACGGTCATCGTCAACAAGGAGTACAAGGGCGACGTCCCACGCCGCGTCTACGTCGCCACCCACGTGCAGGGGACGGCGTGCGGCATCGACCTGCAGATCGGCTCCAAGTACCTGGTGTTCGGCAAGGGCGACAGCAGCGACCGGCGGGTGGAGTCCGGGCTGTGCGACGGGACCCGCCTGGCCAGTGGTGGCCCGCCGGTCACCACCGGGTTGCCGACGTCCACCACGGTGACGCCGACCTGTTCGACTTCCACCGCCCCATCGACCTGAGGGGGATCCATTGGCACGCTTACGCTTCCTGGCGCACGCCGCAGCGGCGGCGACCATGGCGGCAGGGCTCCTCACCGTGGTGTTCACCGGCACGGCCAGCGCGTGCAGCTGCATACCGGGTGAAGGCGAGCCGCAGCGCTACGCACGGGCCGGCTACGTGTTCGCCGGTGTCGTGCTCAGCGAGAAGCTGGAGACCAACAAGCCGGACACGCCGTACGACGACCAGTACCGCTACACGGTCAAGGTGGCCAAGGAGTACAAGGGTGACGTGCCACGTCGGGTGGACGTCGTCACCGCCACCAACGGCGCGATGTGCGGCACAAGGCTGACCGTGAACACGAAGTACCTCCTGTTCACGCACGGGGACGTGGCCAGTGGGACGGTGAGCACCCACATGTGCAGCGGCACCCGTCTGGCCTCCGGCGGCCCGCCGAACACCGTGCCGTCGCCCACATCCACGACGACACCGCCCACCACGCCCTGCGCGACCGCGGCACCGTGAGACCGGGTGGCCACCGGTCCGCACGGGCCGGTGGTCACACCTCGTCGCGCTGGTACTCCTCGTCCGGGTCGGCTTCCGGGTCTTGGGCTTCCCTGGTGCTGTCGACCTCGCCCAACGCCTCCAGCTTGGCCTCCGGGTCGTCGATGAACTCGTCCAAGGTCGGCTCGTGTCCGGTCATGTCGGCGGTTTACCCGTTGTTGCGCGAACCCGAACACGGTGATCGGGCCCGAACCGGTGAAACGCGGCGGTTTGTGACGGGAGTGCTACGGGTAGATGGACTCGAAACAGCAAACGGGGTAGCCCGCTCCGGAGCGTGACGGTAGTTTTCGGCGCACGGATGGCTCGGTCAGAGCAGCGGAGGTCGGCCGGATGTGGGACGGGGACCTGACCGGTGAAGTGGTGCACGGGCGGTACGCGTTAGGCAACCTCTACGGGTCCGGCGGCATGGCGGAGGTCTACCGGGCGTTCGACACCAAGCTGGACCGCAAGGTCGCCATCAAGCTGTTCCAGGGCACCGCGACGCCCGAGGACCAGATCCGGCTGGACCGGGAGGCCCAGATGCTGGCCGGGCTGCGCTGCCCCGGCGTGGTGACGGTGTACGACACCGGCTCGTTCCGGGGCAGGCCGTTCTACGTCATGCAGCCCGTCGAGGGCGGCACGCTGCGCCGCCGGATGCGCGAGCCGCTCGCGCCCGAGGTGGTCGCCCGGGTCGGCGCGCAGATCGCCGAGATCCTGGCCCACGTGCACCGGCACGGCGTCGTGCACCGCGATGTGAAACCTTCCAACATCCTGCTCGAACCCGGCGAGCGCCGTGCCTACCTGGCCGATTTCGGGCTCGCGCTACAGGCCCAGGTGACCCGGGTGACCCGCTCCGGGATGCTGGTCGGCACGGCCGGCTACCTCGCGCCCGAGCAGGTGCGCGGGGCCGAGGTGGGGCCCGCCGCCGACGTCTACGCGCTCGGCCTGGTGCTGCTGGAGTGCCTGACCGGCCGGCCCGAGTACCCCGGTGGCGACACCGAGGCCGCGCTGGCCCGGCTGCACCGCGAGCCGAGGGTGCCCGAGCACCTGCCCGAGCCGTGGGGCGAGGTGCTGGCGGCGATGACGCACGGACTGCCGTCCAAGCGCCCGGACGCCGCCGCGTGCGCCCGCCTGCTCACCTCCGCCGAGCTGGCCAGCGTCGGCGCGTCGCCGCTGACCGAGGTGCAGGCCGCGGTCCGGCCGGAGCCCGCCGAACCCCTCGAACCGCCCGCCCGGTCGGCCCGGCGGCGGGCCGTGCTGCTGTTCGGCGGGGTCGCCGCGCTGGTCGTCGCGGTCGCCCACGTGGTGCTGTTCGGCCTGAGCGGGCCGCCGGCGGCGGACACGCGGCAACAACCGGCGACCACGACGCACACGGTGGTGGTGACGCAGTCGCCGTCCACGGTGACCGTCGTGGAGCAGGAGCAGCAGCCGGAGACCGCGGTCGTGGACGCGACCGAGGCGGTGCAGCGCCGGACCGACCCAGCCCCGGCCAAACCGGTCGAGGAGGTCGAGTCGACGACGGCGGTGCCCACCACGACCGACGTCGAGCCCCCTGCGGACGTCCACCCGACGAAACCCGACAACAAGCCGAAGAAGCCCACGGTCGTGCCGCCCGCCGCGATCGTGCCGCCCGCGCCCGGCCGGGGCTGACCCCTCAGCGCAGGGCGGGCAGCAGTTCGTCCCGCGCGAAGTCCAGGAACCCCTCCTGGTGCCCGCCGCCGACCTGCACCAGTGCCAGGTCGGTGAACCCGGCCTCGGCGAACGCCCGCGCCGCCTCGACCACCGGACCGGCGTCCGGCCCGCACGGGATGTTCTCCGCGACGTCCTCCGGGCGGACGAACTGCGTCGCGGCGGCGAACCCGGCCGGGCCGGGCAGCTCGGCGTTGACCTTCCAGCCGCCCGCGAACCAGCGGAACTGCTCGTGCGCGCGGGCGACCGCCCGCTCCCGGTCCGGGTCCCAGCAGATCGGCAGCTGGCCGATCTTGCGCGACTCGCCGCCCTGGAACACGTCCCACTCGCGGGACAGCTCCGAATCCGGCTCGACCGCCACCATCGCGTCGGCCAGCGGCGCGAACGTCCGCACCGACTGGCCGCCGGACACCGCCACGGCGATCGGCACCCGCTGCTCGGGCAGGTCCCACAGCTTCGCCGAGTCCACCCGGAAGTGCTGCCCGGAGTGGTTGACGTACCCGCCGTCGAACAGCTGCGAGATGATCTCCACGGCCTCCCGCAGCATCTCGTGCCGCACGTTCACCGGCGGCCACCCCTGCCCGGCGACGTGCTCGTTGAGGTTCTCGCCCGCGCCCAGCCCGAGGGTGAACCGGCCGTCGCTGAGCAGCTGCACGGTCGCCGCCTTCTGCGCGACGACCGCCGGGTGGTACCGGAACGTCGGGCAGGTCACGTAGGTCATCAACCCGACCCGCTCGGTGGCCTGGGTGACCGCGCCGAGCACGCTCCACGCGTAGGGCGAGTGCCCCTGCTCGGCCAGCCAGGGCGAGTAGTGGTCGCTGATCACCTCGAAGTCGAACCCGGCCCGCTCGGCGAGCCCGGCGTGGCGCACCAGGTCGCGGGGGCCGGCCTGCTCGGTCATCAGGGTGTAGCCGATCCGCACGGGGTCCTCCTCAGGCCAGGGGCAGGTCGTGCAGGTCCGCCCGCACGAGGTCGAGCTCGTCGTACACGGTGGACGCGCCGCTCTCGCGCAGCTCGGCCTCGCCGAACCCGCCGGTGCGCACCGCGACCACCGGCCGCCCGGCCCGCCGCGCCGCCTCGCAGTCCCAGACAGAATCGCCGACGACCACCGCCCGCGCATCCGGGGCGACCCGGTCCAGCGCCACCTCGATGAGGTCGGGCGCGGGCTTGGTCGTGTCGACGTCGTCGGACGAGGTGGCCTCGACGCCGTCGACCTCCAGCAGCTTCACGTAGTGCTCCACGTGCCGGCGCTTGCCGGAACTGGCCAGCACCACGGCGAACCCCGCTTCGACGGCGGCGGTCACCAGCCGGTGCGCGCCCTCCAGCGGCCGCACCTCGTCCAGCATCGGGTCGAACTCGTCCTCCCACGCCTGCCGGAGTTCGTCGCCGTGGGCGTCCTCCACGTGCTGCCCGGCCACGGCGGCGACCAGCCGGTCACCGCCCATGCCCACGGCGCGGTGGATCCGCCACACCGGCACCGTCACGTCGAACCGCCGGAACGCCCGGTACCAGGCCAGGGCGTGGTGGTAGTTGGAGTCGACCAGGGTTCCGTCCACATCGAGCACGAGCGCGTTGGTCACCCGCAGTGGTTAGCCCGAGCGGCGCAACCGCAAACGCCGGCTCAGTCCACGAACCCGGTGATCAGCCGGACCCACTCGGCCGGGGCCTCCAGCGCGGGCGCGTGGCCGCTGTCCAGCTCGGCCCAGCGCGCGCCGGGGATCGCGTCGGCCAGCGCCCGCGTGCAGGCCGGCGTGATCAGCCGGTCGTGCTTGGTGGCGATCACCAGGGTGGGCACCCGCACGTCGGGCAGCTCCGGCGTCAGGTCGATCCGCTGCACCAGCTCGACCTGCTCGTCCACGCCGACCGGGGTGGTCATGGCGACGATCTCCAGGAAGCCCTCGACCTGCTCCGCGGTCATCGACCGGTGGAACGGCTCACCGAGGACCACCGACATGACGAACCGGGCCAGCGCCGCCCTGTCACCGGCCGCCAGCAGCCGCCGCCACTGCTCGGTGCGCGCGCGGGTGGCGTCGTCGATCCGGGCGAAACCGGCGGTCAGCACCAGGCCGGTGACGCGTTCGGGGTACCGCAGCGCGGCGCGCACCGCGACCGCGCAGCCCATCGAGTAGCCGACGACCGCGAACCGCTCCTCGCCCGCCGCCGCGACCAGCCGGTCCGCCAGGTCGTCGAGCTCCAGCGGCCCGTCCGCCCGAGGGGTGGCACCGGACCCCGGGAAGTCGACCGAGTACACCGGGCGGGTCCGGGACAGCATCGGGATCACCGAGGCGAAGTTCGCCCGCACGGTGCCGCCGGCGCCGTGCGCGAACAAGAGGGCTGTGGTCACCTGCTCGATTCTGCCGGGCCGCGACCGGTGCCGGGCCCCGCCACGGCACGTCCGACGTGATGCCGAAGCACTGCCCGACACCGACGGCCCGCCACCGTCGACACCCTGCCGGTCGCGGTCGCCCGCGCCCCCGGCGATCGGACGATGTCAGGGCGGGCGCGTCGGCGGGCGGAAACTCCCGCGGGCGTTCGGTCCGAGCCCCTGTTGCGGGACATGATGTCCGGCGTCTTCGGTGGCGAGCCCGGACGGCGGTACTGGGTGTCGGCGCGCGGCTCGTGGCACGGTCGGGCGGCGGCGCGTCGCAGTGATCGGCGGTTCGTGCGGCTGGTCGAGGACGAGTACGCGCGGGCCGTCGGTGCCGGACCCCCGTCGGTGCCGGACCCGTCCAGCCCGTGCCGGCGCGGCCTGTGCCGGTCCGCCGGTGCCCGTCGGGCCGGTGTCGGCGCGTGGTGGTCGGATCACCGCGGTGGCGGTTGCGTGTGCGGTCGGGGGGTGTGGCGCTCGCCGTCGTGCGGCGTCGGGTTCGGCGTTGAACCGGTCGCACTGCCCGCGAGTGCACGGCCGGAGCGGACCAACGCCACCACCGCGGCCGGTGGGTCAGTGCTGCGCGTCGAGGTAGACGCGGATCGCGGTGCCGTCTTCGCGGGTGTGCACCCGCACCAGGTCGCACAGCAGGTTGACCAGCATCACGCCGTACCCGCCGTGCGCCGACGGGCCGGGGTGGCGGCGGCCGACCATCGGGTTCGCCAGGCGGCCCGTGTCGCGGACCTCGCACACCGCGGCCGAGCCCTCCCGCCACAGCAGCACCACGCCGCTGCCGCCCGCGTGCACGACGCTGTTGGTCGCGAGTTCGTTCACCGCCAGCACCAGGTCCTCGATCCGCTCCTCGGACAGGTTCGCGTCGCGCGCGAACGCCGCCACCGCGCGCCGGGTGCCGACCAGGCCGTCCACGTCGAACCGGCGCCGCAGCGCGTCCGGCGGGGGCGGCGGCAGCGGGCGGTTGAACTCCTCCACGGTCAGGAACGGGTCGCGGTAGCCGGTGCTGACCCGCCGCCGGGTGCCCTCGACCACCACCGGGTGGGTGGTCTCGGCGTCGCGCAGCACCGACGGGGCGAGCCCGGCCACGTCGTACGAGCACAGCATCCACGCCGCCCGGTCCTCGAACGCGGTGTTGACCAGCGCCTCGTGCTGCACGCAGGCGGGGTACTCCAGCTCCGTCCGCCCGGCCCAGACCGGTTCGCCGACCACCCGCACCCGACCGCCGCGCCCGTTGTCGGCGAACGAGGCCAGCACGCCGGGGATGATCCGGCCCGGGTGATGTCGAGGAACTCCACCCGGTCGGCGTCGCGGCCCAGCGCGCCGCGCAGCAGGTCGACCTTCGGCTGGGGCACGGCGACCAGCACCGGCTCGCCGGCGGACAGGGCGTCGAGCACGAACGGCGCGGTGCTCGCGACGTACTCGTCCGCGTCGCGGTAGAGCAGTGCCTCGTGCACGAAATCGACCACTGGGGGAGCCTCCGAACGGTTGCCTGAGGGGAGGTCTACCCGTTCAGTATCGCCCGCGAACCCCCTCGTCGGACGCCCGGCGCAGGCACACACGTTTGACGGGGTCCAACCCGCGCTCGGCCTCCTCCGCGACGAGCGCCTCCAGCGCGGGCGTGAGCACGGCGATCTCGCGGAAACCGAGCCGCTCGTAGTAGGGGGCGTTCCACGGGATGTCGCGGAAGGTGGTGAGCGTGACCCCGGCCAGCCCGCGCCCCGCCGCCCACTCCTGCACGTGGTCCAGCAGCCGCGCGCCGATGCCGCGCCGGGCGTGGTCGGGGTGCACGCTGACCTGCTCGACGTGCGCGTGCACGTCGACCTCCTCGGCCGCGATCCAGGCCACCGGACCGGGGTCGGCGGCCACCCAGACGTGCAGCCGGGCCAGCACGTCCAGCGGCAGGTGGTCGTCGTCGGCGATCTCGGGCATCCCGAAGTCGCGGAAGGGCGCGCCGGAGGCGTCCTCGATGGCCTGAAGGAGCGGGAACTCGTCGGGCCGGGCGGGTCGGATGTCCACGCCGGGATGATCGGCCGGCGGGTCGGTGCGGCTCAACCCGTTTGCCTCCTGGCGGTGTCGCGGATCACCCCGGGGCGCGTTGAACCGGTGCGTCGTCCGGCTCGGCCGTGCGCCGCGTGGTGGGTCAGCCCGGTCGCGTCGGGCCGGTGCGCCGCCGGCGGGCGCGGTGACGTCCGGCTCGTCGCGTGGTCCGGTGGGTCACTCGGGGCGCGTCGAGCCGGAGCGCTGGTCCGGGATGGCGCGGCCGGCCGCGGCCGCCGTCACGTCCGGGAAGTGCGGGAACAGCCGGTCGAGGTCCATCTTGCCGAACACCCGGCGCACGTGCGGCGGCACGGCGGCCAGCCGCAGCCAGCCTCCGGCGCGCTGCGCCCGCGCGCGCGTGCGGACCAGCGCGCTCATCGCCTGCGCGCCGCAGAACTCGACCCCGGACATGTCCAGCACGATCCGGTCCCGCCCCTCGGTGACCAGGCGGTCCAGTTTGTCCAGCACCCGGCGGGCTCCCGCCAGGTCCAGCTCCCCGGTCGCGACGACCACCGCGCACCCCGTCCGGTGGGCTTCGACCGACAACGCCAGCATTCCCTGGTCCTCTCACGCCACCCGGCAGATCTCGTCGTCGCCCGCCCCGATCAGGGTGAGCAGCAGGCCTTCCCGCGTCGACCACGGGCAGATGGCCACCTCGTCGTGCCCCGCGGCGGTCATCAGCGCCTCGGCCACCACCGCGCCCGCCGCGCTCTGCCCCGCCCGGTGGCGGGAGATGCCCGGCAGGCGCGCCCGTTGCCGGTCCGGCATGGCGGCCAGCCGCCGCGCCCAGCGCCGCAGGTCCTCGACGCGCAGCGTCCGGCGGACGTCCGGGCCGTCGCGCTGCGGGCGCGCGCCGGAGAGCCGGGCCAGCTGCTGGAACACCTTCGAGCAGCCGACCGCGAAGTGCCCCCGCAGGTCGCCCAGCGCGTCCATCGACTCCAGCAGCGAGGCCCGCAGCACCTCCGGGTCGACCTGGCAGCGGGACAGCGTGCGCGCGCCGTAGGGCAGCGACGCCGCCAGGACGGGCTCACCCGTGCTCCCGGCGGCCACCTCGACCGTGCCGCCGCCGATGTCGAGCACGACCATCGGGCCGACGTCCGCGCCGAACCAGCGGCGTGCCGCCAGATAGGCCAGCCGGGCCTCCTCCACACCGGACAGCGACCGCAGCGCGACCCCGGTCCGGCGTTCCACCTCGGCGAACACCTCGGCGGCGTTGGGCGCGTCGCGCAGCACCGACGTGGCCCACGGCAGCAGTTCGCGCACGCCCGCGCGCTCCGCGACGTGTCGTGCCTCACGCACCGCCGCGACCACCTGGTCCACTCCCGACCTGCGGACTCCGGCGTTCCCGTCCAGACTGAGGTCGAGTCGCAGCCGGGTCTTGTGGGACAGCACAGGGTGCAACGCCGGGTCGTCGACCACGACGAGGTGCGCGCTGAAGCAGCCGACGTCGAGCACGCCGACCTGACCTGGTCCTCCGGACATCCGTTCCCGCCACCGCCCACTCTTCGAACTACCGGGCTACCCACGGTGTCATCGGGTGAAACCACGCTTAGTTTGCGTAGCCCTACGTACTACTACCCGGATTGTTCGGGGTCGCGCGTCGCCCGAAGGTGGAAATCACATGGCCGTCAGTCGTCACCGACCCCTGCATGGCGGCCGAGTGGAACGGAGCACACCCCATGCGACATGATCGCTCGACCCCGCGACGGGTCGTGACCGCGTGCCTGGCGACGTCGGCGCTGATGGCCGGCGTGGGTTACGGGTACGGGTACGCCGCCGAGGGTGCCATCCGCGGCGCGGACGCACCCGGCGCGGTCAAGGACGCCTACATCGTCGTGTTCAAGGACAGCGCGGTCGGTGCGCCGCAGGCCCCGGCCAAGGCGGGTGACCTGGCCGCGAAGTACGGCGGCAAGGTCAAGCTCACCTACACCGCCGCGCTGCGCGGCTTCTCGGTGTCGATGAGCGAGGCCCAGGCCCGCAAGCTCGCCGCCGACCCGGCCGTGGACTACGTGGAGCAGGACGGCATCGCCAAGGCGACCGGGGTGCAGGACAACCCGACCTGGGGCCTGGACCGGGTCGACCAGAAGAACCTGCCGCTGGACAAGAAGTACAACTACGCCAACACCGCGTCGAACGTCACCGCGTACGTCGTGGACACCGGTGTCCACAAGGCGCACAGCGACTTCGGCGGCCGCGCGGTCGACGGGTACGACTTCATCGACAACGACTCGGTGGCGCAGGACTGCAACGGCCACGGCACGCACGTCGCCGGCACCATCGGCAGCACCACCTACGGCGTGGCCAAGGGTGTGAAGCTGGTCGGCGTGCGGGTGCTCAACTGCCAGGGCCAGGGCGAGTGGTCGCAGGTCATCGGCGGTATCGACTGGGTCGCCAAGAACGCCGTCAAGCCCGCCGTGGCCAACCTGAGCCTCGGCGGCGGGGCGGACTCCTCGGTGGACAACGCGGTCAAGCGGGCCGTCGCGGCCGGTGTCACCTTCGCGGTGGCCGCCGGCAACGACAACAAGGACGCGTGCTCCACCTCGCCGGCGCGGACCCCCGAGGCGATCACGGTGAACGCCACGGACAGCTCCGACACCCGGTCGACGTTCTCCAACTACGGGTCGTGCACGGACATCTTCGCGCCCGGCACGGGCATCACCTCGACGTGGAACAACGGCAGCACCAATTCCATCAGCGGCACGTCCATGGCGACGCCGCACGTGGCGGGCGCGGCCGCGCTGTACCTGTCGGGCAACACCTCGGCCACGCCGGCCCAGGTGTCCAAGGCCCTGACCGACAACGCGACCAGCGGTGTGGTCAAGAACGCAGGTTCGGGTTCGCCGAACAAGCTGTTGTACACGGGATTCATCGGTGACAGTGGCCCCTGCTCCGGTGGTTCGAACGCGGACGACGTGGCGATCCCGGACGCGGGTTCGGCGGTGTCGAGCAGCGTGACCGTGACCGGTTGTGAGGGTGTGGGTTCGGCGTCTACATCGGTCAAGGTGGACATCAACCACTCCTACACCGGTGACCTGGCGATCGACCTGGTCGGTCCCAGCGGCAACGCGATCGTGCTCCGCAAGGCCGGCGGTGTGGGCTCCGCGAGCGGGATCCACGAGACCTTCACGGTGAACACGGGGCCGGAGAACAAGAACGGCACGTGGAAGCTGCGCGTGACGGACGTGTACTCCTACGACACCGGGAACGTCGACGGTTGGTCGCTCTCGTTCTGATCCGAATCTCCGTTCTTCACCGGTAGTCCCCCTCGATCGGGCGATCCGCGGCTGCCGCGCGGCGGATCGCACCCACCCTGTGTTCGTGGAGGAACAGCTCATGGGAACACCACTGAGGGCCGTGGCGGTCGTCGTCGCCCTGGCCACCCTCGGCCTGACGCCGCCGGCGTCCGCCCAGGCGCAAGCCGACTTCGTGAAAGCGCGCGAGCCGTTCGCGGGCAGCTTCCTGGTCTCGCTGAAGGACGTGCCGCGAGGCCAGGCGACCGGCCAGGCCCAGAACCAGGCCCAGATTCAGGCGCAGATCCAGCAGACCTCGGAGCAGCTCGTCGGCCGGTACGGCGGCAAGCTGAAGTCGGTGTTCTCCGTCGCCATGCAGGGGTTCCTGGTGCGCGACCTGTCCGACGGGCAGGCGCGCCGGCTGGCCGCCGACCCGGCGGTCAAGCGGGTCTTCCAGGACGGCACCGCCAAGGTCGCCGACACCCAGGCCAACGCCACCTACGGCATCGACCGGGTGGACCAGCGGAACCTGCCGCTGGACACCAAGTACACCTACAACACCACCGCGTCGAACGTCACGACGTACGTCCTCGACACGGGTGTCCGCAAGACGCACAGCGAGTTCGAGGGCCGTGCGCAGTACGGCTACGACTTCGTCGACGAGGACGCTGAAGCGCAGGACTGCAACGGCCACGGCACGCACGTGTCCGGCACCATCGGCGGTAAAACCTGGGGCGTGGCCAAGAAGACCAAGCTGGTCGCGGTGCGCATCCTCGGCTGCGGCGGCAGTGCCCCGGACTCCGACGGCGTCGAGGGCATCGAGTGGATCGCCAAGAACGCCGTGAAGCCCGCCGTGGTCAACGGCAGCTTCACCTTCGACACCCCAGGCATCGGTGACGACGCCATCACGCGCCTCACCGCGGCGGGCGTGACGTTCGTGGTGGCGGCGGGCAACAGCTCGGCCGACGCCTGCAACACCGGCCCGGCGCGCAACACCAGCGTGGTCTCGGTCGGCGCGACGGACAACGCCGACAACCGGGCGTCGTTCTCGAACTACGGGTCGTGCGTCGACATCTTCGCGCCCGGCAACAACATCACGTCGGCGAGCCACTCCAACGACACCGGCAGCACCAACATGAGCGGCACGTCCATGGCCTCCCCTCACGTGGCCGGCGGCGCGGCGCTCTACTTGGCGGGCAACCCCTCGTCCACGCCCGCCCAGGTGCTCAAGGCGTTGACGGACAACGCGACCAGCGGCGTGGTGAAGAACCCGGGTTCGGGTTCGCCGAACAAGCTGCTCTACACGGCGGCCTTCGGCGGCGACGTGCCCAACCCGCCGTGCTCGGGTGGTTCGAACGCGGACGACGTGGCGATCCCGGACGCGGGTTCGGCGGTGTCGAGCAGCGTGACCGTGACCGGTTGTGATGGTGTGGGTTCGGCGTCTACATCGGTCAAGGTGGACATCAACCACTCCTACACCGGTGACCTGGCGATCGACCTGGTCGGTCCCAGTGGCAACGCGATCGTGCTCCGCAAGGCCGGCGGTGTGGGCTCCGCGAGCGGGATCCACGAGACCTTCACGGTGAACACCGCGTCGGAGAACAAGAACGGCACGTGGAAGCTGCGCGTGACCGACGTGTACTCCTACGACACCGGGAACATCGACAGCTGGAGCATCACCTTCTAGATCTCCTGGAGACCAACTGACAGGTGCGGGTGAGGCGGGGTGGCGTCCGGGTTGTGGGCGCCGCCCCGCTGTCGTCGGCGAGACGGGCAGATACGCCCACGGTCGGGCGTCACTACGCCGTGCGACGCAGGGCCACCCGGTCTCCGGTGACAGGCGCGGCAGCGCGAATTCCGCCGCGCCGGCGATGATTTTGCGAGTGTCCCGGCCATAGCGTCCGAGCACGCAGGAACTGGTTGTTCCGCGAGCACCGAATGGACGTGACGATGAACAAGCTCTCCACCGTGATCTCGGCCGCGACAGCGGTCTTCTCGGTCGTGGCCACGCCGGCCGTCGCCGACCAGGCCCCGGCGGACCGGTTCGGGCGGCAGGTTGTTGCCTGGCACGGCTGTGCCACGGGGCCGGACGACGAGGTCGGCGCGGGACTCGACGGCGTCGGCGCGCGGTGCGGTGAGGTCGTCGTGCCGCTCGACCACCGCCGGCCGAGTGGCCCGACCATCACCTTGGCCGTCGCGCGCCGGCCCGCCGGCGACACCGCGCGGCGGCGTGGCGCGCTGGTCGTGAACACCGGCGGGCCCGGTGCGTCGCGGGACGGTGTTTCCCTTGTCGCGCAAAACTACCCGCAGATCGCCGAGCGCTACGACCTGGTGGGCGTCGACCCCCGGTTCTTCGGGCGCAGCACCCCGCTGGAGTGCGGCTGGCCCACCGGGCAGTACCTGCGCAGCGCCCAACTGGCGAGTCCCGACCGGGCGTCGTTCGACCGCGGCGCGCGGGTGGCCGAGGACCTCGCCGCCCGCTGCGCCGGCCACCGCGACCTGCTGCCGCACGCGTCCACCCGCAACATCGCGCGGGACCAGGACGTCGTGCGCGCCGTGCTCGGCGAGCGGCAGGTCTCCTACCTGGGGTGGTCCTACGGGAGCTACCTCGGCGCGGTCTACCTCCAGCTGTTCCCCGGCCGCGCGGACCGGGTCGTGCTCGACAGCGCCCTGTCCCCGGACGCCTACGGCCCGGCGGTGACCCGCGAGACGGGCCCGGCCGACGCGGCGGCCCTGCGGGACTGGGCGGTGTGGGTCGCCGCGCGTGACGCCGAGTACGGCCTCGGCGCCACGACCGCGCGCGTGCTGGCGGCGGTGGAGCGGATCAGGCAGGCGGCCACCCGCCGGCCGTTGCGGGTCGGCGACCACCGGATCGACGCGGCCACCCTGCCGGGGCTGCTGCTCACGGTCGACGACAGCGACGGGTCCTACGGCACGTTCAGCGCGCGGGTCCGGGTGCTGCTCGACGCCGCCGGGGGAACGCCGGTCACGCCCACCCCGGACCTGGCCGCGATCCTCGCCCTCTACGACGACCCGGAGGTGAGCGCCGAGTTCGGCTTCAGCGCCGGCGAGGCGAACAAGTGCGCCGACCGCGCCGCGTCCCGCGACCCGGAGACGTACTACCGCGACATCCAGGCGCACCGGGCGTCGGAACCGCTCTACGGCGCGCTGGCCCGCGACATCACGCCCTGCGCGTTCTGGCCGACCGAGCCCGTCGAACCGCCCACCGCGATCGACAACGCCTGGCCGGCCCTGATCATCGGGGCGAGCGGCGACCCCGTCACCCCGTACGCCGGCCAGCAGGTGATGCACCGGGCGTTGAAGGGCTCCCGGATGGTCACGCTGGAGGGCGCGTTCCGGCACGGCGTGTTCCACTTCGCCCGCAGCGGGTGCGTGGACCGCGCGGTCGAGCGCTACCTGCTCGACGGCGCGCTGCCCGACGCGGACACCACCTGCGCCTCCTGACGGCTCCGGCCCGGCGGTCAGCGATCGCCGGGCCGGACCAGTCCCGCCTCGTACGCCGTCACCACGGCCTGCACCCGGTTCCGGACGTGCAGCTTCGCCAGGATGTTGCCGACGTGCGTCTTCACCGTCCCCTCGGCGACCGAGAGCAGGGCGGCGATCTCGGCGTT
The DNA here is from genome assembly GCF_000328705.1 of Saccharothrix espanaensis DSM 44229. Classification (NCBI taxonomy): domain Bacteria; kingdom Bacillati; phylum Actinomycetota; class Actinomycetes; order Pseudonocardiales; family Pseudonocardiaceae; genus Saccharothrix; species Saccharothrix espanaensis. The sequence goes on along the minus strand of NC_019673.1, from coordinate 6,864,745 downwards.
GGGCCGGCCCCGGGCCATGGCCACCAGCACCTCGCGCTCCCGCCCGGTCAACGCGGCGACGGCCTGGACGGCGGCCGGGTCGAGCGCGGGGGCCAGGTGGTCCAGCAGCCGCCGGGTGGTGGACGCGGCGATCACCGCGTCCCCCGCGTGGACCGCCCGCAGGGCGCGCAGCAGGTCCTCCGCCGGGGCGTCCTTGAGCAGGAAACCGGCGGCACCGGCCCGGATCGCGGCCAGCGCGTGCTCGTCGAGGTCGTAGGTGGTCAGCACGACGACCTTCGGCGGGCCCGGCAGCGCCACCACCCGCCGGGTCGCCTCGATCCCGTCCAGGACGGGCATCCGCACGTCCATCAGCACCACGTCGGGCCGCAACCGCCGGGCCTCCCGCACCCCGGCCAGGCCGTCGGCGGCCTCGCCGACCACGGTCAGGTCGGGCTGCGAGTCGACCACCATCCGCAGCCCGGTCCGCACCAGCTCCTGGTCCTCGACCAGCAGCACCCGGACCCCGGTCACGGCGACGCCGCCGGGATCCGCGCGCACAGCGCCGTGCCGCCCGCCGGCCGTGCCGCCAACGTCACCGAACCCCCGTACGCCGCAACACGTTCCCGCATCCCCACCAACCCGAAGCCGCCGCCGCGCGTGCCGGGGCCGCGCCCGTCGTCGGCCACGTCGACCAGCACCTGCCCCGCCTCCCACCGCACCGACACCTCTGCCCGCGCCCCGGGCCCGGCGTGCTTCACCACGTTCGTCAACCCCTCCTGCACGATCCGGTACACCGCGAGCCCCAACCCGGACGGCACCGGGGAATCGTCACCGCGCAACGACAACCGGACGTCCACGCCACTCGCGCGGACCCGGTGCACCAACCTGGGAACGTCCTCGAAGCCGGGCTGCGGCAGCACGTCGACCGGTCCTTCCCGCAACACCCCGAGCACCCGCCGGGTCTCGCCCAACGCCTGCCTTGCGTGCTCCCCGATCGCCGTCAACGCCCCGACCCCCGCATCGGCGGCGTACCGCCCGCCGTCGGCCTGCGCGATCACCGCCGACAGCGAGTGGGCCACGATGTCGTGCATCTCCCGCGCGATCCGCGCCCGCTCGGCCAGCACCGCGAGCCGATCCCGTTGCTCCCGCTCGACTTCGAGCAGCCGCGCCCGCTCGGCCAGCGCGACCACCTGCTCGTGCCGGACCCGGTGCAGACCGCCGATCGCCCACGCGGCGAGCACGGTGCTGCCGAGGAACCCGGCCACGAGCACGTGCGCGGCCGTCGGAACCGGCAACTGCGGCCAACTGATCCCGCCCAGCCCGGCACCGATCAGCCCGACCGCCAACGCCGACCGGCCCCACCACGGTGACGCGTAGGCCGTGACGGCGTGGACCACCACCGGAACCGCCAGGTCGGCGGGCAACGCGCCGATGCCGTCCCGCACGGTCGACCACTGGACGAACGCGGCGGCGAAGACGAACCCCGCGCACCACACGGGCGCGGTCCGGCGCAACGCCAAGGGCACGGTGAGCAAGAGGGACAACAGGAAGTACGCGCCGTCCGCGCCGACCAGGATCCCCAAGCCGGTGCACCCGGCCGCGAGGAGAGCGGCGGCGACGCGGTCCACCCACACCACGTTGCCGCGCATCCACGAGTACACCAACGCGCCCGACACGCCGTCACTATAGGTTCGCCACCGGCGCGCAAGCCTCGGTCCACGGGCGGACATCCCGCCGTCCGGCCTACCCCCGCAGGACTACGCGGTGCCCTCGGACAGTTCGGCGATGATCCGCTCGCACAGCTCGTGGGTGGCCAGCGCGTCCCCGGCGTCCAACCGCCGGCCGGACCGGACCGCGTCGAGGAAGTGCTCGCACATCGCCTCGAAACCACGCCGCCGACCGGTGGACGCCCAGTCGTCGGTCCGTTGCGGGACACCGTTCTCGACCACTCGCGTGAGGTTCACGACCTCGCGCCGGGAGTTCGCGCCGGCCGTCTGGAGGACCTCGTCGGCCGTGCCGCCGAGCCGGTTCATCACGGCCGTCCCGGTGAACCCGGGCCCGTCGAGGTCCAGCACGACGTGGTGCAGCCGACCGTCCACAACAGACCCGCGCACCCGGACGTCGTCGGCCGTCGCGGGCGCCAGCATCCGGAGGGTGTCGACCAGGTGGATGAAGTCGTCCAGCACGACGGTCCGCACGTCCCCGGCGTCGTCCCGCCGGTCCTTCTGGAGCAGCACCAGGTCCCGGGGGTGCTCCAACGCCGCGACGTAGGCCGGCGCGAAGCGGCGGTTGAAACCGACCGCCAGGCAACGGCCCCGTTCCCGCGCCAGCGCCACCAGTTCCCGGCTCTCTGCGAGCGAGTACGACAACGGCTTGTCCACGAACACGTCGACGCCCGCGTCCAGCAGCCGGGTCACGATCCCGTGGTGCCGCTCGGTGGGCGCGTGCACGAATGCCGCCCGCACACCCGCCTCGATCAGCCCGTCCAGCGTCGTGTGCCGGTCGGGCACGCGGTAGGCGTCACCGATCCGGTCCACGGTGTCGCGGCTGCGCGTCATGAGGTGCGGGACCAGTCCGGGCAGGGCGCACAACACCGGCAGGTACGCCTTGCGGGCGATGTCGCCGAGCCCGATCACGCCGACCGGGACGGGGGACGGGCTCATGGTCCGGGCCTCCAAGGGATCCCGGCGATCCTAGGCCGCCTGGGTCGACCCGGCGACGATCCGGTCCACCTGGGCGGACCGGGCGCGGGGCGTGCGGGCCTTCATCAGCCGCAGGAGCAGCCCGTAGCGGCTGGTCCGGTCCAGGGCCTCGAACCGCTCACGCGCGGCCGGGTCGCGCTCCAGCGCCTCGGCCAGGTCGGCCGGCACGGTGGCGGTGGCCTGCGACTCGTACGCGGCGGCCCACCGACCGTGGGCCTGGGCGGCCCGGATGGCGGCCCACCCCGCGTCCCGCATCCGCCCGGCGGCGATCAGCGCCTCCGCCTTGGCCACGTTGACCCGGGACCACGAGCTGCCGGCCCGCCTCGGCGAGTAGCGCTGGAGGTAGTACTCGTCGTCCAGCCCGCGCCGGTGGCCGTCGATCCAGCCGTGGCACAGCGCGCCGTCGAGCGCCTCGGTGATGGTGACCGAGGTCCGCCCGGAGTTCTTCTTGGCGATCTTGAGCCACACGCCGGCCGACTCGCCGTGGTGGGCGGTCAGCCAGTGGTCCCACTGGGCGGCGTCGGCGAAGTCGAGGGGTTCCACGCTGTCCTCCGGTGTCTCGGGTGACACCATCGTGCGCCGGGAAAGTGCTCACCTGCCGAGCACTTTCCCGGCGGGCCCGTGCGGCTCAGGCCGTGGCGACCCACCGCTCGACGACGTCGGTCAGCGTGCCCAGCGGCACCGCGCCGTTGGAGAGCACATGGTGGTGGAAGTCGCGCGGGTCGAACCGGTCGCCGAGCGCCTGTTCGGCCTTCGCCCGCAGGCCCTCGATGTGCAGCCGCCCCAGCAGGTAGGCGGGCGCCTGGCCGGGCCACGCGATGTACCGGTCGATCTCGTTGCGCACGTTGGACGCGGTCGCGGCGGTGTTGTCGCGCAGGAACGCCAGCGCCCGGTCCCGCGACCACCCGAAGTGGTGCATCCCGGTGTCCACCACGAGCCGGCACGCCCGCCACGCGTCGAACGACAGCATCCCCATCCGGGTCAGGTCGTCGGTGTACAGGCCCATCTCGTCGGCCAGCCGCTCGGTGTAGAGGCCCCAGCCCTCGGCGTGCGCGGTCACGTAGACGAACCGCCGGAAGTCCGGGACGTCCTTGAGCGACTGCGCCAGCGCGATCTGCAGGTGGTGCCCGGGGACGCTCTCGTGGAACGCCAGGGCCTCGTACTCGAACCGGGGCCGCGTCCACGGCTCGTGCGTGTTCACCACGTGCGCGCCGGGTCGCGAGCCGTCGTCGGCGGGCGGCCGGTAGTAGCCCAGCACCGAGCCCTCGGCCTCCGCCGGGTGCATCGCCTCGACCACGCACGGCGCGATCTCGTAGTGCCGGAACCAGCGGGGCAGCGCGCTCTGCGCCCGTTCCAGCGCGGCGACCGCGCACGCCACGATCTCGTCGGCGGTGTCGAAGCGCAGCTCCTCGTCGTCGCGCAGCCGGCGCAGCACCTCCGGCACGGTGGACGTGCCGAACAGCCGCGACCCGAGCGCCGAGACCTCGTCGTGCACCTCGGCCAGCCGGGTCAGCCCGATCTGGTGGATCTCCTCGGGCGTGAGTTCCGTGGTGGTGTGCGCCTCCAGCGCCGCCGCGTACGCCTCCTCGCCGCCGGGCACGAAGCACACGCCGACGTGCTCGTCATCGCGCGCCACGGGCAGCAGCGCGTCGGTGAAGGTGGCCGCCAGCCGGGCGAGCGCGGGCCGCACGGTCCGCTGCACCACCTCGGCGACCCGGGTCGCGTCGTCGCCCTGCGCCGGGCGCAGGAATGGGTCGTCTGACAGATCCGAGGCCAGGTAGCCGCGCAACTGCTCCGCGGCCTGCCGCACGCCCGACGCCGTCGGGTGCCGCCCGTCCGCGCCCGCTTCCCGGTACCGCTGCCCGGCGGCGTCGAAGTACCCGCCGAGGCCCTCCAGCCGGCGCAGGTAGTCCGCGGTGTCCTCCGGGGTCGCCAACCGGACCACCGGGACCGTGCCGAACACCAGGTTCTGCACGCCGACCAGGCTCGCGGAGACCGCGATCTCGGCCGTGCCGACGCCGAACCCGCTCGCCAGCTCGGCCCGCTCGGTGCGCAGCAGCCGGTCCAGCATCGCGTGCGTCACGACGTCCTGGCCGGTCAGCCCGGCCGCGTCGACGCCGTCCAGCCTGCGCCGGAACCCGTCGAGCCGGTCCAGCCGCCGCCGGTCGGCGTCCCGGCTCGGATCCGGCACGTCGCCGTCGTGCCCCGCGACGCCCCACGCGGTGGCGGCGAACGGGTCGGTCTCGGTGCCGTCCTGGAAGTAGTCCGCCGCCAGGTCTGCGAGCCGGTCGTCGGTCACGGTGCCCCCTCGGGAGAACGGTTGTCGTGTTCGGCAGGGTAGTGGCCGACCCTCACGGTGAGCCGGCGTCACAAGGAGGGTCCGCCTCCACCGCCGTCCGCGCGAGCGCGAACCGCGCCGCCCGCGCCAGCCACCCCGGCAGCGCCAGCGGGAGGAACAGCGCGAGCGCGGCCGTGCCGGTGCCGCAGGGCACCTCCCCGGTGCACCGCTGGGCGGTCAGCGGGACGAGCGCGAACACGAAGCAGAAGATCAGCAGCCGGCGTTTTCGACGATTCCGCTTCACCAGGACTCCCTTCCGGCGTCAGGAGTCCGATCGTGGCGTCGGCCGAACGGAGCACACCTCGCCCGTGCCGGGTGACGGACGGTGGCGGCCCGTGCGGCGCGGGTGAAGCCGCGGCGGTGCCGGCTCTGCCAGCATGGGCCCCGACGCGGAGGAGGTCCGTCGTGACCGAGGACGATCTGCGCCCGGTCGACCTCGACGTGTACCGGGCGCTGGTGGACCGGCCGGGCACCGCCGCCGACCTCGGCGACCGGCTGGGCCTGCGCCCGCCGAGGGTGGGCGCGGTGCTGCGCCGGCTGCTCGGCCTGGAACTGGTCACCCGGCTGCCCGGCCGACCGAGCCGGTTCGCCGCGGTCACGCCGGAGGTGGCGTTCGGCGGGTTGCTGGTGCGCAAGCAGAAGGAGCTGGAGAAGGTGCGCCTGCTGCGCGCCGAGTTCCAGGAGCGGCACCTGCGCGCGGTGCGCGGCACCGACCCGGCGGCGCTGCTGGAGGTCGTGCGCGGCAGCGACGAGATCTCCCGGCGCGCGGGCCAGGTGATGCGCTCGGCCCGGCGGGAGGTGCGGTTCGTGGACAAGCCGCCGTACGCGCAGCCGCCGACCGTGCTGCACCCGGTGGAGCGCGAACTGCTCGACCGCGGCGTCCGGTTCCGCGGCGTCTACGACCGGGCGGCGCTGGAACTGCACTCGCTCGACGACGACCTGGAAGCCGGGCTGGCGCTGGGGGAGGAGGCGCGGGTGGTGCCGGACGCGCCGCTGAAGATGATCCTGGTGGACGCCCACCTGGGCCTGATCCCGCTCGACTCGGCCGCGCCCGAGCTGGGCACCGCGCTGGTGGTCCGGCCGTGCACGCTGCTCGACGCGCTGGGCGCGCTGTTCGAAAGCCTGTGGCGGCAGGCACTCCCGCTCGCCGTGCACAACCACGGCTCGGTGTCCACCCAGGACGCCCGGCTGCTGGCGCTGCTCACCACCGGGATGCCCGACCGCAGCATCGCCAAGCAGCTCGGGCTGAGCTACCGCACGTTCCAGCGCCGGCTGAGCGACCTCATGGCGGCGCTGGGCGCGCAGACCCGGTTCCAAGCCGGGCTGCGGGCGGCGGCCAAGGGGTGGGTGCAGCTCGCCCCACCCGACTGAACCCCCGCCCTTCGGCTCACGGGCTCCGGTACGCCTCCTGGATGGTCTGCTGCACCGTGTTGCCCCGGCTGTCCCGCGCCTCGGTGCGCAGCCACACCTCACCGGACACCGCCGGCGCGTCCACGGTCCACACGCCCTGCGCGGTGGGTTTGGCAGCCAGGTCGGTCCACGTCCTACCGTCGGTCGACCACGCCATCCGCAGCCACACCACCGGTCCCGCGCCACGCGCCCCGGTGTGCGAGGCCGCTGACACCTGAAAGGCGTTGCCCACCAACGTGTTCGTCACGTCCAGCGGCAGGCGGTAGTCGAGCTGGATCAGCGGCTGGAACGAGCAGCGGTCGCTGTCCTGGCAGGCGTACCCGGTCGGCGGCGGTTGCGCGGACGGCGCGGAGGTGAACCCCCACGACGTCTCGGTGCGCCGCGCGTGCCCGAACAGCGGGGTGCTCGGCGCGCCGATGAAACCCGGACCCGCCATCACGTCCACCACGTCCAGCCGGTAGTCGGAAGGGCTGGGGGACAACGGGAACCGCGGGAACAACGCGTACGGGTCGTCCACCGCCCGGATCTCCTCGCCACCCCGGAACAGCCGCGCGGTGCTGGTGGCGAAGTACTTCGAGTTCTCGTGCGGGCTGACGAACGCGCCACCGTCGACCCACTGGAGCGCCGGGGTGAACAGGTCGCCCTCCCGGCAGTTCGCGCACAGCACCCGCCACCGGCCGCCCTGGTCGGCCCGGCGTCCCGGGTGGTCCGCTGCCGGCTCGACGGCCGCGGCGTGCAGCGGGGCGCGGAACCACTGCTCGTCCGGCCGCTGCCGCTCGCCCGACCGGTACACCGAGAACCGGGTCAGCGACAGCGCCGACCGGGTCGCCGACGAGGTCGCCACCCGCTTCCACACCACCTTGTCGTCGGCCGGACCGGTGTACTCGGTCCAGGTGCCCGGGAACGGCACCCGCACGCCCTGGGCGAACTGGGTCTTCCACAGCCCGTCCGGGAACGCGTACCACGTCTTCTGCCCGGTGACGCCCGGCTGGTCGCTGGGTGGTCGACGGGACGAGCACGAACGCGGCGCAGGAGACGACAACCCACGATTCCGCTCCACCCTTGACTCCTCTCGGCCGTGGGGGTCCGCCCGGCTGCCGCCGCTTCTCGCGCACAAGCCGTAGATGTGCGTTGCGGGAGGGAGAACCGTGGGATGGGGTGACGTTGCTCGACAGGGTCGTCTGCCCCGGACCGACGCCTGCTGATCACGAATCGGAGCGGCGGCATGCTGGACGACGACTGGCGAGAGCATTACAGGTTGAGCGACCTCTTCGTGCGCACGCGCGAACTCCGCCACCTGGATGCCGCGATCGAGATCCTCGAGGACTGGAGCGAGACGGTCGAACAGGACGCGGAGGCGTGGCTCGCCACTTCGTTCTTCGGGGCTCTGGCGAGCGCGATGTTCAAGCGGTTCCAGGTGACGAACGCCCGTGAGGACCTGTCGCGGGCCACCGCGACCGCGCGCAGGGCGTTGAAGTTCGACGAGGGCGAGTTGGTCATGCGGATCAGCGTCCGGGCGGTGTACGCCAACGCGCTGGCCATCGACGCCCAGGAGCGCAACGACCTCGCGACGATCGACAAGGCGTTGACGGTCACCAGGCAAGCCCAGGACCTCGTCGACCCGGACATGCGGCACGCCGAAGGGCTGTGGGTCTCGGCCGAGGTCGTCGCCGTCCCCTTGCTGGTGGCCAGGTACCACCTCACCGACGACCGGCAGGTGCTCGCCGACGCGGTCCGGCGGGGCCGGGCCCTCCTCACCAGGTCCGCTCCGGTGTTCGACGAAACGGACCGCGCGAGCGTGGTCGCGGCGATGGCGATCGCCCTCAACGTGAAGGCGGAGGTCGAGGGCGACATCGCCCTGGCCGACGAAGCGGTGGCCTTCGCGGCGCGCGCCGCCGCCCTGCCCGGTTCGCGGCCGGGAGACGTGCTCGACCGCCGCAGCGTCCACGGGCAGGCCCTCCTCGTCCGCTTCCGGCTGGCCGGCGACCCGGATGACGTCGACCGGGCCGTCCACATCGCCAGGTCGGCCTGTCCCGCCGACCCGACGCAGGCCACGACGACTCCCGAGCTGATGCGGGTCAACTCCCTCGCCATCGCCGTCTACACCCGCTACACCGAGCAGCACGCGATAACGGACCTGCGGCACGCCATGGAGCTGTTCATGTTCGTTTCCGAGCACCCCGCGGCCACCGGAACGGACCGGTACCTCGCCCTGAACAACCTCGGGGTGACGATGAGGACCCGGTACGAGACCTCGGCGGACGAATCGCACCTGGACATCGCCATCGACAGCCTGGCCCGGGCCGTCGACGGCGGCGGGACCGAGGACACCGGGACCGACCACCGCTCCTTCGCGCACCGCCGGTGGGTGCTGGGGATGTGGGCGGGACTGCTCCGCCGCCGGTTCGAGCGATCCGGTGATCCCGACGACCTGGTGGCCGCCGAGGCCGCGGTGCGGGAAGCCCTCAGGCAGACCGTGGTTCGCCGGGAGCGGGACCAACTGGGCACGGCGCTCGGCCACGTGCTGGCCTGCCGTGCGGCGTCGGCCTCGCCGAAGGAAGCGCGGGCACTGCGCGGCGAGGTCGTCGAGTTGATGCGGGCCGGTGCCGCCGTCGACCGGAGCGAGAGCCCCGGCCTGTACGCGGCCGCCAGGTTGAACGTCGCCATCGCGCTGCGCGAACACTTCGAAGTGGGCGCTCCCGGCGCCGCGCTCGCCGAGTCGATCTCCATCGCGCGGGAGATCGCCGAGTCACCGCGGTCTTCGCCCCGGTTGCGCTTGGACGCCGCGGACACCTGGGCTCGGGCGGCGTGGCTCGTCGACACGCACGACGGTCTCGTGGACGCCTGCACCGCCGCCATCGACGCGCTGCCCGACCTCGTGCGGCCGGGTCTCGAGCGGTACGGCCAGGAGGAGTTGTTGTGGCGGTACCGGAACCTTGGCATGGAAGGCGCGGCGGCGGCCCTGGCGGTGGGCGACCCGGAGACCGCCCTCCTCCTCCTGGAACGAGGCAGGGCGATCCTCTGGACGCAGACGTTGCGGGCCGACTCGGAGTTCGCCCGGCTCGAACGGGAACACCCGAAGCTCGCCACCCGGCTGACGGCTCTCGACGGCGCACTGCACCGGTTGGAGAGCTTGGAGGACCTCAGCGTGAAGGGCCGGGCGACCGAGTCACGGCTGGCACTGGTCGAGCAGCGCCGCCGGGTGCTCGCCGAGATCCACCGCGTGGAGGGTTTCGCCGACTACCTGAGCATGCCCGGAAGTCTCGCGCTCGACCAACTGCCCGAGGACTGCACCGTCCTGGTCCCCTTCGGCTGCCGGTACGGCTGCGCCGCGTTGATCGTCGACCGGTCCGGCGTTCGTTCCGTCGACCTGCCGATCACGGCGGCCCGGGTCGGCTTGGCCTTCGCCGTGCTGTTCGGCGCGGCCGAGACGATCCTCCGGGTGCCGTCCCGCGCCGAGGTGAAGGAAGCCCACCGGGCCGTCGTCGACCTGCTCGCCGCCCTGTACGACGAGGTGGCGGGGCCGGCCCTGGACGCCGCGGGGATCGGCGAACCCGCCCTGGACGAGCCCTTGCCCCGGGTCTGGTGGAGCCCTGCCGGGCTCTTGTCCTTCCTGCCGCTGCACGCGGCCGGCGTGCACGACGACGCGCTCCCGCGGGCGGTGCTGGACCGGGCGGTGTCGTCGTACACGCCGACGGTCCGCGACCTCCTGGGCGAACCTCCCCGGCCGGTGGAAGGACGAACCGCCGTCGTGTGCCCGCCGCGGATCGGAGACCTCGACCTGCTGTCAGGTGCCCGTGACGAGGCCGAGGGCGTCCTGGAGTTGGTTCCCGACGCGGTGCGCCTGTTCGACGAGGACGCCACGGCGGATCGGGTGCTCGCCGTGCTCCCAACCGCCTCCTGGGTGCACCTCGCCTGTCACGGGATGCAGGACCCGTCCAACCCGGCCGAGGCGGGCTTCGTGCTGGCGGACCGGACGCTGCTGCTGTCGGAGTTGAGCCGGCGGGTGCCCCTGCCCGGTGCGGTAGCGGTGCTCGCCGCGTGCGACACCGCGCGCGGGGGGACGTTGGTGGCGGACGAAGCGGTGACGTTGGTGGCGGCGGCGCGGTTCGCCGGGTTCACCCACGTGATCGGTTCGCTCTACACGGCCGACGACACCGCGACCCGCGAAGTCATGCGCACGCTCTACCTGGCGGCGCGCGAATCGCCCGACGGGTCCGTCGACATCGCGCGGACCCTGCACGAGGCGGTGCGGACAGCGCGTGCCGAGAGCGGTGCCCGTCGGCCGTACTTCTGGGCAGGCCTCATCCATTCGGGACGGTGACACCGCTGCCCAGCCACACCCAGGCGCGGTCCCGGAACGCCTTCACCTCGACCACCTGCTCGACGAACGCGGCGCGGTCGAGGTCGGGGGTGTCGTCCGCGACCACGAGGCCGTGCAGCACATCGGATATCACCACGGCCAGGTCGGCCTCGTCGTTGGCGACGACGACCGCGCGCAGCGCAGGGCTGTCGATCAAGCGCGTCAACACGATGGCCGACCGGTCGGTGAAGCCCATCGCCCCGGTTTCCACCAGGCCGATCGTGACGGACATGCGCAGCCGGAGGCGGTCGGTGTAGAGGGTGTTGTTCCCGCGCAACCGATCCCGCCAGGCGTTCAGCAGACCGCGGAAGGTCCACCGGACGTCCAGGTCCGGGGGCAGGAAGGCGAGCACCCCGTCGCCCGTTCCCTGGAGGTGGACGCGGTCACGCGGGACGACGAGGTCCGCCAGCACGTCCGTGACGAGGTCGTCCACCCTCCGCTGGGTCAGTTCCCGCAGTCTCGCGGGCCGGTCGCTGTAGCCGACCACGTCGACCACGAACCCCAGGCTGGGGCGCGGACCGAGCCCGCCGGCCGCCGGTCGAAAATCTTCGAGGTTGGCCTGTGGGCGGGAGCGCCGCGCCAGCCGCCGGGCGTTGGCCAACGTCGTGACCGCTTCCTCCAAGGCCAAGAGGAACCGCTCGGTGTCCACGACGTCGCCGCGCGGCGACGGGCCCGGGGTGCCTTGCAGGTCTGCCAGCGCGAAGCGCACCGCCGCCGCCATGTCCCGGGCCTTGGCCTCGGAGAAGCCCAGAGCGCGCTCCACGTCGGCCACCCTCGTCGCGGCGGCGGTGTCGTGCGGATCGTGGCGCAGGGTCGTGGCCGCGGTGTCGGCGGAGGCGCGCAGGGCGTCGAGGCGACCGCGGAAGGCTTGCCACACCCGGAGGTTGTGCACCACGGTGCTGCACTGCAACAGGTACACCCCGAGCGGCGGCAGCCCGGGGTCTCCGAGCCCCCAGGTCCACCAGCTCAGCAGTTCCTCGTCCTCGGCGAGGACGACCAGGTCGCGCGTCACCCGGATGCCCGGGCCGCGCGTCACCACGACGATCCCGCTCTGCCGCGCGGCCGAGTCCAGCGGTGCGCGGGGCCAGGTCAGCGGCAGCCGGTGCGCGACCGCCGCGGCCACTTCCCCGATCGGCAGGGTCGCGCTCCCCGGCGCGGTTCCGATAAACACCCGCGCCTCGGTCGTGACCTGGTCGAGGTCGGACCTGACCGACTCCCACTCGGCGAGCTGGGCCGCCCAACCACCGGCACCGACCGGGATCAGCAACGAGATGTTGAGGGCCTTGCCCAGTCGGCGGAACAACGCCTGCCTGCCCCGGCCGTCGGTCCGCGCCGCCAGGACGGTGCCCGGTGCCCGGTCCTCGGCGGACGGGAACAGCGGCAGTCCTGTGCCCGCGATGGTGCGGTCCAAGCCCAGGACGTCCGCCAGCCGTGCCCACAGTCGGGAGAGCTGCTCCGCGCCACCGGACTCCTCCGGCGCGTAGAGGTGGACCACCAGCTCTTGTTCACCGGGGGCGTCCACCGGCGTCACCGCCGCTCGGCCGCTCATCCTCCTCGTTCGTCATCCGGTCCACCATCGTGGCGTGCAGCGTGGCCACGTTGTCCGGGAACGGGATCTCCCCCTGGTCGACCTGCCGCGCCGCGCGACCGGCCCTGGACTCCAGGTCGACGAGCGCCTCCTGGAAGTCCGCCTCGTCGTCGGCCTCCCACGCGGCGAGCAGGTCCCCCATGGTCTCGGCGACGAAGGACCACCGTTCGGCGGGGAGTCGCAGCTCGGGCATGTCCGCCAGCACGTCACGGACCCGGTTGATCAGGAATCTGCTCACATGCCGGGTGCTCACGGAACGAGGATATCTGCGCTCCGGCCACGTGATCCGCACTATTCGGGCCTCGGTGGCGGAATGCTCGCGGGCCGCACGCATCCGCGCTGCCGCGATTCCGTCCCACCGCGAATCCGTTCGTCGGCCGGCTCACGGTCGCGCTGTGAGCCGAACGGAGTACCGATCCGCCCGGGTGTGCCGTGGTGACCGGACGCTTCGCACGCCCGAGAGTCGGCCGGGCCGTTCGGTCACGAGCTTCGTGATCGGTGCACGGTTCCGGCCTGGTCCCGGGCGTCCTCCGGCCCGGTGCGGGTGAATTAGTGCCGTACCCCTACGGATCAGGACCCTGATTGTTCCCGGACCGGTGCGGCCCGACAGTGAACCTCGCCGCTCCACCCCTGCTGGTGCGGCTGTTCGCCTGGAAGGGAAGCACAGTGAAACGACCACGTCCCAGGGGTCTCGCGCCCCTCGTCGCGGCGGCCATGCTGCTACCGCTCCTCCCCCTGGCGGGAGCCTCCGCCGCGCCGGGCAACGCCCCTGCCGCGAACTACGAGGGCGACACCGTTCCGACCAGATCAGACGCCGGCCCGCTGTTCCACAACGGCCAGAGCGCGACCGTCGACGAATTCCCGGGCATCATCGCGGGCATCCGCGAGGGCGGCACCCGGCCGCAGGGCCAGACCTGCACCGGCTCCGTCGTCGCGCCCCGCAAGATCCTCATCGCCGCGCACTGCGCCGACGCCCAGGGCGAGAAGAGCTTCGTCTACGGCCTGGACGACCTCAACGCCGGCGGCGGCTTCCGCACCAAGGTGGTCGAGTACAAGAAGCACCCGAAGTACGTCAACTTCGACCAGGGCTACGACGTCGCGGTGGTCACCACCGCCGACGACATCCCGGTGCGCGGCGGCAAGTACGCGCAGTTCGCCACGTCCGCCGACTCCGGGCTGGCCGCGCCGGGCAAGAACGGCCTGGGTTTCGGCTACGGCAAGAAGGACTTCGACGACAACCAGCGCGACGTCACGCTGGACAAGGCCACCCTGCCGATCGTCAACGGCGACTCGGTGTGCCAGGGCGTCGGCGCGGGCTTCAAGTCCGCCACGATGATCTGCGCCGGGTACTCCGACGGCCGCACCACGATCCTGCCCGGCGACAGCGGCGGCCCGCTGATCGTGGACGGCAAGATCGTCGGTGTCGCGTCCTGGAGCCGCAGCGACTTCAAGTGGTACAGCGTCTACGGGCGGCTGACCAACGACATGGGCGACTGGGTCAAGCAGCAGGTCGGCTCGCCGCAGTCGGACTTCACGCTGGGCGCGTCGCCGTCGAGCCTGAAGGTCGCGGCGGGCAAGTACGCCTCGACCACCGTCACGTCGGTGGCCGGGTCGGGTGGCGCGGAGAACGTGACGCTGTCCGCGTCGGGCCTGCCCAGCGGGGCGAAGGCGGTGTTCCAGCCGACGTCGATCCAGTCCGGGTCGAACGCGAAGCTGACCGTGGAGACCGCCACCACCACGCCCAACGGCACCTACAGCGTGACCGTGACCGGCACCGGGACGGGCGGCAAGACCGCCACCGCCACGGTGTCGCTGACCGTCGAGGGCGGCAACCAGGAACCCGGTGACTTCACCCTCGGCCTGTCGCCGTCGAGCCTGAAGGTCGCGGCCGGCAAGTACGGGTCGACCACCGTCACGTCGGCCTCCGGGTCGGGCGGACCCGACACCGTGTCGTTGTCCGCGTCCGGTCTGCCCGGCGGGGCGAAGGCGGTATTCCAGCCGACGTCGATCCAGACCGGGTCGAACGCGAAGCTGACCGTGGAGACCGCGACCACCACGCCGGCCGGCACGTACAGCGTGACGGTCACCGGCACCGGGACGGGCGGCAAGACCGTCACCACCACGCTGTCGCTGACCGTCGAGGGCGACGCGCCCGGCGGTGACGTGGCGGTCCGCCTCAGCCCGTCCTCGGCGTCCGTGCAGCAGGGCTTCTTCGCCCAGTTCTCGGTCACCGCGTCGGGCGGCACCGGCACCCTGTCGCTGACCGCGACCGGCAACCCGGCGGGCACCCAGTTCCAGTTCAACCCGCGCTCGGTCGGCCAGGGCGGCACGAGCACCGTGCTCGTGCAGACCGGTTTCCAGACGCCGCCGGGGACCTACCAGGTCACCGTCAAGGCGACGACGGCGGACGGCAAGAGCGGTACGGCCACGTTCACCCTCACCGTGACCCGGTGGGGTGGATTCGGGGTGGTGTAGCCCCGGCGGAGGCTCAGCCACCACAGCGGACCCCGGCCGACCGGCCGGGGTCCCGCTGCACGTCCGCGCCGGCCCGCGTCGGGTGGCGCGGGTGCCCGATCACGAGCGGCCGATCACGCGAGCCCGATCACGCGGGGCCGACAACGAGACCCGATCATGAAGGGCCGATCACCACCACCCGGTCGGAGCGCACCTCCTCGTCGTTGAGCCGGTGGCCGTTGTGGGTGAAGTCCTCGCCCCGCAACACCGCCAGGATCTGCGACGTGTCCCAGTCCGCACCCTGGGTGAGTTCGTGCGCCTCGCGGATCGCCTGCGCCGCCACGCCGAACGCCTCCGCGCCGGTCGCCCGTTCGCTGTCGGCGGCGGTGACGCCCTGCTTGCCCGGCGTGTCGACGAGCCCGGTGACCGAGACCTCCGCCCACGGGTACCGGTCGAACTCGCCCGCCGCGTCCACGACCAGGCCGCCCGGCCCGGTGATCAGCCGCAGCTTCCCGCCCGGCGGGTTGGTGCACGCCGTCGAGTTCGACGCCATGGCCAGCAGCTTGAGCAGCTGGTCGCCGCGACCCACCAGGACCGGCACGACCCGGTCGGACTCGCGGCACAGCCGCTCCACGTCGTCCTGGCCGAGTTCGGGGGTGTTGCCGGGCTTCTCCCGGATCTCGATGTTCTTCGCGACGCTGCCGATGCCCCGGGTCTTGAGCTCGCTGTGCAGCTCGGCGCTGTAGTACGGGTCGTCGGGGTCGTAGACCACGGCCGCCTGCGGGGCGTCGCGGTCCTGTCCGGGCCGCCCACGCACCCAGCCGGCGATCACCTCCGCGTAGGCGGAGTTGAACGGCGCGGACAGGAACATGTTGGCGTTCTTCGCCATCTGACGGCCGTACATGGACGCGCCGATCACCGGCACGCCGCTGAGCTCCACGCGGACCGCGTCGAACGCGTCCTGCCTGCTCTGCGAGATGCCGATGACGGCGGCCAGCCCGCCCCGGCCGCTGCGCGGGCGTTGCGCGATCTTCCCGGCCACCCACCGGCCGTCGGTGAACCGGTCGCCGCTGTTGGCGAGCACCAGCTTCACCGGCACGTCCTCGTTGACCTGCGTGGCCCGCTCGTTGTGCTTCCGCTGCTCGCGCACCGCGCCTTCGAGCTGCCAGATGGCGTTGGGCGGCGCGGTGCTCTCCGACTGGTCGGCGCGGGTCAGCGGCGCGAAGAACACCACCTCCCGGTAGTACCGCTGCCGGCCGTCGAGGTCCTTCATGCCGTCCACGGCGGCGTTGTTGTCGGCGACCTGCCGCTCCAGGTCGGCCAGCACCGGCACGCCTGGCGCGTGAGCGAGGCCGCCGTCGACGAACGAGCACCGGCCGTCGACCACGCCGACCACCTGGCCCGCGCTGGTCCGGGTGTCCGCGCAGCCGCCGAGCCAGTACTCGTACCCGGCGTACGCGACGGCACCGGCGACCAGCGCGACGGTCAGCGCCAGCGGCACGTACGCCGAGATGCCCGGCACCCGCAGGTCGACCCGGCGGTGCGAACCCAGCCACGTCTGCGCCGCCGGGTGGGCGGGCCCGGCGGGCACCCGCACGGCCAGGTACGGCGGCTGGGCCAGCGCGCTCCGCTCGCCGTTGACCACCCGGCGCAGCACCCGCACGGCGTCCGGCACGTCGTGCTCGGTCTTGACGGTGACCGCCGCGAGGTCGGGCGGCAGCGTGCCGACGACCACCAGCGGACCCGGCCGCAGGTCCTTGACCTGCTCGGCCACCTGGGTGAGCAGGTCGGCGGCGAGCGGGCGCGTGCCGTCCACCAGCAGCACGGGTGTCCAGCGGCGACGGCGGCGGCGCGGCGAGAACCGGCCGCGCCGGGTGAGGTCGGCGAGGTCCTGGAGCAGCGCGTCGACCAGCACGCGGCGACGCAGGCTGGGCAGCCCTTCGAGCCCGTTGGCGGGCAGCAGCCACACCGCCTGCGACGCGAAGTCGCCCTTGAGCCCGCTCGCGCTCTTGACGTGCGCGCGCAGCCACCGGGTCGAACGGCCGTTGAGCCGGCGGTGGAACAGCCACCGGCTGGGGCCGCTGAGCAGCGCGGTGAGCAGCAGGCCGGGCAGCCGCAGCGGCAGGTCCTCGGTGCTCATCCGGCGGGCCCAGCCGATCAGGCCGTTGCGCTCCTCCCACCGCCGGTACAGGTGGTCGAGCAGGGCCGACTTCTGGTTCACCAGCGAGGCCGCGCCGATCTCGGGACCGGCCTCCACGATGTCCAGGCACAGCGTGAACCGGCGCGGCCGCCACCGCTTTCCGGCCCCGCTTGGAATACTGCCGGCGAATTCCTCGGCGACCTGGTGCAGCAACCGGACGTCGGGCAGCGGGTGTTTCTCCGCGGCCGTCGCGAGGACCTGGCCGACGTGCGCGGCGGGAACCAGGTCGGCGTCCTCCACGTCGACCAGCCGCTGCCGCACGCCGTCCAGGAAACCGGTGCCCACGGCCTGGTCGTCGGCCACGACCACGACCACGGGCGTCGGTAAGCGGGGGCGCGCGCCGATCACGTCGTCGAGCAGGGAGACCAGGTCGTGCATACCCTCGACCGGCTTGATCATGCGCCCTCCGGGTGGTCGCCGAGCGAATTCGACACATTATCGGGGGAGGGGCCGGTTTTTCGGAGCGGAAATCTCCGATAGGGATAACCGGACGACGTATTCCGCAATCGTGCGGAATGCGCGCCCGTGTTGTCGGGACTCATCGCGGCGACGCGCGGTCACCCGATCCCACGGCGGCCCGGAGGCGACAGGCCCGGAGGCGGCGAGCCCGGACGCGACAGGCCCGGACGCGACAGGCCCGGACGCGGCGGCACGCCGAAGGAGCGGGTTCGAGTTCAGCGGGGTGGAGCGGGGGTCAGGCGAGTTCGGCCCAGACGACTTTGCCGTCCGCCTTCGGTGACGTTCCCCACTCCCGGCTCAGCGCCGCGACGATGATCAGGCCGCGGCCCCGGGCCGAGTCGACCTGGACCGGTCTGGGTGCGGGCTGGGCGGGGGACTGGTCGGCCACCTCGACGCGGATGCCCGCCTCGGTGCGGCTGACGGTCAGCTCCAGGGGCCCCGCCGCGTGGTCCACCGCGTTGGACACCAGCTCCGTGACCACCAGCGCCGCGTCCTCGGCCACGTCCGGGGACACGCCCCAGGCCGCCACCGCCTCGCCCACGATCCGCCGGGCCTGGGCGGACGCGCCGGCGGTCGCGGGCAGCGTCACGGCCACCGGCGTCGCTGGCTCGTTGCGCACAATCCGCTCCCGTTGATCGGCCGTTACCGCATCGTCGCACATCCTGTCGCTTGGACCACCCAGTGGTCGCGTCCGACGCCCCGGTACTGCACGATCTGTAGCGGCGCGGCACCCGCCGTGCGGGAAGGCTCGGACGCGATGGACTTGCAGGTGCGCAGTGAGGTCCGCGGCGGCTGGACGGTCGTCGCGGTGTCGGGTGAGCTGGACGCGGACACCGTCCCCGTGCTCTCCGACCACCTCGAAGAGACACCGGGCGAGAGGGTGGTGGTAGACCTCAGCGGGGTGCCGTTCATGGACACCACCGGCCTGTCCCTGATGCTCGACTGGCACCGCCGGCTCGACGGCGCGGGCGGCCAGTTCCGGATGGCGTCGTTGCAGCCGTCGGTGCACAAGCTGTTCCGGCTCACCGAGTTGACCGAGGTGATGCACATCCACGCCTCGGTGGCCGACGCCACGACCTGACGCCACCGCCCGGACGCCCGCCGGTCACCCCTCCGCCTGCACCACCAGCAGCGTGAGGTCGTCGTGCTCGGCCGGCCCGAGCCACGAGAACACCGCCTGCCGCACGTGCTCGGCCACCGCCTCGGCGGACATGCCGGCGCACTCGGCCAAGGCGGCTCTGAGCCGTGCGTCGCCGAAGAGGTCCTGCCGGTCGTCCTGCGCGCGGGCCTCGGTGACGCCGTCGCTGTAGAGCAGCAGCGTCTCGCCGGGTCCGAGGGCGACCGTGGTCTGCTGGAACCGCACCTCGGGCAGCACGCCGACGATCCCGCCGTGCACCGCGACCTCGTCCACCCGGCCGCCGGAGCGCAGCACGAGCGGCGCGGGGTGGCCGCCCGCCGACAGCGTCACCCGCAGCCCGCCGGCCTGCACCGGGACCAGGTTGCCGACCACCAGCGTGGTGAACAGCTTGCTGCCGGCCGCCCGCAGCGCCGCGTTGAGCAGGGTCAGCAGGTGCGCGGGCCGCTGTTCGACGATCAGCAGGGTGTGCAGGCTCTGCCGGACCCGCCCGGAGTGCACGGCGGCCTCCAGCCCGTTGCCGGCCACGTCGCCGAGCACGAACGCGGCGCTGCCGTCCTCCCGGGGGTGCACGTCGTAGAAGTCGCCGCCGACCCCCGCACCCCGGTGCGCGGGCTCGTAGACCTGGGCCAGCCGCACGCCGGCCACGGTGGGCAGCGGGCTGGGCATCAGGTGCGCGCGCAGCGCCGTGACGGCCCGCTCCCGGTCGTCGAGCAGGGTGCTGACCCGGACCGCCGCCGCGGCCCGCTCGGCGTAGCGGGTGAGCAGCTCGGGGTCGCGCAGGCCGCCGAAGCAGACCAGCGCCCCGCCGACGGCCAGCGGCACGGCCAGGCCCGGCCCGGTCGCGCCGCCCCACGCGCCGTCGCCCGGCTCGGTGATCTCGGCGTGCCGCGCGGTGCCGTCCAGCACGGCCGCGAGCGCCGGCGTGGCCACCTGGCGGGTGGTGCGGGCCGCGGTGATGTCGCCGTCCGGGCCGCGCCGCCACCACTCCAGCCGGCCGCGCGCGCCGGGGACGATCACCACGGGGTGCGGCGACGGGGCCATGTCGACCACGTTGCGCAACGTCCCGGCACGGTCGGTGATCTTGAGGAGTCGTCGGGATGCGTCTTCCAGGAACTCGTCGGCACCCCGGTAGCAGGCCGTCCAACCGCCGCCCAGGTCCTGCGCCCGGCCCGTCACGGCGGCTCGCGCACCCGGTCTGGCCTGCGGGAACAGTACCGCGGCGAGTGGGTTGGCCAGGCGTACGACGCCGTCCGGGTCGAGCACGACCACGGCTTCGTGGAAGCCGTCGACGAGGCGGCGCCACGCGTCGAGGTCGAGGCCCGCCTCGGAACCTTGCCGGTAGCCCTGGGCCATCCGCGGCTCCTGTGTGTCGGGTCGTGCCCAACCTAGCGGACACGCTGCCTCCGACAGTGGCAGGCTTGGCCCAGATCCGCTGACGTTGGAGGCCCCTCGTGACGACCGCGCAGGACGACACGGACGTGACCCTCGCCCGGCTGCTGACCGCGATGCGCGAGATGCGCGACGGCAACTTCCGCCGCCGCCTCGTCGTGCCGCAGGGGCCGGCGGGCGAGCTCGCCGAGGTGTTCAACGAGATCGCGGAGCGCAACCAGTGGCTGGTCGGCGAGCTGGTCCGGGTGCGCCAGGCGGTGGGGCAGGAGGGCAGACTGGGCGAACGGCTCGCGCCCGGCTCCGGCCCGGTCGGCTGGGAGATGGCCGCCGACTCGGTGAACGGCCTGATCGACGACCTGACCCGGCCGACCACCGAGCTGAGCCGGGTGCTCGCGGCGGTGGCGCAGGGCGACCTGTCGCAGGAGATCACGGTGACCGGCCGCGGCGAGGTCGCGACCCTGGTGGAGAGCTTCAACTCGATGACCGCCACGCTGCGCACGTTCGCGGGCGAGGTGACCCGGGTGGCGCGCGAGGTCGGCACGGACGGCCGGCTGGGCGGTCAGGCGCAGGTCCCGGGGGTGGCGGGCACCTGGAAGGACCTCACCGACTCGGTGAACTTCATGTCCGACAACCTCACCGCGCAGGTCCGCGACATCGCCCAGGTGGCGACGGCGGTGGCGCAGGGCGACCTGTCGCAGAAGATCACCGTCACGGTGGCGGGCGAGATGCTGGAGCTGAAGGACACCGTCAACACGATGGTGGACCAGCTCTCGTCGTTCGCCGACGAGGTGACGCGGGTGGCGCGTGAGGTCGGCACGGACGGCCGGCTGGGTGGTCAGGCGCAGGTGCCGGGCGTCGGCGGCACCTGGCGCGACCTCACCGACAACGTCAACTTCATGGCGAACAACCTGACTTCGCAGGTCCGCAACATCGCCCAGGTGGCGACGGCGGTGGCGCAGGGCGACCTGTCGCAGAAGATCACGGTCGACGCGCGCGGCGAGATCCTCGAACTCAAGGACACCATCAACACGATGGTGGACCAGCTCTCGTCGTTCGCCGACGAGGTGACCCGGGTGGCGCGTGAGGTCGGCACGGACGGCCGGCTGGGCGGTCAGGCGCAGGTTCCGGGTGTGGCCGGGACGTGGCGTGACCTGACCGATTCGGTGAACTTCATGGCGGGCAACCTGACCTCCCAGGTCCGCAACATCGCTCAGGTCACGACCGCTGTCGCGCAGGGCGACCTGTCGCAGAAGATCGACGTGGACGCGCGCGGCGAGATCCTCCAGCTCAAGACGACGATCAACACGATGGTGGATCAGCTCTCGTCGTTCGCGGCCGAGGTGACCCGGGTGGCGCGCGAGGTCGGCAGCGACGGCCGGCTGGGCGGTCAGGCGCAGGTTCCGGGTGTGGCCGGGACGTGGCGTGACCTGACCGATTCGGTGAACTTCATGGCGGGCAACCTGACCTCCCAGGTCCGCAACATCGCCCAGGTGGCGACGGCGGTGGCCCGCGGCGACCTGTCGCAGAAGATCACGGTGAACGCGCGCGGCGAGATCCTGGAGCTGAAGGACACCGTCAACACGATGGTGGATCAGCTCTCGTCGTTCGCCGACGAGGTGACGCGGGTGGCGCGTGAGGTCGGCACGGACGGCCGGCTGGGTGGTCAGGCGCAGGTGCCGGGCGTCGGCGGCACCTGGCGCGACCTCACCGATTCGGTGAACTTCATGGCCAACAACCTCACCGCGCAGGTCCGCAACATCGCCCAGGTGACCACCGCCGTCGCGGGCGGCGACCTGTCGCAGAAGATCACCGTCGACGCGCGCGGCGAGATCCTCGAACTCAAGTCGACCATCAACACCATGGTCGACCAGCTCTCCGGCTTCGCCGACGAGGTGACCCGGGTGGCCCGCGAGGTCGGCACGGACGGCCGGCTGGGCGGCCAGGCCAGGGTGCCCGGCGTCGCGGGCACCTGGAAGGACCTCACCGACAACGTCAACGTCATGGCCGACAACCTGTCTACGCAGGTCCGCAGCATCGCCGCGGTGGCCACGGCGGTAGCCGGCGGCGACCTGTCCAAGAAGATCACCGTCGAGGCCAAGGGCGAGATCGCCGCGCTCGCCGACACGATCAACGGCATGGTCGACACGCTGCGGGCGTTCGCCGACGAGGTGACCCGGGTGTCCCGCGAGGTCGGCACCGAGGGCATCCTCGGCGGCCAGGCGCGGGTGCCGAACGTGGCCGGCACCTGGAAGGACCTCACCGAGAACGTCAACTTCATGGCGAACAACCTGACCAACCAGGTCCGCAACATCGCCCAGGTGACCACGGCCGTGGCCCGCGGCGACCTGTCGAAGAAGATCGACGTCGACGCGCGCGGCGAGATCCTCGAGCTCAAGACCACGATCAACACGATGGTCGACCAGCTCTCGTCGTTCGCCGACGAGGTGACCCGGGTCGCCCGCGAGGTCGGCACCGAGGGCAAGCTCGGCGGCCAGGCCGAGGTCGAGGGCGTGTCCGGCACCTGGAAGCGGCTCACCGAGAACGTCAACGAGCTGGCCGGGAACCTCACCCGGCAGGTGCGGGCGATCGCGATCGTGGCCACCGCGGTGACCGCCGGCGATTTGACCCGGCAGATCACCGTCGACGCCTCCGGCGAGGTCGCCGAGCTCAAGGACAACGTCAACCGGATGATCGGCAACCTGCGCGAGTCGACCCGGGCCAACCAGGAGCAGGACTGGCTCAAGACCAACCTGGCCCGGCTCTCCGGCCAGATGCAGGGCCACCGCGACCTGCACGCCATGGCGTCGCTGGTGATGAGCGAGCTGACCCCGCTCGTCTCCGCCCAGCACGGGGCGTTCTTCCTGGTCGACGGCGAGTCCGACGCGCTGGAGCTGACCGCGACCTACGCCTACCAGCCCACCGGCCGGCCGACCCGGTTCGCCCGCGGCGAGTCGCTGATCGGCCAGGTGGCGGTGGAGAAGAAGACCGTGCTGGTCACCGACGTGCCGCCGGGGTACCTGGAGATCGGGTCCGGGATGGGGTCCGCGCCGCCGGTCAACCTGGTGATCCTGCCGATCGTGTTCCAGGGCGAGGCGCTGGGCGTGATCGAGCTGGGGTCCTTCGGCGTGTTCACCGAGGTGCACCTGGACCTGCTGGACCAGTTGAAGGAGAGCATCGGCGTCAACGTGAACACCATGCTCGCCAACGCCCGCACCGACAGCCTGCTGGTCGAGTCGCAGCGGCTCACCG
This sequence comes from Saccharothrix espanaensis DSM 44229, assembly GCF_000328705.1. Lineage (NCBI taxonomy): Bacteria > Bacillati > Actinomycetota > Actinomycetes > Pseudonocardiales > Pseudonocardiaceae > Saccharothrix > Saccharothrix espanaensis. The sequence goes on along the minus strand of NC_019673.1, from coordinate 6,841,476 downwards.
AGGAGCTGCGGGCGGGCTCGGTCGAGCTGGAGGCGCGGGCGCGGCAGCTCTCGTCGGCGTCGAAGTACAAGTCGGAGTTCATGGCGAACATGTCGCACGAGCTGCGCACGCCGTTGAACTCGCTGCTGATCCTGGCCAAGCTGCTGGCCGACAACCTCGACGGCAACCTCAACCCCAAGCAGGTCGAGTTCGCCCGGACCATCCACTCCTCGGGCACGGACCTGTTGCAGCTCATCGACGACATCCTGGACCTGACCAAGGTCGAGTCCGGCCACATGCAGGTGCAGACCGACCCGGTGCGGATCTCCGACGTGGTCGGGTACGTCGAGGCGCTGACCCTGCCGCTGGCCGCCGAGAAGGGCCTGGAGTTCGACGTCACGGTGGACGACGACGTGCCGTCCACCCTGCACACCGACGAGCACCGGCTCCAGCAGATCCTGCGCAACCTGCTGTCCAACGCGGTCAAGTTCACCCACGACGGCGGCATCCGGCTGGGCATCCGGCTCGGCGAGGGCGCCGTGGCGTTCGACGTGCAGGACACCGGCATCGGCATCCCGGCGGACAAGCTGTCGGTGATCTTCGAGGCGTTCCAGCAGGCCGACGGGACCACCTCGCGCAAGTACGGCGGCACCGGCCTGGGCCTGTCGATCAGCCGCGAGCTGGCCGCCCTGCTCGACGGCCGGCTGGACGTGCGCAGCGAGCCCGGCGAGGGGTCGACGTTCACCCTGTACCTGCCGCTGGCCGAGCGGGGCCTGGTGCCGGTGCCGGTCGACCAGGAGGAGGACCTGGCGGTGTACGGGATGCCGGTGCCCTCGGCCTGGGTCGAGGCCCCCGCCCAGCCCGCGCCGGCCCCGGCCGTGCTCCCGCCCGCACCGATGCGGTTCCACGGCGAGAAGGTGCTGATCGTCGACGACGACCTGCGCAACGTGTTCGCGCTGACCAGCGTGCTGGAGCTGCACGGGCTGGAGGTGATCTACGCGGACAACGGGATCACCGGCGTGCGGGCGCTGGAGCAGTACGACGACGTGTCGCTGGTGCTGATGGACATCATGATGCCGGAGCTGGACGGAAACGCGACGATGGCGGCGATCCGGGCCATGGCGCGGTACGCGGACCTGCCGGTGATCGCGGTGACCGCGAAGGCGATGAAGGGCGACCGGGAGAAGAGCCTGGCCTCCGGCGCCACGGACTACGTGACCAAGCCCGTGGACACCGAACACCTGCTCCGCCTGATCGCCTTCTACCTGGGCCTGGAACAGGACTAGCGGGAGGCCGGGGCGCGCAGTTCGAGCAGCGCGGCCCGGCCCACCTCGACCAGGTTCTCCAGGGCGATTTCGGTGAAGGCCAATTCCAGTTCGCCGCGTCCGAAGGAAAGCGCGATGGAATCCGCGTTGAGCGCGTACGCGATCGGGGTTTCCGCGTCGTAGTGCGCCCACGTGCACAACTGGCCGCTGCTGGGGGTCAAACTCATCGGACGACTGTCCTTCCGGGCCGGTGAATTCTGGTGCGCACCAGAATTCATGGTGCGCACCAGTGAGGTCAAGTACCCGATCGAGCGAACATCGTCCAGGTTGGCGAGCCCTCTATGCTGTGCCGCATGGCCCGCACCACCCCGAAAGCCGTTGCACTGGGAGCCGAACTCCGCGCCGCCCGCGACCGCTCCGGTCTCACGTTGCGCGAACTCGCGAAACGCCTCGGCGTCGACCACAGCGCGCTTTCCCGCGCGGAATCCGGCGACCGTCCACCGGCTCCGGAGATGGTCGCCGCCATCCTGGCGAAACTCGGTGTCACGGGCGGGGAATTCGACCGGATCGTCGGCATGTCGGGGGATTCGGACGACTCGGTGTGGGTCGCGGTCTCGATTCCGGACCTGCAATCACAGTTGTCCGCGCTGCTCAGCTTCGAACAGCTCGCGACCACCATCACCGACGTCTCACCGCTGCTGATCCCCGGCTTGCTGCAAACCGGCGGGTACACCCGGGCGATCATGCGCGCCGGGAACGTGCCGCGTCAGGAGGTCGAACTCCGGGTGGCCACGCGCCTTGGTCGGCGGGACGTCCTGGTCCGACCCGATGCGGCCCGGTTCACCGCGTTCATTGGCGTAGCCGCGCTGCGCGGTGGGATCGGTGGTCGGGCGGTGATGGCCGAGCAGCTCGAGTACCTGCTGAAAGCTGCTGAATGGCCCAACATCTCCTTGCACGCGATCCCGGAATCGGCCGGTTGGCACCCCGCTCTGGAGGGCGGGTTCATGGTCCTCGACACCGAAGCGATGAGCGTCGTCCACGTGGAGAACCGCCGGAGCGGCCTGTTCTACCAGGACGACGCGGACATCGCGGCGTACCAGGAGGCCGTGGCCCAGGTGCGGGGTGTCGCCCTGGACCGGGGTGAGACGATCCGTGTGATCGCCCGCGAGGTTGGCGAGATCGAGGAGGCGTCATGATCGAATGGCGGAAGTCGGCGCGCAGTACGAACACCAACTCCTGCGTCGAGGTCGCCCAGGGGCTGGTGGCCGTGCGCGACTCGAAGAACCCCGACGGGCCGGTGCTCTCGTTCCCGGCCGGTCAGGCCGTGGTCGGGTTGTTCGCGGCGGTTCGGCGGGGTCGGTTCGACGGTTAGCCCGCCTGCCGGCTCATTCGTCGGACGTGGTCCAGGGCCGCGTCCGACGACCGGCACAGCGGCAGGTGGCGGGCGAGGCCGGTCACCTGCAAGGGGTGCAGCACGGCGCGAGCCGTCGCCACGACGGCCAGTGCGCCGAACTCGCGGCGGGCGTCGACGAGCAGCTTGATGCCCGCCGAGCCGAAGAACGTGACGCCGCCCAGGTCCAGCACCACGGCGACCGCCGGGCCGCGCAACACGGCGCGCACCTGCGGCACCGTGTCCAGGTCGACCTCGCCCGCCACCCGGACCAGCAGGACGTCGTCGTGCCGAGAGGTCTCGACGGTGATCAGCGGCTGCTCCATGCCGGCACTCCCGACGCCGTGGCTGGCTGCGTCCACCGACGTTACGCCGACCCCGCGAGCGGTCACAACTTTCCGAACGGTCCTCGGGCCAGCTTGCGGACGGTGTCCACGATCTCGGTGTTCGGCACGCCCTTGACCAGGTACTCGGTGACGCCGGAGCGGCGCATCTCGGCGACCGTCTCGGGATCGGCGTGCGCGGAGAACACCATGACCCTGGTCTCCGGGCAGCGCCACCGCAGTTCGCGGGCGACCAGGAGGCCACCGCCGCCGGGCATCCGGACGTCCAACACCACCACATCGGGTGAATGCTGTTCGGCCTGCCGGACGGCGTCGGGCGCGGTGCGGGCGACGCCCACCACGGTCAGGTCCGACTCGGCCGCCAGGACCTCGTGCAGGGCCTGGCCGATCATGGCGTCGTCGTCGCAGATCAGGACGCGGGTCACGGCGCTGTGGTGGGCAGCCAGAACCGGACGGCGGTGCCGCCGTCGGGGCGGTCGGCGAAGGTCCACCAGCCGCCCGCCGTCTCGGCCCGCTCGCGCATTTCGATCATGCCGAAGTGCTCCAGACCGGCGTGGAGGTCGGCGGAGGCGGAGACGCCGACGCCGTCGTCCGCGATCTCCACCAGCGTGCCGTTGTCCACCGTCGACAGGTGGACGACGACAGCACGCGCCCGTGCGTGCTTGTGCACGTTGGTCAGGGCTTCCTGGGCGACCCGGAAGATGGTGATCGCGGTGTCCTTGGCCGGCTCGCGGTCCAGCTCGTCGCGGACGGTGTACGACAGGTTCCAGCTGGGCGCCACGTCGGCCAGGTACACCTCCAGCGCGTGGACCAGGCCGTAACCGTCGATCTCCGGCGGGCGCAGCCGGAACACCAGGGTCCGCAGGCGGGTGATCGAGCCGCGCACCGCCTCGTCCAGCTCGCGCACGGTGCGGGCGTGCTCCTCGGGCAGCCTGCCCGCGAGCAGTTGCAGGCGCATGCCGACCGCGACCATCGACTGGATCGAGTCGTCGTGCACGTCCCAGGCGATCCGCCGCCGCTCCAGCTCCTGCGCCTCGACCAGGTGGGCGACCAGCACGCGCCGCTCCAGCAGCTGCTGCTCGGCCCGCCGGCGCTCGGTCATGTCCCGGGTGACCTTGCCGAACCCGCGCAGCCGGCCGGTGTCGTCGAACAGCGCGGTGATCACGACGTTCGCCCAGAACCGGGTGCCGTCCTTGCGCAGCCGCCACCCCTCGTCCTCCAGCCGGCCGTCGGCGATGGCCGACTCCAGCTCGCGGCCGGGCTTGTCGGTGACGATGTCCTCCGGCGGGTAGAACGCGGAGAAGTGCCGGCCCAGGATCTCGTCCGCGCGGTAGCCCTTGATCCGCTCGGCACCGGAGTTCCAGCTCACGATGTGCCCGCCGGGGTCGAGCATGAAGATCGCGTAGTCGACCACGCCCTCCACGAGCAGCTGGAACGCCGAGTCGGGCATCCGCTCGGGAGGACGTCGGGGTGGGCTCGCCATACCGGTACTGTGCACCACCCCCGGCGCTAGCCCAGTTCGCACCACACGACCTTCCCCCGGCCGTGCGGCGTCACGCCCCAGCGCAGGGTCAACCGGTCGATCAGCGGGATGCCCCACCCGCCGTCCGTGCCGTGCGGGCGCATCCAGGGGACGGCGGGGCTGCCGTCGGAGACCTCGACCAGCACCCGGTCCGGGCCGCCGGTCAACCGCAGCACGGCCGGGCCGACGGCGTGCCGGTCCACGTTCGCGACCAGTTCGGAGACCACGAGCACCACGTCGTCGTGGTCGCCGCGGTAACTCCAGCCGGTCAACGTGCGGCGGGTGAAGTCGCGGGCCAGGGCCGCGCTGCCGGAGCCCGTCGGCGGGCCGAAGTCCGCCACCTGGTCCGTCACCGGGAACTCCACGACCGCACTGTGGGGCAAGCCGTGCCCGCCGGCGAGACGCAACGGTGTCAGCTCCCGTAGTGCGGATGCACCAGAGCGGGCGCGGAGCGCCGGGGCTGAGCGGGCGCGCCGGGTCAGTCGACCAGGCCCTCGCGGCGGGCGATGGACACCGCTTCCAGCTTCGACCGCGCGCCGAGCTTGTCGAGCACGCGCTGCACGTGGTTGCGCACGGTGTTGCGGGCGACGCCGAGCCGTTGGCCGATCTCGTCGGTGGACACGCCGTCCGCCAGGAGTGACAGGGTCTCGCGCTCCCGCGCGGTCAGCGACGCCCCGGCGACCGGCGTGCGCCCGGTGAGCCGGTCGAGCACCCCGGTGAGCAGGCTGCCGTCGAACACCGCCTCGCCGCGCGCGACCCGGCGCACCGCGTCGGCCAGCTCGTCCAGCCGCGCCGACTTGAGCACCAGCCCCGCGCCGCCGGCGTCCACCACCCGGGCGGCCACGGCGGCGGTGGCCTCGCCGGTCAGCACCAGGACGCGCGCGCCCGACCCGCGCAGGGCCGGGATGGCGGCGACGCCGTCGCCGTCGGGCAGCCTGCGGTCGAGCACCACCACGTCCGGCCGGTGCCGCGCGACCGCCTCGGCGGCGGCGGCCACGGACCGGACCGAGGCCACCACCAGCACGCCGGGGTCGCGCTGGAGCGCCAGCCCGATCGCCTCCGCCACCATGTCGTGGTCCTCGACCAGCAGCACGCGGATCGGGCCGGGTGGGGGCGGTTCGGACATGTGCGACGTCCTCGGGGCGCGTGGAGTCCGGGACTCCGCAAGCAGGGGGTAACGCCACCCTAGACCGGCGGGGACCGGAGGGTGGGGCTGAGGCCGACCACCAGCGTCGACGGACTCGGCACCAGCCCGCCCGCCACACCCATCCCGAGCCGAACCCCCGTGGCCGTGCCCATGCCCGTGGGAGGTGAGGGCGTGACCCACGGCGTCCGGGTCCGCCGCCTGCGAGGCCCGCCCGGACCGGGCCGCACCCGCGACTCCACCGACCGGACGTTCTTGGAACATCAGGATCTCCGCCGTGTCGAGCGGGTGCGCGGGATGTCGCGGTGCAGGGCGGTTCCACCGCTGCGGCCGGCGGGAGTCGGAGAGTGTCCGGAGTGGACAGTCCGGCACCTGGGACAGGTCGCCGCCGTCGAGCAGGTCGAACACCCGCAGGTCGAGGAAGAACGAGTCGTCGGCCTGGCGGGAAGTTCGCTCCCAGCGTGACGTGCACCTCCCCGTCCGGCCACCGGTCGGAGCAGGCAGGGGGTTGGCCTTCCGATCAGTGGAACCGGCCGTTGACCACGCCGAACGGCCCAACCTACGGTCCGACCACCCCGCGCGGGTCCGTCGTGCCGTGCGGGCCGGCGGGCCGCAACCGCCTCGGCGCAACGAACAGGAGGGCGCGGTGCCACTCGACACGACCACGCCGCACTACCGGCGGGACACCGCCTCGCACCCGCCGGTGAGCTGGCCGGACTACCGGTCCAACCAGGCCCGCCACCCGCACCGCCCGCTCGCGCTGCTGCCGCAGCGGCTCGGCGAGATCACCGGGCCGCTGCTGGGCGAGGGCCGGGTCGGGCCGCACGACAACGACCTGACCCTGGGCCACGACGGCGAGCCGCAGGGCCAGCGGATCATCGTCTCCGGCCGGGTGCTCGACGGCGACGGCCGGCCGGTCGCCGGCACCCTGCTGGAGGTGTGGCAGGCCAACGCGGGCGGCCGGTACCGGCACGACGGCGACCGGCACCCCGCGCCGCTGGACCCGAACTTCACCGGCGTCGGCCGCACCATCACCGACGCCGACGGCCGCTACACCTTCACCACGATCCAGCCCGGCGCGTACCCGTGGCGCAACCACGACAACGCCTGGCGGCCCGCGCACATCCACTTCTCGCTGTTCGGCACCGCGTTCACCCAGCGGCTGATCACCCAGATGTACTTCCCGGGCGACCCGCTGTTCTCCCAGGACCCGATCTTCAACTCGGTGCGCGACCCGAAGGCGCGCGAGGCGATGATCGCGAAGTTCGACCTGGACCGCACGATCCCGGAGTGGGCGCTGGGCTACCAGTGGGACATCGTGCTGCGGGGCACCGACCCGACGCCGCTGGAGGACGAGGACGACGATGACTGAGCTGCAGACCACGCCGTCGCAGACGGTCGGCCCGTTCTTCGAGAACGGCCTGTTCTGGGAGGACGGCCCGTTCGTGGTGCCCGACGGCACCGAGGGCGCGTTCCGGGTCGAGGGCCGGGTCCTCGACGGTGCCGGCGAGCCGGTGCCCGACGCCGTCGTGGAGACCTGGCAGGCCGACCCGGAGGGCCGGTTCGACCACCCCGACGACCCGCGCGGGCCGGTGCGGTGGAAGGATTTCCGGGGCTTCGGCCGGGCCGCCACCGACGCCGGCGGGCGCTGGGGCCTGCTGACGGTCAAACCCGGTCCGCTGCCCGCGGGCGACGGCTGGGAGGCTCCGCACCTCAACGTGTCGGTGTTCTGCCGGGGGATGCTGGTCCGGCTGGTCACCCGGATCTACTTCCCCGACGAGGAGGCCAACGCGCAGGACCCGGTGCTGGGCTCGATCGCCGACCCGGCCGCGCGCAGCACGCTCATCGCCACGACCACCCCGTCCGGCTACCACTTCGACATCCGCTTGCAAGGGGAGCATGAAACCGTCTTCTTCGACGTCTGAGCTGTTCGGGCCGCTGTTCACCGACCCGGCCGTGGAGGCGGAGATCTCCGACCGGGCGTGGCTGCGGGCCATGCTCGACTTCGAGCGCGCGCTCGCGATCGTCCAGGCGCGGGCGGGCATCGTGTCCGAGGCGGCGGCCCGGATGGTGGTGACCGCGATCGACGTCGGCCGCTACGACCCGGCCGCGCTCGGCGAGGCGGCCCTGACCAGCGGCACCCCGGTGGTGCCGCTGGTCAAGGCGATCGGCGCGCACGTCACCGCCGAGGGGCGCACCGCCGTGCACAACGGCGCGACCAGCCAGGACGTGCTGGACACCGCGCTGTCGCTGGTGGCGTTCCGGGCGCTGGGGCCGGTCCTGGACGCGCTGGCCGGCGTGGCGGGGGAGTGCGAGCGGCTGGCCCGGCGGCACCGCGACACGCTGATCGCCGGCCGGACGCTGGCGCAGCACGCGCTGCCCACGACGTTCGGCCTCAAGTGCGCGGGCTGGCTGGTGGCCGTGGACGAGGCCGCCGACGCGCTGGACCGGGTGCGCGAGCGGCGGCTGGCCGTGCAGTTCGGCGGGGCGGCCGGCACGCTGGCCGCGGTCGCCGACCCCGACCTGACCGACCAGCTCGCCGCGCAGCTCGGACTGGCCGCGCCGCTGCTGCCGTGGCACACCGACCGGACCCGGGTCGCGGAGCTGGCGTGCGCGCTGGGCGGCGTGTCCGGGGTGCTGGCGAAGATCGCGCAGGACGTGGTGCTGCTGGCCCAGACCGAGGTGGCCGAGGTCGCCGAGGGCGAGGGCGGCACGTCATCGGCCATGCCGCACAAGCACAACCCGGTGCGCGCGGTGCTGGTGACCGCCGGCACCCGCCGGGTGCCCGGCCTGGTCTCGACGGTCCTCTCCTCGATGGCGCAGGAGCACGAACGCGCGGCCGGCGCGTGGCACAGCGAGTGGCAGACGGTCACCGAGCTGCTGCGACTGGTCGGCGGCGCGGCGCACGGGGTGCGCGAGCTGCTGTCCCGGCTGCGCGTCGACCCGGACCGGATGCGGCGCAACCTGGAGCTGACCGGCGGCCTGCTGATGGCCGAGAACGTGGCGGGCCGGCTGGCCGCGCGGATCGGCCGCACCGAGGCCCAGGAGCTGGTCGCCGAGGTGTGCCGGGCCGCCGCGCTCAACGGCCGCACGCTGCGCCAGGCGCTGCTGGCCGACCTGCGGATCGACCTGTCGGAGCAGGCGGTGGACGAGGCGCTGGACCCGGCGGGCTACGTCGGCAGCGCGGGCGAGTTCGTGGACCGGGCGCTGGCCGCGCACCGGGGGAAGGGCGACCGATGACGCTGCACCACGAGCTGAGCGGACCGGCCGACGCGCCGGTCCTCGTGCTCGGCAACTCGCTGGGCACCACCACCGCGCTGTGGGAGCCGCAGCTGCCGGAGCTGGCGGAGCGCTTCCGGGTGCTGCGCTACGACCACCGGGGGCACGGCGGCAGCCCCGCGTCCCGGGGCCCGCGCCGGATCGACGACCTGGCCGAGGACGTGCTGGAACTGCTGGACGCCTTGGGTGTGCGGCGGGTGTCCTACTGCGGTGTGTCGATGGGCGCGATGGTCGGGATGTGGCTGGCCGGGCACGCGCCCGAGCGGATCGACCGGTTGGTGCTGTGCTGCACCACCGCGACGTACGACACCGCGCGGCCGTGGGAGGAACGCGCCGCCGCCGTGCGCGCGAACGGCACCGGGTCGATCGCCCCGGCCGTGGTGTCCCGCTGGTTCACCCCGGCGCTGCGCGAGCGCTCGCCGCAGACCGTGGCGCGCTTCGAGCACATGCTGTCCACTGTGGACGACGAGAGCTACGCCGGGTGCTGCGAGGCGTTGGGGGAGCTGGACCTGCGTGCCGTGCTGTCGAAGATCGTCGCGCCGACGGCGGTGATCGCCGGCGCGCGTGACGAGGCGACGCCGCCGGAGTCGCTGCGCGCCATCGCCGACGCGATCCCCGGCGCGTCACTGTCCGTTGTGGACGCCGCCCACCTGGCCAACGTCGAGGCACCCGATGCCGTCGCCGAGATCCTGCGGGAGCACCTGAAGTGAGCGAGCACGAAGACGGGATGCGGGTGCGCCGGGAAGTGCTCGGCGACGAGCACGTGGACCGCGCGGTGGCGCGCACGGACGAGTTCACCGCCGACTTCCAGGACCTGATCACCCGCTACGCGTGGGGCACGATCTGGACCCGGCCGGGACTGGACCGCCGGACCCGCTCGTGCATCACGCTGGCGATGCTGGCGACCCTCGGCCACGACGGCGAGGTGGCCATGCACGTGCGCGCCGCCCTGCGCAACGGGCTCACCCGCGAGGAGATCAAGGAAGTCCTGCTCCAGGTGGCGATCTACGCGGGCGTCCCCGCCGCCAACCGCGCGTTCGCCGTCGCCCAACCGATCCTCGCCGAACCCCTCTCGGCCGAACCCCCGTCCGCCGAACCCCCGGAGGCGTGACCGTGATCGGCGGGCGGCCGCCGAGGTGGTCGCACGTCCGGGCGGGCGGCGGCCACCGGGCCCGCTGAGCGCGGTCCGCCGGGTCACCAGGTCGGGCGCGCGCCGATCCCGCCGTCCACCACGAGGTCGTGCCCGGTGATCCAAGCCGCCATCGGCGAGGCCAGGAACACGCACGCGTCGCCGACGTCCTCCGGCGTGCCCAGCCGTCCGAGCGGCGCGGCGGCCTGCCACCGGCGGACGCCCTCGGGCCAGTCGTCGGCCAGGCCGGGCCGGTCGACCAGGCCCGGCGAGACGGTGTTCACCCGCACCCCGAACCGGCCGTACTCCAGCGCCGCCGAGCGGGCGAACATGATCATCCCCGCTTTCGCGGCGCTGTAGTGGGCGTGGCCGTGCGCCGGGTGGCTGCCCTCGACGGACGCGATGTGGGTGATCGAGCCGCCGGTTCCGCGCATCACCTCGACGGCCGCCTGCGTGCAGGAGAACGCGCTGGTGAGGTTCGTGTCCAGCACCGCCTGCCACTCGTCGGCGGTCATCGCGGCCAGGTCGCGGACCGGCTGCACCCCGGCGCAGTTCACCACCGCGTCCAGCCGTCCCCGCCACGCCGCCGCTTCGCGCACCAGCCGTGCGCACTCCTGCGGTGACGACAGGTCCGCCCGCACCGCCAGCGCGCCGTCGAGCGACACCTCGCCCTTGTGGTGGTGCGCGACGACCTCCGCGCCGGCCCGTGCGAACCGCCGGGCGATGCCCGCCCCGATGTGCCCGCTCGCGCCGGTGACCAGCACCACCGTTCCGCCCAGGTCCACGGCTACACCGCGGCCAACGGGGTGTGCGCCCCGGACGGCAGCTCGACCCCGATCGGGTCACCTGGCCGGACTTCGCCGCCGACCCGCACGATGGACATGATCCCGGCGCGCAGCACCACGGCACCGCTCTCGTCGCGGCCGGCCACGTGCTTGAGCAGGCCCGTGCGGAACGCCTCGATCTGCGGGCACGGGTTGCGCAGCCCGGTCACCTCGACCACCGCGTCCGCGCCCAGCCGCAGCAGGGACCGGTGGGCAGGCCGAGCAGGTCGACGTCCCGGGTGGTGCTGTTCTCGCCGAGCTGACCTGCGGCGACGTCGAAACCCAGGGAATTCAGCTCGTCGTGCAACTCGGCGTGCATCAGGTGAACTTGGCGCAGGTTCGGTTGCGCAGGGTCACGGCGCACGCGCGACCTGTGCTTCACCAGTTCCCCCGCGTGGGCGTCACCCGTTACGCCGAAACCGGCGACCAGCCGCACGTGGTCCTCGTTGGGTTTTGTGAATGTGTACTCCGCGCTACGACTCACGGCTACAACTGATCCCATGTCGTCGACGATAATCGGTAAGACTTGGGGTGGTCACGGCGATAACCAGGATGTAAAACCCTGCGGACAACGGTGAAAGATCATGGACGACGAATTGACCCATCGGGCGCGGGCGATGCTGCGGGCCATCGCGGCCGGGCGCGCCGAGGTGACTCACAGTCAGGAACCCGACCTTCGGGTGGACGGGTTGCTGTGCAGCGACCAGGCCACGACCCGCCAACTGGCGCACGCCGGATTGGTCCGACCAGTCGAGCTGAACGGTCACGGACAGTGGTCGCCGGCGGAGCTGACTCCGGCAGGTCGTGCCCTGCTCGCCTGACCGGATCTCGACCCCGCGGGCACGGCGGCGCGACCGCCGTACCCGCGACCGAGCGCAAACCCGGCCACGACCGCCGGCGCGTCCGGCCGTGCCGCGTCGGGCCGTGCCGCGTCGGGCCGTGCCGCGTCGGGCCGTGCCGCGTCGGGCCGTGCTGCGTCGGGCCGTGCCGCGTCAGGCGGTGACGCGGGAGAGGAACGCGGCCAGGTTGGCGGTGGTGCGCTCGATCAGCCGGTCGAGCGGGAGCGACTCGTGGAACCGCCCGCCCGGCCCGGCGTCCTTCTTGCCGCGCAGGTACAGCGAGCACGCCAGGTCGGTGCAGAAGTACGCGCCCACCGAGTTGCCCTGCTGGCCCTCCTTGCCGGCCTTGCGCGCGGTCATCAGGCTGACGCCGCCGCCGAGGTGCGTGGTCAGGCACAACGAGCACATGCTGCGCCGCACCTGCCCGGCGCGCGGTGCGGCCCGGCGCAGCGCGATGCCCACGAACCCGTCGCCGGACTCGGTGACGAGGTAGGCGCGCTCGCTGGAGGCCGGGTCCTGCCAGCCGAGGAAGTCGAGGTCGTCCCACGGTCGCGCGTCGAGGTCGCGGGGCACGGCCAGGCGCTTCGCCTCGCCCTTGGTGCAGTTGACGAACGACGCGCGGATGTCGCGTTCGGTGGCCGGTCTCATGCCCGGCACGCTAACCTTGCCTAGAGGGACTAGGCAAACGAATAACACTTCTAGGTATGGGGGCTCATGGCACGCGCGGGGATCACCGCCGAACGCCTGGTGCGGGCGGCGGTGGAGCTGACCGACGAGGTCGGCTTCGGGAACCTGACGGTGTCGGCGCTGGCCCGCCGGTTCGGCGTCAAGGACGCGAGCCTCTACTCGCACATCAGCAGCGCCCACGACCTCCGCTCGCGGGTGGCCGTGCTGGCGCTGGCGGAGCTGGCCGACCGCGCCGCCGAGGCGCTCGCCGGCCGGGCGGGCAAGGACGCGCTGGTGGCGTTCGCCGACGCCTACCGCGACTACGCCCGGCAGTACCCCGGCCGGTACGCCGCCGCGCAGTACCGGCTGGACCCGGACGTGGCGGAGGCGAGCGCGGCCCGGCGGCACTCCGACCTGACCCGGACGATCCTGCGCGGCTACCGGCTGTCCGAACCGGACCAGACCGACGCGGTGCGACTGCTGCACAGCACGTTCCACGGGTACGTCAGCCTGGAGGCGGCGGGCGGGTTCGGCCACCACCCGCGCGGTGCGGACGTGTCGTGGTCACGGGCGCTGGACGTGCTCGACTCGGTGCTGACCGACTGGCCCGCCTGACCTGCCTGGCATCCTCTGCGGTGTGCCCCACCCCGGTTCCCGCACCAAGACGACCGACCTGTGGCTGCTGCCCGAGGACGAGGCGCAAGTCGGGCGGCGGATCGGCGAAGTCCTGCCCGCCGCGTGGATGTGCAGCCAACCCGGTCCGGTGGGCCTGCACCAGGTACACCTGCACGCCACCGTCGAAGCGGCCGTCGGCTGCGGCGGCGTCCAGGCGTTCCTGCTGCTGCCGGCCGGTGCCGCCGCCCCGGACGCTGTCGAGGTGACCGACGGCGTGGTCACCGACCCCGACCTCCCGCACGCGGCGATCGTGCAACTGCTCCGCTCGCGCGTCCGCGACGAGGTGTTCGGCTGCGGGCGGCTCGCCGTGCGCTGGTCCGAACCGGAGGTCGGGCCCGAGGTGCACCGCGTGCTGGGCGAGCAGACGGCCGAGGTGTGGCGGGCGTTCCGGGCGGCGACCCGGCCGGCGGCCCTGGTGGACGCCGGCGGGCGCACGCTGTCCGGCACGCGGATCGGCGACGCCGCACGGGAGCTGGCGACCCGCACCGGGATCCCGTTGACCCGCAACGGCGGGCCGCACTGGCACCTCGCGCACTAGCCGGCCACCGCCGGCCCAATCCATTGTGGACAGAAGGTTCACGGCCGTCCGCAGCGTGGACCGCGCCCCCGGAGCGGTGTGACGAGACGGACGTCGGCCGCGTGGCGCGGGGCGGCTTCGTCCGGTTGGCCCATCGGATCGGGCCGGGGGCGTGGGGAGCGTCCGCGCCCGAGTACCGCATTCACCCGTGCGACGCCCCTTCCGCCGACCGGCAGGTGAGGCTACCCTAACCAGCGGAGAGGTCCGGATCACTCCCATGCGTGCAGAACTTAGGTTAGGGTAACCGAAGTTCGATCACTCCCTGTTGTCGCACCGATGGGACAGTCATGCCACAGCCACCTGTCTTCGACGTCCTCGGCGTCGGCTTCGGTCCGTCGAACCTGGCGCTCGCGATCGCCGTCACCGAGTACAACGCCACCGCGCGCCCCGAAGACGTGGTCACGGCCCACTTCCTGGAGCGCCAGCGCCGGTTCGGCTGGCACCGCGGCATGTTGATCGACGACGCGACCATGCAGGTGTCCTTCCTCAAGGACCTGGTGACGTTGCGCAACCCGAGCAGCTCCTTCAGCTTCCTGAACTACCTGCACGGCCAGGGCCGGTTGGTCGACTTCATCAACCACAAGAACATGTTCCCGCTGCGGGTGGAGTTCCACGACTACTTCGAGTGGGCCGCCGGCAAGGTGGACGACCTGGTGTCCTACGACCACGACGTGGTGTCGGTGGCGCCCGTCGCGGAGGGCGGCGTGGTCACCCACTTCGACGTCACGTCCCGGACCCCGGCCGGCGAGGTGGAGGTCCGGCGGGCCCGCAACCTCGTGCTGGCAACGGGTTTGCGGGCCTGCCTGCCCGACGGCGTGACCCCGTCCGACCGGGTCTGGCACAACCGCGACTTCCTGCACCGGGTGACGGCGCTGGAGGACCCGCGCCGGCTGGTCGTGGTGGGCGCGGGGCAGAGCGGCGCGGAGGTGGCCGCCTTCCTGCACGACAAGTTCCGCGACGCCGAGGTGTGCGCGGTGTTCGCCCGCTACGGCTACAGCCCGGCCGACGACAGCCCGTTCGCGAACCGGATCTTCGACCCGGCGGCCGTGGACGACTTCTACACCGCGCCCGAGGACGTCAAGCGGCGGCTGATGGACTACCACGCCAACACCAATTACGCGGTGGTCGACAACGACCTGATCGCCGAGCTCTACCGCCGGGTCTACCGGGAGAAGGTCCTCGGCGCGCAGCGGCTCCGGCTGCTGAACCTGTCCCGCGTCGCCGAGCTCGACGAGCACCAGGACGGCGTGCGGGTGACGGTCGAGTCGCTGTCCGACGGCTCGCGCACCACGCTCGACGCGGACGCCGTCGTCTACGCCACCGGCTACCGCGAGGCCGACCCCACCGGCCTGCTGGGCGACCTGGCCGCCCGCTGCCGGCACGACGAGCTGGACCGGCTGCGGATCGGCCGCGACTACCGGCTGGAGACCGACGACGCCGTGCTCGGCGGCATCTACCTGCAAGGCGGCACGGAGCACACGCACGGCATCTCGTCGTCGCTGCTGTCCAACACGTCGGTGCGGGTGGGGGAGATCCTCCAGTCCGTGCTCGACCGCCGCCCGCCGTCGGTCCCGGTGCAGCCCGCGTACGCCGTGAGCGCCGCCCGTCCTGTCTGAGTCGTCCCGTCCGGGCACCGGCCCGGTTCCCGGCACGTTCCGCCGTGCCGCAGTTCCCGCACGCCAGGCAAGGGGTCCGCCGCACATGTCCACGAAGCCCAGGCTGCTCGCGGTCGCGACGGTCGCCGTCCGCCGGCGGGGCCTTCCCGGTGACCGTCGAGCACGAGTACGGCCGGACGGAGGTCGAGGCCGCGCCGGCCAAGGTGGTCACGCTCGGCCTGTCCGACCAGGACTCGGTGCTCGCACTGGGCGTCAAGCCGGTCGGTGTCGTGGACTGGTCCAAGGAGCGCCCGTACGGCAACTGGCCTTGGACCAAGGACCTCTGGGGCGGCGCGCAGCCGGAGATCGTCGGCGAGCGCGGGCCTTCGTCGACCACCGGTCGGCATCGCCACCGGGGCGATCGGCGGTCTGTACCTGATGTGGCTGCTGGCCCATGAGTGGCGAAAGGGGAACGGGCGATGACGACCCGCCTGCACGCGGAGAACCTCACACTGGCCTACGACGAGCGCCTGGTGGCCGCCGCGCTCGACGTGGAGATCCCGGACGGGTCGTTCACCGTGATCGTCGGACCCAACGCGTGCGGCAAGTCCACCGTGCTCAAGGCGTTGGCGCGGATGCTCAAGCCGCGCGCCGGCACCGTCTACCTGGACGGCCAGGCGATCTCGGCCTACCGCTCCAAGGAGGTCGCCCGCCGGCTCGGCCTGCTCCCGCAGACCTCCATCGCGCCCGGCGGCATCACCGTCGGCGAGCTGGTCGCCCGCGGCCGGTACCCGCACCAGCGGCTGCTGCGCCAGTGGTCGGTGCAGGACGAGGAGACCACCTCGCGGGCCATGCGGCTGACCAACGTGCAGGACCTGGCCGACCGTTTGGTGGACGAACTGTCCGGCGGTCAGCGGCAGCGGGTGTGGCTGGCCATGGTGCTGGCCCAGGAGACGCCGATCCTGCTGCTCGACGAGCCGACCACGTTCCTCGACATCGCGCACCAGATCGAGGTGCTCGACCTGTGCGCGGACCTGCACGAGGACGGCGGGCACACGCTCGTCGCCGTGCTGCACGACCTGAACCAGGCCTGCCGCTACGCCACCCACCTGATCGCGATGAAGCCCGGCGAGGGGGTGGTCGCGCAGGGCCGGCCCGGCGACATCGTGACCGCGGAACTGGTCGAGGACGTGTTCGGACTGCCCTGCCGGGTCATCGCGGACCCGGAGACCGAGACCCCGCTGATCGTGCCGCTGCGCCGCCGGCGGGTGCCGGTCGCCGGCTGAAGGACGACGCGCGCACCTGTTCGCCGATTACCGAAAATGAGTGGTCCGGCGAATGGGATCGCGCGCGTCCACAACCCTGTGGTACAAATAGGGGTTACTTCACCCGAAATGGGTGGAAACGATATAACCCAGTGTATCACAGGGGGCAAGCGTGACCACAGGGGAATTGTCCACGGAACAGGAAACAATCGCTTCGCTCTACGCGCGGCTCGATCTGGAGCGGGCCGCCGCGAAGGCCGAACTGGCTGCCGCCCTGCTCGACCCGCACGAGCGGCGGTGGCACCGCGAAGTCGCCGTCCGGACGCTGTCCGACCAGGTCAGCCGCCTGACCGTGGCCGACCAGGGGCTGTGCTTCGGGCGCACCGACCACGCCGACGGGCACCGCACCTACATCGGCCGGGTGGGCCTGCTCGACCCGGCCGACGATTACCGGCCGCTGCTCACCGACTGGCGCGCGCCGATCGCCCGACCGTTCTACACCGCCACCGGCGCACACCCGGAAGGACTCGTCCGGCGGAGGCATTTCCGCACCCGCGGACGGTGCTTGGAAAGCTTCCACGACGACGAACTCCGGTTCGACGGGACGACCCTGCTGGCCGCGCTGAACGCTCCCCGCTCGGACACCATGCGGGACATCGTGGCCACCATCCAGGCCGAGCAGGACGAGGTCATCCGGCTCGACCACCGGGGCGTGCTGGTGATCGAGGGCGGGCCCGGCACCGGCAAGACCGCCGTCGCCCTGCACCGCGTCGCCTACCTGCTCTACACCCAGCGGGACCGGCTGTCCCGGCAGGGCGTGCTGGTCGTCGGGCCCAACCCGGGCTTCGTGGACTACATCGGCGACGTGCTGCCGTCGCTGGGCGAGACCGACGTGGTGTTCGCGACCCCGGGCGAGCTGTTCCCCGGCGTCCGGACCACCCGCGAGGACACCCCGGAGTTGCAGGGCCTCAAGGGCGGGCGCTCGGCCGTCGCGCTGGTGCGCGAGGCGGTGGCCGACCGCCAGGAGCTGCCCGACGAGCCGCTGCCGGTCGAGCTGGAGGACGTGACCGTCTTCGTGGACGCCGCCGTCGCGGCGGTCGCCCGTGACCGGGCCCGGACCTGCGGGCTGCGGCACAACGAGGCCCGCCAGGTGTTCCGCGACGCGCTGGCCGACGTGCTCGTGGCGCCCGCGCTGACCCTGATCGGCGAGGACTGGCCGGAGCTCGCCGTCGACGTCCGGCGCGAGCTGGCGGGCAGCGCCGACCTGACCGGGGTCGTCGACGCCCTGTGGCCGGCGCTGACCGCGCGGACCCTGCTGGCCGACCTGTACGAGGGCCGGTGCTTCGCGCTCGGCTACCCGGAGCTGCACCGGGAGGACGGTCGCGGGTGGACGGTCTCCGACGTGCCGCTGCTGGACGAGGCCGCCGAGCTGCTCGGCACGTCCGGTGAGGCGGAGCGGGTCGCCGAGCGGGACCGCGCGCTGGAGGTGGAGTACGCCAGGGGGGTGCTGGAGGTGATCGACACCGACGAGGCGATGCACGAGGACGAGCTGCGGGCCGTCGACCTGGTCGACGCCGAGTGGCTGGCCGACCGGCACGAGGCCCCCGACCACCGCACGCTCGCCGAGCGCGCGGCGGGCGACCGCGAGTGGACCTACGGGCACGTCGTGGTGGACGAGGCCCAGGAGCTGTCCGAGATGGACTGGCGGGTGCTGATGCGGCGCAGCCCCAACCGGTCCATGACCATCGTCGGCGACCTCGCGCAGCGGCAGGCCGACGCCGGCGCGCGGTCCTGGGAGGCGCTGCTCGCGCCGTACGTCCGCACCCGGTGGGTGTACCGCCGGCTGACGGTCAACTACCGGACCCCGGCGGCGATCATGCGCTACGCCGCCCCGGCGCTGGCCGAGGTCGACCCGGCCGCCGAGCTGCCCACCTCGGTGCGCCGCGGCGAGCCGCCGGTGGAGATGCTGGTCGACGACCTGGCGGTGGTGTCCCGGCTGGTCGCCGGGCCCGGGACGTTCGCGGTGATCTCGGTGGACGGGCCGCTGACGCCGCGGGCGTCGAAGGGGCTGGAGTTCGACACCGTCGTGGTGGTCGAGCCCGAGCGGATGACGGCGGCCGAGCGGTACGTGGCGCTGACCCGGGCCACCCGGCACCTGGTCGTGGTGCGCCGGACCTGACCCGTCGCCGGCCGGGATTCCGCGCGCCGGAATTCCGGCCGGCCCGGCGGGTGTTGACCACGGTGAGAACCACCGCCGAACCCGGAGGGATCCCCGCAGTGGCATCCGACGTGGACGTGACCGTGTCCGACAACCCCGCCGAGTCGCGCTTCGAGGTCTTCCTCGACGGCGAGCCGGGCGGGTTCGCCGAGTACGCCCTGGAACCCGGCCGCATCACCTTCACCCACACCGAGGTGGCGATCGAGGGCAAGGGCCTGGGCAGCAGGCTGGTGAAGCACGCGTTGCTGGCGGCGCGCGAACGCGGCCTCGCCGTGGTCCCGCAGTGCCCGTTCGTGGCCGGCTACCTGGACAAGCACCCTGAACTGGCCGAGGTTACCGGGAAGTAGTATCCGGGCATGGAGTGGACCGAACCCGGAGTCTTCGAGGTCGCGCCCGGTGTGCACCGGATTCCGCTGCCGCTGCCGAACGACGGGCTGCGCACCGTCAACGCCTACGCGATCGAGGACGGCTCCGGGCTCGTCCTGGTCGACTCCGGGTGGGCCCTCGCCGAGGCGGAGACCGCCCTGGAGTCGGCGCTGGCCGCGCTGGGCCGCGACTTCTCCGACATCCGCCGGTTCCTGGTCACCCACGTGCACCGGGACCACTACACGATGGCGATCAGCCTGCGCCGCCGGTTCGGCACCCGGGTCGCGCTCGGCCTGGGCGAGCAGCCGTCGCTGAACAGGGTGCTCGCCCGCTCCCGGGACGAGCGGTTCGCCGACCTCGTCTCGTGGGGCGCGAGCGAGCTGGTGCCGAAGTGGCGGGCGGCGTGGTCGGCGGTGCGGGACGAGGAACTCGACTACGAGGAGCCCGACGAGTGGCTCACCGAGAGCGACCTCGGGCTGGAGAAGCGCGTCCTGCACGTCCTGCCGACGCCTGGCCACACCCGCGGGCACGTGGTGTTCGTGGACTCCGAGTCGTCGCTGCTGTTCGCCGGCGACCACGTGCTGCCGCACATCACGCCGTCCATCGGGTTCGAGCCGGTCCGGCCGGAACTCCCGCTGGGCGACTACCTGGACTCGCTGCGCCTGGTCCGCTCCTACCCGGACCTGCGGCTGCTGCCCGCGCACGGCCCGGTGACCGACTCCAGCCACGCCCGGGTGGACGAACTGCTCGCCCACCACGAGGAGCGGCTGGCCGCCTCGCTGGCCGCGATCGGCGCGGGCACCTCCACCGCCCACGAGACCGCCCGCCGGCTCGGCTGGACCCGCCGGCAGCGCCGGTTCGCCGAGCTCGACCTGTTCAACCAGGTGCTGGCGACCGGCGAGACCGCCGCCCACCTCGACGTGCTGGTCCGGCGCGGCCTGCTGACCGCCGTCGACGCCGACGGGGTGCGGCGCTACTCGGCCTGACCGAAGTGCTCGGCCAGGACGGGGGCCAGCACCTCGGGCGCGACGCCGTGCCACTCGCCGGGCAGCGTGCGGCGGGCCGCGGCCGGCAGCCGGGCGGCCACCCCGTCCGCCCACGCGCGCAGCCGCGCGTCCGTGCCCGCGCTGTCCACGACCAGCACCGGCACGCGGACCGCGCCCAGGTCGACCGGGGTCCCGGTGATCAGCAGGTCGTAGGCGAGGGTGTGCGCCAACGCCTCCAGCGCCGGCCACCCCGGTGACCGCCGCATCCCGGCGACCAGCTCCGCCGGCACGCCGATCGCCGCCTGGAAGTGCTCGACGGCGTCGCCGCGCCGGCCCTGCCCGATCAGCCCGGTGAGCGCGGCGGCCAGCTCCTCGTCCACCGCCGGCGACTCGTCGTACGGCGGTTCCAGCAGCGACAGCGCCCGGATCGGCAGGCCCTGCGCGGCGGCGTGCAGGGCGAGCACCGCGCCGGAGGAGAAGCCGTGCACGAACGCCGATCCGCCCGCCAGCGCGATCACCGCCGCCAGGTCCTCCACCTCGCGGGTGATCGCGTACGGCGGCGTGTCGCCGCTCTCGCCGCGGCCGCGCCGGTCGTAGGTGTAGACGGTGAACCGGGAGGCCAGCGCGTCCGCCAGGGCCGGCATCGGGCCGGCCGCGCGGTGGCAGGTCGCCGCGTCGACCAGGACCAGCGCGGGCCCGGAGCCGGTGCGGGTGCAGCCGATCGCGGTGCCGTCGGACGAGGTCGCTGCGGACATCGGGAGCCTCCTCGGCTGGGAACTGGACGGTACAGTACTGCGACGGGTACTGGTCCGTCCAGTACTGTCACGTCCCGTGGAAGAGACCAGATCCGCGCGCAAGCGCCGGGCCATCCTGGACGCCGCGCGCACGGTCTTCCTGCGCAACGGCTACCAGGGCGCCGGCATGGACGAGATCGCGGCGCTCGCCGAGGTGTCCAAGCAGACCGTCTACAAGCACTTCGCGGACAAGGAACGGCTGTTCACCGAGATCATCACGGCCGACATCCGGGCCGGCGAGCAGCGCTCGGACGCGGTCCTGGAGAGCCTGCCGGAGAGCACCGACCCCGAGGCCGACCTGCGCGAGATCGCCCGCCGCCTGGTCACCGTCGTCACCCGGCCGCACCTGGTCCGGATGCGCCGGGTGGTGATCGGCGAGGCCGACCGCTTCCCCGACCTCGCCCGCGCCTGGTACACCTCGGGCCCGGAACGCGGCTACGAGCGCCTCGCGCACCGCTTCGCCCAGCTCGGCGACCAGGGCCGGCTCACCACCCCGGACCCGCTGCTGGCCGCCCAGCAATTCGTCTGGCTGGCCCTGTCCGTGCCGCTCAACCGGGCCATGTTCGACCCGGAGCCGTTCACCACCGCGGAACTGCACCGCTTCGCCGACGAGGCGGTGCGCACGTTCCTGGCGGCGTTCGGCCCGGCCCGCTAGCCCGTGCCCCAGCTGTGGCGCAGCCGGATCCCGCTGTCGATCCTCGGTGGCCGTCCGCCGGGTGAGCCCGTGGCCATGCGGTGGGCGGCCTGGTCACGGGGTTGGTCGACGGTCGCCTTGATCTTTCGTCGCCGCCGGTTGGCGCGGTCGGTTGGCGCGGTCGGGCTCGGAGCTGTTCACCGCACCTGTGGACCTCGCGCTAGCGGGGCAGCTTCACCACGGTCACGAAGAAGTCGTCGATCTGGCGCACGACCTCGATGAACCGGTCGAAGTCCACCGGCTTGGTGACGTAGGCGTTGGCGTGCAGGTTGTAGCTGCGCAGGATGTCCTCCTCGGCCTCCGAGGTGGTCAGCACCACCACCGGGATGGACCGCAGGTCCGCGTCCGCCTTCACCTCGGCCAGCACCTCCCGCCCGTCCATCTTCGGCAGGTTCAGGTCCAGCAGGATCAGCCCCGGCCGGGGCGCGTCGGCGTGCGGGCCCTCGCGGCGCAGGAACTCCAGCGCCTCGACCCCGTCGCGCACCACGTGCAGCTGGTTGCGGATCTTGTGGTGCTCGAACGCCTCCTCGGTCATCAGGGCGTCACCCGGGTCGTCCTCCACCAGCAGGACGTCGACAACGTTCAGCGAGTCATTCATCGGTGTCCTCTACTGCCGGCAAGGTGAACTTGAAGGTGGTGCCGGCGTCCTGATCGGTGTCCAACCAGATGGTGCCGCCGTGGTACTCGATGATCTTCCGGCACATGGCCAGGCCGATCCCGGTGCCGGGGTAGTCGTCCTTGTGGTGCAGGCGCTGGAAGATCACGAAGATCCGCTCAGCGTACTCGGGCTCGATCCCGATGCCGTCGTCGCCGACGGTGAAGGTCCAGAGCTCACCGGTCCGCTCCACCTCGACCCGCACCCGCGGCGGGTCCTCGCCGTGGAACTTCAGCGCGTTGCCGATGAGGTTGCCGAACACCCCGCCCAGCAGCGACGCCTCGCCGCGCACGGTCGGCAGCTCGGGCACCTGCACCGTCGCGCCGGTCCGCTCGATCACCTCCGAGTAGCTGTCCAGCACCTGCGCGACCGTCTCGTTCAGGTCGACCGGCACGTGCTCGCGGATCATCCGGCCGACCCGGGAGAACGCCAGCAGGTCGTTGATCAGCACCTGCATCCGCTTCGCGCCGTCCACCGCGAACCGCAGGTACTGCTCGCCCCGGTCGTCGAGCTGCCCCGAGTACCGGCGCTCCAGCAGCTGGCAGAAGCTCGCCACCTTGCGCAGCGGCTCCTGGAGGTCGTGCGAGGCGACGTAGGCGAACTGCTCCAGCTCCGAGTTCGACCGGCGCAGCTCCTCGACGTCGTTCACGATCCGGGCCCGCATCACGTCCACGTCCTGGCCCAGCATCACGGTCTCCCGCGGCCCGCCGGTGCGCACCTCGTGCGCGAAGTCCCCCGACGACACCTGCCGCACCTGCGCGGCCAGCCCGATCAGCGGCCGGATGAGGATCCGGTGCAGCACCACCGCCACCCCGGCGATGATCACCACCAGCAGCACGCCCAGCGCTATGACCAGGTACAACACCTGGTCGGCCACCGCGTCCAGCCCGGTGCGGGCGTTGGTCGACTCGGTGTTGAGCACGCCCTGGAGCCGGCTGACCGCCTGGCGCACGGTGTCGAACAGCTCCTTGCCGCGCGCCGCGTCGGCCTGGTCGGCGCGCGGCTCGCCCGCCGAGCGGACCTCGGCGATGACCACCTCGGCGTACCCGGCCCGCCAGCCCACGGCCAGGCTGCCGATCCGGTCCACCTGCTCGACCAGGTCCGGGCGCACCGGCGCGATCGCGGTGCGGACGTTGCGCAGCGCCTCCTGCTCGGCCCGCTGCCCGTCCTGGTAGGGGCGCAGGAAGTCCTCGCTCGCGGTGAGCGCGAACCCGCGCACGCCGTTCTCCTGGTCGATCAGGGCGTTGTCCAGCTCCAGCGCGTGCCGCCGGGCCGGCCCGACCTGGTCGAGCAGCAGCGTGCGGGCGTCGGTGAGGCTGACCAGCGCGACCGCCATCCCGCCGATCGCGCCCGCGCAGACGATGATCAGGATGGTGACCGAGGCGATCAGCAGCCTGCTCGCGGGCCACCGGGTGCGGTAGTCCATCAGCCCTCGTCCGAGATCAGCAGCACGGCCATGTCGTCGTCCAGTTCCCCGCCGTTGAGTTCCTTGACCCGCGAGATCAGCTCGTCCAGCAGCCCCTCGGGGTGGCTGCGCCAGTCCGGTCTGGTCTTGGTGACCCGGCCGATCAGCTCGATCAGCCGCTCCGAGCCGAGCCGCTCGCTGTCCCCGGTGACCCGGCCCTCGACCAGCCCGTCGGTGTAGAGCAGCAGCGACCAGCCGGCCGGCAGCGGCACGTCCAGACCGCTCCACGTGCTGTCCGGCAGCACGCCCAGCGGCAGGCCGGCGCGGTCCCGGGGCAGCTCCACCACGTGGTCGCCGACGAGCAGCATCGGCTCCGGGTGGCCGGCCAGGTAGATCCGCGCCCAGCGCCGGTCCGGCGACACGGTGATCATGCACGCCGTGGTGAACAGGCCCGGCTGGTGGCGCTCGTGCTCCAGGATCTCGTGCAGCGTGCGCAGCACCCGGGACGGCTCCTGGTCGGCCAGCACCAGCGCCCGCCACGCGATCCGCAGGAACACGCCCAGCGCCGCCTCGTCCGGGCCGTGCCCGCACACGTCGCCGACGATCGCCTGCAGCGTGCCGTCGGGGGTGCGCACGACGTCGAAGAAGTCGCCGCCGAGCAGCATCCGGCTGCCGCCGGGCTGGTAGCGGAAGTCCAGGCCCAGGCCCTGGCCGCGCTCCAGGATCGGCGAGGGCAGCAGGCCGCGTTCCAGCCGGGTCTTCTCCGAGGCCAGCAGCTGCTCGTCGCGCAACTGCCGCTGGGTCTCCTCGACGTGCTTGCGGCCGACCGCGTAGCGGATCCCGCGCAGCAGCGCCGAGCCGTCCACCTGGCCCTTGACCAGGAAGTCCTCCGCGCCGGCGGCGACCGAGCGCTCGCCCTGGCGCTCGTCGTCCAGTCCGGTCAGGACGATGATCGCGGCGGGGGAGGACAGCGCGAGCAGCCGGTTGAGACCGTCCAGCCCGGTGGTGTCGGGCAGGCCGAGGTCCAGCAGCACGCAGTCCGCCCGGGGCACGAGCGGCACGGCTTCGCGCAGCGTGCGGACCCGGCGCAGGTCGACGTTCGCGCCGACCTCTTCCAGCAGCGCCTCGACCAGCACCGCGTCGCCCTCGTCGTCCTCGACGAGCAGCACGGTGATGCGGTCGTCCGCCGCACGAGTTCCGATGGACCCGGTCACGGGAAGGGACCCTAGCCGAACGGTGATCACGGTCGGTCCGCACCGGTTCGGTGGGTCGCGCGAACCACCCGGGACGGGTGCGGCGATGATCCCGGTGTGAGTTTCACGCGGATGGTGGCGTTGACCGCGCGGTTGCCCAGGCGCGGCAGGGGATTCTGGTACTCGGTGGCCATCGACCTGCTGTGGCCGCTCGTCGTGGTGTTCGTGCGGATGCGGATGGCCGGTGGCGCGAACGTGCCGCGCGAGGGGAAGGTGCTGCTCGCGTCCAACCACGTGTCGTTCGCCGACCCGGTGACGCTGACCGCGTTCACCCTGGCCTCCGGGCGGGTGCCGCGCTACCTGGCCAAGGCCAGCCTGTGGAAGGTGCCCGTGCTGGGCTGGGTGATGTCCGGCGGCAAGCACATCCCGGTGGACCGCGGCACCGTCCGCGCCGGACAGGCCGTCGACGCCATGCGCGACGCGCTCGACGACGGCCAGTGCGTGATCGTCTACCCGGAGGGCACGTTCACCAACGACCCGGACGGGTGGCCGATGCGCGGCAAGAACGGCGTGGCGCGGATGGCCCTGGAGTCCCGCACGCCGGTCGTGCCGGTGGCGCAGTGGGGCACGCAGCGGCTGCTGCCGCCGGGCAGGTTCGTGCCCCGGCCCTTCACGAAGGTGCACGTGGTCGCGGGCGCGCCGGTCGACCTGTCGGACCTGTACGGGCTGGAGCCCACCAAACAGGTGCTCGACGAGGCGACCCGACGGATCATGGCGGCCATCACCACGTTGCTGGTCGGCGTCCGCGAACTCCCACATCCTGAGAGTCGGTGACGCTCCTCGTTGCCCTCGCTAACGTTCGGGACTCCCTGCTGTCCCGCATCGTGGAGCGTGAGCGATGGGCGAACAACCGGCGCGCAAGGGCCTGAGCGAGGACTGGCTGGCGGTGGTCGTCGGCCTGGCGCTGTTCGCGCTGGCCGTGGCCGGCGTCATCCCGCCGGGGCTGGTGCCGTGATGGCCACTTCGGAGCAGACCCGCAAACCCCTCCTCCACGCCGCCCTGGGCGTCCTGGTGGTGCTCGTCCTGTCGTGGGCGGCGCGCTACCTGTCCGGCGCGGTGCCGAAGGCGACCAAGGGCACCGTCCTGGAGGGGGTCGGCGCGTCCGTCGAGTTCCCGATCTACGCGATCCTGCTGGGGCTGCTGGGCAACGCGGTGCTCAGCGCCACCGGGCTCCGCGACCGGCTCGCCGGCGGGTTCCGCACCGAGTTCTTCATCAAGACCGGCCTGGTGCTGCTCGGCGCGTCGATCAACCTGGGCGTGATCGCCTCCGCCGCCGGCCCGGCGATCATCCAGTCGGTGGTCCTGATCAGCGTCGTGTTCGGGTTCTCCTGGTGGCTGGGCGGCCGGCTCGGCCTGGACGACAAGCTGCGCGCCCTGCTGTCGGCGGCGGTGGCGATCTGCGGCGTCAGCGCGGCCATCGCGGCGGCGGGCGCGGTGCAGGCCAAGAAGGAGCAGCTGGCCTACAGCGCGAGCCTGGTCATCGTGTTCGCGCTGCCGTCGATCTTCATCCTGCCGCTGGTCGCCACCACCCTCGGGCTCGACCCCCGGGTCACCGGGGCGTGGATCGGCGGCAACATCGACACCACGGCGGCCGTCACGGCGGCGGGCACGCTGGCGGGCGAGGAGTCGCTGCAGATCGCCACCATCGTGAAGGTCACCCAGAACGCGCTGCTCGGCGTGGTCGCGGTGGCGTTGACCGCGTACTTCGCGCTGAAGGTCGAGCGCAAGCCGGTGGGCGTGTCGGCGGGCCGGCAGCTGTGGGACCGGTTCCCCAAGTTCGTGCTCGGGTTCCTGGCCACGTCGGTGCTCGCGACGGTCTACCTGGCGAACGTGCCGTCCGGCAAGGCGGCCATCGGCGTGGTGAACGACCTGCGGACGTGGTTCCTGATCCTGGCCTTCGTCAGCATCGGCCTGGAGTTCCGCGCGGGCGCGCTCAAGCAGGCCGGGTGGCGGCCGGTGGGCGTGTTCGCCGCCTCGACCGGGGTGAACGTGCTGGCCGCGCTAGGGCTCGCGGTCCTGCTTTTTTGACCGCTCCCAGCTCAGGTACTGGCCGGCGGCGGTGGACAGGCTGGTGAGCAGCCACACCGCCACGCCCGCGTCGTCGGTGATGCCGATCAGCGGCAGGAACTCCGGCAGGACGTCGATCGGCGAGACCAGGTAGACGATCGCGAAGCCCCACTGCGCCAGCCGGGTCGACGGCAGCCCGTACGCCCTGCGCTGCTTGAGCAGCCGGGGCAGGGCCTTGGCCCGGTCGATCACCGAGCCGACCGGTTCCGGCTCGCCCCGGGCGACCCGGCGGCGCTTGCGCCGCGTCACGCCCAGCGTGATCGAGCCGACCGACAGGACGAGCAGCGCGATGCCGACCGCGACCGGCGGCAGACCGATCAGGTCGGCATCGCGCCAGACCAGGGTCGACACCCCGATCGCGGCGAGCATGATACCGAGGAAGATCACCGGCTCATGGTATCGACTTTCCGGTGATCAGATACCGCAGGACGAGGCCGACCAGAACCGGCCGCCCCGGTGGTCGACGTGCGTGTGGTCGCCGTGACCGGGGTAGCCGGGGCCCAGGATGCCGTTGAACCCGTGGTTGCGGGCCTGCTGGGCGAGCTTGCACAGCGAGTGCGGACCCGACCCGAGGTCGACCGCGTCGCCGTAGAGGTGCCGCGAGTCCGAGGCCCCGCCCACCGCGTTGTTGCAGGCTACGCTGCGGAACCCGCTGGTGACCCGGACCGACTGGTCGCCCAGCGCGTGCCGCAGGGCCTGGAGCTTCCACATCGAGACCAGGGCGTTGAACCGGGCCGTCGACGCGGCGACCTTGCCGCCGGACCAGTCGGAGTTGCAGCCGTTGAGCTCGGCGTAGGAGAAGTTCACCGGCGTGCAGTCGTCGTCCTGCAGGGCGTAGAGCTTGGCGTACGTGCCGCTGCCCGCGACGCCGTCGGCGGCCAGGCCGTACGCCTGCTGGAAGCGGACCAGCGCGGACTTGGTGGCGGCACCGAAGGAGCCGTCCAGGCCGAGGACCGCGCCGTAGCCGGGGTAGCCGGACAGCCGGATCTGGAGCTGCCGCACGTCGTCGCCGCTCGCGCCTTGCGACAGGGTGCGGTTCCAGGTGTAGCAGCCGTCCGCCTGAGCCGGCGCGGAACCCAGCACCAGCGAGACGAGAACCAGGGACAGCGCTGTGACGAACGATCCGATGCGTCGGAGCACAGGGACCTCCAGACCACGAGGGGAACGGACCTCGGAGCCTGGCAAAACGGTCAGAGACCGTCAATCTGTCCCGGATGTCCGAAGATTTCACACCTCGGGAACAGTACGTGAACGAGAGGTCACCGCCGGCGCTCGACCACCGCCGCGTACCAGAGCCCGGCCGACGCCGCGGCGCACCCGGCCGCCGCCGCCCCGCGCCACACCACCGGCTCCGTCGCCGCCAGCACGCCGTTCCACACCGCCACCGCCAGGAACACGGCGGCCAGTGCCACCAACGGTCTCGACCAAACAGGACGCCGGGTGCCGCGCGCTCTCATGCCCTGAACAGCGCTCCTGAGCAGCGCGGCGTTACGGGCTCGCCGTTGAACCCGGCCCAGTGCCGCACGTCGAACCGCCCCGGCCCGGCACCCCCGCCACCCAGGACGACGCCCCGGTCGCGCACGGCCCGCACGGTCGCCGCCGCCTGCCGGTCCAGCAGCCGGTCGACCTCGGAGCCGGCCAGCCCGTCGATCTCCTCCCAGAACGTCAGCACCCGGTTCACGTACAACGCCACCAGGTGGTCGCGGGCGGGCTCGAACAGCCCTGCGGCCACGGCGGCCAGCGCGTCGGCCAGCACGTGCGGCCAGACCTCCGAGGTCACCCGCAACCCCCACGGCGCGGAACGAACCCCCTCCGCAGAGGGGAACAGCCGCCGCACGTCCTCCCGGTGGGCCTCCAGGTACCGCACCACCGACGCGGACACCCGCGAGACCACCTCCGGGTCCTGCCGCACCGACGTCCCGTCGACCGCCGACCGGCCCCCGGCACCGCCCGGACCGGCCGGCCGCACCCGATCGGTGCGCAGCACGACGTGGAACAGCGAGTCGAGCACCTGCTGCGGCAACCGCAGGATCTTCGGGAACGGCGAGTTGTGCAGCTTGCGCCCCAACGGCACCTCCACCACCCGGACGTGCTCGCGCAGCGCGTTCGCGGTCAGCCACACGTCGATGCCGTACAGGGAGGCGCTCTCCGGCCGCGGCCAGCCCCGTGACCGCTCCAGGAACGCCCGGTTGAACGCGAACTCGCCCCCGATCGGCTGCTGCACGTGCACCCCGTACACCGCCGCCAGCAGCGGGCTGGCCAGGTGGTTCGTGGTGTTCGCCTCGTACCGGTCACGCCGGTAGGCGGGCACCGCCAGCACCGGCTCGGCACCCGCCACCGCGTCCGCGAGCCGTTCGACCCACTCCGGTTCGGCGGAGCGCACGTCGGCGTCGAGCAGCAGCACCCGGTCCGCGGCCAGCTCCAGCGCCCGGTCCATCACCGCGAACACGTTCGTGCCCTTGCCGGTGCCCACGCCCGGCGAACTGACCACCTCCCCGCGTGCCCGCAGCGGCGTCTCGGCGAACCGCTCGACGGTCCCGTCCGTGCTGCCGTTCTCGGCCAGCACGACCACGTTCACCCCGTCCGGGGACGCCCGGTGCAGGCCGGCGTCGGCGGCGGAGGCCACCAGGCCGACCGTGCGCGCCTCGTCGCGGGCGGGGATGCCGACGACGGTGACTCGATCGCGGTTCGCCATGGGTCCGGATGCCTGGTGCACGCGATTACCGAAACACGACGTGCCGGCAACGGCTCACCGGGGTCTCGCCCTCGGCCCGGTGCGGACCAGCGGCCGGGGGTGCGACCGGGTCCGCACCACGGGGGCGTGCGCGGGCGGAACGGGCAGCGGCTGCGACTCCTGCTGCTGCCGGGGCACGTCGTACCGCTCCGGGTCGAGCTTCTCGGCCCGAGCCCGAGCCTCGAACCGCAACCGGTACTCCTCGAACTGCGCCACCGCCTGCGCCCGGGGCACCTCGAACCGCCCGGACGGCCCGTCCACCCGATCCGCCGGCGGCAACCCGGCCCGAGCCCCCACCCACCCCACTGCTCCGTCGCCGGCTCCCCGCTCCCCAGAAGCCCCCGCCCCCGCCCCCGCTGCCGGTGCCGGTGCCTCAAACCTGACAGGCGGCGCGTCGTAAGGCACCGGAACGGCCTCCCGCCCGGACCTCACACCCGCCCCCGCACCCGACTCCGCACCTACCCCCATTCCCGCACCTACCCCCACCCCCGACTCCGCCAACCGCTCCGGCGGCACCAGGTGCTGCGGTCGCCGTCCGTCCGCCCCCACCCCCACCACCCGGTTCTGCCGCCACAACTCCGTCGACAGCTTGATCATCGCGGTGGGCGCGTCCAACCCGACCATCCCCACCAGCCGGCCGTCGTCCACGAACCCGGTGATCGTCCGGTGGTCCTTCCGCGACCCGGCCAGGGTCGTCGTGTCCTTGCCCATCGACGGCAGCCCGGAGCCCTGGATGCGCATCCCGTACTGCTCGGTCCAGAACCGGGGGACAGGGGTGAACGGCCGCGAACCCTCCCTGCCCGCCAACAGGTTCTCCGCGGCCGCCCGCCCCATCTCCACCGCGTTGAGCCAGTGCTCGACCCGTCGCGGTCGTCCTCCGAAGCGGAGGTTGGGCCACTGCGCCACGTCACCCGCGGCCACGATGTCGGTCCCGCCGACCACGTGGCACGTGGGTTCGCACAGCACCCCGTCGTCCAGCACCAGCCCGGACCCGCGCAGCCAGGCCACCGACGGCGAGGCCCCCACCGCGATCACCACGACCGCCGCGAAGAAGACCTGCCCGTCCGAGAGGTGGATCGCCACCCCGCCCGCCTGCGGCATCCAGTGCCGGATCTTCACGCCCATCGCCATCCGCACGCCCCGCGCCCGGTGCGCCTCGGTGACGGTGTCCGCGATGTTCTTGCCGACCGCGCTGCCCAGCAGCGTCGAGGACCGGCTGACGATCGCCACGTCCCGGCCCATCGACTTCACCGACGCGGCCATCTCGCAGCCGATCAGGCCGCCGCCGACCACCACCACCAGCCCCTGCGTGGAGTTGATGGCGCGCTTGATGGCGATCGCGTCGTCCACGGTGCGCAGCACGTGGATCCGCTGGTCCTGGCGCGGCGCGCCCTGGAGGTGCCGGGGCTCCACACCGGTCGCGATGATCAGCCCGTCGTAGCCGAGCTCCTCGCCGCCGGGCAGCCCGACGATCCGCCGGTCCGGCTCCAGGTGCGTCGCGGCCGTGCCCAGCCGCCAGATCGCGTTCAGCTCGCGGCTGATGCTCAGTCGCAGGTCGGAGGCGTGCAGCTCGCCGTTGATGGCTTCCTTGGACAACGCCGGCCGGTGGTAGGGCAGGTGCCGCTCGGCGCTCACGATCACCACCTCGCCCCGAAAACCCAACTCCCGCAACCGTTCGCCGGCCCGCAGCCCGGCCAGCCCACCACCCGCGATGACGACCCTCTCCTCATTCCTCACCGCACACGCCCCCCCGGCCGGCCCGCCACTCGCGCCCACGACTCGTCCCTCGTCCTCATCGGACACGCTCCCGCAGTTCGATCGCGCGCATCGGGCACGCGCGCGCGGCGGCTCGCGCCTTCGCGAACAGCTCGGGTGGCGGTCTGCGCTCGTAGCGCAGCCGTTCGTCGTCCACGAGCTGGAACAACCCGGGCGCCTCGGCCTGGCAGATGCCGTAGCGGTGGCAGCGCTCGTTGTCCACGCTGATGTCCAGGGCGCTGCCGCCCGCGCCGTCCGGCTCGGGCTCGAAGCCCGGCTCGGGTTCCAGCATGCCCAGCCGCACCAGCACGTGCGGTGGGAGGAAGCGGGCCAGCGCGATCGTCACGGTGGGGATCAGGATCGTCAGGCCGGCCAGCCACACCGTGGCCAGGCTGCCGTTCGCGATCGCGCCGAACCACGAGTGCGCCGCGGCCAGCCCCACCGCCGCGTACGCGACCTGGTGCAGCCGCAACCACTTGCGGTAGTAGACCTTCTTGCGCAGGCCCGCCGTGAACGCGATGACGAGCATGAGCTCCAGGCCCACGATGCCCAGCGCGTGCCGGAACAGGCCGCCGTTGAACAGCGGCACCGAGATCTGGGTGAACGTGAAGGGGGCGAGCTCGAGCAGGGTGAACGCGAACGCGTGCAGGCAGCCGAACGCCAAGGCCAGGGTCGCCAGCACCATGTGGCTGTTGCGCAACCCCTGTCTTCCGCTGATCTTGTTCGCCCAGCCGGTCGCGATCATGACGCCCCAGCACAGGGTGGCGCACATGGACGCGTAGGCCAGGCGTGCCGAGATCTGCGCGACGTGGCGCACTCCGGCGTCGTGGTCGCCGCCGGTCGCCTGCGCGATCAGCAGCGGAACCTGGGAGAACACTGGGGACCTCCGAGATGGCGGGAAAGAACTCGCAGGTGACCCGCCCGACGGGCCGTGCAGGAGTGGTCACGGCCACGCCGGACGGGCAAGGGTGAGAACAGTCGCTACAGCAGCTGGACCGAGTGGACGGAACCTCCTTTCACTTGACGTTCGCCTTGGGCCGCAACAGGCGCAGGACCGCGAGGGTCACCACCGCGCCCGCCAGGCACATGATGAGGACGATCAGTGCGGACGGCCCGTCAGCCGAGCCCGTCTGCGCCGCAGTGCGCACCGGGTCCGCATCGACGGTGCCCTGAGCGGACTGCGCCGCCCCGGCCGGCACCGGTTTGGACAACCCCGCGTCGGTGACCATGTTGGTGCTCTCCAACAAGGTCATGTGCTTGAGCACGATTTGGTTGCACACCTGGGCGAACTGGCGGATGGCTTCGTTGCGGGTGTTCGCGCGCACCGTGGACACCACGGGGAAGATCGAGCCGTGCGCGGCCCGCAACCGGTTGGCGAACGAGTCGTCGAACGCGGCCCCGGTGCGCGACCGCATCTCGGCCATCCACGACTGCTGGTCGGCGTTGGGCGAATCGGGCAACTCCACACCCATCTGCCCCGCCAGCCGGACCACCCGCTCGTCCAGGAACGCGTGGTCGCTCATCAGCTGCGCGCCGACGTCCTTGACCCGCTGGCTCCCGCCGCGCGTCCCCGCCTCCTCGCCCATGGGCATCTCCCACAGGCCGGCGAGCCGCACCTTGACCAGGAGTTCCTTGTCCAGCGCGGTGATCGGCCCGAGCGGCGTCCGGGAAACCTCCCCGGACCCCGGCGGCTCGTCACCCCACGCCGTACCCGCGACCGTGGGCCAGAACAACACCAGCAACCCGACCGCCACCACCAGGCAGCGCCGCGCAACCGACCACAGACCTGACATGGCAGGGTCCTCAGCTGCCGCCGCCCGCGTCCGCCTGGGCCTTCTTGCCCTCCGGCGTGACCGCGAACCACGTGCCGCCCTTGCCCTGCCCGACGAGGTCGCCGGCCTTCTTGTCGCCGGTGTACCGGTACAGGGGCCAGCCCGCGAGCGTGACCTGCTTCTTGCCGTCCGCCCGGTCCACGGACCCGACCAGCGTCGGGTCCACACCGGAGGTCATGGTGTGCTCGCTGACCAGTACGGGCGGCCACGTCTTCAGGCACTCGGCGTCGCAATTGGACTTCGGTGGTTTCGCGGTGTCCTTGTCGAACCGGTACAGCGCGAACCCGCCGGCGTCGGCGACGAACCAGCCGACCTGCTTCGACTCGGTGGCCGAGAGCATCTGGTGCGGCTCCTTGCCGAATTCCGGCTGCTGCTGGACAGTCGTCGTGCCGGGGTCGGCTCCACCCGCACCACCCGCGCCGGTACCGGTCACCGCACCACATGCGCTGACCAGCAACAACGTCAAGGCAGCCGGAGCGGCGCGCAACACCTTCCGGGAACGTCGACCGCGCATCGTTGGTCCTTTCTCCTGCTGGCGGGATCCACCGAAGGGACTAGCGACCGGGGGTTCCCGGTCCGGCCGAACAGGCGGATACCGGGAAGTACGGACACGATGCGGTGACGGTTCACGAACAAATCAAGGACTTTTTCCTGCCGCCAAAGTCTCGACTTCTCACCCGTTCGCGCGCTTGGATGCACGACGTGGCGCGGCACAGACGCAGCACTCAACCCCCAAGAGATCAAGCGTGGCCGGAACTCAGTCTGGAAGACGAGCTGATCCGCAGGCTCTACCAGGAGTTCGGCAGTGCGCTGCTCGGGCATGCCATGCGACTAACGGGCAGTGACCGGCAGTGGGCGGAAGACATCGTGCAGGAGACGCTGGTGCGGGCGTGGCGCAACGCCGAGAAGCTGGAGCGGGACCCCGTCCTGCTGCGCTCCTGGCTGTTCACCGTCGCCCGCCGCCTGGTCATCGACGACCGGCGCAAGCGCAGCGTCCGACCGCAGGAGTCGGAGTTGACCCCGTCCGACGAGGCCCCGACGCGGGACGAAGCGGATCGCACCCTGGCGGCCATCGTGGTCGCCGAGGCGATGAACGGACTCACGGAGGAGCACCGGGAGGCTATTCTCGAAACGTACTTGAGAGATCGGACCGTCGGGGAAGCCGCAGCGGTGCTCGGGGTGCCGCCGGGCACGGTGAAGTCCAGGGTGTACTACGCACTTCGCGCCCTGCGGCGGGCATTGCAGGATCGGGGCTGACAGGGTGACATCGCGGCCGGACCACGTCGACGTGGCGGCGTACGTCCTCGGGATCCTCGACGAGGACGAGGTGGACGCCTTCGAGAACCACCTCGCCCAGTGCCGTCGCTGCGCGTTGGACCTGCGCGATTTCGCCGTACTGCCAGACCTCTTGGACGAAGCCGACGCCAACGGAATGCTGCGCGCGAACGCGGGGGAGCGCCCGGACGGGCGTTCGGTCCGCGCGATGCTGGACACCGTCACCGAAGACCGAGCCCGACGACGCCGCACCACGCTGCTCCTGTCCGCCGCCGCGGCCGTGCTGCTGATCGTGCTGACCGCCGTGACAACGGTCGGCTTGTCGTCCCCGCAGGACGACACCAGGGCATCCGGTGACACCGACAGCTCCACCACTTCCTCGACGGTGCCGGGGCCCGCCGCGGTGGCGAAGAACGCCCCCGACGGCTCCGGCACCGTCACCAGGACGGACCAGACAACGGGAGTCTGGGCCAAGCTCAACGCCACCCCGGAACCCTGGGGAACGTCGGTGTCCCTGGAAGTCAAGGGCGCCAAGGGCCCCACCCGCTGCGAACTGGTCGCCAAAGCCAAATCGGGCGAAACCATGGTCGTGGCCTCGTGGCTGGCAGGAACGTCCACAACGGACAAAGACCCGTTGCGCATCAACTCAGCAGTGGGCATGAGGTGGCACGAGATCACCGAATTCCTGGTGCGCGACACCAAGGAAGGAACAACCTTGGTACGCCTACCCACCACCTAGCCGCACCACCAGTGCGCGCAGCGCACAATCCACCTACCGCGTCGTGTCATCCCCGTATGGCCCGCGCGCCAGCGAACCGCGCTTGAGTAGGTAGTGCAAGCACGCCCTTCGCTTGCACCACCTACTCAAGGGTGGTTGTCTCCGACCGGGCCATACGGGGATGACACGACGCCCACCGCACCACCGCCGTCATCCTTGGCGGCTCGCCCGTCCGGCGAGGACTCTTTCAGCTCTTGCTCTTCAGCTCTTGCTCTTCAACAACCGCCCACGCCGCCCGCTCCACCCACGCCGCCCGCTCCACCGACTCCGCCCGCTCAGGTCAGATCCGCTGCAACCCAGCCAAGACCCGTTCCATCAACGAGATCGAGGGCCGTCCATCCTCGTCGCCCTCGCCGTCCGCGTGCACGTTGATCAGCGACAAATCAGACATGTCCGCCAGCAACACCCGAACCACGCCCAAGGGCAACCGTAAGAGCGCCGCGACCTCGGCCACCGAATGCGGATGCCGGCAGAGGTCGCTGATGATCCGGTGCTCCGCGGTGGAGGTCAGCGCGTCTTGGGCCGCCCGCTCATTCGTGGTCACGATGGTCTCGATGGCGAGGGTCGTGTTGGAGCGGGTCCTCCCGCCTGTCCTGGTGTAAGGGCGCACCCGGAAGGTCGACACCACCAGCTCCTAGCGGTCGGGATGATCTTCTCGCCGTGTGGGCGGGTTCGCCGACGCCGTGGTCCGGGTCACCGCCGACGCCAGACCCTACGGGCGGCACGGCCCCCTGTCTCCCTTTTCCCGGAATTTGGGTGGGATCGAACCCGGTCTGCGACACACCGTGTCGCACCGATTCCCAAGGGTGTCCGAACCTCGCCGCAGCGGTCGGATGATCACCCGACCGGCTGCCTGGAGGCGGTAGCGCACTCCAGGCGACCGGTTCACCCGATGGGTGTCGGATTCACCTTCACAGCGACCTCGCACAACTCCCGATCGGGACGCGTTCCCGACCTCGGTAGCCATCTCCCAAGGTAGAGCGCAGGGGAGCGCTCTCACAACTCCAGTGCCCCAAGGTTGGGCCGTTCGAGTCGAGCCCGACACCAGGACTTCACATGGTCAACTGCGAAAACCACACCCAGATGAACAACAACCTCTCTACAAACATCCCTCCGGCAAACCCACCCGCGCCTCTCCCGCCTCTTCCACCCCGCGCCCCCGCCCCACCCCGCGCCCCCCGCCCCGCCCTCGCCCTGAGCCAATCCGACCCGACCCGAACCGAACCCCGATCCGAGACTCCGCCGGCCCAAAACCCCCACCCCCGGCTAGAAGTTCGCCCGAACCGGGGAATTTCCCTGAGAGGGTTTCAGGGTCGATGCCGGACGCGTCCTCAGCTCGTCCCGAGGAGCATTGCCCTCGGGAACGGCGACTGCCGTCGTAGAGGGCGCACTGGAGGATCCAGGTGACGGGCAAGAAGGAGTCCGCGGCGAGAGCCGTGGACGTGAGGAAGTCCTACGGGACGGGAGAGGCCGCGGTCACCGCGCTCGACGGAGTGACCGTCGAGTTCGAGCGCGGTCGCTTCACCGCGATCATGGGCCCGTCCGGGTCTGGCAAGTCGACCCTGATGCACTGCCTGGCCGGTTTGGACACGATCGACTCCGGCGAGGTGTGGATCGGCGGCACCAAGGTGAACGGCTTACGCGACAAGGGTTTGACCGACCTGCGCCGGGACAAGGTGGGCTTCATCTTCCAGCAGTTCAACCTGCTGCCGACCCTCACCGCCGAGGAGAACATCACGCTCCCCCTGGCGATCGGCGGCAAGAAGGTCGACCGCCAGTGGTTCGACACGGTGGTCGAGACGGTCGGCCTCAAGGACCGCTTGACCCACCGTCCCACCCAGCTCTCCGGCGGTCAGCAGCAGCGGGTGGCGTGCGCGCGTGCCCTGGTCGCCAGGCCGGACGTGGTGTTCGCCGACGAGCCGACCGGCAACCTCGACTCCCGTTCCGGCGCGGAGGTGCTGGGCTTCCTCCAGCGCTCCGCCACCGAGTTCGGCCAGACGGTCGTGATGGTGACGCACGACCCGAACGCCGCGTCCTACGCGGACCGCGTCATCTTCCTCGCCGACGGCCGGATCGTGCGCGAACTCCTGCGCCCCACCGCCGCCGCCGTCCTCGACACCATGAAGCACCTGGACGGCGACCACCCGTTCACCCATCCCCACTCCAACCCCCACGACGACCCCCACTCCAACCCCCACGACGACCGCGACAACGACAGCGACCGCGACGACGAACAACTGGTCGTGGCCTGATGTTGAAGGCGACCCTCAAGAGCGTGCTGTCACGCAAACTGCGGCTGGTCCTGTCCGGACTGTCCGTCGTGCTCGGCGTGATGTTCGTGTCCGGCTCCTTCGTGCTGACCGACACGCTCGACCGCTCCTTCAAGGACCTGTTCGCCAACGTCTACTCCGACGTGGACGTCCAGGTCGCGCTCAAGCCCAAGGTCACCAGCGAGGACCCGGACACGGGTGCGGGCGGCGGCACGCTCACCACCGCCGACCTGGCGGCCGTCCGCTCGGTCGAGGGCGTCAAGTCCGCCACCGGCGACGTCACCGGCTCCGCCCGGCCGATCGGCGAGGACGGCAAGGTGCTCACCACGTCCGGCGCGCCGCGCCTGGGCACGGCGTGGCAGGACGGCGGGCAGGAGCAGTTCCGCGAGGGCCGGCCGCCGCAACGCGACGGCGAGGTCGCCATCAGCGCCTACCTCGCCAAGACCGGCGGGTTCCAGGTCGGCGAGCAGATGTCCGTGATCACCTTGGAGCCGAAGAAGTCGTTCACCGTCACCGGCGTCTTCGGCTACCCCGGCAACCGTGACTCGCTGGGCGGCGAACTGCTCACCGCGTTCACCGAGCCGGTTGCGCAGCAGCTCCTGCTCGGGCAGCCCGGCGCGTACACCGGGATCACCGCGCGCGGGGCCGACGGCGTCGCCGACGACGTGCTCCGGCAGCGCATCCAGCAGCGGCTCGGCGACGAGTTCCAGGTCAAGACCGGCGAGCAGCTCGCCAAGGACCAGAGCGACGCGATCGCCGAGGGCCTGTCGTTCTTCAACTACGTGCTGCTGGGCTTCGCCGGGATCGCCCTGTTCGTCGGCATCTTCATCATCCTCAACACGTTCTCCATCATCGTGGCGCAGCGCACCCGGGAGCTGGCGCTGCTGCGGGCGATGGGCGCCAGCCGCAAGCAGATGGTCGGCTCGGTGGTGATCGAGGCCGTCGTGATCGGCCTGATCGCGGCCGTGGTCGGGCTCGGCGCGGGCATCGGTGTCGGCGCTCTGCTCGCCACCCTCTTCAGCTCGCTCGGCGGCGGCATGCAGCTCGCGGGCATCAGCGTGCCGCCCAGCGCCGTGATCTCGGCGTTCGCGGTCGGCATCGTCGTCACCGTGCTCGCCGCGGTGCTGCCCGCGCTGCGCGCCTCGCGCATCGCGCCGGTCGCCGCGATGCGTGAAGCGGCCACCCCGGACCGCCCGCTGACCAAGCTGACCATCGCGGGCGCGGCGGTGGCCGCGGCGGGCGGCGGGCTGCTCTGGTACGGCTTCACCACCACGTCGCTGGTGCTGATCATGGCCGGGCTGCTGCTCGCGTTCGTCGGGGTCGCGCTGCTGACACCGCTGGTCAGCAGGCCGGTCGTGTCGGTGATCGGCAAGCTGCTGGCGTGGTCGATGCCGGGCACGCTCGGCCGGCGGAACTCGGCGCGCAACCCGCGCCGCACCGCGATCACCGCCGCCGCCCTGATGGTGGGCATCGCCCTGATCACCGGGGTGAGCGTGATCCTCACGTCGGCCACCACCAGCATCACCAAGGTGGCCGAGAACCAGGTGAAGTCCGACCTGATCATCTCCGGTGAGTCGCAGGGCCCCGGCGGCGCGGCGACGTTCGCGCCGCAGCGGTTGGACGATGTGTCGAGGATGTCCGACGTCGAGTCGGCGTTCGGGTGGTACTCCGACGGGATCATGGTCGACGGTCGGCAGAAGTACGCGATCGCCGTGACCGACCTGCCGGTGCTCCAGAAGCAGTTCGGCATCACGGCCACGTCCGGCGGGTTCGCCGACCTCCAGGCCGGGCAGATCGGCGTCGACGAGGGCGACGCGACCGCGTTGAACCTCCAGCAGGGTTCCACCGTCACCGTGCAGACGGCCAAGGGCGAGCCCGCGACGTACACCGTTGCCCTGGTGTACGCGAAGAGCACCGTGCTGGCGAACGCGTTCCTGCTGCCCGAGGCGGTGGCCAAGGACTTCCGGGTGGAGCAGATCTCCAACGCGTTCGTCCAGGTGACCGCCGGCGCGGACGTGGCGGAGGTCAAGAAGCGGGTCGAGCCGATGTTCGCGGACGACCCGGAGATCACCGTCCAGGACCGCAGCGGGTTCGTGCGGCAACAGGCGTCGCAGCTCGACACCGTCCTGATGATGATCCAGATCCTGCTCGCGCTGGCGATCCTCATCGCGGTGCTCGGCGTGATCAACACGCTGGCGCTGTCGGTGATCGAGCGGACCCGTGAGCTGGGCCTGCTGCGGGCGATCGGGATGCGCCGGGCGCAGGTGATGCGGATGATCACCGTGGAGTCGGTGGTGATCTCGGTCTTCGGCGCGCTTCTCGGCCTGGTGGTCGGCACTGCGATCGGCGTGGTCGCGGTCAAGGCCCTGAAGGACGAGGGTTTCAGCGAACTCGGCATCCCGTGGGCGCAGCTGGGCAGCTACCTCCTGATCGCCGCCGTGGTCGGCGTCGTCGCGGCGATCCTGCCCGCGATCCGGGCGGCGCGGCTCAACGTGTTGCAGGCGATCTCCTACGAGTAGAGGTCGGGCCACCCGGCCCGACCTTTCCTTCCGCTACCAGCCGATCTGCCTTCGCCGACTCAAAGCCGATCTGTGCCCGCCGAGCCGAAGCCGATTTGTCCCTGCCGATCCGAGGCCGACCCGAAGCCGATCTGTCCCGCTGACCCGAGGCCGACCCGAAGCTGATCTGTCCCCGCCGACTCGAAGCCGACCCGAAGCTGATCGGTGCCCGCCGACCCGAACCTCAGACGTCCAGTTTCAGCGCCTCTTCCAGCAGGGCCTCGACGATCTGCGACTCGGGCACCGTCCGCACCACCTCGCCGCGCACGAAGATCTGCCCCTTGCCGTTGCCGGAGGAAACCCCCAGATCGGCCTCCCGGGCTTCGCCGGGCCCGTTGACCACGCACCCCATCACCGCGACCCGCAGCGGCACCGGGAAGTCCTCGAACGCCGCCGTGACCTGCTCGGCCAGCTTGTACACGTCGACCTGCGCCCGCCCGCACGACGGGCAGGAGACGATTTCCAGCTTCCGGGGCCGCAGCCCCAGCGACGCCAGGATCTGCGCGCCGACCTTGACCTCCTCCACCGGCGGGGCGGACAGCGACACCCGGATCGTGTCGCCGATCCCCTCCGACAGCAGCACCCCGAACGCCACCGACGACTTCACCGTGCCCTGGACCAGCGGCCCGGCCTCCGTCACGCCCAGGTGCAGCGGGTAGTCGCAGGACCGGGCCAGCTGCCGGTACGCGGCGACCATCACCATCGGGTCGTGGTGCTTGACCGAGATCTTCAGGTCGGTGAACCCGTGTTCCTCGAACAGCGAGCACTCCCACAGCGCCGACTCGACCAGCGCCTCCGGCGACGCCTTCCCGTACTTCCGGTAGAGCCGCTGGTCCAGCGACCCCGCGTTCACCCCGATCCGGATCGGCACCCGGGCGCTCGACGCCGCCCGCGCGATCTCCGCGACCTTGTCGTCGAACTGCCGGATGTTGCCGGGGTTCACCCGGACCGCCGCGCACCCCGCGTCGATCGCGGCGAACACGTACCTCGGCTGGAAGTGGATGTCGGCCACGACCGGGATCGGCGACTTGCGGGCGATGGTCGGCAGGGCGTCCGCGTCGTCCTGCGACGGCACCGCGACCCGGACGATCTCGCAGCCGGCGGCGGTGAGCTCGGCGATCTGGCGCAGGGTGGCCTCGACGTCGGCGGTGGGTGTGGTGGTCATCGACTGCACGGTGACCGGCGCGTCACCCCCGACCTCCACGCCGCCGACCGACAGCTTGCGGGACAGCCGACGCCGCCGCACGGGCGGGGCCAGTTGCAGAGTGGTCAACTGTGCTCCTTGAGTCGCTTCAGGACGGTCGTGGTGATCCCGGCCGCGTCCAGGCCGTGCGCCCGCAGGATCTCGGCCCGGGACCCGTGCGGCAGGAAGCTCGCGGGCAGCGCGAACGTGCCGACCCGGGTCGGCGCGCCGAGCACCGCGAGCGCTTGCGCGAGCCGTCCGCCCAGCGCGCCGGTGGCCGTGGTGTCCTCCACGGCGAGCACGAATTGGTGCGCGGCGGCCAGCTTGACCAGCGCCGGGTCCAGCGGGGCCGTCCAGCGCGGGTCGACCACGTCGACCGGGACGCCGTGCCCGGCCAGCTCCTCGGCGGCCTCCAGGCACGCCTTCGCCATCGGCCCGACCGCGATCAGCAGGCCGACCGGGTCCGGCTCCTCGCGCAGCACGTCGCACCGCCCGATCCGGCGCACCGCCGGGATGTCCGCGCCCGCCGCGGCCTTCGGGTACCGCAGGGCGGTCGGCCCGTCGGACACCGCGACCGCCTCCCGCAGGAGTTCACGCAGCCGGGCCGGGTCGCGCGGCGCGGCCAGCCGCAACCCCGGGACGACCGGCAGCACCGAGGCGTCCCACATGCCGTGGTGGCTCGGCCCGTCCGGGCCGGTCACGCCCGCCCGGTCGAGCACGAACGTCACCGGCAGCCGGTGCAGCGCCACGTCCAGCAGCACCTGGTCGAACGCCCGGCTGATGAACGTCGCGTAGACCGCCACCACCGGGTGCAGCCCCGCCATCGCCAGCCCCGCGGCGGACGTGACCGCGTGCTGCTCGGCGATGCCGACGTCGAACACCCGCTGCGGGAACCGCTCGGCGAACGCGTCGAGCCCGGTGGGGCCCTGCATGGCGGCGGTCAGGCACACCACGTCGGACCGGTCCTCGCCGATCGCGGCGATCTCCGCGCCGAACACGTCGGTCCACGTGCGGCCGCCGTTCGACCCGGTCGCGGACACCGCGTGGTGGTGGTCGGCCTGGTCCTGCTCGG
This sequence comes from Saccharothrix espanaensis DSM 44229, assembly GCF_000328705.1. Taxonomy (NCBI): domain Bacteria; kingdom Bacillati; phylum Actinomycetota; class Actinomycetes; order Pseudonocardiales; family Pseudonocardiaceae; genus Saccharothrix; species Saccharothrix espanaensis. The sequence continues at coordinate 6,799,088 of NC_019673.1, read as the reverse complement.
CGGGCGGGTAGCCCTTGCCCTTCCTGGTCACGCAGTGCACCACCACCGGGCGGCCCAGCGCCGCCGCCTCGGTCAGCGCGCACTCCAGGTCTGCCGGGTCGTGCCCGTCGACCGGTCCCAGGTAGGCCAGCCCGAGGTCCTGGAACAGGTTGCCCGGCTCGGCCCGCCCCGAGCGCAGCGCCCCCAGGTGCGCGCCCAGACCGCCGACGGTCGGCGCGTACGAGCGGCCGTTGTCGTTGAGCACGATGACCACCGGGTGCTCGGTGCTCGCCAGGTTGTTCAGCGCCTCCCACGCCATCCCGCCGGTCAGCGCGCCGTCACCGACGATCGCCACGACCCGCCGGGCGGAACCCTTGAGCCGCAACGCCTTGGCCACGCCGTCCGCGTATGACAGCGCGGTCGACGCGTGCGAGTTCTCGATCACGTCGTGCGGCGACTCGGCCGCCGACGGGTACCCGGACAGCCCGCCCGCGCGGCGCAGCGTCTCGAACTCGGCGGCCCGCCCGGTGAGCACCTTGTGCACGTACGCCTGGTGCCCGGTGTCGAACAGCAGCACGTCGTGCGGCGAGTCGAACACCCGGTGCACCGCGATGGTCAGCTCCACCGCGCCCAGGTTCGGCCCGAGGTGCCCGCCCGCGCGCGACACCTGCTCGATCAGGAACCGCCGGATCTCGCCGGCCAGCACCGGCAGCGCCGATGACGGCAGCGCGCGCACATCACCGGGGCCGGTGATCGCGTCCAAGAGGGTCATCGCGGCCTCACCGCGGCGGGCAGGGTGAACGTGATCGTCTCCCGGGCCGTCTCGCGGACCTGCACGTCCCACGCGCCCAACTCGGTGATCACCTCGTCCACCAGCTCCGGCGGCGCGGACGCCCCGGCGCTCAGGCCGATCACCCGCACCCCCTCCAGCCACTCCGGCCGGATCTCCGACACGTCGTCGATCAGGTGCGCGGGCGTGCCCTGCCGGCGCGCGAGCTCCACCAGCCGCACCGAGTTGGACGAGTTCGCGGACCCGACCACGAGCACCAGGTCGGCGTCCCGGGCCACCTCGCGCACCGCGTCCTGCCGGTTGGTGGTGGCGTAGCAGATGTCGTCCGACGCGGGTCCCCGCAACGCCGGGAACTTCGCCCGCAGCGCCGCCACGACCTCCGTCGTCTCGTCCACCGCCAACGTCGTCTGCGTCAGGTAGGACACCCGCTCCGGGTCGGGCACCTCCAGCCGGGCGACGTCCTCGACCGTGGCGACCAGCACGGTCCGGTCCGGGGCCTCGCCCAGCGTGCCCTCCACCTCCTCGTGCCCCTCGTGCCCGATCAGCACCACGGTGTCGCCGCGCGCGGCGTACCGGCGGGCTTCCGCGTGCACCTTCGTCACCAGCGGGCAGGTCGCGTCCACGACGTCGAGATCTCTGCGCGCGGCCTCCTCCCGCACCGCGGGGGACACGCCGTGCGCCGAGAACACCACGGTCGAACCGTCAGGCACGGCGTCCAACTCGTCCACGAACACCGCGCCGCGCGCCTCCAGGTCGGCCACCACGTGCGTGTTGTGCACGATCTGCTTGCGCACGTGGATGGGTCCGCCGCGCTGCGCGAGCAGGTGTTCCACGATCTCCACAGCCCGCTCGACCCCGGCGCAGAACGACCGGGGCGAGGCGAGCAGCACAACGGGAAGGGCCATGCCTGGCTCCTGACTCAGCGGGTTCTGTTGAGAGGTACTTCCGTGCTCTTACAGCTCGCGCCTCGCGCCTCGTGGCACGGCTCGGGCCCGTGCCTCGTGCTGCGAGGCACGGCTCGTGGCTCGTGGGCTCGTGCTGTGAGGTTGGCGCGTTGCGGCTCGTGCCTTCCGGCGAGACCGAAGCGAGTGACCGAAGCGAGTGGTCGAAGCTCAGTGGTCCCGCTGCGTGGCGAGAGCCGCCAGCGCGTCCAGCTCGCGCTCCGCCTGCTCGGCCGGGTCGGCGGCGCGGAGGTGTTCGCGGGCCTGCGCCAGCAGGGTCTCGGCCCGGCCCACGCTCCAGTCCCGCGCTCCGGACGCCTCGATCAGCCGCGCCACGTGCTCCAGTTCGGCACCGGTGAGCTGGCCTTCGGTGTGGTACAGCTCGTCCAGCTCCCGCGCCGCGGTGGTGTCGGAGTTCAGCGCCGCCACCACGGGCAGCGACTTCTTGCGATTGTGCAGGTCGGAGTACACCGGCTTGCCGGTCACCTCCGGGTCGCCCCAGATGCCCAGCAGGTCGTCGGCGAACTGGAACGCCAGGCCCACGTGCTCGCCGAACTGGCGCAGGTGCTCGACCTGGTCGGCCGTGCCGCCGCCGAACAGCGCGCCCAGTGCGCACGACGCGCCGATCAGCCCGGCGGTCTTGTTCTGCGCCATCCGCACGCACTCGGCCACCTGCACGTCGCCGCGCTCCTCGAACGCGAGGTCGGCGGCCTGCCCGTCGTTGAGCCGCTGGGTCGCGGCGGACAGCACCCGGATCGCCTGCGTGGCGGCCGGGTGGCCGCTGCCCGCGAGCACGTCCAGCGCCAGCGTGAGCAGCGAGTCGCCGGCGAGGATCGCGCCGTTCACGCCGAACACGGTCCACGCGGTCGGCCGGTGCCGGCGGGTCGCGTCGCCGTCCATCACGTCGTCGTGCAGCAGCGAGAAGTTGTGCACCAGCTCCACGGCCACCGCACCCGGCAACGCCTCGGTCGCGCTGCCGCCCACCGCCTGCGCGGTGAGCAGCGCCAGCGCGGGTCGCAGCGCCTTGCCGGGGTCCGCGCCGGCCGGGTGGCCGTGCTCGTCCCACCACCCGAGGTGGTAGCCCGCGATCACCCGCATCGAGTCGGGCAGCCGGTCCACCGCCGCGCGCAGCGCCGGGTCCAGTCCGGCGCGGCTCCAGCTCAGCACCTCGCGCGCGGACCGGTGCGCGGTGGTGACGTCCAGATCGGTCATCGGCGGACTCCTGTTCGGGGTGAGCGCCCGGCTCTGCGGGGGGATGCACGCGGCTCGCGCTGCGCCCGCGTGGGGCATTCGTGGGCAGCGTGGGTACTTGGAGGTACGTGGGCCGCGCGGGTGCGTGGAGGTGCGTTGAAGTGCGTTCAGGTGCGTTCAGGTGCGGGAGGGAGGTGCGGAGGCGAAGGACGCGGGGGTGGCCGGGCGCGGTCCGGCCACCCCGGGGTGACTAGTAGCGGCCGATCTCCACGTGCTCCAGCACGCCCAGGGCGTCGGGGACCAGGACGGCCACCGAGTAGTAGGCGCTGACCAGGTAGGAGATGATCGCCTTGTCGTCGATGCCCATGAACCGCACGTTCAGCCCCGGCTGGAACTCGTCCGGGATACCGGTCTGGTGCAGCCCGACCACGCCGCTGTCCTGCTCCCCGACGCGCATCGCGAGGATGGAGCTGGTGCCCTGGTCGGTGATCGGGATCTTGTTGGACGGCAGGATCGGCACCCCGCGCCACGTCGTGACGTGCGTGCCGTCGACGTCGACCGTGCCGGGGTAGAGCCCCCGCTTGGAGGTCTCCCGGCCGAACGCGGCGATGGCCTTCGGGTGGGCGAGGAAGAACGCGGTCTTGCGCCGCCGGCTGAGCAGGTCGTCCAGGTCGTCCGGGGTGGGCGGGCCGCTCCGGGTGTGGATCCGCTGCTTGAGGTCGGCGTTGTGCAGCAGCCCGATCTCGCGGTTGTTGATCATCTCGTACTCCTGGCGCTCGCGCAGGGCCTCGATGGTCAACCGCAACTGCTGCTCGGTCTGGTTCATCGGCTGGTTGTAGAGGTCCGCGACGCGGGAGTGCACCCGCAGCACGGTCTGCGCGACGCTGAGCTCGTACTCGCGCGGGGCGATCTCGTAGTCCACGAACGTGGTCGGCAGGTCCGGCTCGCCGTCGTGGCCGGAGGCGATCTCGATCGCCGCCTCGCCGTGCTTGTTCTGCGGCTTGCCCTGGGTGCGCCCGACCTCCTCGATGTGCGCGCGCAGCGCGTCGGCCTGGCCGTTGAGCTGCTGGACCGAGCGCCACGGCAGCACCAGCGCGATCACCGGGGTCACGGCCTTGGCGGTGAAGCCCCAGTCGCTCTCCTGGCCGGTGAGCACCTCGTCGCCGAAGTGGTCGCCGTCGGCCAGGGTGTCCAGCACGGTCTGGTCGCCGTACTCGCCCTCGCCGATCCGGTTCACCTTGCCGTGCGCGATCAGGAAGACCTCGTCGGCCCGCCCTCCCGCCTCGACCACCACGTCACCGGGCGCGTACTCGCGCTGCTCGAACCGAGCCGCCAGGGCAGTCAGCACCTCGTCGTCCGGGAAGTCCCGCAACGCCCGGAGCTCCCGCAGCTCCTGCGGGATGACCCGGATGTCCGCGCCGGTGCTGATGAAGGTCACCCGACCGTCGCCCACCGCGTAGGTGAGCCGCCGGTTGACCCGGTAGGTGCCGGCCTGGGTCTGCACCCAGGGGAGTTTGCGCAGCAGCCACCGCGGTGAGATGCCCTGCATCTGCGGGGTGGACTTGGTCGTGGTCGCCAGGTTCCGCGCGCCCGCGGGGCTCAGGCTCTGCCGCTGGTGCTCGGCCTCTTCCGCGGTGGGGCCGGGGTCCGTCACGGTCACGTCAGGTTCCCTCTCTCGTTGTGAGGACTGGTTTCGCGTTGCGGATCGCGCTGGGTCTCGTCGTGCGGTTCGCTTGGTTCGTGCTGCTCGTGCGGCGTGGGGTTGCTGCCGTTCGCGCGGTTCTCGCGGTTCGTGGGAGCGGCGGTGCTGGGGGTGTCATGAGGGGTCAGTCTTCGCGGCCGATTTCGACGTGTTCGAGCACGCCGAGCGCGTCCGGGACCAGGATCGCGGCCGAGTAGTAGGCGCTGACCAGGTAGGAGATGATCGCCTTGTCGTCGATGCCCATGAACCGCACGCTCAGACCGGGCTGGTACTCGTCGGGCAGGCCGGTCTGGTGCAGGCCGATCACGCCCTGGTTCTGCTCGCCGGCGCGGAGCAGCATGATGGAGCTGGTGCGGGTCTTGCTGATCCCGATCTTGCCGCACGGCAGGATCGGGACGCCCCGCCACGCGGGCACCTGGTGGCCGCCGAGGTCCACGCTGGACGGGTAGATGCCGCGCTTGTTGAACTCCCGGCCGATCGCCGCGATCACCCGCGGGTGCGCGAGGAACGCGGTCGGCTCCTTCCACACCACGCCGAGCAGCTCGTCCAGGTCGTCCGGGGTGGGCGGACCGGTCCGGGTGTGGATGCGGTGCTTGAGGTCCGCGTTGTGCAGCAGCCCGAACTGCCGGTTGTTGACCATCTCGTACTCCTGGCGCTCGCGCAGGGCCTCGATGGTCAACCGCAACTGCTGCTCGACCTGGTCCATCGGCTGGTTGTAGAGGTCGGCGACGCGGCTGTGCACCTTGAGCACGGTCTGCGCGACGCTGAGCTCCAACTCGCGCGGGGCCAGCTCGTAGTCCACGAACGTGCCGGGCAGCGCGGGCTCGCCGTCGTGGCCGGACGCGATGTCGATCTCGGCTTCGCCGTGCGCGTTCTGGCGCTGGGCGCCGCCCGCGAGCTGGTGCTGGATGTGCGCGCGCAGGCCGCCCGCGTTGCCGTTGAGGGTCTCGAAGTCCTGCCAGCTCAAGGTGAGCGCGATGACCGGGGTGACCGCCTTGACGGTGTAGTCCCACTCGGCCTGCGGCCCGGCCAGCACCTGGTCGCCGAAGTAGTCGCCGTTGGCCAGCACGTCGAGCACGGTCTGGTCGCCGTACTCGCTCTGGCCGATCTTGTTGACCTTGCCGTGCGCGATCAGGAACACCTGGTCCTGCGCGCCGCCGGTCTCCACGATGACGTCGCCCGGACCGTACTCGACCTGCCGGAACCGGCCGGCGAGCGCGGCCAGCGCCTCGACGTCGTCGTAGCCGCGCAGCAGTGGGAGCTCGGTCAGCTCCAGCGGGATGACCTGCACCTCCGCGCCGGTGTTGGTGAACGTCAGCCGGCCGTCGCCGACGGCGTAGCTGAGCCGGCGGTTGACGCGGTAGGCGCCACCGGCGGCTTGCACCCAGGGCAGCACCTTGAGCAGCCACCGCGAGGTGATGCCCTGCATCTGCGGGACGGACTTGGTCGTCGTGGCCAGGTTCCGCGCCGCCGCTGTGCCGAGGCTCAGCCGGGGCCGATCGGTGTCCACGTCCGAATCGGTCACAGTCACCACTTACACCGCCAATCGGATTCGTTCATTGGGCCGGATTGACGGTAGTGACGCCGAATGCGCGGCGGGAAGCGGCCAACACGGCGACCTCCCATAGAGCTATCTGGAAGGCATTCGTGTACTCGGCGTGCAGGTCGTGACCGGAGCAAGCAATTCTGGGTGATTTTGCGCGGCGTTAGTGGGTTCATTCGGTGTGAGGTGGAATCTATCGCCCTCACGGGCTAATGATCTTCACTCGAACGTGGTGTTGACGGCTGGCTGCGATGTCATCCCGGTCTACATACCGCCGATGTGCGGCTTAAAGATCATCCGTCCGGAGGAGAGCTTTCGCATTGCTGCGGAGAGCTGCGTGGCCGAATAGCCGTTCGGGTGGTGGTGGGTGTGGAGCGGAGCGGTGCGGAGGGTGTGGAGGTTGCTCCGTCCGGTCACGCTGTGACGTGCGTGCGGGGGGTGGGGTAGCGCCGGACGCGGGGTGTGATGTTGATCAAACGGAGGAGTTGGCTTCGTGGGACCGCACGATCGGGTGGGTTCGCGCGGTGTGCGGTGAGGTGCAGGTGGGGCGGGGCGGAGGGAAAGCTAACGCTGGTAGATAATTTGGGGAGGCGGGGTTCCGCCGGGCGGGGTGCCGTGGTGAGACTGGGGTGTGCGTGACTACCGGCACTGGCAGCGGATCCCCACGAGGTGGGCGGACAACGACGTCTACGGGCACGTGAACAACGTCGTCCACTACGCGTTCATGGACACGGTGATCAACACCTGGCTGATCTCGGAGGCCGGGTTGGACATCCACGGTGGTGCGGCCATCGGGCTGTGCGTGGAGTCGCACTGCAACTACCGGGCTCCGATCTCGTTTCCGGACGCCGTGGACGGCGGGTTGCGGGTGGGGAGGCTGGGGCGGTCCAGCGTGCGGTACGAGGTCGGGTTCTTCCCGGTGGACCGGGACGACGTGGTGGCCGAAGGGCACTTCGTGCACGTGTTCGTGGACCGGCTGACGCGCGAGCCGGTGGAGATCCCGGCCGGGTTGCGGGCCGCGATGGAGGGGTTGGTGGTCCGGTGATCGTGCGCGGAGCCGTGCTGGACGCGGTGGGCGGGCCGTTGCGGGTTCGGCGGCTCTCGCTGGACCCACCCGGACCGGGCGAGTTGCTGATCCGCATCGGGGCCACCGGGTTGTGCCACTCGGACTTGTCGGTGATCGACGGGTCGCGGGTGCGGCCGTTGCCGATGGTGCTGGGGCACGAGGCCGCGGGGGAGGTGGTCGAGGTCGGCGGAGCGGCGGGTCGGGGTGGCGGAGCGGCGGGTCGAGGCGGGGGAGGGACGGGTCGGGTCGCCGAGCCGGTGGGGGATCTCGCTGAACGGGCTGGGTTTGTTGTGGGGGATCGGGTGGTGCTGTCGTTCGTGCCCGCTTGCGGAGGGTGCCGCCGGTGCGTCGCCGGGCGGCCGGCGTTGTGCGAGCCGGGCGGAGCGGCCAACCGGGAGGGCACGTTGCTCGGAGGCGGGCGGCGGTGGCGTGACGCCGACGGGACGCGGCTCAACCACCACTTGGGAGTGTCCGGGTTCGCCGAGTACGCGGTGGTGTCGGAGAAGTCGGCTACCCGGATCCCGGGAGATCTGCCCTTCGACGTGGCGGCCCTGTTCGGGTGCGCGGTGCTGACGGGCGTGGGAGCGGCGTTCTACAGCGCGGGCGTGGTGCCGGGGGATCGGGTCGCGGTGTTCGGGCTGGGCGGCGTGGGGTTGGCTGCGGTGCTCGGGGCTCGGGCCGCTGGAGCGGCGTCGATCATCGCGGTGGACGTGGTGCAGGCGAAGCTCGACCTGGCCGCGCGGCTGGGTGCCGAGGTGGTCCTGGGTGGGGTCGACGCGGGTCGAAGCGGGGTTGGTGTTGGCGGGGCTGGTGTTGTAAGAGCTGTGCGGGAGTTGACCGGGGGAGGCGCGGACAAGGTCATCGACACGACCGGTGTGGTGGCTGTGCTGGAGCAGGCGTACGCGGCCACGGCACCCGGTGGGGTGACGGTGGCGGTGGGGTTGCCGCATCCCGATAAGACGGTGTCGTTGCCGGCGCTGAGCCTGGTGGCGGAGGAGCGGACGCTGAAGGGCAGCTACCTGGGGTCGTGCGTGCCCCGGCGGGACGTGCCGCGCTTCGTGGAGCTGTACCGGGCGGGGCTGCTGCCCGTGCGGGAGTTGTTGACGGGGAGTGTGGAGTTGGACGCGGTGAATGACGGGTTCGCCCGTTTGGCGTCCGGGGAAGCCGTCCGGCAGGTCATCGTTATGTGATCGGCCAGCCGTTAAGGTTGCCCGGATCGGGTGAACAGCTAGGCGGAGGAGTGGCCGACAGTGCGCAGGCGGTCGATGCTCGCGGGCGTTTTTTCTACAGTGGGCGGCATGGTTGCTGGGGCAGGGGCGGCTGGGGCCACTGGTTCGTCGGGCGGTGACGCTTCCCCGCTGCGGGGGTACCGGTTGGTGAACCTGGCGCACGTCAACGACCCGGAGCGGACGAACGTGTACCCCGGGGACCCGGAGTTCACCGTGCAGACGGTGACGACGGTGCCGAAGGACGGTTTCTACCTCCAGTACGTGCGGCAGGGAGAGCACACCGGAACGCACTGGGGTGCGCCGGCGCACTTCAACGAAGGTCAGCCGTACGCGGACGAACTGGACACCGAGGACCTGTTCCTGCCGGCGGTGAAGATCGACATCCGCGAGCAGGCCCGCCGCAACGCGGACTACGAGGTGAGCGTCGCGGACCTCCAGCGGTGGGAACGCCGCCACGGCCGCATCCCGCGGGAAGCCGCGGTGGTGCTGTGGACCGGGTGGGAAGACCGGTGGGGGACGCCCGCGTTCTTCAACTACGACGCAACCGGCCAGATGCACCAGCCGGGCTTCTCGCTGGAGGCGGCGCAGTGGTTGGTGCGCACCGGCCGACTGGGCCGTCGCGGAGCCCTCGGGACCGACACGTTCAGCGTCGAGTCGGCATCGGACACCTCCTACGCGGTGTCGAAGCTGCTCTACCAGGAGCACCGGATCAGCCTGGAGATCCTGGCCAACCTGGCCCGCCTCCCGGAAACCGGCGCCTACGTGATGGCGGGCGGCACGATCAACCGCCGGGGCTCAGGCTCACCGGCCAGCATCTACGCCTTCGTGCCGCGACGCTGAGGTGCTGAGCGGGAGGGCTGGGGTGCTGGCCGGGCGCGGACGCTGAGGTGCTGAGCGGGAGGGCTGGGGTGCTGGCCGGGCGCGGACGCTGAGGTGCTGAGTGGGACGCGGACGCTGGGCGGCTGAGCGGCTGAGCTGGGTGGAAGCTGGGTGTGGTTGGTCGTTCGTTGTCGGTGGTGCGTGGGATAATGGTGATCGGGGGCCGGCGGCCGCGCCTGGGTGGTTTTGGGGAAGCTGCGGGAAAGCATTAAAAGCGTCCTCGCCGGACGGGCGAGCCGCCAAGGATGACACGAAAAGCGGTGGGTCGTCGTGTCATCCCCGTATGGCCCGGTCTGAAGACAACCACCCTTGAGTAGTCAGCGCAAGCGAAAAGCGTGCTTGCGCTGACTACTCAAGCGCGGTTCGCTGCGCGCGGGCCATACGGGGATGACACGACTTCTTCGGGTGGGTGTGGGGAGCGGTCTGGGTGGGGTGTGTTGGTGGGGTGTTTAGGGGTGTATTACCAGACCGCGGCCGCCGTCGCGTTTTGCTTCGTACATTGCCTTGTCGGCACGTTTCAGAACTGATTGTGCGGTGTCTTCCGGGTCTGGGTCTGCGCAGACCACCACGCCTACGCTGGCGCTGATGTCCTCGCCCAGGGCGTCGAGGATTCGGAAGGCCACTTTTTCCGGTTCTTCGACGCCTTTGACCAGGACGCCGAATTCGTCACCGCCCAGGCGGGCCACTACGTCGGTGTCCCTGATGCACTGTTGCAGGCGGCGGGCCACCTGTTCCAGCACCGCGTCGCCTTGGGCGTGGCCGGAGAGGTCGTTGACGGATTTGAAGTCGTCCAGGTCCACGAACAGCAGGCCGAACGGGATTCCGGCTTCGTGGTGGGCGACCATCGCTGATTCCAGGCGGGATTCGAACAGGGATCGGTTGGCCAGGCCCGTCAACGGGTCGTGGTGGGCCTGGTGGGCGAGGGTGTGTTCGGACTCCCGCAGCAGGGCCGCCAGCTTGGTGTTGTCCACGATGGTCGTGAGCTGGCGGAGGATGACCGCCACGAACACCGTGAAGCCGCAGGCGATCTCCACGCCGTCGAGGGGTTCCAGGTCGCCGATCAGGGTCCTGCGCAGCACCAGGACCGTGCTGACCAGCAGCGGCACGTACGGCATGAGCAGGTAGGCCCACTGCCAGGACTTGGTCGTCCTGGCGGGCGCGGCGGTGTGCTGGGCGGGCGGGGCGAGGGCTGCCAGGGCGATCAGGACCGGGCCGATGACGAAGCCCGCGTTGGCCAGCGGCGGCACTTCCGGGGCTTGGATGCTGACCAGGTAGGCGAATGCGCTGTCGGATGCCGCCAAACCCACCAGGCCGAGCCCCAGCAGGCGCAGTTGGGGGCGCAGCACGATCTTCCGGTCGGCGCTCAGGACCACGACGATCACCAGCAGCACCAGGTCGGTCAGCGGGTAGGCGATGGCCACCAGGAACGCTGCCGTGCTGGGGTTCCCGGCCTGCACCAGCCCGCCCAGCGACGTGGTCCAGGTGAGCAGGAACAGCGACCCGACCACGATCAGGCCGTCCAGCAGGAGCACCAGGCGGGCGCTGCTCGACCTGCGGTCCAGCAGGGCGTCCGGGTTCTCCGAACGGCGGTGGCTGCCGATGACCAGCAGTGCCACGAAGGCGAACGGGACGATGCTCAGGTAGCCCGCGTCCGCCGGCGACGGGGACGGGACCGCGCGTTCCTCGACCAGCTGGTACCACGTCCACAGGGACTGGCCGATGGACCAGCCGAGCATCCCGAAGCCCATGACCACCCGCCACGCCCGGTCCGGGCCGCGGGCTCTGCGCGCGGTCCACCAGCACGCGGCGGTGGCGAACAGGCCGGTCGCCAACTGGGCCAGGTCGTCCAACGCCACGGCGGCGTCGCCGGTGACCACGTCGAAACTGGCCGCCACCGACGCGGCGGTGGCCAGGGCGAGCACCAGTGCCGCCGTGACGCCGAACCGCCTTGTCCCCAGCACGTCGGTAAGTGTGCCCCATTCGCGTTCCACGGACCGGGTCACCCTGCGAGGATGCGCGGGTGGCAGAGCAGGAGGTTCCCCTCGCCGAGGACGTGGCGACGGAGCAGGATTACGAACGGTTCGCGCGGTACCGGATCGCGGAGAACGGCGGTGACCCGGAGGCATTCGGGCTTTCGTACAACGTGCTGCACCTCGCGTACATGATGATCACCGACTACGAGGCGCTGGTGCACCGCGAGCAGGGCTGGACGATGCCCGGCTTCCGGTTGATGTTCAAGCTGTGGATCCTCGGGCCCACGCAGCCCGCGCGGCTGGCCGACCTGTCCGGCACCACCCGGTCGGCGATGTCGAACCTGATCAACACGCTGGAACGCGCGGGTCTGGTCGAGCGGACGCGGGACGACCAGGACCGCCGGGTGGTGTTCGTCGCGCTGACCGAAGAAGGCCGCACCGCGGTCTCCGGGGTGTTCCCGCGGCAGAACGGGCGTGAGGCGCGTTGGTTCGAGGTATTGGACTCCGGTGAGCGCGCCCATATGGTCGAATTGATACGGCGTGTGGTGGCGGCCCGGCCGGATTGAGGCGGGTGCGTGGTCGGAATGATGTGACGGGTGTGCCGGGTTGCTCGTGGTGTCGGGTGCCGTCGGCATTGTGTCGGTTTTCCGGTGGGCTGGGTCCGAAATGGAGAGACAGTATTCTTCAAAAAGTGTTGTTGCGGGTTTGACGGCTTTTCACGGCATGTGGTCATCCGACCTTGTGGGGAATTTTCGCCAGCGGCAGGTCGACGTTTGAAAGAAGGTCGCCACCCGGTTGGCGGAACGTGCGCCATGATTCCTGCGCTACATTTCCACCGCGCCGCCGCGTCACCACGCAGCAGAAAGGCCCTTCATGCTGACCACATTGGCAGCGGCCGCCCTCGCATTGACCGCGATCGTGCCCACAGGCGGCGTTGTGCAGACGGAGGCCCCTCCCGAGTACGTGACGATCGACCTGGTCACGGTCAACGGTTCCGGGTGCCCGGCGGGCACCACGGCGGTCGCCTCCTCGCCTGACCGCACGTCGTTCACGGTCACCTACAGCTCCTACCTCGCCCAGGCCGGCGCGGACACGGAGCCGACCGACTTCCGGAAGAACTGCCAGCTCGCGATCAAGGTGAACTACCCGCAGGGCTTCACCTACGGGGTGGCCCAGGCGGACTACCGGGGGTTCGCGCACCTCCAGCCCGGCGCGACCGCGTTGGAGCAGGCCGGCTACTACTTCCAGGGCCAGTCCGGCACCGCGCGCAAGAGCCACACGTTCCGCGGCCCGCAGAGCGACAACTGGCAGGCCACCGACAGCACCGAATGGGGCTCGATCGTGTTCGCCCCGTGCGGCGAGCGCAAGATCCTCAACGTGAACACCGAACTGCGGGTGAACGCGGGTAGTTCGCGCGGGACGAGCTTCATCGCCATGGACTCGACCGACGGCAACGCCAGCACCCGCTACCACTTCTCCTGGAAGCGCTGCATCTAGCCTTTCCGGACAGGCCGCCGCCGCGAGCTCAGGGTCATTTCTGCCGCCGCCGCGCGGAACTAGTCGGAAGGTGCATTCATGCTCAACTTCGTGGCCGCGGCCGCCTTGGCTTCGACGGCGATCATCTTTCCCCCCGGAGGCGCGCCCGGCGACGACGCGCCGCCTCCCGGGGTGATCTACGTCAAGCTGCTGACCGTGAACGGCTCGGGCTGCAAGCCCGGCACCGCCGCCGTCGCGGTCTCGGACGACCGCCAGGCGTTCACCGTGTCCTACAGCGACTACCTGGCCAAGGTCGGGCCGGGCGCCGCACCGGCGGACCTCCGGAAGAACTGCCAGCTCAACCTGGAGGTCCACGTACCGCAGGGCTTCACCTACGGCATCGCCAAGTCCGATTACCGGGGCTTCGGCAAGCTGGAGCGGGGCGCGTCCGGTACGGAGAAGGCGAACTACTACTTCCAGGGCATGTCGGAGACGACGTACAAGTCGCACACCTGGAACGGTCCGCTCGACGACAACTGGGAGGCCACCGACGAGGTCCCGATCGGGGCGGTCGCCTACGCGCCGTGTGGTGAGAAGCGCAACTTCAACATCAACACCGAGTTGAGAGTGAGCGCCGGTACGTCCGGCGCACGGGCCACCAGCTTCATGACCATGGACTCGACGGACACCAGTCTGAGCACGACCTACCACTTCGCGTGGAAGGTCTGCCCGTAGTCGGGGTCTGAGGTGGAGTCGGGGGAGGCTGGGTCGTAGGTGTGGGCGGGGTGGGCAGGCGCGCGGTTGCCGACCCCGTTCCCTCCCACGTCCGAGTGGTTTCCCGGCGTGTGGTCCAGCCGGGGCGGGTCGCCCGTGTGCACGCTAGGTGGGCCGGCGTTGCGCGACACGAGGTGGGGGCGCCATGAGCACTTCCCAGGACAGGGCTCGACGTGCCCACCGACCGCCTCGGCCGAAGTCGTACCGCGAGTCCTTCCGCCAGCCGTACCGCGAGTCCTTTCCGGAGTCGTACCGCGAGCCGTACCGGAAGACCTACCGCGAGTCCTCGCGCGAGCCGCTGCGCGCGCAGGCCCGGCGGACCGGGCCGCCGCCCCGGCGGCGTCGGCGGTTCCTGACGCCGGCCCGGATCGTCCTGTGCCTGGTGCTGGTGCTGGTGGTGACGGCGGTGGTGAAGGTCGTCGAGCCGACCATGACCCCGCTGATGACGGCGGGGCTGGCGGTCGCGCTGGGTGCGCTGCCGCTGATCGTGCACCTGCTGCGCGAACTGCGCGAGGTGCGCACCAGGGGCGCCGGGCCGTGGCCGCTGGTGCGGGCGGCGTTCGTGCTGCTCGTGGTCGGGGGAGCGGTCGCGTACCTGATCGCGGCGACCATCGACCGGGTGACCGCGCACGAGGCCGTGGTCGCCGAACGGCTCGTCGGACCCGTGGCGGGCCGGGTCGGGCCGCTGGAGGTGACGGTGGAGCGGGTCGACGTGACGGACAACTTCACGAAGGTCACGGTGTCGGCGGTCAACCGGAGCGGGCTGGCGGCGAAGGTGAGCGTCGTCGACTCGTGCCGGTTGGGCGGTGAGGCGGGGGCGGAGCTCCGGTTGGACGGGTTCTTCGAGGTGGTGCGGGAGAAGTTCTTCCTGGACGTGCCGGGAGGGGGTGGGGTGGTGCGGGTGACGGTGGCGTTCCCGGGCACCCCGACCGACCGCGAGACCGTGGTGGCGCTCGGCTGCGGGTCGGTGTCGTGGAGTGGGTCGGACCCGCGCTGGACGGGTGCGGAACTCACCGGCCGGCCGTTGAAGGTGGCCGATGTCAGGCTGCGTGCCGTGAGGTGAGTGCGAGGGCCGTGGTCACGCGGGTTGTGGCTGGTGGCGGCGGAACTGTGCTGCGGCCCGTGTGGTGGGAAAAGCCCCCGGTGGGCGGACGGCGTTGTCCGGCCACCGGGGGCCGTCGGAGGGGCGGCTCGGTGGCTCGGGTCAGGTGAGGGGGCGGTCGGTGGGGGCGATGGGGCTGGGCAGGACGTGGCGTCCGGTCAGGTAGGCGTCGACGCCCGCGGCGGCGGAGCGGCCCTCGGCGATCGCCCAGACGATCAGGGACTGGCCTCGGCCCATGTCGCCGGCCACGAAGACGCCGTCGACCGATGTGGCGAAGTCCTGGTCGCGGGCCACGTTCCCGCGCGGGTCCAGGGTGACCGCCAGGGTGTCCAGCAGGCCCTCCTTCTCCGGACCGACGAAACCCATGGCCAGGGTCACCAGCTGGGCCGGCAGTTCCCGTTCGGTGCCGGGCACGGGTTCGAAGCGGCCGTCGACCTGCTGGACCTCCACCAGCTTGACCGCGCGCACCGCGCCGTCCGCGTCGCCCAGGAACTCCGCCGTGGACACCGAGTAGAGGCGTTCGCCGCCCTCCTCGTGCGCCGAGGTCACCCGGTAGAGCATCGGGTAGGTCGGCCACGGGTTGGCGTCCGGCCTCAGCTCCGGCGGGCGGGACATGATCTCCAGCTGCGTCACCGACAGCGCGCCCTGGCGGTGGGCGGTGCCCACGCAGTCCGCGCCCGTGTCGCCGCCGCCGATCACCACGACGTGCTTGCCCTCGGCGGTGATCGGGGGTGCGGCCAGGTCGCCGCGCGCCACCCGGTTCGCGCCCGGCAGGTACTCCATCGCCTGGTGCACGCCGGACAGCTCACGGCCCGGCACGGGCAGGTCCCGCCCGGCCGTCGCGCCACCGGCCAGCACGATGGCGTCGTAGGACGCGCGCAGCTCGTCGACCGTGACGTCCACGCCGACGTTCACGTTCGTCCGGAACTGCGTGCCCTCGGCCCGCAGCTGGTCCAGCCGGCGGTCCAGCCGCCACTTCTCCATCTTGAACTCGGGGATGCCGTAGCGCAGCAGGCCGCCGATCGCGTCCGCCCGCTCCAGCACCACGACCTCGTGGCCCGCGCGGGTGAGCTGCTGCGCGGCGGCCAGTCCGGCGGGCCCCGAGCCGACCACGGCGACGCGCTTGCCGGTGCGGGTGCGGGGTTCCTGCGGGGTGACCCAGCCCTCGTCCCAGGCGCGGTCGATGATCGAGATCTCGACCCGCTTGATGGTGACCGGGTCGCCGTTGATCCCGACCACGCAGGCGGCCTCGCACGGGGCGGGGCACAGCGTCCCGGTGAACTCCGGGAAGTTGTTGGTGGCGTGCAGGCGTTCCGACGCTTCGCGCCAGTCCTGCTTCCACACCAGGTTGTTCCACTCCGGGATCAGGTTGCCCAGCGGGCAGCCCTGGTGGCAGAACGGGATGCCGCAGTCCATGCAGCGCCCCGCCTGCTTCTCCAGCCGGGGCTGCTCGAACTCCTCGTACACCTCGCGCCAGTCCCGCAACCGCAGGAACACCGGCCGGCTGCGCGGGGTCTCGCGCTGCGTGGTGAGAAAACCGCGCGGGTCAGCCATGTGCGGCCTCCATGATCGCCTCGTCGACGTCGCGGCCTTCCAGCTCGGCCCGCGCCTGTGCCGCCAACACCCGCTTGTAGTCCTTGGGCATGACCTTCGCGAACCGGTCGACCGCGAGGTCCCAGTCCGCCAGGAGCCCGTGCGCCACCGCGGAATCCGTTTCGGTGTAGTGCTTCTCCACCGCGGACCGGAGGAACTCGCGGTCCGCGTCGTCCAGCGGGTCGAGGTCGACCATCTCCGGGTTGACCCGCTGCTCGGCGGGGTCGAGCAGGTAGGCGATGCCGCCGGACATGCCCGCCGCGAAGTTGCGCCCGGTCTGGCCGAGCACGACCACCCGGCCGCCGGTCATGTACTCGCAGCCGTGGTCGCCCACGCCCTCCACGACGGCCAGCGCGCCCGAGTTGCGCACGCAGAACCGCTCGCCGACCTTGCCGCGCAGGAAGATCTCGCCGCCGGTCGCGCCGTAGCCGATCACGTTGCCGGCGATCACGTGCTGCTCGGCGGCGAACCGCGCGTCGGGCACCGGCCGGACGGTGATCCGCCCGCCGGACAGGCCCTTGCCCACGTAGTCGTTGCCGTCGCCGATCAGCCGCAGGGTGATGCCGCGCGGCAGGAACGCGCCGAACGACTGCCCGGCGGTGCCGGTGAACGTGATGTCGATGGTGTCGTCGGGCAGGCCCGCGCCGCCCCACCGCTTGGTGACCGCGGATCCGAGCATGGTGCCGACCGTCCGGTTCACGTTGCGCACCGGCAGTTCCAGCCGCACCCGGTCGCCGGAGGCGATCGCGCCCTCGGCGAGCTGGATCAGCGTGTTGTCCAACGCCTTGTCCAGCCCGTGCTCCTGGGTCGTGGTCTGGTGGCGGGCCGCGCCCTCGGGCAGCTCGGGCACGTGGAAGATCGGCGACAGGTCGAGCCCGTTGGCCTTCCAGTGGTCCACGGCGTCCTTGGTGTCGAGCAGCTCGGCGTGGCCGACGGCCTCGGCGAGCGTGCGGAAACCCAGTTGTGCCAGCAGTTCGCGGACTTCCTGCGCGACGAACTCGAAGAAGTTCACCACGTGCTCGGCCTTGCCCGCGAACTTCGCGCGCAGCACCGGGTTCTGCGTGGCCACGCCCACCGGGCAGGTGTCGAGGTGGCAGACCCGCATCATGATGCAGCCCGACACCACCAGGGGCGCGGTGGCGAAGCCGAACTCCTCCGCGCCGAGCAGGGCCGCGATCACCACGTCCCGGCCGGTCTTGAGCTGACCGTCGGTCTGCACCACGATCCGGTCGCGCAACCTGTTGAGCAGCAACGTCTGCTGCGTCTCGGCGAGGCCCAGCTCCCACGGGCCGCCCGCGTGCTTGATCGACGACAGGGGCGACGCGCCGGTGCCGCCGTCGTGGCCGGAGATCAGCACGACGTCCGCGTGTGCCTTGGACACGCCCGCCGCGACCGTGCCGACGCCGACCTCGGAGACGAGCTTCACGTGCACGCGCGCCGCCGGGTTGGCGTTCTTCAGGTCGTGGATGAGCTGGGCGAGGTCCTCGATGGAGTAGATGTCGTGGTGCGGCGGCGGGGAGATCAGGCCGACGCCGGGCGTGGAGTGCCGGGTCTTGGCGATCCACGGGTACACCTTGGCGCCGGGGAGCTGGCCGCCCTCGCCGGGCTTCGCGCCCTGCGCCATCTTGATCTGGATGTCGTCCGCGTTGACCAGGTACTCGCTGGTGACCCCGAACCGGCCGGAGGCCACCTGCTTGATCGCCGAGCGGCGCAGGTCGCCGTCGGCGTCCCGGACGAACCGGTCGGCGTCCTCGCCGCCCTCACCGGTGTTGGACTTCGCGCCCAGCCGGTTCATCGCGATCGCCAGGACCTCGTGCATCTCCTTGGAGATCGAGCCGTAGGAGATCGCGCCGGTGGCGAACCGCTTGACGATCTCGGAGACCGGCTCCACCTCGTCCAGCGGGACCGGCGTGGTGTCCTTGAAGGCGAACAGGCCGCGCAGCGTCAGCAGCCGCTTGGCCTGGTCGTCGACGGCCCTGGTGTACTCCTTGAACACGTCGTAGCGCCCGGTGCGCGTGGAGTGCTGGAGCTTGAACACGGTCTGCGGGTTGAACAGGTGCGCTTCGCCCTCGCGCCGCCACTGGTACTCGCCGCCGGTCTCCAGCTCGCGGTGGTGCGCCCGCACACCGTCGGCCGGGAACGCCAGCCGGTGCCGCCGCGCGACCTCCTCGGCGAGCACGTCGAAGCCGACCCCGCCCAGGCGGGAAGTCGTTCCGGTGAAACAGGAGTCGATGACGTCCTGGCCCAGGCCGATGGCCTCGAAGATCTGCGCGCCGGTGTAGGAGGCGACGGTCGAGACGCCCATCTTGGACATCGTCTTGCGGACACCCTTGCCCAGCGCCTTGATCAGGTTCCGGGTCGCGGACTTGGCGTCCAGTTCGGACAGCTCCTCGACCGAGGCCATGGCCAGGTACGGGTTCACCGCCTTCGCGCCGTAGCCGACCAGCAGCGCGATGTGGTGCACCTCGCGGGCGTCGCCGGCCTCCACGATCAGGTCCACCTGGGTCCGGGTCTTCTCCCGCACCAGGTGGTGGTGCACCGCGCCGGTCAGCAGCAGCGAGGGGATCGGCGCGTGCCGGGCGTCCACGCCCCGGTCGGACAGCACGACCAGGCGCGCGCCGTCCCGGATCGCCGCCGACACCTCGACCTTGATCTCGGCCAGCCGGCCGACCAGCGCCGCGCCGCCGCCGGCGACGTCGTAGGTGCCGTGCACGGTGTGGGTGCGGAACTCCGGCAGGTCGCCGTCGTCGTCCACGTGCACCAGCTTGGCCAGCTCGTCGTTGTCCAGCACCGGGAACGGCAGCGAGATCCGCCGGCACGAGGTCGCGTCGGCCGCCAGCAGGTTGGGCTCGGCGCCGAGCGTGGCGTGCAGGCTGGTCACCAGCTCCTCGCGGATCGCGTCCAGCGGCGGGTTGGTGACCTGGGCGAAGAGCTGGGTGAAGTAGTCGAACAGCTGGCGGGGGCGGTCCGACAGCGGCGCGAACGGGGCGTCGTTGCCCATCGAGCCGATCGGTTCCGCGCCGGTCCGCGCCATCGGGCGCAGCAGCAGCGCCAGCTCCTCCTCGGTGTAGCCGAACACCTGCTGGCGGCGCACGAGCGAGGCGTGCGTGGGCACCTCGCGCTCGCGCGCGGGCAGGTCGGCCAGGTGCAGGATGCCGTCGGCGACCCACTCCCGGTACGGGTGCTCGGCGGCGAGCTCGCCCTTGATCTCCTCGTCGTCGATGATCCGGCCCTGCGCGGTGTCCACCAGGAACATCCGGCCCGGCTCCAGCCGGCCCTTGCGCACCACGGTGGTCTGGTCGAACTCCAGCACGCCCGCCTCGGAGCCCAGCACCACCAGGCCGTCCTCGGTGACCCAGTAGCGGGCCGGGCGCAGGCCGTTGCGGTCGAGCACCGCGCCGATGAGCGTGCCGTCGGTGAACGACACCAGCGCCGGGCCGTCCCACGGCTCCATCAGCGTGGAGTGGAACTCGTAGAACGCGCGCCGCTGCGGGTCCATCTCGGCGTGGTTCTCCCACGCCTCGGGGATCATCATCAGCACCGCGTGCGGCAGGCTGCGACCGCTCAGGTGCAGCAGCTCCAGCACCTCGTCGAAGGACGCCGAGTCGCTCGCGCCGCGGGTGATGACCGGGAACACCCGCTCCAGGTCGCCCGGGATCAGGTCGGTGGCCAGCGCCGACTCGCGGGCGTCCATCCAGTTCCGGTTGCCGCGCAGGGTGTTGATCTCGCCGTTGTGCGCCACGTACCGGTACGGGTGGGCCAGCGGCCACGACGGGAACGTGTTGGTGGAGAAGCGGGAGTGCACCAGGCCGATGGAGCTGGTCACCCGCTCGTCGGTGAGGTCCGGGAAGAACTTCTCCACCTGGGGCTCGGTGAGCATCCCCTTGTAGACGATGGTCCGGCCGGACAGCGACGGGAAGTACACGCCGGTCGCGTGCTCGGCCCGCTTGCGCACCACGAACGCCAGGCGCTCCAGCTCCAGGCCCTCCTCGCCACCGAGGAAGAGCTGGCGGAACGCGGGCATGGTGGTCTTCGCGGTCGGTCCGACGTGGTCGGGGTCCACCGGGAGGTCGCGCCAGCCCAGGACGGTCGCGCCCTCCTCGGTGGCGATGCGCTCGATCTCGGCCCGGACGTGCGCGTCGTCGTGCGGGAGGAACGCCGTGCCGACCGCGTAGCAGCCCGGCTCGGGCAGCGCGAAGTCGACCACCGCGCGGAAGAACGCGTCGGGCACCTGGATCAGGATGCCCGCGCCGTCGCCGGTCTCCGGCTCCGCGCCCCGCGCGCCCCGGTGCTCCAGGTTGCGCAACGCGACCAGCGCTTTGCTGACGATCGCGTGGTTGCGCCGACCGGCCAGGTCGGCGACGAACGCCACGCCGCACGCGTCGCGTTCGAACTGCGGGTCATACAGGCCCTGCCGGCGTGGCTCGGGCAGCATGTGGTGGTGGGTCACAACGGGCCCTCCCGTGGTGTCGCCTGTACCAGGCGTTTTTGGGCAAACGGAGATGGCCGGCCGCCTGAGGACGCGCTTCGTTGACGCGTGGCGGCTCGGCCTGTGGCCTGGCTCTGGAGCCCGCGCCGGAGATCGGCGGCACGGGGTCCGCACTCCGTTGTGCGGGAAACTGCACTTCCTTGCGCGCGGGTCCCGTGGGGGCCGGATCGGGCCGCTGGGACACGCGGGGCGGTGCACCGGGGTTGCCGGGGTCTTGTGACGATAGTGTGAATTCGCGGTTATGGCTCTAGTCCGACAGGGCGTCGTGGGGAATCCCACCCCCAGTTGACATCCATCCGACCAGGGGTTACACCCGGTCGGACTAGTCGCTCATCACGATTGGTGACTTCAGTGCGGTGTGAAGTCAGCTCCGCGTGGTCCGGGCGACGCGCGCGCACCCGACGGCGGCCAGCACGGTCAGGGCGGCCACGACTCCCGGCCACCACTGCGCAGCGCTCAGGGCGAGGATCGCGTTCACCCCGGCGACCAGTGCGAACAAGGCGGCCAGCAGCGCCCAGAGCCGGCGTTCGGCTCTCTCTGTGCGCGGGGCGTAGAAGGTGGTCGGGGGATGGGTCACGGCGGGCACCTCCGCTCCGGGGGCTCGACGCGCCCAACGGCGTCGAGTCCGGGGCGGTTACCCACTCGGCGCGCACTTCACACCTGGGTGCGACGACTTTCGGGAGCGTCCACAGCGGGTGCGTCACCTGGGTGGCGGACGGTTTCGGGTCATCACGGAGCGTTTTTCTATCTGACGGAACGTGTTCGCGAGAGCGTCGGCCCGCGCAATGACGGCTCGGGTGCGAGCAGTCCGGTATAGACGGTGGTCGACGCCGGGAGCCCTTGGTACGCGCTAGTTCACGGCGACGCCGAACAGCAGGCCGACGAGGTAGGTCACGACCATGGTCAGCGTGCCCACGACGACGTTGCGCCGCACCGCCCGCCACGCCGGGCTGGAGCCGAGTCGGGCGCTGATCACCCCGGTGAGCACCAGGCCGACGAGAACGGCCAGCCCGCACGCCCACACCCGCCACCCGGTCGGCGGCAGGACGATCGCCACCAGCGGGATCAGCGCGCCGACCGCGAAGGACAGCAGGGACGCCCACGCGGCCTGCCACGGGCTGGTCAGGCTGTCCGGGTCGATCCGGAGCTCGGCCTCGGCGTGGGCGCGCAGCGGGTCGCCCTCGGTGAGTTCGCGGGCGACCCGGGCGGCCAGTTCCGGTGACAGGCCCTTGTCCTCGTAGATGTGGGCGAGTTCGCGCTCCTCGTCCTCGGGCATGTCGCGCAGTTCGCGCGCTTCCAGCGCCAGCGCGGCCCGCTCGGTGTCGCGCTGGGTGCTCACCGACACGTACTCGCCGCCCGCCATGGACAGCGCGCCGGCGACCAGTCCGGCGACGCCGGCGGCGAAGATCGCGGTGCGGTCGGCGGACGCGCCCGCGACGCCGACGACGAGGCCCGCGGTGGAGACGATCCCGTCGTTCGCGCCGAGGACCCCGGCGCGCAGCCAGTTGAGGCGTTCGGAGAGGGCGTCGTGGTGGGCTTCGCCGGGGTGCGTCATGAGCGTGATCGAACCACCGGGAGCGCGGTCATGCTGCCCGCCGGCTGACCGGGGGAGTCCGGTGGTGCTGGTGGGCGGGCGTGTCGCGGGTCGGGCGCGCACTGCCTCGGTCAGAACCGGACTTCGATCGGATCGAGGGCACCGGGGCTTCTGTGTCTGGGCAAGGCGTTCTACGCGCGGTTGCCGCGCCTGCGGCCGGACGTGGCGCTGGGCTGATCCTCAGCGCGCTTCTTCCAACGTCCGCCACAGCGGGCCGTTGTTGATCCACATGGCTTCCAGCCGGGAGACGTAGCCGGGGCCGACGAACTCGACGACCACGGCGTGCGCGGGCTGCTCGATGTTGGCCGCGTAGCCCTGCCTCGGGGTGGCCGAGATGGGTTCCATGTCGGTGGGGGAGAACTTGATCGCCGCGCTGCCGCCCCGGAGTTGGAAGCTGCGCAGGTAGACCTGTTCGCCGTTCTGGTCCCGGGCCCACGTGCCGCTGTCGGAGGGTAGGGCGTTGACGGTGGCGGTCGTGGTGGTCGTCGTCGTGGTCGTGGTGGGTGTGGTCGTCGTGGTGGTGGTCCGGGCCGGTTCGGTGGTCGTGACCACCACCGGGGCGGGCGCGGTGGTGGTGGTCACGGTGGGCGTGGTGGTGGTCGTGGTGGTGGCGGGGACCGCGGTCGACTGGGTGGGGCCGGCGAGGATCACCGGCCGTTCGACCACGCCGGCGTCCAGCACGGACCGGAGACCGAGCCAGGACAGGGCGACGGCGACGGCGGTGGACGCCGACCACAGCGCGACGTACCGCAGGCCCCTGGTCACGCGGTCATCCTGCCGGCGGGACCTGTGCGATGAACCCCTGACCGTCGAGGAATCCGTTGACCTGCGTGGATCCGCCGGTGTGCGCCGGGGTCCAGGTGAGCCGGAGACCGGGCGCGGTGACCGCGGCGATCCGGCGGCGCTGGTCGTCGGTGAGCCCGTCGGCGGTGGTGGTGGGCGGTGCAGTCGACGGGGACGGTGGTGCGCGGGTCGGCGATGAAGTCGACCATCCGCCGCGAAGGTCCACCCGACGACGCCGTGCTCGCCGGTCGGCCTGCCGGTGCCCAGCGCGGCGACGCTCGCGGCGGTGCGCTGAAGGCGCTCGCCCACCCGCGCCGGCAGCAGATGCTCGACGAACTGCACCGAGGTGGTCCGGCGACCTCCGCCGCGCTGGCCCGTGCACTGGACCTCAACACCGGCGCGACCAGCTACCACCTGCGTGAACTCGCCCGGCACGGGTTTGTCGAGGAACTGCCGGAGCGGGCTCGCGGGCGGGAGCGGTGGTGGCGTGCGGTGCCCGCCGACATCCGGTTCCCGAGGCGCGGCGAGCAGGGAGCCGAGGTGCGCGCGCTGCTGGTGGGCATGGACGAGCGGGGGTTCGCCGAGGACGTGGCGGCGTTCCACCGGGCGCGCTCGGCCGCGCCGGACGACGGCGCGTGGGGTGACGCGTTCCCGTACTCGCGCGGGACGGTGACCGTGTCGCTGGAACGGTTCGAGGCGTTCTTCGAGGAGTATCTGGCGCTGCTGGCCAAGTAATCGGCGGCGGACGGGCCGGACGCGCGCCGGGTGAGCACGCTGTTCCTGGCCTACCCGCAGGACTCGGCGTGACCGGCGGGACGCCCCCGGCCGGGTGGGTTCGGCCGCGAACGCCTCCTCGCGGCGGCGCGCCTCGCCGGTGACCTCGATCCGCTTCGCCGGGTTCGAGGAGTACGCCGATCGATGCGGACCAGGGGCGGCCGGGGCCCGGAATGATGATTCGGTGTCCGGTCGCGGACAATTTCGGATAATGCCTCTGCTCGACCGCGGTGGGTGTCGCGGGAATGCGCCGGCGGCATTCGGGCGCGGGCGGGGTGATTCGTGGCCGCGCACTGCGCCGTCGGGTGGTGGCGGCCGACTGCGGTTGGTGGGTGTCGGTGCCGCGGGTGGGGCCAGTAGGCGGGTGTTGTTCACCCGTTCGTGTCGGCGGGCGTTACGGTGCGCGCCATGGTCTCGGTGTTGCTGGTCGAGGACGACCCGGTGGTGCGGTCGGCGGTGACTCGCGCGCTGACCGGCCTGGGGCACGCCGTGCTGCCGGTCGGCACGGCGCTGGAAGCCCTCCGGGAGATCGCGGGCGCCACCGCGTTCGACCTCGTCGTGCTCGATCTCGGGTTGCCCGACATGGACGGCGCGGACGCGCTGCGGATGATGCGCGGGCTGTGCGACGTGCCGGTGATCGTCGCGACCGCGCGCGACGACGAGGCGGAGATCGTCCGCCTGCTCAACTCCGGCGCGGACGACTACCTGGTCAAACCCTTCTCCAGCGAGCACCTGGCCGCGCGGCTGTCGGCGGTGCTGCGCCGCGCCCGCAAGGACGAGGCGGTCGAGCCGCTGCGGATCGGCCAGCTCACCGTCGACCTCGACCGGCGGGAGGCCCGGCTGGCCGGCCGCGAGCTGAACCTGACCCGCAAGGAGTTCGACCTGCTGGCCTACCTCGCCGCGCGGGAGGGCAAGGTGGTGCCGCGCGCCGAGCTGCTGGCCAACCTGTGGAACCTGCCCGGCCGGCACGACGACCAGACCCTCGACGTCCACCTGTCGTGGTTGCGCCGCAAGCTCGGCGAACGCGCCGCGCAACCCCGCTACCTGCACACCGTGCGCGGTGTCGGGTTCAAGCTGACGGCCGTCGAGTGAGGAGGTCGCTCGCGCTGGTCTCGCTGGCGGTCACCTCGATGGTGGCGTTCGCGTTCCTGATCCCGCTGGCCATGGTGGTGCAGCAGCTGGCCCGGGACCGGGCGTTCGCCGACGCCGAGCTGCGGGCCGTCTCGCTCACCCCGGTCCTGGCGATCACCGCCGAACCGCTCACCGTGGAGCAGGCGCTGGTCTCCACCGGCGGCCAGGTCGCCGTCCACCTGGTCGGCGGGCAGGTCGTCGGCACCGCCAAGGCCACCGAGGAGCAGCTGCGGACCGCGCGCGGGGAGCGCCGCACGTTCACCGCGCCGGTGTCCGACGGGTGGGTGCACATGCAGCCCGTCGTGCTCGGCGAGGACCGGGTCGCCGTGGTCGAGGCGTTCGTGCCCGAGGAGGAGCTCTCCCGCGGCGTCTCCACCGCCTGGTTCGCGCTCGGCGGCGTGGCGCTGTCGCTGGTGCTGGCGTCGGTGCTGGTCGCCGACCGGCTCGGCGGGCGGGTGGTGAAGGCGTCCAAGGCGCTGGCCGAGGGCGCGCAGCGGATGGAGCAGGGCGACCTGGCCACCCGGGTGGTGCCCACCGGGCCGCCCGAACTGGCCGACGCGGGTGGTGCGTTCAACCGGATGGCCGACCGGATCGGGCAGCTCATGGCCGCCGAGCGCGAGCTGCTGGCCGACCTGTCGCACCGGCTGCGCACGCCGCTGACCGCGCTGCGGCTGGACTCCGAGACGCTCGGCGCGGACCCCGGCGCGAACCGCGTCCGGCAGGCCGTGCACGCGCTGGAGCGCGAGGTCAACGAGCTGATCCGGGCCGCCCGCCGGGAGCTGGACGACCCGGGCGGCCGGCAGTGCGACGCCGCCCAGGTGGTGCACGACCGGCTGGTGTTCTGGTCGGCGCTGGCCGACGACCAGCAGCGGCGGTGGAACATGCGGGGCACCGAGCGCAGCGCGTTCGTGCCGCTGACCCGCACCGACCTGGCCGCGGCGATGGACGTGGTGCTGGGCAACATCTTCCGGCACACGCCGGAGGGCGTCGGGTTCGTGGTGGCGCTGTTCCACCGGCCGGACCTGGTGGTGATCGTGATCGAGGACGCCGGGCCCGGTATCGAGGACCTGGAGTCGGCGCTGCGCCGTGGAAGCAGCAGCGCCGGCTCCACCGGTCTCGGACTCGACATCGCCCGCCGCGCGGCCGAGTCCACCGGAGGCTCGCTGTCCGTGGACCGCGGGCCGCTCGGCGGCACCCGGGTGCAACTGAGGCTGACCCGGGTGCCGGAGCCGCAAGGTTAGCCGGCCGTTTCTTTCCGTCACCTCATGCGACCTTTAAATGTTCCTTAAATAAATCATGGTTGACAATTCCGAAATTACGGATAAGGTTATTTTCGGAATTGAGGCCGACCGCAGCGCTCCTCCCCCTTGCCCGGTCCGCCCGGTTCTCCGTCCGGTGTGGCGACCGCACGTGCGCTTACCCTGCGAACAAGCGCACGTGCGGTCGCCGCGCCCGAAAAGCCGTCCAACCAGATGAGGTTTTCCGCGTGTCTCGCACGAGCACAGCACTGCCGGTCGTCCTCGCTGTCGCCGGGCTGGCTTTGGTCGGCTGCGGTGACAGCCCGCAGGCCGGCCGGGCGGCCGCCCAGGTGACCGCGACGGCCACCACGAACGTCCGCACCACGTCGCACTCCGAGACCCCGCCGACCACCCCCGCGACCACCCCGGCTGTCACCCCGGCCGACACCGCCGCCGAGGTCGCCGCCACCACGCCGGCGCCCACGACGACCTCCGCCGAGCGGCCCGCGCCCGCCCCGGAGCCCGCGCCCGAGCCCGTCGCCCCGGTCAAGACCGAGGTCGAGGTCGCCGAGGCCGAGGTGTTCAACCTGACCAACGCCGAGCGCACCGCCAACGGCTGCCCCGCGCTGGGCGTCGACGAGCGGCTGGACCAGGCCGCGCGCGGGCACAGCGCCGACATGGCCGCGCAGAACTACTTCGACCACAAGTCCAAGGACGGCCGCACGTTCGTGGACCGGATCAGGGCCGCCGGCCACCCCGCGCCCGGCGCGGAGAACATCGCCGCCGGCCAGCGCACCCCCAAGTCGGTGGTGAAGGGCTGGATGGAGTCGCCCGGCCACCGCGCGAACATCCTCAACTGCAAGCTCAAGACGCTGGGCGTCGGTATGGCGCGCGGCGGTTCATACGGCGTGTACTGGACGCAGGCGTTCGGCTGGTAGGTCCGACGCCACCGCTGTCCGGCACGTCGACCCGAGGGGCACGACCCGGCGTACAACGGGTCGTGCCCCTCGGGCCTATCGCTCAGAACCTCGGCTGGTGGGCGTCGGTGGGCAGCTCGTCCAGGATCAGCACGGTGTGGCTCGACGTCACGTCCGGCATCGTCTGCAACCGGCTGAGCACGAGGTCGCGCAGGCTGTGCGCGTCCGGCGCGCGGACCAGCAGCACCAGGTCGTAGTCGCCGGAGACCAGCGCGCCATGCCACACCTCGGGGATCTCCAGCACCCGCTGCCGCACCGCCTTCCACGAGTGCTGGCTGATCTTGAGGTACACGTACGCCGAGATGCCGAACCCGTACCGCTCCGGGTCGACCACCGCCGTGTAGCCGGTGATCACGCCGTCCCGGTGCAGCCGCTCCACCCGCGAGTACGCGCTCGCCCGGGAGATGTGCAGCTTCTCGGCGAGCGCCCGCATCGACAGCCGGCCGTCGGCCCGCAGCTCCTCCACGATCCGCCGGTCGGTGGCGTCGATCGGTGCCGTGTGTCCAGGGCTGGGCGTCATACGGTCGACGATAACCCCTTCACGCGACAATTCGTCCAGAATTCCACGCCGGAACTGGAACTTTGGCCGGTGTGAGCTGGACCATGCGCTTGTCCGGTCACCCCGAGCGTCGGAGGAGCCCATGGTCGCCACCAGGGAGCGGTCGCTGCTGCCCACCGAGGAGCCGCTGTCGCTGCTGCGCAAGGACGGCGCGCCGGTCACCGACTCGCCGCTGGCCATGCCCGACGACGACGTGCTGCTCGAACTGCACCGCCGGATGGTGATCGGCCGGCGCTTCGACACCCAGGCCACCGCGCTGACCAAGCAGGGCCGGCTCGCGGTCTACCCCTCCTCGCGCGGCCAGGAGGCGTGCGAGGTCGGCTCGGTGCTGGCGCTGCGCAGCCACGACTGGCTGTTCCCCACCTACCGCGACTCGGTCGCGCTGGTCACCCGCGGCGTCGACCCGGGCGAGACGCTCACCCTGCTGCAAGGCGGCTGGCACCTGGGCTACGACCCCTACGAGCACCGGGTCGGCCCGCAGTGCACCCCGCTGGCCACCAACACGCTGCACGCGGTCGGGTTCGCGCACGCCGCGCGCGTCAAGGGCGAGGACACCGCGGCGCTGGTGCTGCTCGGCGACGGCGCGACCTCCGAGGGCGACACGCACGAGGCGCTCAACTTCGCCGGCGTGTGGCGCGCGCCCGTCGTGTTCCTGGTGCAGAACAACGGCTACGCGATCAGCGTGCCGCTGTCCAAGCAGACCGCCGCGCCCACGCTGGCCGCCAAGGGCGTCGGCTACGGCGTGCCGTCCGTGCTGGTCGACGGCAACGACGTGGCCGCGGTCTACGCCGTGGTCCGGGAAGCCCTCGACTCCGGCGGGCCCACCCTGATCGAGGCGCTGACCTACCGCATCGAGGCGCACACCAACGCCGACGACGCCACCCGCTACCGCACCTCCGACGAGGTCGCCGCGTGGCTGGACCGCGACCCCGTCGACCGGATCGACGCCTACCTGACCGCGCGCGGCCTGCTCGACGCCGCCCGCAAGGCCGAGGTCGCCGCCGAGGCCGAGGACTTCGCCGCCTCCGTGCGGGCCAAGCTCAACGTGGACCACGAGTACGACCCGGCGACGCTGTTCGAGCACGTGTACGCCACCCCGACCACGCACCTGCGCGAGCAGGCCGCGGCCCTCGCGGAGGAACTGGCATGACGGCGTCACTGGCGGGGTCGCAGCCGGGGTCGCACCTGGGGTCGCACTCGGGGGCACGGGCGGGATCGAGGTCACTGGCGGGCACGAACCTGTCGATGGCGGGCGCCCTCAACCGGGCGCTGTCCGACGCGCTGGAAGACGACCCGAGCGTACTGGTGTTCGGCGAGGACGTGGGCCCGCTCGGCGGCGTCTTCCGGGTGACCGACGGGCTGGCCGCCCGGTTCGGCGAGGCCCGGGTGTTCGACACGCCGCTGGCCGAGTCCGGGATCGTCGGCACCGCGATCGGCATGGCGATGAACGGGCTGCGGCCCGTCGTGGAGATGCAGTTCGACGCGTTCGCCTACCCGGCGTTCGAGCAGATCACCAGCCACCTGGCCAAGATGCGCAACCGGACCCGCGGGCGGGTGTCGCTGCCGATCGTCATCCGGGTGCCGTACGGCGGCGGCATCGGCGGCGTGGAGCACCACTGCGACTCGTCCGAGGCGTACTACACCCACACCCCGGGCCTCACGGTCGTCACGCCCGGCACCCCCGACGACGCCTACCGGCTGCTGCGCGACTCGATCGCCTCGCCGGACCCGGTGATCTTCCTGGAGCCCAAGCGCCGGTACTGGGCCAAGGGCGAGCTGACCGACGCCGCCGTGCCGATGGACCGGGCGCTCGTCCGGCGCACCGGCACCGACGTCACGCTGATCGCCTACGGGCCGATGGTCGCCACCGCGCTGGAGACCGCCGAGGCTGCCGTCGAGGAGGGCTGGGACGTCGAGGTCGTGGACCTGCGGACGCTCTCGCCGTTCGACGACGAGACGGTGTGCGCGTCGGTGCGCAAGACCGGCCGGGCCGTCGTGGTGCACGAGGCGTCCGGGTTCGGCGGGTACGGGGCCGAGGTCGTCGCGCGGGTGACCGAGCGGTGCTTCCACCACCTGCACGCGCCCGTGCTGCGGGTGACCGGGTTCGACATCCCGTACCCGCCGCCGAAGCTGGAGGAGCACCACCTGCCGGGCGTGGACCGGATCCTGGACGCGGTCGCGCGGTTGCAGTGGGACGACGAGGTCGTGAGGGGGTACGGTGCCTGACTTCCGGCTGCCCGACCTGGGCGAGGGGCTGACCGAGGGCGAGATCGTCACCTGGCTGGTGGCGGTCGGCGACCAGGTGTCGATCGACCAGCCCGTGGTCGAGGTCGAGACGGCGAAGGCCGTGGTCGAGGTGCCGTGCCCGTTCGAGGGCGTGGTGCGGGCCCGGTTCGGCGAGCCGGGCGAGAAGCTCGCGGTCGGCTCGGTGCTGCTGTCGGTGGGGCTCGCCGCGGGGGAGGAGCCGACGCCCGCGCCGTCCGCCGAGACGGGTTCGGGCAACGTGCTGATCGGCTACGGCACCACCGACTCGCCCCGCCGCCGCCGCGCCAACCGTCGCGGTCCCGGTCGCGGCGCACCGCCCCAGACCACCCCCGCCGTCCCGACCCAGCCCGCTCCGGCTCGCACCGCTTCGGCACAGCCCGTCGCGGTGGGTCCGGCGCAGGTGGTCGAGAGCGGGCCGGTGCGCCCGTCGGGGGTGGCTCCGGCGGTCATCTCGCCGCTGGTGCGGCGGATGGCGCGGGAGAACGGGCTGGCGCTGGACACCATCGCCGGCAGCGGCCCCGGTGGCGTGATCCGCCGGGTGGACGTCGAACGGGAACTGGCCGCGCGGTCCTCCGCTCCCGCGGCCGGCCGGCGGATCCCGCTCAAGGGGCTGCGCGGGGTGGTGGCGGCGAAGCTGGCCACGTCCCGGCGCGAGATCCCCGAGGCGACCGTCTGGGTGGACGTCGACGCGACGGACTTCCTGACCGCCCGCGCCGCGCTGCCGGGCGTGTCGCTGCTCGCGCTGCTGGCCCGGTTCACCGTGCTGGGCCTGACGAAGTTCCCCGAGCTGAACTCCCGGGTCGAGGGCGACGAGATCGCCGTGCTGGACGAGATCCACCTGGGGTTCGCCGCGCAGACCGACCGGGGGCTGGTGGTGCCCGTGGTCCGCGACGCGCACACGCTCACCACGTCCGGCCTGGCCGCCGCTATCACCGACCTGGCGACGTCGGCCCGGGACGGGAAGATCGCCCCGGCCGCGCTGACCGGCGGGACGTTCACGGTCAACAACTACGGGGTGTTCGGCGTCGACGGGTCGGCCGCGATCATCAACCACCCCGAGGCGGCGATCCTCGGCATCGGCCGGATCATCGACCGGCCGTGGGTGGTCGACGGGCAGCTGGCGGTCCGCAAGGTCACCCAGCTCACGCTCGCCTTCGACCACCGGGTGTGCGACGGCGGCACGGCGGGCGGGTTCCTCAGGTTCGTGGCCGACTGCGTGCAGTCGCCGATCACGGCGATGGCCGACCTCTGACCGCAGTTCTTTGTAGATTGGGAACCGTGACCAAACCCGCCTACCCCATCCGCACCGAACGCCTGCTGCTGCGCCCCTTCACCCACGCCGACCACGCCGCCCTGCACTCGTGGCAGTCCCTGCCCGAGGTGGTGCGGTACCTGTACGGGGAGGCGAAGACGCCGGAGGAGACCACCGAGAGCCTGGCGCTCAAGACGGCGGTCACCTGGCCCGCGAAGGAGGGCGAGCACCTGTCGCTGGCCGTCGAGCACGACGGCCGGGTGATCGGCGAGACCGTGCTCAAGTGGCTCAACGAGGAACACCGCCAGGGCGAGATCGGCTACATCTTCCACCCCGACCACTACGGCCGCGGCTACGCGACCGAAGCGTCCCGGGTCATGCTCCGGCTCGGCTTCGAGAACCTGGGCCTGCACCGGATCGTGGCCTCGTGCGACGCGTCCAACGGCGCGTCGTGGCGGGTCATGGAACGCCTGGGGATGCGCCGCGAAGCGCACTTCCGGCACGCCGAGGTCTTCAAGGGCGCGTGGGGCGAGGAGTTCGTCTACGCGATCCTGGAAGACGAGTGGCGCGCTAGCCGGTGATCTTCTTCACCAGCTGCGCCTTCACCGCCTTGAGCTCCTTCTCGCCGAGGACGGGGTGCACGACCTCCAGCTTCTCGTGCGGCACGGTGTACAGCTCGGCCAGGTCCGGCTCGACCTTCGTGCCGCTGACCTTGGCCCGCGCGACGAGCGCCCTGGTGGTGCGGCCGGTGCCGGCGTAGGCGCCGACCAGCACCACCACCTTCTGCTTGCCGTTGTCGCTGCTGAACACGGTGCCGCTGAACTGGAGGTCGTAGACGTGGCCGTCGTGGACGTCCTCGGTCTGTGCCATGGCTGGTGATCTC
Organism: Saccharothrix espanaensis DSM 44229; assembly: GCF_000328705.1. NCBI lineage: Bacteria > Bacillati > Actinomycetota > Actinomycetes > Pseudonocardiales > Pseudonocardiaceae > Saccharothrix > Saccharothrix espanaensis. Next base: position 6,766,905 of record NC_019673.1, on the reverse strand, counting down.
CCTGAGGTGTGATGGGTCGACGGCCACCCTGGTAGGACGGATGGGCAGGCGTGGTCGCAACGCGGCGAGTTCAGCCGTCCGGCCCAGTCCGCGGAGGTGGGGTGCACGTGCGGGATGCGCCGATGAGCCACGTCTGGTACGTCAGCTACGGCTCGAACCTGTACGCCGACCGGTTCGCCTGCTACCTGCGCGGTGGCGTGCCGGTCGGCGCGGCGCACGCCTACCCGGGGTGTCGGGACGGCAGCCCGCCGCGCGCCGTGCGCGAGGTCGAGGCCCCCGGCGGCATCTACTTCGCGACCCGGTCGCCGGTGTGGGGCGGTGGACGGGCGTTCTTCGACCCCGGGCTGCCCGGCACGGCCGCCATGCGCGGCTACCTGATCACCACCGGCCAGTTCGCCGACGTGGTCGAGCAGGAGATGTACCGCGAGCCCGGCCCGGAGATCGACCTGACCACCGTCCTGGCCGAGGGCCGCGACCAGCGCGGCCCCGGCCGGTACGACACCCTGCTGCGGCTGGGCGAGTTCGCCGGCCACCCGGCCCTGACCTTCACCGCCCCCTGGTCGGCCGGGGACGTCGAGCACACCGCGCCCTCCGGCCCGTACCTGAAGATGCTGCGCGACGGCCTGTGCGAAAGCCACGGCTGGACCACCGCCCGCGCCGCCGCCTACCTCGCCGGCCGCACCACCTTCTGGACCGGGCCGGAGGTCGAACGGCTCTAGGAGCTGTTCGGGGTTCGGATCCAGATGGGGCCCGGTGGCGTGCTGGTAGGGCTGGTAGGGCACTGGTGTGGTGGTTCCGCGCCGGGTCGGGTGGAACCGGTCGGCGTGGACTGCACGATCGTGCGGGCGCATGACGAATCGGCCGGGTCGGCGGTCGCCGGGGAGACCCTCGACGCGCTGGAACAGGCGTTGGCCGAGGGAAATGGGGCTCCGCTGCCCGCGCCGCCGTCGGATCACGGCGGTGATCCCGGAGAGACCGACCAGCGGGCCGAGGACACCGCGAAGCCACGAGGCCGGACTGCACCTGCGAGGAGCGATCAGGTGGCTGAAGACACTGACCTCGACCACATGATCCGAACCCCGAACAGTCCTAGTCGCGGTCCAGCACGGGGGTCAGGTTGCCGTCGCGGTCGGCCACGCAGGACGCCTCGCGGGCCGACGTGGCGAGGAACTCGGTCATGCAGCGCCCGAACTGCTCGTGCCCCCGGGCGTTGGGGTGGAACGACTCCTGGAGCGCGTGCCGCGCCCGGACCTCGTCGCGCAGACCGTCGAAGTCGACCGTGAGGCGGGTGAACCACTCGCTGTCCGGGTTCTTCCCGCCCGCGCACGCCTCGTGCTTCGCGCCCGCCCTCGACAGGTCGAGGAAGCGCGCCCCGACGGCGGACGCGGCCTTGCGCAGGCCGTCGGACAGGTCACCCACCGCCGTGTCGCGCACCCACCTCATGTCCGCCGTCCGCAGCGGGCACCCGGCGAGGTTCTGCAGGTCCGAGGGCAGGTCCGGGCTGACCGGGGCCGCGTAGGACTGCACGACCAGCGTGTACGACAGGGGCGTGTAGCCCTCGTCCCGCAGCGCCAAGCGGATGTCGCGCAGCGCCCGCTCCACCTTGGGCACCATCCGGTCCACCCGCTCCCGCCACTCGTCGGCCAGCGCCTTCGAGCAGTCCGCCCGCTCGAACCACGCCCGCAGGCACGAGCTCAGCACCTCGCCGAACTTCGGGTCGTCGTTGGCGCCCATCGCGACCACGACCGTGGTCACCCGGTACTCGCGGGCGATCTCGGCCAGCTGCCGGGCCTGCGAGCTGCGGTCGGTCCCGTCGCCGAGCCCGACCTGTTCCGCGCTCGTCCCCGAGCACGCCAGGTTGAACACCTTCTCGACGCCCGCGACCCTCGTCTGCCGCACCGACGCCTTGGTCGACCGGTGGCACCAGTTGTCGTTCTCGCCGTCGGTGCCCGGCTCGTAGCTGCCCGCGCCCTCGCCGGACATCGTGCTGTCACCCAGCGCGACCAGCGCCGCCGGGGCGTCCCGGTTCGGGCCGAGCGGGTCCGGGAAGGGGCTGTCGGCGACCATGAGCAGCACCGCCAGCAGCGGCAGCACGAGGGCGAGGGCGAGGGAGCGACGCAACATCGGTGCCTATCCTACGGAGACCCGCCCACCGGAGAGGACCACCGTGCGATCGGCCGCCCGGTGCACCTCCTCGTGGTGCGTGGCGATCAGCACGGCCGCGCCCGCGTCGGCCGCGCGCCGCAGCACCCGGACCGCCGTCGGCGCGCTGACCTGGTCGAGGTGCGCGGTCGGCTCGTCGGCCAGCAGCACCTTCGGCGACCCGATCACCGCCCGCGCCAGCGCGGCGCGCTGCTGCTGCCCGAACGACACCTCGGCGGGGTAGCGGTCGGCGAGGTCGCCGATGCCCAGTTCGGCCAGCAGCACGGCGACCCCGCCCACGTCTGCGCCGGCACCGCTGAGCCGCAGCGGCAGCGCCACGTTCTCGGCCAGCGTCAGCTCGCCGGCCAGCCCCATCGCCTGCGGCAGCAGCGCGCACAGCCGCCAGGCCGGGGGAGCGGTCAGCACCTCGCCGCACATCTCCACCGTGCCGTCGTCGGCCCGGTCGAACCCGGACAGCACCGACAGCAGCGCGCTCTTGCCCGAACCGGACGGCCCGGACAGCGTCACCAGCTCGCCCGCCGACACCTCCAGGTCGACGCCGCGCAGCACGTGCACCGTCCCGCCGGGGTGCTCGAACGACCGCCGGACCCCCACCACGCGCAGCGCCGTCATGCCGCCAACACCCCGTTCCGCAGGTCGAACCTGGTGTCCGCCAACGCGATCAGGCGGGGGTCGTGGGACGCGACGACCACCGGCACGCCCCGCCGCGCGAGGTCGGCCAACGTCTCCAGCACGAGGTCGGCCGAGCCGGTGTCGAGCTGCGAGGTCGGCTCGTCGGCCAGCACCACCGACGCGCCGCGGGCCAGCGCGCAGCCGAACGCCAGCCGCTGCTGCTGGCCGCCGGACAGCGCGTTGACCTTCCAGTCCGCGGTGTCGGGCAGCCCGAGCTGGGCCAGCAGGTCGGCCACCGCCGCGGTGCGGCCGGCCGCCTGGGCCGCCGCGCGCAGGTTGTCGCCCACGGTGAGGTGGCCGACCAGGTTCTCGCCGGGGTTCTGGAACACCAGCGCGATCTCGGTGCGCCGCAACGCCCGCCGCGCCCGGGACGACAGCCGCGCGGTGCCCATGCCGCGCAGCTCCACACCGCCGGTCGTGGGCCGCTCCACCAGGCTCAGCACCCGCAGCAGGGTCGACTTGCCCGACCCGGACGGCCCGGCCAGCACGGTGATCCCGCTCGCCGGCACGTCCAGCGTCACGTCGGACACCGCCGTCACCGACCCGGCCGGGGTCCGGTAGTCGACGCCCACGTCCCGCAGGCGCAGCACGTGCGCCGGCCCCGCCGGGCGCTGGTCGTACGAGTCGGTCCGCTCGTCGTAGAGGCCGGCCGCGGCCGTTTCCCGCTCGTCGTACAGGTCGGCCACGGCCGTCTCCCTCTCGTCGTACCGGTCAGCCACGGATCAGCTCCCCGATCCGCGCCGAGCGCACCGCGCGCACCGCGATCCACGCGGCCACCAGCACCACCAGCGCGCTGCCCACGACCGTCGCGCCCAGCAGCGGGAACACGTTGGGCAGTTCCGGGGTGGGGGTCAGCCGGGGCGCGGGGTCCAGCCGCGGCACGGCGAACCCGCTGCTGACCGCGCTCGCCGCCAACCCGACCACGACCGCGGCCACGGCCAGCGCGCCGAGCTCCAGCAGGTGGCTGGACAGCAGGGCCGACGGCCGCAGCCCCATCCGGGTGCTGAACGCGCCGGACAGCGCGTTCTGCCGGCGGCGCACCTCGATCGCCAGCAGCAGCGCGATCGCGGCCACCACCGCGAGCACGACGCCGATGGCGGCGACGAACCCGAACGTCCACTGGATGGTCAGGAACGGCAGGCCCGCGATCGCCTTCGCCCGCTCCACCCCGTTGCGGTAGACGATCCCGTTGTCCGACAGGACGTCGGTCAGCTCGCGCAGCGGTTTCGCCGACCACACGTACCAGGAGCCGACGTCGGACGGGTCGGGGACCTGGTCGCGCGGCACGACCCAGCCGGCCGTGCCGAGCTTGGGGAACGACGCCACGTGCGCGGTGGGCGTCAGCCGGGGCAGGCCGGGCATGGTGATCTCGCCCGCGGGCGCGGTGCCGACCCGCAGCGGCTGGGTGAGCAGCGCCGGGTCGACGTCGTGCTGGAACGCGCCGTCGCGGAACGTCGCCGGGTCCACGACGAGCCCCATCCGGTCGTTGATCTCGCTCACGCCCACGACGGTGGAGTTGCCGCGCAGCGCGGCCGGCAGCTCGATCACGTCGGACACCCGCACGACGCTCTCCGCGCCGGTGTACATGCCGGACTTCAGGTCCAGCGCGGTCTTCTGCGAGCCGGCGATGCTGGTGCCCACCGCGATCGTGCCGATCGCCAGCACACCCACCAGCAGGACGCCGGTCACCGGGCCGGCCGCCGCCGCGAGCCGCCGCACGGCGAGCTGCGCGGCCGGTCGGGACCACAGCGACACGCGGTGCGAGGCCCGGAGCGCCCACCGCGCCACCCGGGAGGCCAGCAGCGCCGTGGTGAGCACCACCAGCAACGGGAACGCCAGCGCCGCCGCGTCGATCCGGGGCAGGCCGCCGATCCTGGTCGGCGAGGCCAGGCCGCTGTCCTGCACCCGCAGCCACGCCCACACCGCCAGGCCCGCGGTGGCCAGCTCCCACGGCACGGCGGCCAGCACGCGGCGCAGGCGGTTGCCCGTGGTGGCGGCCTGGAACACGCGGTGCGCGCGGACCGCTGCCGTCGCCCACGTGGTGACCAGGCTCAGCACGACGACCACGAGCACGGACAGCGCACCGGCGGCCGTGGTGCCCGGCGGCAGCGCGCCGGACGGGGCGTAGACGGGCAGCAGCAGCCGGGCCACGCCCAACCCGAGCAGTCCGCCGACCAGCAGTGGCAGGCCGAGTTCGAGCAGCGCCCGACCGCCCAGCGCCACCGGGCCCGCGCCGCGCACCCACAGCAGCCGCAGCTCGGTGTGCCGGCGCTGCGCCCACTGCACGGCCACCGTGGCCACCCCGGCCAGGCCGATGAGCAGGCTGATCAACGTCAGCGGCAGGATCGCCGAGCGGACGTTGCGCACGGTCTGGTGGGCGTTCTCGACGGGCAGCACCAGCGGCGAGTTCACCCGCAGGCCCATCTCGTCGTACTTCTGGACCCGGGCGGTGCCGGCGGCGAGCAGGTCTTCCGCCTCGTCCACGGTCTGCGGGACCGGGCTGGGGAACCGGATCGTCACGTCGACCACCGGGGCCACCTCCGGCGGCAGCGCGTCGAACGCCGCCGCGTCGGGCACCCACACCACGCTCGTCGGGAGGTCGGTGTCCTTCCGCATGGTGTTCGGCACCACGTACTGGCGCTCGGAGCACCACCACGGGTCCAGCGGGTCGCGCACGTCGGCGTAGATCGCGGTGACCGGCGGCAGCCGCCCGCCCATGCCGCGCTTGCCGAGTTGCAGGTCGGTGGTGTCGGCGATGCTCTTGGGCACCCACAGCCCGTCCTTGGCGCCGCCTTCGAGCACCTTGAGGTGGTCGGTCGCGCCGGGCCGGAACCCGAACTTGGCGTAGGTCTGCCTGCCGCCGAAGTCGGTCCGCGCCTCGCGGGTGTAGGCGGCGGGCAGCACGGGCTGGTCGCCGACGGACCGGCGCACGTCGTCGAACAGCGGCGTGACCTGGTGCGGCGGGAGGAAGACCTCCAGCGACGGGTGCAGCGACTCGGTGCACAGCCGGTCCTGCTGGTAGTCCACGGCGGCACTCCCGGAGGCGGCCGAGTGCATGACCGCGGCGGCCACGACGAAGCTCAGCAGGAGCGCGGTGACCAGGCTGACCAACAACGTCAGCGGGCTCGACAGCGCGGCGCGCGGCGCGGCTCTCCACGGGATCTGCACGCCGTGCACGCTAGTCCGGCGATGCTGATCACCGGTTGGAATTCCCTACTTTCGTCGGGTCGTTGTCGCTGGTCACGCTGGGTCGTCGGATGATCACGCGGCCGGGCCGCGCAGGCCGGCGACCGCCCCGTGCGGGGTGGCGGTGACCGTGGGCAGCGGTGTCGGCCGGAGCAGGCCGCCCGGCACCAAGGGCACGATCGCCGACCGCTCCCTGGCGTACACGGTGGTGATCGAGTTCGGGCACCCGACGACGTATTGGACCTTCGGATCCGGTCGGCCCGCGTCAGCAGGGTGGTGGTGAAGACGTGCACCTCCGAGAGCCTGCCCAGCGGTCCGCCGGGGCGAGCGCGACCTCGGCGACCTCGGCGAAACCGGGTTTCCCGCGCCTCGGCGGCGTCGTCCGAGCGCAGGCCGACGAGCTTCCGGGTCGTGCTGATCGCGGCCGGCTACGAAATGCGGTTAGCCGGGTCGTCGGTTTCCCGGGTCAGGGAGTTGCGGTACTTCCGGATGACTGCGACGGCGATCGAGATCGCTGCGGCAGCGGTCGGCAGGGCTGCCAGAACGGTCAACGTGTTCACGGAGAAGGCTTCCGGACGTGGCGGGGGCGAATCGATCGAATTCACTGTCGCTTGTCGGTGAGCCGGTGTTGCGCCGCGTCATTCCACTGGATCCGCTGGTGGTCGGGGAGTCGTCGCACGACACCTCGGCGGTCCGGGCCGGTGCCCGGCCCGGGTGCGGCCGGCTGCGGGGCTTGACACCCCGCCTGTGGTCTAGTCCAATTTTCCCACCTGGAGGCCGCCACCGCTAGGAGGCAGACGACGATGTCGCGCAGGATCCTGTTCGCGAGGGTGGCGGCGGTGGCGGCCCTGGTGGCCGGTGCCGTGGCGGTGGGGCTGGTCCCCGCGTACGCCGCCTCGACCACCGCCACGTTCGCCAAGACCCAGTCCTGGAGCTCCGGCTACACCGGACAGTTCTCGATCAAGAACGACACCAGCGCGGCGATCACCTCGTGGAAGGTCGAGTTCGACCTCCCGACCGGCACGACGGTCGGGGCCTACTGGGACGCGTTGCAGACCAACGCCGGCGGCCACTACACGTTCACCAACCGGAACTACAACGGCAACGTCGCACCCGGCGCGACCGTCACCTTCGGCTTCAACGCCTCCGGCACGGCCGACCCGGCGAACTGCAAGCTCAACGGCGCGCCCTGCACCGGCCCGCCCACGGTGACCACGACCACGACGACCACCGCCACGTCGACCACCACGAGCACCACCACGACGTCGACCAGCACCACGACCTCGACCAGCACGTCCACCACGACGACGACCCCGACCACCACGACCACGACGCCGCCCACCGGGCTGCCCAAGCGGGTGCTCGTCGGCTACCTGCACGCCAGCTTCGCCAACGGCTCGGGCTACACCCGGATGAAGGACGTCTCGCCGGACTGGGACATCATCAACCTCTCCTTCGCCGAGCCGACCTCGGTCACCTCCGGCGACCTGCGCTTCCAGCAGTGCCCGGTCGCCGAGTGCCCGAACGTCGAGCCCGAGGCCGAGTTCATCGCCGGCATCCGGGAGAAGCAGGCCCAGGGCAAGAAGGTGCTGATCTCCATCGGCGGCCAGAACGGCCAGGTGCAGCTCACCACCACGGCCGCCCGGGACGCGTTCGTGCGCAGCGTCGGCGCGATCATCGACCGCTACGGCCTCGACGGGCTCGACGTCGACTTCGAGGGCCACTCGCTGTCGCTGAGCGCGGGCGACACCGACTTCCGCAGCCCCACCTCGCCGGTGGTCGTCAACCTGATCTCCGCGCTCAAGTCGCTCAAGGCCCGCTACGGGGCCAAGTTCGTGCTCACGATGGCCCCGGAGACGTTCTTCGTCCAGCTCGGCTACCAGTTCTACGGCGGCGGTTCCGGGCAGGACCCGCGGGCGGGCGCGTACCTGCCGGTCATCCACGCGATGCGTGACGACCTGACCCTGCTGCACGTCCAGCACTACAACTCGGGCCCGATCACGGGCCTGGACAACCAGTACCACTTCATGGGCGGCAGCGACTTCCACGTGGCGATGGCCGACATGGTGCTGGCCGGGTTCCCGGTCAAGGGCGACGCGACCAAGTTCTTCCCGGGCCTGCGGCAGGACCAGGTGGCGATCGGGCTGCCCGCGAGCGTCAACGCGGGCAACGGCTTCACCTCCGTCGGTGACGTGCACAAGGCGCTGGACTGTCTGATGAAGGGCACGAACTGCGGGCCGTACAAGCCGAAGGCGACCTACCCGAACCTGCGCGGCCTGATGACGTGGTCGATCAACTGGGACAAGTACAACGGGTTCGAGTTCTCCCGGTCGCACCGGGCGTACCTGCCCCGCTGACCCGGCCCCGGCCGGTCCGGGCGACCGGACCGGCCGGTGTCCAGGCTTTCTCCAGAGCGCGGGATTCCCGGACCGGACCGGAGCTGCCTACAGTCCGGTCCGACCGGGGGAGGCCCGCCGAACATGACGACCGCAGCGGTCCACGTCCGGCGGCTCGGCCAGGTCGAACCGCCGGCCGGTCCGCTGGTGCTGCGTGGGCCGCTGGACCGGCATGGCCCTGCCGGCCGCGGCTGGGTGCCGATGGCCGGCGCGTCGCGGTCGGCTCCCCGCGAGCAGCTAGCGCCAGCTCCACTGGATCCCGTACTGGCCCGGCGCCGGGTCCAGCGTGATGAACTGGAACGTGCCGGCCGAGCGGTCGAACGTGACCTCGCCGCGCTTCTCCACCGGCATCGCGTGCCGCGGCTGGAAGTAGCCGTTGCAGCGCAGCGGCACGTGGTCGGGGTCGAACGCGATCTGGAGCACCAGGTCGCGGGTCGGCCGGTAGATGGCGAGCTGGGCGTGCCGGTCGGTCTGCCCCGGCGGGAGCCGCACGCCGAACTCGACCGCGGCCAGCTCGCCGCTGTCCAGCGGCCGGTCCAGCACGAACTCGAACGCGCACGTCGAGGACGGCACGTCGGCGCGGAACCGGGCGGGCCGGCAGCCCTCGGTGAAGGTCACCACCGGCGGCTGGGTGAGGCTGGAGCAGCGGGTGACGAAGATGAACCGGGACGTGCCGTCGTGGTCGGCCCGGATCAGCCGGCGCACCCGCATCGACTCCTCGTGCCCCCGGCCGTCGACCCGGTAGGACACGTACTGCGACAGGCGGTGCGGGGTGTCCAGCTCGTCCGGCGTGGCGTCCACCTTGGCCAGCGCGCGGGCCACCGACTCCGGCCGCTCCCACACCTGGTCGTAGGTGATGGTCGGGCCGGTCCGGTTGGTCCACCGGCCGCGCGGTCTGCGCGGGCCGAGCAGGGCGGTCAGGGTCTCCGGTGGTTGGCCGAGGATCGCCTCCAGCGCGGCCACGGCGGCCAGCGAGCCGGCCCGCTCCGGTCGGTTCTCGCCGTTCTGCCAGTAGCTCAACGCGCTGATGCTGACCGGGGTCGACTGCTCGCGCAGCCGCCTGCTGATCTCGTTGAGGCTCAGGCCGCTGCGCTGGATCGCGGCGCGCAGCGCGGCGCTGAAGTCGGCGGGGATCGTGGTGGTCATGACGGCCCCTTCGGTAACGCGCAGGGTGCGTTCAGGGAATAGCTGCCGCCCGGCAGCGTACCTCTCGGACCGCGTGACGGGGAATTTCACGAACGATTCCGGACAATCGTCGGCGGCGCTTCCCGGCCCCGGACCGCGCCCCAGAATTGGTCTCGACAAATGGCGTCCGAATGGGTCGCCGGCCGGTTTTCGAACCGAACGCCCGGCGCCGGTCGGGAGGTGCCCGTCCGGCCCCGGGCCCGGCCGGCGGAAGATCGCCGGTCATCCGCGCCGCCGGCCCGACCGGTGCGCCCGGTCGGGCCCACTGCGAGCGGCTGACCAGCACGGACATTTTCGGACAAGCTCGAACGGCGGCGACCGGCCCGGCCCGGATATACCAGGACGGGGAGGTGCGGCATGGCGGTGGAGATCCGGTTGCTGGGCACGGTCGAAGCGGTGCTGGGGGGCCGGCGGACGGACCTGGGGCACGCCCGGCAGCGGTGCGTGCTGGTGGCGCTGGCGGTGGAGGTGAACCAGCCGGTGGCCTTCGACCGGCTGGTCACGCGGGTGTGGGGGGACCGGCCGCCGCGCCGGCCGCGCGCCGCGCTCTACGGCTACCTGTACCGGCTGCGGCGGGTGTTGGCCGACGCCGAGGGCGTGGCCCTGGTCCGCCACACCGGCTGCTACGAGCTGGTCGCCGACCCGGACGCGGTGGACCTGCGGCGGTTCGAGCGGCTCGCCGACGCCGCCCGCCGGGCCGGGTCGGACGCCGAGCGGCTGGCCCTGTTCGACCGGGCGGCGCGGCTGTGGCGCGGGGAGCCGTTCGCCGGGCTGGACACGCCGTGGTTGAGCGCCACCCGCGCGGCGGTCGAGCAGCAGCGCTACCTGGCGGAGGCCGAGCGCACCGACACCGCGCTGCGGCTGGGGCTGGGCGCGGGCGAGCTGGCCCGGCTCACCGCCCGCGCCGCCGACCACCCGCTGGACGAGCGGGTCGCCGCGCAGCTCCTGCTCGCCCTGCACCGGACCGGCCGGACGGGCGAGGCGCTGGCCCGGTACCAGCTCGTCCGCCGGCTGCTCGCGGACGAACTGGGCACCGACCCCGGCCCCGCGCTGCGCGCCGCCCACCGGCAGCTCCTCCAGCCCCCCGCCGACCCGCCCACCCCCGTCCACCGGTCGCCGGTCGACGCGGCGGGCAGGTCGTGACGACCCCGCCGGCACCACGTCCCGCCCACGGGCCCTCCCCCCCGGGTCCACGGTGGCGGCCCGCGCTGTCGGGAATGTCGGGGCGATCTCGAATCCGCTGGTCACCCGTCCGTGCTACGTCGCGTGGCCGCACTCGCCTGAACGGCCTAACGTCGGTGCTGCGAACCAGGAGGGGAGCAGCATGACCAGGACTTTCCGCCGCACCGCAGGCCGGGAGCACGTGGTCTGGTCGGGCTCGGGGCAGACCGGGCGGACCGAGGTCCACCCGTCGTCGGACACGCCATGTCCGGCTTAACCGCACGGAAGTGCGCTGTGGCCGGCTTAAGAGCGCGGGGGTGCGCCGGGCCGCGGCGCACCCCCGGATCCGGCTGCCCCTGACCCGACTGCGTCGAGCCGTTGGTCGGGACGTCCCGGCGCGACCGCACCGGGACCCGGCGACCCCGTCACGGGGGTCGCGTAGTCGTCGGCTGCCACCGGACCGTGGCACGAGCCGCCGTCGCCGGTCCACACCGCCGTTCCCCGCGGCCGTGGCCGGCCAGGACACCGACGTCGTACCGGGCCCGTCGACCACGTGCCCGGTACCGACGTCGTCAAGCGGGTGCCCGCCGATCTCCGAACTTCGCGGTCTCCTCGACGGTCGGTGGTCGCGGCGCTGCGGCCTCGGCACGAGGTGGTGGAGGCGTCGCGCGGTGCGGGGGCGCGCGTCGACTTGGGCGACCCGGGATCGATCGATCGGATGTTCGCGGTCACCGGGCGGGTCGGGGCGGTCGTGTGCGTGGCCGCCCATCGCCTTGCTGCTCCGGGCGCTGCCGCACCGGGTCGACGGTGGCTCGGTCACGTTGACCGCCGGCACGTTCGCCGGGCACCTCCCCGGCGGGATCAGCGAGACGCTCGGCGCGCTCGGCCTCGCCGGTACCGGCACCCCGGCCGCCGTCGCCGCCCGCACCTACCGGGACAGCGTCGACGGCACGGCGACCGGCCGCGACCTGGTGCCGGCGGGCTGACGCCCGGAGACCGGGCCCAGCGGCCTTGGCGCTGTGCACGGCCAAGCGCTGCGCCACCACTCGGGCCGTGCTGGCAGCCCAGCGCCGGGTACTTGTTGTCCCGCAACGACATTGCCTTCGTCCACATCGCCACGCAGTGGGAGTTCCACTACGCCCAGGGCCGGGACGCGATGCCGGCGGACAAGCACGTCGCGGTGGAACTGCCGATCGCAACTGAGCCGCACGAGCTGTGAAGCCTGGTCGAGACCGGCACGACCGTGCCCGGAACCGTCAACTTCCCCAACTGTCGCTGCACCGGCGGGTGTCTTCGGCCACTCGGCGGCACTCGACCCGGCCGAAACGGTGGAAACCGTTGCGCTGCCGGACAACCGTGACCTGCTCTTGTTCGCGATCGATCTCGCACCGTAGCTAACGGGACACCGCGCGCGGCCGATGCTGCGGGTGACAGGAGGTGGAGTTTGACCACCATCACCCGCAGCACGCCCGGCGTGCTGCGCTCATTGCCCTTGTCCGTGCCCTTGTTCCTCTTATTCGTGACGGCCCTGCTGATCCCGCTCACCCCGGGCGTCGACAGCGTCTACCGGGTCGTCGCGCCGCAGTTCACCGTCCTCAAACCGCCGTGCGCCAAGGACGGCGACACCATCAAGTGCGTCATCCCGGTCGGCGACCGGGTGCTCACCGTCTCGGTGAAACCCGGCCTGCCGAACCTGAACAGCGGGTGCGAAGCCACGTTCGCCGGGGAACGTGTCTCGTGCAGCCGCGACTTCGGCGTCACCGACGCCTCGACCCCGGCCGTGCGGGTCGCCGGTTTCGCCTTGTCCGAGGAGGAAGCCGCGGCGGTCCGCGACGTCCAGCCGTGGTGGACCGGCGCGGACGAGCGGTCGGTCACCACGTTCCTGTTCTGGGCGCTGGCCGGTCTGTGCCTGGCCGCCGCGGTCGGGACGTGGCTGCTGTCCGCGACCCCGCGCGAAGCCGACCCCCGCCGCGCCCTGATGACCTCCGCCATGGCCGTGGCCGTGGTGGTCCAGCCGGTGGCGAGCAGCTTCATGCTGGTGCCGTTCGACCAGGCGCTGCAACGGATGGGCTTCCTGCTGCTGCCGCCCTTGTCGCTGGCTCCGATCCTGCTCATGGTCCTGTGGCAGATGCTCGTCGGCCGCGAGATCACCGGGAAGGTCGGTCAGCGGATCAGCTTGTCGTCGACCGCACTGGCCGTGACGGCGGTCTACGGCTTCTCCGTGCTCCTGTGGTCGGCGTTCGCCACCGGGCTGGTCGACTGACCGCTCACTCGAAGCGGCTGGGGTCGCCCGCGCCGCGGCGGACGATCTCCGGCTCGCCGTCGGAGAAGTCGATGACCGTGGTGGGCTCGGTGCCGCACTCGCCGGAGTCCAGGACCGCGTCCACCACGTTGTCCAGCCGCTCCTTGATCTCCCAGCCCTGCACCAGCGGCTCGGCCTGGTCGGGCAGCAGCAGCGTGCTGGACACCAGCGGCTCGCCGAGTTCCGCCAGCAGCGCCTGCGCGACGACGTGCTCCGGGATCCGCGCGCCGACCGTCTTCTTCTTCGGGTGCAGCAGCCGGCGGGGGACCTCGCGGGTCGCCGGGAGGATGAACGTGTAGCTGCCCGGCGTCGCGGCCTTGATCGCCCGGAACACCGAGTTGTCCACGTGCACGAACTGGCCGAGCTGCGCGAAGTCGCGGCACATGATGGTGAAGTGGTGCCGGTCGTCGAGGTGGCGGATCTGCCGGATCCGGTCCAGGCCGTCCTTGTTGCCCAGTTGGCAGCCCAGCGCGTAGCAGGAGTCCGTCGGGTAGGCGATGAGGCCGTCCGACTTGATCAGCTGCACGGCCGCGTCGATCGTCCGGCGCTGCGGGTTGACCGGGTGCACGTCGAAGTACCTCGCCATGCGCGGAGCCTAGTTGCCCCGGTTTCGGCGCGCGCGGGAACGCCGGTCAGGCTTGCGGGCAATCAGAGGCGTGCGAACCGAGAGCGCCTTGGCGGCGCAACGCGGGAGTCCGGTGACCGAGCCCGTGGACACCCCGGATGACCTGGCTCGACTGTACGACCGGCACGCCCGCCCGCTGCACGGCTACCTGGCCCGCCGGGTCGGTTCCGAAGCGGCGGACGACCTCGTGGCGGAGGCGTTCCTGGTGCTGTGGGAGCAGCGTCACACCTTCGACCCGAGCCGGGCCGGGGCCCGCGCGTGGCTGTACGGGATCGCGACGAACCTGCTGCGCCACCACGCCCGCTCCGAGGTGCGCCGGATGCGGGCGTGGGCCCGGCACGGCTGGCCGAGTCGATCGCGGCGCTGCGGGCGGCGGAGCGCGACGTGCTGCTGCTGGTGGCGTGGGCGGACCTGACCCCGGCGGAGATCGCGGAGGTGCGCGGCATCCCGGTCGCGACCGTGCGGACCCGGTTGCACCGGGCGCGGACGCGGCTGCGCGGGCTGCGCTTGGTGGAGGAAGAGCGGGATGGTGCGGGAATGGGCGAGGCGCTGGTGGACGACGACCGGGTGGACGCCGCAGTGCGGGCCGTGCTGGCCGCCACCCCGCCGATGACCGACGACAGCTTCACGGCCGGCCGAGCCCGCGTCCTGGCCGCCGTGGACCGGCAAACGTTCGCGGGGGCCGGTGGCCCGGTGCTCTCGGGTGTCGGCGGGGCCGGCCGAACTGCACCGCCGGCTGGTCGAGGCGGCCGGCGACCGGCCGGGCGGCCCGCTGGGAGTCGTGGCGGACGTGCCGGCGACCGGCTGGGTCCCCGCCGACCTGCGCGCCGCGTTCTACCAGGCCCTGGCCACGCTGCCCGACCTGCGGGTGACCGATCGCGCGGTGGACCTGGACGGCCGGGTGGGCGTGGCGCTCGCGGCCGGCGCGGGCCCCGCGACCTTGAGAACAGTCAAAGCGGAGAACACCAGGGCGGAGAACGTCGTCGCGCGACCGGTGAGAGCCCGGCCGGGAAGTCCCCGACGGTCCGGCCGGTGCACTCGGGCTGGACCCAGGGTCAGATCCAGCCCTTCCGGGAGGCGAGCAGCCCGGCCTGGAACCGGGACTGCGCGCCGAGTTCGGTCATCAGCTCGGTGACCCGCCGGCCCACCGTCCGCTCGGTCACGCCCAGCGCCCGCGCGATCGACCGGTCCTTCATGCCGGAGGCCAGCAGCGCCAGCAGCTCGCCGTCCCGGGCGGAGGGCACCGGCCGGTCCGCCACCGCCGTCGGCTGCCCCGTCCCGGTCAGCACCGCCTCCGACAGCACCGCCTCCGACAGCACCGGCGTGGCCCGCTGCCACATCTGCTCGAAACCGCACACCAGCACGTCGATCAGCGCCGACTCGCGCACCAGCAGCCGCACCGCCGGGTCCGGGTCCTGGTAGGACGCGGGCATCAGCGCGGTGTGCCGGTCCACGATCAGCATCTTCATCGACGCGTCCGGCAGCACCCGGGCCTGCTCGCCGGCCTCCACGCAGCGCCGCATGTTGGCCACGTGCATCGGGGTGGACAGCGAGTCGGCGGAGTACACGAACCGGTACTCGACGCCGACCGCCAGCTGGGTGATCTCGAAGTCGTTGGGGTTCCACTGTCCGCCCAGGTACGGCGGCGCGTCGACCGCCAGCACCTCCTTGCGGGCCTGCGCCTGCAACCTCGTCACCGACGCGATCACCGCGTCCTCGCCCTCCACCAGCTCCACCGGCGAGCCGGTGCGCGGCGGTCCGGACCGCAGCCGCTGCGCCAGCTCCTCGGCGTGCACCTGCATCCGGGCCAGGTCGCCGCGCCGGCGCTGGATCAGCGCGGCCAGCGCCTCGTCCGGCGCGACGATCAGGTAGGCGGCGGGCGCGTAGCCCAGCTGGTGCACCAGACCCGCGCCGACCAGCGTGGCCAGGCAGGCGCGGACCGCCGCCGGCGACTCGCCGACGTGCTCGGCCAGTTCGACCGCGGTCGCGCGGCGCAGCTCCAGCAGGGCGAGGTAGACGTCGTTGTCCCGCCGACCCAGGCCGACCGGTTCCAACAGGAACATCTCCACCTCGCAGGGCGAACGTGCGGCGACGGTAGGACGACGCCCGCGTGTCGTCAAGGGGCCGGTCGTCGGGTGCGCCCGGGTGGCCGGCGGCTGCGGACATTGTCGGGAACCGGACATCCCGGACGGGGCTGAACCGGCCGGAACCGTACGAAAGTCTCTTGTCGGGCCCTCTCCGCTCGGCAAATACTCGCCGTGTCCGATCGGACACCGCTCGTTCACCCGCCCGGAACACCCGAGGCCATCGAGGGCTGGCCGTTCCGGGCGCCCTGCACGAAGGAGCAGTGATGAGACACCCCACCCTGCCCGGACGAATCCTCGGCCTCGGTCTGGCGGCCACCGCCGCCGTCGCGGTCGCGGTCGTCCTGCCCGGCGCGGCCACCGCCGCACCGGAGGGCCCGATCGTCGCGGAGAGCGCGCCGAACGCGGTTCCGGACAACTACATCGTCGTGCTGAAGAACGACCGGCTGGCGGGCGCCGCCGTGCGCGGCGAGGCCGACACGCTGGTCGACCGGTACGGCGGCAAGATCGGCTTCACCTACCGCGCGGCGGTGAAGGGCTTCTCCGCCACCATGTCGGCCAAGCAGGCCAAGCGCCTGGCCGCCGACCCCGCCGTGGCGTACGTGGAGCAGGACCGCACCGTCGGGCTGCTGACCGACCAGAACAACCCGCCGTCGTGGGGGCTGGACCGGATCGACCAGGACTCCCTGCCGCTCAACCAGAAGTACAGCTACTCCACCGAGGCGTCGAACGTCACCGCGTACGTCATCGACACCGGCATCAACTACAACCACTCCGACTTCGGCGGCCGCGCCTCGTTCGGCTTCGACGCCTTCTCCGACGGCCAGAACGGCAAGGACTGCCAGGGCCACGGCACGCACGTGTCCGGCACGGTCGGCGGCGCCACCTTCGGCGTGGCCAAGAAGGTCAAGCTCAAGGCCGTCCGGGTGCTCAACTGCCAGGGCAGCGGCTCGGTGTCCACCGAGGCGGCGGGCGTCGACTGGGTGACCGCGAACGCCGTCAAGCCGGCCGTGGCGAACATGAGCCTCTACACCGGCACCGCCAACGAGCCCAGCCGCGTGCTCGACGACGCGGTGCGCGCGTCGGTCCGCTCCGGCGTCTCCTACGTCGTGGCCGCCGGGAACTTCAACGACGACAGCTGCAAGTACTCCCCGCAGCGGGTCACCGAGACGATCAACGTCGCCGCGACCGCGAACACCGACGCGCGGGCGTCGTTCTCCAGCTACGGCACGTGCAGCGACCTGTTCGCGCCCGGCCAGAACATCGTCTCCGCGTCGTACAGCAACAACACGGGCTCGGCGACGATGAGCGGCACGTCCATGGCCTCGCCGCACGTGGCGGGCGCGGTCGCGCTGTACCTGGCGGACAACCCGGCCAAGACCCCGGCGGAGGTGCACACCGCCATCACCACCCAGGCCGTCACCGGCAAGGTCACCAACCCCGGCACCGGCACCCCCAACCGCCTGCTGCGCGTCAACAAGGGCACCGTGGGCGGCGTGACCGTGGCCAACCCCGGCACCCAGAACACGCCGCTGGGCGCGGGCGCGAACCTCCAGCTCGCGGCTTCCGGCGGCACCGCGCCGTACACCTGGTCGGCCACCGGCCTGCCCCCCGGCCTGTCCATCGGCGCGTCCAACGGTGTCGTCAGCGGCACCGCCACCACGCCCGGCGCGTACACCGTGACGGCCACCGCGACCGCGTCGGCCGGCGGCGCGGGCAGCACCACCTTCACCTGGAACGTGGTCGGCGAGGGCTGCCAGCCGCAGACCAACGGCACCGACGTGGCCATCCCGGACCTCGGCGCGGCGGTGACCAGCTCGGTGACCTTCACCGCCTGCGGCGGCAACGCGTCGGCGGCGAGCAAGGTCGAGGTGCACATCAAGCACACCTACCGGGGCGACGTGACGATCGACCTGGTCGCGCCGGACGGCACGGCGTACCGGTTGAAGAACTCCAGCGGGTCGGACAGCGCCGACAACATCGACACGACCTACACGGCGGACCTGTCGTCCGAGGCGCGTGACGGTGTGTGGAAGCTCAGCGTGCGGGACGTGGCGCGGGCGGACGTCGGCACGATCGACACGTGGACCTTGACGCTGTAGTGGCGTCGAGCACTGGAGCTTGACACTCCAGTCGGCCGGGGGCCGTTCCCTGCGGGGCGGTCCCCGGCTGCTCGCGTCCCGCCACCCGCGAGGGTGACGGTGCGCGGGGTACGCGTTCGGGCGCTAGCCAGATCCGAACCCCGAACACCTCCTAGTGCTCGAACACCGAGGCGTCGGGTAGCGGCAGCGCGGCCATGTCGGCGGCGAGTCGTTGTGCCGCAAGGCGATAGCTGTCGTCGGCCAGGACGGTGTCCAGCGCTTCGCCGATGTCGGCGGGCGAGTCGACGGCGACGCCCGCGCCCACCCGGGCCACCGCTTCGGCGTTGAGGAACTGGTCGGACGCGAACAGCGGGACCACCACCAGCGGCACGCCGTGCGCCAGCGCGGTCATCGTCGTGCCGAAGCCCCCGTGGCCGATCGCGGCCGCCGCGTGCGGCATCACGTCCTGCTGGGGCCAGAAGCGCTCGATCCGGACGTGCGGCGGGGCGGCCAGGACGGTGTCCAGCGCGTCGCCGGCGTGGCCGACGGTGAGCAGCGCCCGGACCCGTCGGCCGGCGACGGCGGCCACGAGTTCCCGGTACGCCCCGGCGAACGACGGCAGCGCGGCGGCGACCGTGCCGAAGCTGGCGTAGACCAGCGGTCCGTCGCCGGGCACGGCGGGCACGCCCCGGTCGGCCGCCGGCGGCGGCTGGTACCGGAAGCGCCGGGTCGGCCGGGTGGAGGCGGGGTCCAGGCGTTCCGGCACGACGGTCGCCAGCGGGGTGTCGAGCAGGCCGGAGTCGTCGCAGCCGAGCGCCGCCAGGGCGTCGTCCAGCATCGCGGCCACCGCCCGGCCGGTCTCGGCCGGCCCGATGGCGATCTCCAGCTGCCGCACGCCACGCCGTTGCGCCACCGCGTACGAGGCGAACTCGGCCAGTTCCCGCACGACGAGGTCGGGCCGGAACCCGTCGACGGCCCGCTCCATCGCAGGCAGCGCGGCGCGGGCGTCGACACCGGCGAACAGGTCCCGGATCACCACCTGGTTGGCCTCCCGCCGGGGCAGGGAGGGCAGCCGGGCGAGCAGCGGGCCGCGTTCGCCGGGCGTCGGCTCGCCCAGCGGCACGAAGGTCAGGCCGGTGCCGCGCACGGTGTCCACGAAGGACTCCGGCGCGCACACCCGGACCTCGTGCCCGGCGCGGGCGCAGGCGTGGGCGAACGGGACCATCGGTCCGAAGTGGCCGATGTTCGCGGTGGTGGCGAACAGCACGCGCATACCAGGGGATCGGGCCGCGCGGTCCGGCCGTTACCGGGTCGGGCGCGCGCTGCCCGCGTTGTCGGTGCCTGCGTTGTCGGTGCCTGCGTCGGCGGTGCCTGCGTCGGCGGTGCCGACTGTGCCGACGGGGCTGTCCGGAGTGGACTCGTGGACGATCGCGTCGGTGGCCTCGGCGATGATCTCCCGCATCGCGCGCTCGGCGGCGGACGGGTCGCCGGACTGCACGGCCTGCGCCACGTCCGCGTGCAGCCGGATGGCGAGCGGGTTCGGGTGCTCCGGCATCAGGCCGTGGTGGGTGCGGCCGATCAGCACCTCCGAGACCACCCCGGTGAGCGCGGCCAGCATCTCGTTGCCCGAGGCGGCCAGCAGGGTCCGGTGGAAGAGCAGGTCGGCGTCGAGGTAGGCGTCGAGGTTGCCGGCCTTGCCGTGCACGGACATGTCCACCACGGCCCGGGTCAGGTCGCCGCACTGCTCGGGGGTGGCGCGCACGGCGGCCAGCGCGGCGGCGACCGGCTCTATCCCGCCGCGCAGCTCGCCCAGCAGCGTGAGCTGGGGTTCGCGGTCGGCGCTGTCCAGCCGCCAGCGGATGATCCGCGGGTCGAACAGGTTCCACGCGGCGCGCCCGGCGACCGTGACGCCGACCCGGCGGCGGGTGCTCAGCACGCCCATCGACTCCAGCACCCGGACCACCTCGCGGATCACCGGGCGGGACACGCCGTTGCGCTCGGCGAGCTCGTCGATGCGCAGCACGTCGCCGGGCTGGATGGCGCCGGACGTGATCAGCTTGCCCAGCTCGTCCAGGACGGTCTCGTGCAGCCCCGCTTTGGTCTCCACGAGGCCGAATCCTCTCATGATTGGGCTGGTCAGGCGTACCTCAACGATAAAGAACAGGTTTTTGCGGTCCGACCGTTGTAAAAACCTGATTAATAGTTCACGCTGTGCGACACGAACGACGGTGACGAAGGGAGCCGGACCGTGCCGCAGCCGATCGTGGTCATGGGCGTGTCGGGATCGGGCAAGACCACCGCGGGCACCGCGCTCGCCCGCCGGCTGGCCGTGCCCTTCGCCGACGCCGACGACTTCCACCCGCCGGCGAACATCGCCAAGATGGCCGCCGGCGTGCCGCTGGACGACGCGGACCGGGCGCCGTGGCTGCGCGCGGTCGGCGACTGGCTCGCCGCCCACCCGGACGGCGGCGTCGTCACCTGCTCCGCGCTCAAGCGGACCTTCCGCGACGGCCTGCGCGCCGCCGCGCCGGCGGTCCGCTTCGTGCACCTGGCCGGCGACCCGGAGGTGGTCCGCCGGCGGGTCGCCGCCCGGTCCGACCACTTCATGCCGGTCGGCCTGGTGGCCTCCCAGTTCGCCACCCTCGAACCGCTCGCGCCGGACGAGCCCGGCCTGGTGCTCGACCTCGACCAGCCGGTCGACGCCCTGGTCCACGCCGTGGTCGGTGCTGGGATCGGCGCTGGGATCGGCGCTGTGGTCGACACCCGGTTCACCGCCGACGCCACCACCTGCCTCACCGCCGAGGAAGGACACCCGAGATGACCGTCGCCCTGGAAGCCCTGTCCGCCGGCCGGCTGGTACCCGCCGCCGTCGTGGGCATCGCCCTGCTGGTGCTGCTGATCACCCGGTTCAAGCTCCACCCGTTCCTGGGCCTGACGATCTCGTCGCTGGTCGTCGCCGCCATCGCGGGACTGTCGATGGACACCGCCGTGGCGAGCTTCGCCAAGGGCTTCGGCGACACGGCGGCGGGCGTCGGCACGCTGATCGCGCTGGGCGCGATGATCGGCAAGCTGCTCGCCGACACCGGCGGCGCGGACACCCTGGTGGACACCATCATCGGCCGTTCCAGCACGCGCTCCCTGCCGTGGGCGATGGCCGTGGTCGGCGCGCTGATCGGGCTGCCGATGTTCTTCGAGATCGGCCTGGTGCTGATCATGCCGGTGATCCTGCTGGTGTCCCGGCGCTCCGGGCTGCCGCTGATGCGGCTGGGCATCCCGGCGCTGGCCGGCCTGTCCGCGATGCACGGCCTGGTCCCGCCGCACCCCGGTCCGCTGGTCGCGGTGAACGCCCTGAACGCCGACCTCGGCATCACCCTGGGCCTGGGCGTGCTCATCGCGGTGCCCACGGTCGCCGTCGCCGGGCCGCTGTTCGCCCGGTTCGCCGCGCGCTGGGTCGACGTGCCCGCGCCGGCCCTGTTCGAGGGCGAGCAGCGCGACGACGCCAAGCCCCGGCCGTCGTTCGGCGTCACGCTGGCCACCGTGCTGCTGCCGGTGGTGCTGATGATGGGCAAGGCGCTGGCCGACATCGTGGCCGCCGAGGGGAACCCGGTCCGGGCGGTGCTCGACTTCCTGGGCACGCCGGTGATCGCGCTGCTGATCGCGGTCCTCGTCGCCATGGTCACGCTCGGCCGCGGCGCGGCGATGACGGGCCGGCAGATCGCCGGGACCGTCGAGTCCGGGCTGCCGCCGATCGCGGGCATCCTGCTGATCGTGGCCGCCGGCGGCGGGTTCAAGCAGACCCTGATCGACACCGGCATCGGCAAGCTGATCGCCGACTGGGTCGCCGGCAGCGGCCTGTCGGTGCTGCTGCTGGCCTGGCTGGTGGCGGTGCTGATCCGGCTGGCCACGGGCTCGGCGACGGTCGCCACGGTGACCGCGTCGGGGATCCTCGCGCCGCTGGTGACCACCCTGGGCCCGGCCGAGACCTCGTTGCTGGTGCTCGCGATCGGGGCCGGCTCGCTGTTCTTCTCGCACGTCAACGACGCCGGCTTCTGGCTGGTGAAGGGCTACTTCGGACTCACCGTCGGGCAGAACGTCAAGACGTGGTCGATCATGGAGACGCTGATCTCGGTGACCGGTCTGCTGCTGGTGCTGCTGGTCGACCTGGTCGTCTGACGCGGTGCGCGGGCATGATCGCTCATGCCCGCGTCCCGGAACGGTCGAACACCTCCGCGGCGAAACGGCCACACCCCAGGAGCCGCGGAACAGCGGTGGACTAGCGGGCGTACTCGGACAGCCGGGCGGCGACCTCGGCCGGTGACGGCATGGCCGCGACCTCGGCCGCGACGGTGCCGGCGGCGGCCCGCACCGCCGGGTCGACCAGCAGGTGGCGGGCGCGGTCGGCGATCGCCCCGGAGGTCACCAGGTCGCCCACCAGCCGGTCGCCCAGCCCGTGCGAGAGCACCGCCTCGGCGTTGCTGAACTGGTCCGCGCCCTGCGGTAGGACCAGCTGCGGCAGGCCCGCGCCGAAGGCGCCCAACGTCGTGCCGCTGCCACCGTGGTGCACCACGAGATCGGTGTAGCGCAAGAGGTCCGCCTGCGGCACCCACGGCAGCACGGTGACCTGCTCGGGGACCTCGCCCAGCATCCCCGGCTCGACCGACGGGCCGACCGCGACCAGCAGCCGGGTGCCCTCGACCTCCGACAGCCCGGTGATCGCCGTGCGCAGCACGTCGGAACTGCCGAACGCGGTGCCCAGCGTCAGGTACACCAGCGGCTGATCGTGGGCGACCACCCAGTCCGGCAGGTCGCCGGGCTCGGCGAACGGCACCGGCCGCAGCGCGATGGCGTCCACCGCCGCCAGGAACTTCTTGTCCTGCACCGACGGCGGGCACACGTCGAGGTACGGGTTGCCCAGCACCATCGGGTGCTCGGCGGGCACGTCGACGCCGATCTCGGCGCAGAACTCCAGGAACGGCGTCGGCGCCTCCAGCAGGTCCGACTCCCACATCCGGCCGAAGCCGTGGCACAGCGCCGGGATGCCCGCGACCCGCGCGGCCAGGCCCGCGCCGGGGTTGGCGAGCTCGTGCACCACCAGGTCCGGCCGCGACCGCTCCAGGTACGGCGTCAGGTCGGCGAAGTTGCGGCGCGGCAGGATCGAGCCGAACACCCGCAGGATCAGCTCCTGGTCGACGTCGGTGGGCACGATCGGGTCGTCGGCGCCCACCGCGGTCGCTTCGGTGACCGCCGCGCGCATGCCCAGCCCGGCCGGCAGGTGCCGGATGCCGTGCCGCTCGACCGCGGGCGCGAAGTCGGGCGTGGTCGCGAAGGTGACGTCGTGGCCGTGCTCGTGCGCCGCGATCGCCAGGGGTAGCAGGGGATAGGTGTGCCCGTGCGAGCCGAGGCTCGAAAAGAGGATCTTCACCGGCTCGATCGTACCCATTTTCGACACCCGATGAATTCCGGCATTCCACCCTGGGCGACCGGCCGATGACGGTTCGTCGGGCCTTCCCCGGTCGGGGTTGTCACCCGTGACGTGCGTCGACGCGGCCGGTGGGCCGGTGCGTCACCGGCCGGCGGATCCGGTGGTGGGTCGGCGAAAGAGAGGAAGAACACCCTCGCACGCGCGCGGGATCCCGCACTTGACGCCGGATGCTCAGTCAATCACCATTGACTCAATGAACACTGACTGGTCGCTCGATCTGGTCGCCCGTGCGCGGGTGCACGCGGCGCTGGGTGAGCCCGCCCGGCTGGCCGTGGTGGAGTTGCTGCTGCTGGGTGATGCCTCGCCGAGCGAGCTGGGCCGTGCGCTGGGCCTGCCCAGCAATCTGCTGGCGCACCACGTGAAGCTGTTGGAACAGGCCGGTGTCGTGGAGCGGTCCCGGTCGGAAGCCGACCACCGCCGCACCTACCTGCGGTTGCGTCCCGCCGTGCTGGCCGATCTCGTTCCCCGGGGTCTGCGGCGGGTGCCACGGGTGGTGTTCGTGTGCAGTCACAACTCGGCGCGCTCGCAGCTCGCCGCCGCCCTGTGGAAGCGCGGCAGCCGGGTTCCGGTCGCGAGCGCGGGAACCGAACCCGCCCGGCGGGTACACCCGTTGGCGGTGGAGACCGCCCGCTCACATGGGCTGTCGCTGGCCCGTGCCCGCACGCATCACCTGGACGAGGTGCTCCAGCCGGACGACCTGGTCGTGGCGGTGTGCGACAACGCCCACGAGGAGTTGGGCGAGGAGCGTGCCGACCGGTTGCACTGGTCGGTGCCCGATCCGGCCGCCGTGGGCACCCCGGACGCGTTCGACCGGGCGTTCCGCGACCTGGCCGACCGCGTCGAACGTCTCGTGCCCGCGACTCGCCTGCCGGGGGAGGCGTGATGCGTCCGCTGATACGCCCACTGTCGCACCGCCTGGTGTCCGAGTTCCTCGGCAGCCTGCTGCTCGCCGCGCTGGTGATCGGGTCCGGCATCGCCGCGCAACGCCTGTCCCCGCACGACATCGGCCTGCAACTGCTGGAGAACGCCGCCGCCACCGCGGTCGGCCTCTACGCCCTCATCCTGGTCTTCGGCCCGGTCAGCGGCGGCCACTTCAACCCGGTCGTGTCCCTCGCCGACGCCGTGTTCGGCGGCCTGTCCTGGCGTGACGTGCCCGGCTACGCCGCCGTTCAGGTCGTCGGGTGCGCGGCCGGGGCGGTGCTGGCCAACGCGATGTTCAGCCTGGCCCCGGTCAGCGTGAGCACCACCGACCGGGCGACGGTCGCGCACGGCCTGTCCGAGGTCGTCGCCACGGCCGGCCTGCTGCTGGTGATCTTCGCCCTGGTCCGGTCCGGCCGCGCCGACCGCGCCCCGGCCGCCGTGGGCGCCTACATCGGCGCGGCCTACTTCTTCACCAGCTCCACCAGCTTCGCCAACCCGGCCATCACCGTCGGCCGGGTGTTCAGCGACACCTTCGCCGGCATCGCGCCCGCCTCGGTCCCGGCCTACGTACTCGCCCAACTCGTCGGCCTGGCGGTCGCCATCCCGGTCCTGCGCCTGCTCTACCCGCGACCCGCCGCCGTCCCCGAAGGAGCCTCACGGTGAACAAGTCCGAAGTCCTGTTCGTCTGCGTCCACAACGCCGGACGCTCCCAGATGGCCGCCGCGCTGCTCCAGCACTACGCGCTCGGCCGGGTCGCCGTCCGCTCGGCCGGCTCCGCGCCCGCCGACGAGGTCAACCCGGCCGCCGCCGAGGCGCTCGCCGAACTCGGCCTGGACCTCACCGCCGAGGTCCCGGCCAAGCTCACCACCGAGGACGTCGAAGCCTCCGACGTCGTCATCACCATGGGCTGCGGCGACACCTGCCCGGTGTTCCCCGGCAAGCGCTACCTCGACTGGCCGCTCGACGACCCCGCCGGGCAGGGCGTCGACGCCGTGCGGCCGATCCGCGACGACATCGACCGCCGGGTCCGCGCCCTGCTCGCCGAACTGCTCGACGGCAAAGACTGATCCGGCTACTCGCAGAACGCCGACCGGGTGAGGGTCTCCACCACCTTCGGGACCGTCCCCGCCAGGGACATCGCGGCGTCGTCCACGTAGGTCAGCGAGGCGGTGAGGGTCTTGCGGCCGTCGGGCGTGCTGTACATCAGCGTCGCGAAGCCCTGGACGCCGCCGTTGTGGTTGAGCAGGGCTCCGCCGCAGTTCGGGCCCAGGTCCGGCGCGAACAGCCCGAGGCCGTAGCGGTGGACGCCGCTCTTCGGGTGCGGTGCGCGCATCTCGGCGAGCAGCGGGGCCGGCAGGAGCTTCCCGGCGGCTAGCGCGGAGGCGAACGTGGCGAGGTCCTCGGTGGTCGAGATGAGGTCGCCGGCGCTGGAGATCCACGACGGGTTCTGCCGGGTGACGTCGACGGTCTTCGTCCGGCCGCCGTCCTCGTACCGGTAGTAGGCGTGGGCGTGCGGTCCGGGTACCTCCGGCGAGGTGCCCGGCACCGAGGTGCCCGACAGCCCGAGCGGGCGCAGGACCCGCCGCCGCAGCTCCTCGGCGTACGGCCGGCCGGTGACCTCCTCGACCAGCAGCCGGGCCAGCACGTAGTTGGTGTTGGAGTAGCTCCAGTCCGTGCCGGGGGCGAACCGCAGCGGCTTGGCCAGCGCGAACCGGACCAGCTCGGCCGGCCGGTAGGTGCGGAACCGGTTCTCCACCCACTCCCGGCCCGACCACGTGATCCCCGGCACGACCGTCCCGTCCGGGTAGTACTCGCCGGTCTGGTTGAACACCCCGCTGGTGTGCTGCAACAGCATCCGCACGGTGATCCGCCGGTCGAGGCCGAACCGGGGCAGGTAGTCGGCCGCTGGCGCGTCCAGCCCGATCTCGCCCTCCCCGACCAGTTGCAGCACCACGGTCGCGGTGAACGTCTTGGTGGCGCTGCCGACCCGGAACCGCCCGTTGGTCGGCGGTGCCGCCGCCTTGCCCAGCTCGCGCACCCCGGCGCTGCCGGCCCACTCGCCGCGCTGGTCGCGCACCCGCACCTGCACGCCGGCGACACCCAGGTCGACGATCTCCCGCATGGCCGCCCGGAGTTCGGGTCGATCCCGCCCGGCCGAGCGGTCCGGCGCGGCCACCGCCGGTGTCGCCACCCCGGCCAGCAGCGCGACCGCCACCGCCGCCACGCCCGCGCGTCGGGCGGTTTTCCTGGTCCTGCGCGGCTTCGAGGCCGCGATCTGTGAGCTGGTCATGGCGATCACGATCACCGGCCGCGCTGACACCGGTCAGTCACCGCGCTGACCCCACTCCTGACACGGTCGGTCAGCGCATCGCGAGCAGCATCACGGCCATGCCGCCGTTGAGCACGGCGTGCCCGGCGAGGGACAGGTCGGGCGCCACCCGGCCCGCCGGGTCCCGGCGCAGCGCCTTGACCAGCCACCACCCGGCGACGACCAGCGAACCCAGGCCCAGCACCGAGGCGGGGAAGGACACCGGCCAGGCCGGGCCGGCGGACCCGGGCCCGCCGGGGTGGTGCGCCCCCGTGCCCGCCGCCACCAGCATCCACACCATCGCGAACATCCCCAGGGCGTGCGACGCCGGCACCGCCGCCACCCGCAACGCGGGCTCGCCGGAGACGACGATCACCAGGCCGTGCGCGGTGAACCACGCCCCCGCGCACGCGAACAGCACCACCTGCGGCCAACTCGGCAGCCACCCGCCCCACGGCCACAGCATCGCGATCATGGCACCGCACATCGCCACGTGCGCCACCTCGCCGACCCGCTGGACCACCGGGGTGCCCGGCACCAGGCCGCGCAAGTGCGCCAGCCCGACCGTCCCGAACGCCGCGGTCAACGCCCAGCACGCCGCCAGATTCTCGATCATCCCCGCCCGTCCGTGCTTCGGTAGTCCGCGCAAGTTGTCGTCCGGGCGACGGGTCTGGTTCCCGCCGCCGCCCGGATCTCCCCGATGGGCGGCGTCAGCGGCGCGGCTCGGCGAGGGGTTGCGCCGCGTCGCGCCGAATCGTCCTGTGGCGGTTCAGTCGACGGGCGGCAGTTTGTCCGCCGCCGCCGCGGCCAGGGTGGTGGCGTGGGTGCACAACTGGTCCACGGGGAGCGGGCCGCCGACTTCGAGGTGGAGCATCTCGGCCTTGGGCCCGCCGTTGTCCTCGAACGTCCGGTACGCCACGCGGGCCAGGCAGATGACTTCACCCTCCTCCTCGGGCGTGACGAACACCGTGTGGCGGCCGACTCGCTGCGGGCGGTGTTCGGTCGGGTCCAGGGGTGGGTTCTGGTCGAACCGCAGGCGGACCCAGGTGTCGCTGTTCGTGGCATCCCACTCGCAGTCCCAGTTCCCGAAGCCCGCTTCGCGGTGCCGCGCGTCGATCCCGTCCAGGCCCGCGAAGTCCGCTGTGCCGAGCAGGCGGCACGCGTCGACGTTGACGAGTGTGTGCTCGGGCAGCGCCCGCCGGTTCCGCAACGCGCCCCGGTTGAGCGCGCCGGCCGCCTGCTCCGCCGCCACGTCCGCCACGCCGCAGAGGTCGGGTTGCCCGGTGTCGGAACGCCGGGTGGCACGGGCGCCGACCACGACCCGGTTCCGATCGGGCAGCGCCATCAGGTGGTCGCACGATCGGTCCGGCGCGGTCTCGAACACGACCGTGACCGCGCCGAGCTTCCTGGCACGTCCCGTCGACGCGTCCGGCATCGGCCCGGGGTTCACCAGGGTCGCCGTGACCAGCAGCTCGCCCGCCTCCGGCGGCTGGACGCGGAGGTCGCAGCGGTCGAAGTTGCCGTAGTGGCGCTCGATCGACGCCGTGCCGAACCGCCGCAACGCGGGCACAGCGGGCTCGATGAGCGCGCACGGGTCCGCCGTGCGCGGATCGCCGACCGCCGGCAGTGCCGCAGACGTGTTCTCCGGCAGCGGCCCGGACGACGGGAGCCCCGCCGTCACCAGCGCCAGGACCGCGAACAGCACGCCCGGCAGGACGGCGTGACGGGTGGCGTGGCGCGGTGGCAGGTACACGGTGCCCGGCGGGTGGCCGTCGTCGGGCAGGCACACCCACCCGACGGTCTCGGTCTTCTTCGCCACCACGGGAACCGGTTGGTACGCGGCCGCGTCGACGTCGTCGGTGTGGCGGATGACGTTGTCGTGGAACCAGTCCGAGGCGATCACCGCCAGCACGCCGCTCGACCCGGTCAGCGCCGCCCGGACGGGATCGGAGTTCACCAGGCGGAACGTCAGGTTGACCGCGTCGCCGGTCACCCCGTGGTCGTCGTGGGCGACTTCCCCGGCGTGCAACGCCATCCGCAGCCGGACCCGTTCCCCGGCCCGGTGGTCGCGGTT
Organism: Saccharothrix espanaensis DSM 44229; assembly: GCF_000328705.1. Lineage (NCBI taxonomy): Bacteria > Bacillati > Actinomycetota > Actinomycetes > Pseudonocardiales > Pseudonocardiaceae > Saccharothrix > Saccharothrix espanaensis. The sequence continues at coordinate 6,738,265 of NC_019673.1, read as the reverse complement.
GTGCTCGCGGACGGCCGCCGCGAGCGCGCCCGGCAGCGAGTCCACGAACAGCGCCTTGGGAATCCAGGCCGGTGCCAGGACCAGCACACCGTCGCCCCGGTCCTCGCGCCGGCACCGCGCCCAGGGCAGGCCCGCCCACCCGAACGCGCGGCGCAGCGCCCGGTACAACCCCTTGCGCACCTTCAACTGGTCCGGGGTGGTGCGTGCGCCGTCCCCGAACCCTTCGACGTCGACCACGACGACCGTGTAGTGGATCGCCCGCGGCGGCGGTGGCATCCGTCCCTCTCCTGACTGTCGGCGCAGCGCTGTGGTTCGGATCGCGCTCAAGTTTCGCAGAATCGATTTCGGCGGAGTCGTCGCGGTGGGCTGTCGGAACGGTTCCAGCCGCGATGCCACGCCGCGGGGAAAGTTGCGCGAACCGGAGATCGTTCGCGGACTCTCGTGCGGGGATCGCCGGAACGGCGGGGATCAGCCGGCCCGGCCTCGGCGCAGTGCGATCTCGGCGAGCGCGGCGGCTCCGTCGGACAGCAGCGCGTCGTCGAACACGGCGGTGGGGGAGTGGTTGTCGGAGCTGCCGTCACCCGCGCCGAGCAGCACGAACGCACCAGGGACCGCGCGCAGCACGCGGGAGAAGTCCTCGCCTCCCGGCAGTGGCCGGGCCAGTGGCGCGAAGCGGTCCGGGCCGAACAGGTCGGTGATGGTGTCGGCGGCGAAAGAGGTTTCGGCCGGGTCGTTGACCGTCATCGGGTAACCGTCGACGTACTCGACTTCGGCGTGCAGCCCGTGCGCCTCGGCGATCGAGTTGACGAGCACGATCGCGGCGTCCTTCACGTTGTTCTTGGCGGTGGGCGAGAAAGTGCGGACGGTGGCTTCGAATCGCGCGGTGTCGGGAATGATGTTGCGGCGGGTGCCGGCGTGGAACGAGCCGACGGTGAGCACCACCGGGTCGAAGATGTCGGCTCGCCGGGTGACCATGACGTGCAGCGCGGTGACGATCTCGCACGCCGTGGCGATCGGGTCCTTGGCCCGGTGCGGTCGGGAGCCGTGGCCGCCCTTGCCCCGGACGGTCACGTTCAGACCGTCCGAGGCGGCCATGGTGGTGCCGGGGCGGGCGCTGAACACGCCGTGCGGCACGCCCGAGGAGAACACGTGCAGGGCGTAGGCGGCCGCGGGACGGCGGCCGGCCGCGTCCAGCACCCCTTCGGCGATCATCGCGGCCGCGCCGTCGTGGCCTTCCTCGCCGGGCTGGAACATGAACACCACGTCCCCGTGCACTTCCTCGCGCCGGCCGCCGAGCAGGTGCGCGGCACCGACGAGCATCGCCGTGTGCAGGTCGTGCCCGCAGGCGTGCATCGCCTCGGGCACAAGGGAAGCGTGGTCCAGCCCGGTGCGCTCCTGGATCGGCAGCGCGTCCATGTCGCCGCGCAACAGCACGACGGGGCCGGGTTGCGCGCCGCGCAGCACCGCGGTCACCGAGGTCGACCGCTCACCGAGCACCAGTTCCAGCGGCAGGCCGTCGAGCGCGGCGAGCACCTTGGCCCGCGTGCGGGGCAGGTCGAGACCGATCTCCGGGTCGGCGTGCAGCGCGCGGCGCAGCCGGACCAGGTCGTCGCCCAGCGCGGCGGCGTCGTCGAGAACGGACATGGCGCAACTCCTCGGTGTGGTCCGGACTTCGCTCCTCCGGGTCGGGGCGGACGTGCTCCGGAGGGCTTGCCGAGCATCTCCGCGGCTGCCAGTCTCGGGTGCTGTTCCGGCCTCAACGTCCACAGAAGGGGCCTCCCGTGCAGGATTCGCTCATCCCGGACGAGACAGATCTCAAAATCATCCACGCGGTGCAAGCCGATCCACGGGCCGCGTGGCGCGATGTCGGCACGCTGCTGAAGATCGACCCGGCGACCGCCGCGCGCCGCTGGCAGGCGCTGCGCGACGCGCGGCTGGTGCAGGTCACCGCCTACCCGACGGTGGCCACGTGGGCGCAGGACCACTGCAACGCGTTCATCGAACTGGACATCGAGCCCGCCGCGCGCGGACGGGCGGTGCGGGAGTTGGCGCAGGTGCCGCAGATCGTCGCGATCTCGGTGATCAGCAGCGGCCGCGACCTCTTCCTCACCGTGCTCACCTCGGACCTGGAAGCGTTGTCCGACTTGGTGTTGCGCCGGCTGCACGGGCTGGCGGGCGTGCGCGGGACCCGCACCTGCACGGCGACCACGGTCTACGGCGAGGGTGCCGACTGGCGGTTCGGGTCGTTGGCCGCGCAATCGCCACCCCGGCCGCCGCGTGCTCCGGCCCGCAACGGCGCGGTGTGGAAGCCGCGCTACCGGGAGCTGTTGCGCGAACTGGCGGACGGTCGCCGGACGGCCGCCGACATCGCCAAGGGCACCGGGCAGAACCCGGCCACGGTGCGCCGGTGGTTCAACGAGCTGGTGGACGCGAACCTGATCAGCTTCCGCTGCGAGGTGGCCCGGCACATCACCGGCCGGCCGATCGCCGCGACGTTCTGGGCCCGCGTCCCGCCCGACCTGCTGGACCGGACCGGCGCGGCGCTCTCGACGCTGCCGGAGGTGCGGCTGTGCGCCGCCGTGACCGGGTCCGACAACCTGGTCATGACGCTGTGGCTGCGGTCGTTGGGTGACATCCAGCGGTTCGAGGTCCAACTGGCGCGGAAGCTGCCCCACCTGACCCTGACCGACCGGGCGGTCACCCTGCACCAGGCCAAGCGGATGGGGTGCCTGCTGGACGACACCGGCCGCATCACCGGCGTCGTGCCGATCGACCCGTGGGCCCCCGACCGCCCGGGGGAACGACCCGGTCCCGACCGCTGACACCGGCCGGTGTCACCGCCAGGGGTGGTCATTGCTCCGAACGCACCAGTTGTCATGCCGGGCACCGGGGCGCGTGTGATGGTCGTCCGGTGCAACCGGAAGTCCCGTGCGAGCTGTGCGACGACAGCGGCACCATGAGCTGGGTCCAACCCGTCCAGAAGCCGGACGGCACCTTCGTCCTGATCGACGCCCGGCACCCGTGCACCTGCGAACGCTCGCGGTGGTGGCGCGCGCCGGCGGCGGAGCGGTCCAGGGTCGTGGAGGTGGGGGAGCGGCCCGAGGAGATCGGCAACGTCGCCGAGGCCAACCGCCCGCACCGCACCGACTGGTCCCGCCCGCGCGAGGGGTGACGGGGCGGACTAACCGCGCAGCCGGACCAGGAGCCCGTCGAGCCCCTTGCGCACCGCGTCCGGCACGCCGTCACGGCGCAGGTGGTTCAGCAGTTGCTCGTTGAACCCGCCGGGCGTCAGGTGCTTCTCGGTCAGCACGGCGAGGGAGTCGTCGCTCTCCAGCAGGGTCTGGCCGAGCTGCCCGAAGATGTGCGCGGTGTAGGCGGTCGCGTCGTCGTGGTCGATGCCGTGGTCGGCGAGCCAGCGCGCGATGGTGGCCAGGTAGTCGAGGTGCGCGGCGAAGGTGCCCGTCGCGGCGCTGAACACCTCGAAGGCATCCTCCCCGGCCGGTACGACGAGACCGCCCAGCCGGTCGAACAGCGCACGGGCGACGGGGTCTTCCGGGTACACCACGGTCAGGCTCCGGCCGCGCGCGGCCGTCGGCAGTGGGATGGACCGCACGACGCGAGCGGCCGGCGCGGCCCACCCGCGCAGGTCGTCCAGCCGCACCCCGGCCAAGGCGCTGACGACGGTGTGCTCCGGCCGGAAACTCAGCTCCGCCAAGACCTCGCGGGCCAGCGGCGGGCGCACCGCGAGCACGATCGCCGTGGCGTGGTCGAGGACGTCCTGGTTGCTGTCGCACACCCGGACGTTCGGGAACCGCTCGGCCAGCCGCTGCCCGACCGCGCGCCCGCGCGGGGACAGGAAGACCGGGGGAGCGGTGCCGGCATCGATGCCGAGCCCTTCGACGATGGCCGCCGCGATCTCGCCCGTGCCCACGAACCCGTACGCCACCGACGCGCGCTCGTCCGGTTCCGACGACTGCGGCATGTCCTGTCCCCCTGATCAAGTTCCTCCCTCGCGAACTCTACGTCGGCGCGGCCCGGCGGGCGTCGTCAACGGAGGACGTGGGGTCCGCCGGGCTGCGGGCAGGCGCAAAGTGGACTTGTCGGATCGGTGGTGTATTGGCGCTTGTAGGTAGCCACTTGGTCGGGCCACCCTGGAGGGCGTGTACGTGCCCGCACAGTTCGCCCCGCACGAGGACGACGTCCGCGAGTTGCTGCGCAACCACGGTGCCGCCGACCTGGTCACCGCGACGCCGGACGGCCCGCTGGCGACCTTCCTCCCGTTCGTCCACGACCCGGAAGCCGGCACCCTGCGCGGTCACCTGGCCCGCAACAACGACCAGTGGCGCACGCCGGTGCTCGGCCAGGCGCTGGTGATCGTGCGCGGTCCGGACTCGTACGTGTCGCCGTCCTGGTACGCGACCAAGGCCGAGCACGGTCGGGTCGTGCCGACGTGGAACTACATCACCGCGCACGTCTACGGCGAGCTGACGGTGCACGACGATCCGGAGTGGGTCGGCCGGATGGTGCGGGAGCTGACCGACCGGCACGAGGCCGGGCGGGAGCGGCCGTGGTCGGTGGACGACGCGCCGGAGCGGTTCGTCGCCGGGCAGTTGCGCGCGATCGTGGGCGTCGAGGTGGCGATCAGCCGGATCGAGGCCAAGTGGAAGCTCAGCCAGAACCGGTCCGCCGCCGACGTCGACGGGGTCGTGGCCGGTCTGCGGGCCGCGGGTGACGTGACGGGCGCCGACGCGGTCGACCGGGCCAGGGTGGCGCGCCCGGCGGGGTGACCCGGGCGGTCACTCCGGCCGGTGCTTCACGAACTCGCCGCGCACCGCCACCGTCGCCTCGATGCTGGCCGCCAGGAACCGGGCGATCGTGGCCCGCTCCGCCTCGTCGAACCCCGCCCACGCGGTGCGGAACGCCCCGTCCAGCGGGGTGAAGAACTCCCGGCCGGCCGCGAGCGCCCCGTCCGGCACGCGCAGTTCGACCTTGCGCCGGTCGCGCGTGCTGCGCGAGCGCTCGACGTGCCCGGAAGCCTCCAGCCGGTCCAGCACGGACGTGGTGGCCGACGCGCTGAGGTGCATCGCCTCGGCCAGCCGGCCCGGCGAGAGCGGCTCGCCGCGCCACCGCGCGTCCATGATCAGCGCCAGCGCGTTGAGGTCCGTGCGGTGCATGCCCTGGGCTTCGCCGAGCATCCCGACGAAGTGGTCGGACTCCACGATCAGCTGCCGCAGCAGGCGCACCAGTGCCGCGTTGTCGACCATCCGCCCTCCGGTTAACATTTCGACGATCGAACTATCAGATCATCGAACAACGTAGTCCTCCGGAGGTCATTCTCCCGTGCGCGCCCGTTGGATACTGCCCGCCCTGATCACCGTCGCCTGGCTGGCCCTGGGCGGGTTCGCGGGCCCGTACACCGGCAAGCTCAGCCAGGTCGCGGTGAACGACAGCACCGCGTTCCTGCCCGCGTCGGCCGAGGCGACCAAGGTCGCCGAGCAGCTCAAGGCGTTCGGCGACCAGCGCAGCCTGCCCGCGATCGTGGTCGCCGAACGCGAGTCCGGCATCACCGGGGAGGACCGGGGCTACCTCGCCGGCATCGCCTACCCCGGCAAGGCGTCCCCGGTCCTGCCGTCCGAGCGCGACGACCAGGCCGTGCAGGTGATCGTCGCGGTGGACGCGGGCGACCCCGCCGACGCGGTGAAGGACCTGCGCGACCGGCTCGCCGACCCACCCGCCGGCCTGACCGTGCTGGTCGCCGGACCGGCCGCGCAGGTCGCCGACCTCAAGGCCGCGTTCGGCGGCATCGACGGCCTGCTCCTGCTGGTCGCCGGCGCCGTGGTGGCGCTCATCCTGGTGCTGGTCTACCGCAGCCCGCTGCTGCCGCTGATCGTGCTGCTCTCCGGCGGCTTCGCGCTCGGCGCGGCGAGCCTGGCCGTCTACCTGCTCGCCGACGGCGGCGTGATCGACCTCAACGGGCAGAGCCAGGGCATCCTGTCCATCCTGGTGTTCGGCGCGGCCACGGACTACGCGCTGCTGCTGGTGTCCCGCTTCCGCGAGGAGCTGCGCGACACCGAGGACCGCTACCGGGCCATGCGCACGGCGTGGCGGGCGACCATCGAACCCATCGCCGCGTCCGCCGGCACCGTCGTGCTCGGCGTGCTGTGCCTGCTGTTCAGCGACCTGAACTCGAACAAGGGCCTCGGCCCGGTGGCCGCCATCGGCATCGGCGCGGCGCTGCTCACGTCGGTCACGTTCCTGCCCGCCGTGCTCGTGCTGCTCGGCCGCACCGCGTTCTGGCCGCGCCGGCCGAACCTCGGCACGCCGCACCCGGAGGCGAGCGGGCTGTGGGGCCGGGTCGCCCGGCTGATCTCCGCGCGGCCGCGGCTGACCTGGGTCCTCACCGCGCTCGTGCTGCTGGTCGGGGTGGCGTTCGTGCCGCAGCTCAAGGCGTCCGGCACCGCCGCGTCCGACGTGTTCCTGACCGACGTGGACTCGGTCGCCGGCCAGCAGGTGCTGTCCCGGCACTTCCCGGGCGGCAGCGGCGCGCCCACCGTCGTGCTGGCGCGCGCCGAGCGGGCCGACGCCGTGCTCGCGGCGACCGGCATCGACGGCGTGTCCTCCGCCGCCCGCCGGGGCGAGGCCGCCGGGCTGGCCCGGATCGACGTCGTGCTGGACGACCCGGCCGACTCCGAGGCCGCGATCGCCACCGTCGAGCGGCTGCGGGAGGCGGTCCGGGCCGTGCCCGACGCCCAGGCCCAGGTCGGCGGGCCCACCGCCACCCAGCTCGACACCCAGCGCACGTCCGAGCGCGACCGGCTGGTGATCATCCCGATCGTGCTCCTGGTGATCTTCCTGGTGCTGGCGCTGCTGCTGCGCTCGCTGCTCGCGCCGCTGCTGCTGATCGCCACCGTCGTGCTGTCCTTCGGCGCGACGATGGGCGTGTCGGCGCTGGTCTTCAACGGGATCTTCGACTTCCCCGGCGCGGACCCCGTGGTGCCGCTGTTCGGGTTCGTGTTCCTGGTGGCGCTCGGGGTCGACTACAACATCTTCCTGATGACCCGGGTCCGCGAGGAGACCGCCGTGCTCGGGGCCCGGGAGGGCGTGCTGCGCGGGCTGACCATCACCGGCGGCGTGATCACGTCGGCGGGCGTGGTGCTCGCCGCGACCTTCTCGGCGCTGGCCGTGCTGCCCATCCTGTTCCTCGCCCAGATCGCGTTCATCGTGGCGTTCGGCGTGCTGCTGGACACGCTGGTCGTCCGGTCGCTGCTGGTGCCCGCGCTGGCCGTGGACGTCGGCCGGGCGATCTGGTGGCCGTCGCGCCTGGCCCGGGACCGTCCGTCCACGTCGGACCGCACCGGGGCTTGAAAGCCTGTTAAGGAGAACTGCGCAGGACCGGCGCGCCGACCCCGGCGCGCCGGATTTCGCGGCAAGCCCAAGGGCCCCAACGAGAATCACCGTTTCGAGTGGTTTGCGCCGCTACCGGGGTCCCGGCCGGTCTGCTCGCCGCGCCGTTCCGGCCGCTGGTTCTTATGGTCCGCTCGTGCCCGGTCCGAGACCGGGCACGAGAACGATCGGGAGGTCGGGCACCCGCTCTGTCCGCCGACCTGCCGGACCAGGAATCACCGCACCGGAAGGACGCGGCCGTCGGACAGGGGCGTCGGGGTCGCGCACGCGGCCCTGCGGGGTGCGGCGGCGGCGACGCGATTTCATGGGTCATCACGGAGGCATCACCGACCACGTCAGGGACCACCTCGGCCGCGCGGCGCTCTTGACCGCCGCGACCGCGTGCCTGCTCGGCCTCGCGGCCGGGGCCGCGGGAGCGCAACCGGGACTGGACTGGGACTCGGTCGCCCAGTGCGAATCGGGTGGCAACTGGTCCATCAGCACCGGCAACGGCTACTACGGCGGGCTCCAGTTCGCCCCTGGGACCTGGCAGGCCAACGGCGGCAGCGGCATGGCGCACGAAGCCAGTCGTGAAGAGCAGATCCGCGTCGCGGAGAACGTGCTGCGCAGCCAAGGCCCGGGAGCCTGGCCGAACTGCGCGCGCGGCGGCGGACCCGTCCGGACCACTCCGGCCCGCACCGGCGGCACCGGCGGCACCCGTGCCCAGACGCGTACGGTCCAGCAGGCGCCCGCGGCACCCGTGGTGCCCGTGCTCCCCGCCTCGACGGACAACCCCGCCGGCGACTACACCGTCAAGGCCGGTGACACCCTCGTGTCGATCGCCACCGAGAAGCAGGTCGAAGGCGGCTGGCAGGCCCTCGTCGCCCTCAACCCCGAGCACCTGACCAACCCCGACCTGATCGTGCCCGGCAACCGGATCCGCACCGCGCCGGACGCACCGGAGCCGGAGCAGGTACAACGCGTGACGCGCACTCCGCGCGTCCGCTAGTCACCTCACCGTCGGGTGGCCGCCGGGGACGCCCGGCGGCCACCCGACCGACCTTTGAGGACAGCAGATGGGAAGGGTCGTCGGCTCCGAGTCCGACCGGTACCCGCGACCGAGGGCGAGGACGGCAAGCGGGTGGGAGGTCGGCCACGGCGAGGCCGGCCCGAGCGGCAAGGCGCGCTCCTCCTGCGAGCGGCGAAACCGCACGTACCGGGTTCGCCTGCCGATCCGTCCACAAGGGACGACAGGTCGCGCACACCCGCGAACTGGCGCTCCCGCCACTCGATCGGGTGGACCTGAGTGCCCGCACCGGCCGGATTGTCGGTGGTACGGCCTAGCGTGATCTTCGATCGCGAATCCGTCCTCAGAGGAGCACCATGTCCACGAGCCCGGCGCGCCGGCTCGGCTCGGCGTTGTCGGCCTGGCTGATCGCCCTGGCCGGCGTCGCGCTCGTGGCACCGGCGGCGCGGGGCTACCAGACGCACCCCACCACCGCGTGGACGTCGAGCTCCGCCCTGCCCTCGACCTACGCGAACGCCACCTCGGCGCTCCCGTCCGGCGTCGGGGTGACCGTGGCGGTCGCCGGCGACAAGCTCCAGCTGAACAACCTGAACTCGCCGCCGAGCGTGCGTGGCGGCACCGCGGCGAACTTCACCCCGCAGATCCCGGCGAACACCGCGCTGCTCGACCTCATCACGGTCGTCGACGACTGCGCGGCCGGCTCGGACTGCTACAACCGCGGCACGATCACGCTCACGTTCACCCGGCCGCTGCGCAACCCGGTGCTGCACGTCGTCGGCATCGGCGGCACGATCAACGCCGCCGACTCCGCGACCGCCGCGCTGACCGCGACGACACCCGGCGTGACGCTGGAGGGCCCGCTGGCCGGGGCGACGAACCTGACCGTGGTGGGCGGCGCGCGCATCGAGTCGGCCAACCGCAGCGCCAACACCGCGTGCAACTCGGTCGGGGCCCGCCAGGCGACGGCCGGCTGCGGCAGCGTGCGCATGCTCGGCACCGTCTCCTCGGTCTCCTTCGCCGTCTACAGCTACGTCAACGGCGGCCAGCACACGCCGGACGCGTTCTCGCTCGGCATCTCCGCGGACGAGGACTTCGGCGACGCGCCCGCGAGCTACGACCCGGGCGCGGCCGCGAGCCACGTCGTCGGCGGCCCGGTGCTCGGCACGGACGTCTCGGCCGACAACACGACCACCCAGAACACCGGCACCGTCACGCCGAGCCCGAAAGCGGTCGCGGCGGGCGCGGACAACAACCTGCCCAACGGCGACACGTTCGACGACGGCGTGGCCGGGTTCCCCAGACTCGCGAGCAGCTACGGCGGGCTGAACTACACCGTCCCGGTCACGCTGGCCCGCACCACGTCGGCGGGCCGGGTCTGCGGGTGGATCGACTTCGACCGCGACGGCGTGTTCGACAACCCCGGCGAACGCGCCTGCGCCGACTTCGCCGCCGGAGCGACCAGCGCGAACATCACCTGGGTGCTGCCCGCCACCATCGGCTGCGGGTTCACCTACGCCCGGTTCCGGGCCGGCTTCAACACCACCCAGGTGCAGAGCCCGACGGGGCTCGCGGACAGCGGCGAGGTCGAGGACTACCGGCTGCCGATCGAGTGCCTGCGCATCCGCAAGACCGCGGACAAGGCGGTCGCGGCGGCCGGCGAGAAGGTCACCTACACGGTCACCGTGGCCAACCAGGGCGTCGAGCCGCTGGGCGGCGTGATCGTCGAGGACGACCTGACCGCCGTCCTGGACGACGCGAACTTCAACAACGACCAGACCGCCACGCCGGCCGGCGGCACCTTCACCTACACGGCGCCGAGACTGCGCTGGACCGGCACGGTCGCGGCCGGCCAGACGATCACGCTGACCTACTCGGTGACGCTGAAGAACCCGGTCACCGGCGACCACCAGCTGCGCAACGCGGTGCTGAGCAACGCGGGCAACTGCGTCACCGGCACGCAGGACCCGGACTGCCGCACCGTCGTCAACGCGCCGGGCATGACGATCGAGAAGAAGGCCGACAAGGCGTCGGCCAACCCCGGCGAGGTCGTCACCTACACCGTGACCGTGCGCAACGTCGGCCAGACGTCGCTGTCGGCGAACTTCAGCGACAACCTGTCGCAGGTCGTGGACGACGCGACGTGGGGCGGGGTGACGGCGTCGACCGGGACCGCGACCTACACCGCGCCGAACCTGAACTGGTCCGGCACGCTGGCCGTGGGCGCGACCGCCACCATCACCTACACCGTGACGGTGACCGGCGCGGGCAACCGGCAGCTGGACAACGTGGTCACCTCGACCACGGCGGGCAGCAACTGCGCGGCCGGCTCCGCCGACGCGCGCTGCCGGACCTCCACCCCGGTCGCCGGGATGACGATCGACAAGAAGTCGAACAGGGCCACCGCCAACCCCGGTGACGTGGTGACCTACACGGTGACGGTCACCAACACGGGCAAGACGGTGCTGACCGGCGCGACGTTCAGCGACGACCTGACCGCCGTGCTGGACGACGCGAACTGGGGCAGCGCGTCGGCGACGCTCGGCACGGTCTCGTTCACCTCGCCGACGTTGACCTGGAACGGCAACCTCGCGGTCGGCGCGTCGGCGACCGTCACCTACACGGTGACCGTGAAGAACCCGGTGACCGGGAACTTCCAGCTGGACAACGTGATCACCTCGACCACGGCGGGCAGCAACTGCCCGGCCGGCTCCGCCGACGCGCGCTGCCGGACCTCCACGCCGGTCGCGGGCCTGCAGGTCGCCAAGGCGGTGGACCGGGCGTCGGCCAACCCCGGTGACGTGGTGACCTACACGGTGACCGTCCGCAACACCGGCAAGACGGCGCTGACCGGCGCGACCTTCAGCGACAACCTCGGCGGCGTGCTGGACGACGCGAACTGGGGCAGCGCGTCGGCGACCGCCGGCACCGCCACGTTCACCGCGCCGAACCTGGTGTGGACCGGTGACCTGGCGGTCGGCGCGACGGCGACGATCACCTACACGGTGACCGTGCAGAACCCGGTGCCCGGCGACTTCCGGCTGGCCAACGTGGTCACGTCGAGCACGGCGGGCAGCAACTGCCCGGCCGGCTCGACCGACCCGGTCTGCCGGACGTCCACCGCGGTCTCCGGTCTGGACATCGCCAAGACCGTGGACAAGCCGTCCGCCAACCCCGGTGACGTGGTCACCTACACCGTGACGGTCCGCAACACCGGCCAGACCCCGCAGAACGGCGCGACCTTCACCGACGACCTCGCGGGCGTGCTGGACGACGCGACGTGGATCGGCGCCTCCGCCTCGACCGGCACGGCGACGTTCACCGCGCCGAACCTGGTGTGGACCGGGAACCTGGCGGTCGGCGCGTCCGCGACGGTCACCTACACCGCACGGGTGACCGGGAACGGCGACAAGCGGCTGGCCAACACCGTCACCTCGACCACGCCCGGCAACAACTGCCCGGCCGGCTCGTCCGACCCGAAGTGCCGGACCAGCACCCCGCTGTCCGGCGTGACGATCGCGAAGGCGGTCGACCGGACCTCGGCGGACCCCGGCGACACGGTGACCTACACGGTGACGGTGACCAACACCGGGCAGACACCGCTCAACGCGAACTTCTCGGACGACCTGTCCGGCGTGCTGGACGACGCGACGTGGGGCAGTGCGACGGCCAGCACCGGCACGGTGACGTTCACCTCGCCGAACCTGGCGTGGTCGGGCAGCCTCGCGGTCGGCGCGACGGCGACGATCACCTACACGGTCACCGTGAAGGAGCCCGTCACGGGCGACTTCCGACTGGACAACGTGGTCACCTCGACCACGCCGGGCAGCAACTGCCCGACCGGGTCCACCGACGCCCGCTGCAAGACCTCGACGCCGATCGCCGGCCTGCGGATCGTCAAGAGCGACAACCGGGACGAGGTGGTCCCCGGCGACACGGTGACGTACACGATCGTCGTCACCAACACCGGCCAGACGCCGCAGACCGGCGCAACCTTCACCGACGATCTGTCCCGGGTGATCGACGACGCGACGTACAACGCCGACGCCGCCGCGACGGCCGGCTCCGTCTCCTACACCGCGCCGAACCTGACGTGGACCGGTGACCTGGCGGTCGGCGCGTCGGCGACGGTCACCTACACGGTGACGGTGCTCGACCCCGACCCGGGCGACAAGAGACTGGTCAACCAGATCGTGTCGACCACGCGGGGCAGCAACTGCCCGGCCGGGTCCACCGATCCCTCGTGCAGCACCGCGACCCCCGGCCGTGAGCTGACCTTCAGCAAGACCTCGGACAAGCAGACCGCCAACCCCGGCGAGACGGTCACGTACACGGTGACCGTGACCAACACCGGCCAGGTGCCGCTGTCGAACGCGACGTTCGCCGACGACCTGTCCGACGTGCTGGACGACGCGACCTGGGGCAGCGTGACGGCGTCGACCGGCACCGCCACCTTCGCCTCGCCGAACCTGAACTGGACGGGCAGCCTGGAGGTCGGCGCGTCGGCCACGGTCACCTACACCGTGACGGTGAAGAACCCGACCACCGGCAACCACGAGCTGGGCAACGCGGTGAGCTCCACCGAGCCGGGCAACTGCCCGCCGGGCTCGACCGACCCGGCCTGCTCGACCACGACCCTGCTGCCGGGCCTGGAGATCACCAAGACGGTCGACAAGCCGTCCGCGAACCCGGGCGACACCGTGACGTACACGGTCACGGTGCGGAACTCGGGCACGACGCCGCAGGACGCGAACTTCTCCGACGACCTGTCCGGCGTCCTGGACGACGCGACATGGGGCAGCGTGACGGCGTCGACCGGCACGGTTACGTTCACCTCGCCGAACCTGGCGTGGACCGGGGCGCTCGCGGTCGGCGCGACGGCGACGGTCACCTACACGGTGATCGTGCAGAACCCGCCGACCGGCGACTTCACCCTGGGCAACGCGGTCACCTCGACCACGCCCGGCGGCAACTGCCCGGCCGGCTCGACCGACCCGCGGTGCGGGACCACCACCCCGGTGTCCGGCATCGACCTGACGAAGTCGGTGGACCGCACCGACGCCAAGCCCGGTGACGTGGTGACCTACACGGTGCTGGTCCGCAACACCGGCACGACGCCGCTGACCGCCGCGACGTTCAGCGACAACCTGGCCGACGTGGTGGACGACGCCACGTGGGGCGGCGCGACCGCCACCACCGGCACGGCCGCCTACGCCGAGCCGACGTTGACCTGGACCGGTGACGTGCCGGTGGGCGGCACCGCCACGATCACCTACACGGTGACGGTGAAGAACCCGCCGACCGGCGACTTCCGGCTGGCCAACGTGGTCACGTCGAGCACGCCGGGCGGCAACTGCCCGGCCGGCTCGACCGACCCGGACTGCACGACCTCGACGCCGGTCGCGGGCCTGGGCATCACCAAGACCGCCGCGCCCGCGTCGGTCAAGCCGGGCGACACCGTCACCTACACGGTCGTGGTCGCCAACACCGGTCAGACCGTCCACCCGGGAGCGACGTTCACCGACGACCTGACCGGGGTCGTGGACGACGCGACCTACAACGCGGATGCCGCCGCCACGCTCGGCACGACGTCCTACACCGCGCCGAGGCTCACCTGGACGGGTGACCTCGCGGTCGGCGCGACGGCGACGATCACCTACACGGTGACGGTGAAGAACCCGGTGCCCGGCGACTTCCGGCTGGCCAACGCGGTCACGTCGAGCACGCCGGGCAGCAACTGCCCGACCGGCACGACCGACCCGAAGTGCTCGACCAGCACGCCGGTCGCGGGGTTGGACATCACCAAGACGGCCGCGCCAGCCACCCCCGAGCCCGGCGCGACCGTCACCTACACGGTCACCGTCCGCAACACCGGCCAGACGCCGCAGAACGGCGCGAGGTTCACCGACGACCTGACCGACGTCTTGGACGACGGCGCCTACAACGCCGACGGCACGGCCACGGTCGGCGCGGTCACCTACGCCGAACCGGTGCTGACCTGGACCGGAGACCTGCCGGTCGGGTCGCAGGCCGTGGTCACCTACTCGGTGCGGGTGGACGACCCGCCGGCCGGTGACCACCGGCTGCGCAACGCCGTCACGTCGGACGTACCGGGCGCCAACTGCCCGCCGGGCTCGACCGACCCCAAGTGCTCGACCAGCACCCCGCTGCCGGGCATGGAGATCAAGAAGACCGTCGACCGCGCCGACGCCAAACCCGGCGACGTGGTCACCTACACCGTCGTGGTCCGCAACACCGGCCAGACCGCGCTCACCGGCGCGACCGCCGCCGACGACCTGACGGGCGTGCTGGACGACGCGACGTGGGGCAGCGCGAGCGCCACGCTCGGCACGGCGACCTTCGCCGCACCGAGGCTCACCTGGACCGGTGACCTCGCGGTCGGCGCGACGGCGACGATCACCTACACGGTGACCGTGCAGAACCCGGTGACCGGGGACTACAAGCTGGTCAACGACGTCCGCTCGACAACGCCGGGCGCGGTGTGCATCACCTGCACGACGACCACGCCGATCGCGGGCCTGAGCATCGAGAAGAAGTCGTCGCCGGCGACGGTCAACCCCGGTGACGTGGTGACCTACACGGTGACCGTGACGAACACGGGTCAGACCGTCCAAACGGGAGTGTCGTTCACCGACGACCTGACCAGGGTGCTGGACGACGCGGACTACGGCAACGACGGCACCGCCACAGTGGGCTCGGTCTCCTACGCCGCGCCGAACCTGACGTGGACCGGCACGCTCGCGATCGGCGCGTCGGCCACGGTCACCTACACGGTGAGGGTGAAGAACCCCAACCCCGGCGACAAGCAGCTCACCAACGTGGTCACCTCCGACTCGCCGGGCAGCAACTGCCCGACCGGCTCGACCGACCCGAAGTGCTCGACCAGCACGGCGGGCCGCGAGCTCACCATCCAGAAGACGTCGGACAAGCAGACCGCAAACCCCGGCGAGACGGTGACCTACACGCTCACCGTCACCAACAGCGGCCAGGTGCCGCTGACGCCCACCACGGTCACCGACGACCTGTCCGACGTGGTGGACGACGCGACGTGGGGCAGCGCGACGGCGTCGACCGGCACGGCCACGTTCGCCTCGCCCACGCTGACGTGGACCGGCGACCTCGCCCCGGGCGGCACCGCGACGATCACCTACACCGTCACGGTGAACGACCCGATCACCGGCAACCGCGCCCTGCGCAACGCGGTCAGCTCCACCACCCCCGGCAACTGCCCGCCGGGCTCGACCGACCCGCGCTGCTCCACCACGACGTCGTTGCCGGGGTTGGAGATCGCGAAGTCCGTGGACAAGCCGTCCGCGAAGCCCGGTGACACGGTGACCTACACCGTGGCCCTGACCAACACCGGCCAGACGTCGCTGGACGCGTCGTTCTCCGACAACCTGTCCGGAGTCTTGGACGACGCGACGTGGGGCAGCGTCAGCGCTTCCACGGGCACGGCGACGTTCACCGCGCCGAACCTGGCGTGGTCGGGCACCCTGCCGGTCGGCGGCACGGCCACGGTCACCTACACCGTCACGGTGAACAACCCGGTCGCCGGAGACTTCCTCCTGGGCAACGCGGTCACCTCGACCACCCCGGGCAACAACTGCCCGTCGGGCTCGACGGACCCGAAGTGCTCGACGTCGACCCCGTTGTCCGGCTTGGAGATCACCAAGGTGGTCGACAAGCCGGCGGCGAACCCGGGCGACACGGTGACCTACACGGTGACGGTCCGCAACACCGGGAAAACCCCGCAGGACGCGAGCTTCACCGACGACCTGTCCGGCGTGCTGGACGACGCGACGTGGGGCAGTGCGACGGCCAGCACCGGCACGGCGACGTTCACCGCACCGAACCTCGCCTGGTCCGGCACGCTCGGCGTCGGCGAGTCGGCGATCGTCACCTACACGGTGACGGTGACCGGCACGGGCGACAAGACGCTTGGCAACGTGGTCACCTCCGACTCGCCGGGCAGCAACTGCCCGCCCGGCTCGACCGACCCGAAGTGCTCGACCAGCACCCCGCTGTCGGGCGTCCGGTTCGAGAAGTCGGTGGACCGGCAGCAGGCGCTGCCGGGCGACACGGTCACCTACACCGTCACGGTCACCAACACCGGCAACACGGCGCTGACCGGGGCGACGTTCACCGACGACCTGTCCGGCGTGCTGGACGACGCCACGTGGGGCAGCGCGACGGCCACCACCGGCACCGCGGCGTTCACCGCGCCGAACCTGACCTGGACCGGCGACCTCGCGATCGGCGGCACGGCCACCGTCACCTACGCGGTGCGGGTGGAGAACCCGGTCTCCGGCGGCGACTTCCAGCTCGACAACGCGGTGACGTCCACGACGCCGGGTGCCAACTGCCCGGCGGACGCGGCCGCGTGCCGGACGTCCACGCCGATCTCCGCGCTGCGGATCGTCAAGACCGACGACCGCGACGAGGTGCTGCCCGGTGACACGGTCCGGTACACGATCGCGGTGATCAACACCGGCAAGACGCCGATCACCGGTGCGACGTTCACCGACGACCTGACCCAGGTCCTCGACGACGCCGACTACAACGGCGACGCGGTCGCGAACACCGGCACGGTCACCTACACCGCGCCGAGGCTGACCTGGACCGGCGACCTGGCGATCGGCGAGTCGGCGTCGGTCACCTACACGGTGACGGTCAAGGACCCCGATCCGGGCGACAAGAAGCTGGTCAACCGGATCACCTCGGACACGCCGGGCGGCAACTGCGCGGCGGGCTCGACCGACCCGTCCTGCGGCACCGAGACCCCGGGCCGGGAGCTGAGCATCGCGAAGTCGGTGGACAAGCAGACCGCCAACCCCGGTGACACGCTCACCTACACGGTCGTGCTCACCAACACCGGGCAGGTGCCGCTGACCGGCGCGGTCGCCACCGACGACCTGACCGACGTGGTGGACGACGCCACCTACGGCTCCGCGACCGCGACGACGGGCACGGTGACCTACGCCGCGCCGAGGCTGACCTGGACCGGCGACCTCGCGGTCGGCGCGTCCGCGACGGTCACCTACACGGTCACCGTGAACAACCCGATCACCGGCAACCACGAGCTGGCCAACGTGGTCAGCTCCGACACGCCGGGCAACTGCCCGCCGGACTCGGACGACCCGCCGTGCCGCACGAGCACCCCGCTGCCCGGTCTGGAGATCGTGAAGTCGGCTGGCCAGACCTCGGCGAAGCCGGGTGACACGGTGACCTACACGGTGACCGTGCGCAACACCGGCAAGACCCCGCAGAACGCGACCTTCAGCGACGACCTGACCCAGGTCGTGGACGACGCCGCGTTCGGCTCGGCGAGCGCCACCACGGGCACGGCGACCTACGCCGCGCCGAAGCTGACGTGGACCGGCGCGCTGGCGGTCGGTGAGACGGCGACCATCACCTACACCGTGACCGTGAACGACCCGGTGACCGGCGACTTCACCCTCACCAACGTGATCGTGTCGGACACCCCGGGCGGGAACTGCCCGCCGGGCTCGACCGACCCGAAGTGCTCGACGGTGACGCCGATCGCGGGCCTGAGCATCGAGAAGACGTCGTCGCCCGCCACGGTGAAACCCGGCGACACGGTCACGTACACGGTGACGGTGCGGAACACCGGCCAGACGGCGCAGGACGACGCGACGTTCACCGACGACCTGTCCCGGGTGGTGGACGACGCCGACTACGCCAACGACGGCACCGCCACCACCGGCAGCGTGGTCTACGCCGCGCCGAACCTGACGTGGGTCGGCGACCTGCCGGTGGGCGGCACGGCCACCGTCACCTACACGGTGCAGGTCAAGAACCCGATCACCGGCGACCACCGGCTGACCAACGTGGTCAGCTCCGGCTCGCCGGGCACCAACTGCCCGCCGGGCTCGACCGACCCGAAGTGCTCGACCGACACCGCGCTGCCGGGCCTGGAGATCACCAAGACCGCGGACAAGGCGGACGCCAAGCCGGGCGACACGGTCACCTACACGGTGACGGTCGCCAACACCGGCCAGACACCGCAGAACGCGTCGTTCACCGACGACCTGACCCAGGTCGTGGACGACGCGACCTACGGTTCGGCGAGCGCCACCTCCGGAGCGGTGACCTACACCGCGCCGAGGTTGACGTGGACCGGCGCGCTGGCGGTCGGGGCGACGGCCACGATCACCTACACGGTGACCGTGAACGATCCGGTGACCGGCGACTTCAGACTCACCAACGCGATCGTGTCGGACACGCCGGGCACCAACTGCCCGCCGGGTTCGACCGACCCGAAGTGCGCCGTGGTCACCCCGATCGCGGGCCTGGTCATCGAGAAGAAGTCCTCGCCCGCAACGGTCAACCCCGGCGACACGGTGACGTACACGGTGACGGTGCGGAACACCGGCCAGACCGCCCAAGCGGGAGCGACGTTCACCGACGACCTGTCCCAGGTCCTGGACGACGCCGACTACAACAACGACGGCACGGCCACGACCGGCACCGTCGCGTTCACCGCGCCGGAGCTGACGTGGACCGGTGACCTGCCGATCGGGGCGACCGCGACGGTCACCTACTCGGTGCGGGTCAAGGACCCGATCCCCGGCGACCACCGGCTGACGAACGTGGTCGGGTCCGACACGCCGGGCACCAACTGCCCGCTGCCGATGGGCGGCCGGGCGCGGGCGGTCGACCCGAGGTGTTCGACGGACACCGCCCTGCCGGGCATGACGATCACCAAGGTGGTCGACCGTGCCGACGCCAAGCCCGGGGACGTCGTCACCTACAAGATCACCGTCGCCAACACCGGCCGGACGGCGCTCGACGCGAGCTTCTCCGACGACCTGACCCAGGTCGTGGACGACGCCGCGTTCGGCTCGGCGAGCGCCACCACCGGCACCGCGACCTACACCGCGCCGAAGCTCGTGTGGTCCGGCGCACTGGTGGCCGGGGCGACGGCCGAGATCACCTACACGGTGACCGTGAACAACCCGGTGACCGGCGACTTCAAGCTCACCAACGCGGTCACCTCCGACACCCCGGGCCACGAGTGCGTGGCGTGCACGACGGTGACGCCGATCGCGGGCCTGAGCATCGAGAAGACGTCGTCGCCCGCCACGGTGAAACCCGGCGACACGGTGACGTACACGGTGGCCGTCCGCAACACCGGCCAGACCGTCCAAGCGGGAGCGACGTTCACCGACGACCTGGCCCAGGTCATCGATGACGCGACCTACAACGACGACGCGACCGTGACCGGGCCGGGCACCGCGGGCTACGCGCCCCCGGAGCTGACCTGGACCGGTGACCTGCCGATCGGGGCGACCGCCACGATCACCTACTCGGCGACGGTGAACTCCCCGGTCACCGGTGACCACGCGCTGCGCAACGTGGTCAGGTCGACCTCGGCGGGCAACAACTGCCCGCCGGGCTCGACCGACCCGAAGTGCGGCACGCTCACCGAACTGCCCGGCTTGATCGTGGAGAAGACCGCGAGCAGCACCACGGCCGCGCCGGGGGAGCGGGTGACGTACACGGTCGTGGTCACCAACACCGGCCAGACCGCGCAGGACGCGAGCTTCGCCGACGACCTGACCGAGGTACTGGACGACGCGGCCTACAACGCCGACGCCACGGCCACGGCGGGCATGGTCGACTACGCCGCGCCGGCGCTGAGGTGGAGCGGGCGGCTCGCCGTTGGCGCGAAGGCCACGGTCACCTACTCGGTGACCGTCGGCACACCGGCGACCGGCGACCTGAGGCTGGTCAACGCGGTCGGGTCGGACACCCCGGGGTCGAACTGCCCGCTGCCGATGCGTGGCCGCGCCGGCGAGGTGGACCCGCGCTGCTCGGCCACCGTCCTGGTGCCGCGCCTGGCGATCGTGAAGACCGTGGACCGGGCGGAGGCGAAGCCCGGCGAGCCGGTGACCTACACCGTCGTGGTGGCCAACACCGGCCAGGTCGACCTGCCGGCCGCGCAGTTCACCGACGACCTGGGCGGGGTGCTCGACGACGCGGAGTTCCTGTCCGCGTCGGCGACCACGGGCACCTCGTCGTTCGCCGCACCGACGCTGACCTGGACCGGGCAGCTCCCGGTCGGCGCCACGTCGACGGTGACCTACCGGGTGAAGGTGGCCGACCCGCCGACCGGCGACTTCCTGCTGCGCAACGTGGTCACGTCGGACACGCCGGGCCGGCTCTGCCCGGGGCCGGACTGCGGCACGACGACACCGGTGGCGGGGCTGGAGATCGTGAAGGCGGCCGACCGCGAGCAGGTGCGGCCGGGCGACCGCGTGACCTACACCGTGACGTTGCGCAACACCGGCAGGACACCGCTGGTCGGCGCCGGGTTCTTCGACTCGCTGGTCGGCGTGCTGGACGACGCCACGTTCGAGGGCGCGTCGGAGGGCGCGGTGTACCAGAACCCGGTGCTGTCCTGGACGGGTGACATCGCGGTGGGCGGCACGGCCACGGTGACCTACTCGGTGACGGTGACCGGCAACGGCGACAAGGACCTGACCAACACCGTCATCTCGGACACGCCGGGCGCGAACTGCCGGCCCGGTGGCGACGACCCCAGGTGTTCGACCCGGACGGCGGTGGAGCCGGCGCCGCCGATCGCGTCGACCGGCGCGCTGCTGCTGCCCTGGCTGCTCGGTGGCCTGCTGCTGCTCCTCGTGGGCGGCGGACTGGTGTTCATGACAAGGAGGGCACGGCGGTGACGGAAGGCTTGTCGATCTCCATCGACAACGCGCACGACCAGGTGCACGGTGGTGACGAGCTGGCGTACAAGATCACGGTGCGCAACACCGGTTCGTCCGATGTGGAGGGACTGCGGGTGACGCAGTCCGTCCCACCGGGCGTGCGGGTGGTGACCGCCGACCAGGACGGTCGGACGTCGGAGACGTCGGTGCAGTGGACGGCGTCCATCCCGGCGGGCGAGGACGTCACGCTCACCGACAAGGTGGTCTTCGACGCCGCGCCGGACGGCACCGCGCGGCTGGCGAGTTCGGTGTGCGCCTACCGCACCGGCGAGACCCGCCCGGTGGTGTGCTCGACCGACTCCGACCAGTTGGCGGCGACCCCGCCGGCGTTGGCGAAGTCGCCGATGCCCTGGTGGCCGCTGGTGGTGGCGGTGGTCGTGCTCGCGCTGGCGGCGGGGGTGTTCGTGGTGCTGCGCCGACGTCGGCGCGACCGGGTGGCCGGCTGACCGGGGGTCGCTCGTGTCGGTGCGGATGACCGAGTCGATCGTCGCGTTCATCCTGTTCGCGCTGGTGGTGCCGCTGGCGGTGCTGCCCTGGGTGCACCGCCAGTACCGCCGGTTCGGCCGGCTGCGCGGCTGGTCGGCGTTAGTCGCGGCGGCCGGGGTGCTGTACGGCTGCGGCCTGGTCGCGTTCACGCTGTTCCCACTGCCGGTGGTCGGGCCGGACTTCTGCACGGGCCGCCGGTTCTCGGATTCGTGGCAGTTGCAGCTGTTCGCGTCGCTGGACGACATCCTGCGCGACGGCAGCCCGGCGCTGTGGCAGGTGCTGCTCAACGTGGTGCTGTTCCTGCCGATGGGGTTCCTGCTGCGCTACCGGTTCGGCCGGGGGTTGTTCACCTCGGTGGCCGTGGGCGTGCTGGTGTCGACGTCGGTGGAGTTCGTCCAGGGCAGCGCCGTGCTGGGCCTGTACCCGTGCCCGTACCGGCTGGCGGACGTGGACGACATCCTCACCAACACCACCGGCACCGCCGTCGGCTGGCTGCTGGCGATCCCGCTGGCCCGCCTGCTGCCGCCGGCGAACGCCGAGCACGACCCGGACCTGGCACCACCCGGCCTGCCCCGGCGCGGGCTGGCGTTCGCGGGCGACCTGCTGGTCTTCGAACTGACCCAGTTCGCGATCCTGGTGGTCCTGGCGCTGTCCGGCGACACCACCCGGGCCCTGACCGAGTCGCCGCGCTTCACCACGCTCCTGTCGGCGGTCACGCTGACCTTCTACACGCTCGTGGTCCCGTTGCTGCGGGCCGACCGGGCCACCCCCGGCCAGGTCGTGTTCCACCTGGCGCTGCAACGGGTGAACGGCGGTCCGGCCCCGTGGTACGCGGTGGTGGTCCGGTTCGTCGTCTGGTGGGTGCCAGTCCTGGTGCTCAGCTTCGGCTGGGTCCTGCTCCTGGCGGCGGCCCTGGTCCTGGCCGCCTGGCTCCGCCGGGACCGCCGCAGCCTCCTGGGCCTGCTCTCCCACACCCGCACCACCACCAGAGCCGCAGCCCGCACCACCCCCCACCCCACCCCCGACCACTCCCACTGACCACCCGACCCACGCCGAACCGCACCGCGCAGACCGTCCGCACCGCGCAGACCGTCCGCACTGCGCAGGCCGCCCGCGCCGATCGACGCCAGACCTGCGCCACCGGCCCGCGCCGCGCCGCGGTGGGCTGGGCTGGGCCGGGTCGGGTGATGCCCGGCCGGCCGGGGCGAACGGTGGCGCTACACCGCGACGTCCAGGTCGCGGTGTAGCCGTTGGTCACGTCGCCGGGAAGATGCTGGTGAATGTCACCACCCCCTTGGCATCGGCCTCCTGCACCCCGCGCAGGTAGTCCTCGGGGATCGGGTCGCCGCACTGCGCCGCAGCGGAGGCTTCCGAAGTGAATGAGTCCGGAGTGGACAGACCCGAGGGTGCGGCCGTGGTGGACGTGCCACACGCGGCCAGGGAGGCGAGGCCCGCGCCACCCAGCAGGGTGAGTGCCCGTCGGCGGTTGAGCGTCGCGAGGTCGAAGGCGAGTCCCCGGTCGTGGATGGCTGTCAGGTGCTCCACGCTGACCGCGCTCGCTGTGCGCCGGCTGTGCGGTCGCTACGCGTTTGCCGGTGATGCGTCCCAGTCGATGCGGTGCTCGAACTGCCAGGTGTAGCGCTCGGACTTGGCGAACTTCATGGCCACCGGCATCAGCAGGTCGCGGAGCACGCGGGCCACGGGGCCGGCGGCCTTGTCCTGGTTGGTGCGGGCCGCCACGGCGATGATCCGCTCGACGCGTTCCCGTCGCAGCCCTTCGTACGCCGCGAACGCCTCCCGGTACGGCAGGTCGCGCAGGCACCGGGCCAGTTCCACCGCGCTCTCCACCGCCAGCGACGCGCCCTGACCGGAGCTGGGGGAGGTGGCGTGCGCGGCGTCGCCGATGAGCACCAGCCGGCCCCGGCTCCACGTCGGCACCGACGGGATGTCCTCCAGCGGGCCGGTGACCAGCAGGTCTTCCGGCGCGGCCTGGTCGATCATGGCCAGCGCCGGGATCCGGTCGTCGGCGAACGCGGCGCGCAGCACGCGCAGCCACTCCTGCGCGCTGGTGGCACGGGCCTGCGCGGCGGTGATCGGGCCGCGCCACGGCAGGTTCGCGAACCAGCCGCCGGACCCGTCGTCGAGCACCTGGTAGCCGAAGAACGCGCGCTTGCCGAACGCCAGGTACATCCGCCCGTCGGTCGAGGGCAGTCCGGTGCGGGCGGCGGTCGCGCCGAACCCGAGCAGCCCCACGTACCGGGGTTCCGGCGCGGCCGGGTCGATCAGCCCGCGCACGGTGGACCGGATGCCGTCCGCGCCGATCAGGACGTCCCCGTGCGCGGTGGTGCCGTCGGCGAACCGGGCCACCACGCCGTCGTCGGTGCTCTCCGCCCCGACCAGCCGCTTGCCGTGCTCGGTCGGGACGCCGCGCCGCTCGGCCTCCTCGCGCAGCACCCGGTAGAGCCGGTCGCGCCACACCAGCAGCTGCGGCGGGTCGCTGCCGAACGCGCCGAGCACCTTGCCGGTCCCGCTCTGCAACGCCATCGACGTGATGGGGGAGCCGATCGCGCGCACCGCGTCGTCCAGTCCGAGCACGGCCAGCGCGTTGAGCCCGTTGGGCGCGATGCTCAGCCCGCCGCCCACGCCCTCGGCGGTGCGGCCGTACGCCTCGTGGACGGTCGCGTCGATCCCCGCCTGCCGCAGCGCCATCGCGGCCACCGGGCCGGCTATGCCGCCGCCGATCACCAGAGCATTCATGTCGTCCCCTCCGATCGGTCGTGGAACTCGGCCCACATCGGGGCCCACCCGGTGTCCGGGTGCTCGATCCGGGCGATGAAGCCCGCCACGAACGCCGCCTCGGCGTCCAGCAGGGCGAGCCGGTACTCCTCTTCGACCAGGAAGAGCGGGTGCACGTCGGTGCCGTCGATCAGGGCTCGGATCTCGGCGCGCTGCTCGGCGAGCCGGGCCAGCCGGTCGTTGAGCAGGTTCACGACCTCGGCCGGCGGCAGCGCGGCGATCAGCGACAGCGCGGCGACGAAGTGCGGGTACTCGTGCCGGGGCTCGACCACGAGCTCCCGCAGCCAGTCCCGCAGCTCGGTCCGCCCGGCCGGGGTGAGCGCGTAGACGGTGCGCTCGGGCCGCTGGCCGTCGCGGGAGGTCTCGTGCTCGGTGATGAACCCGGCCTTGGCGAGCTGCCCGACCACCATGTACAGCGAACCGTGGGTGAACTTGATGCTGCGCGCGTCCCCGTGCTCGCGCAGCATCCGGCTCAGCTCGTAGGGGTGCGCGGGCCGCGCCACCAGGTAGCTCAGCACGGCCAGGCCCAGCAGGTTGCCCACCTTGCGCTTGCCCGCCATCCGTCCTCCTTGGTCAGAACCAACTATTCATGTTCGACTAGTCAGTGTCAACTATGTGCCGCTTGGGTGTCCGGCGCCCGAGGATCACCCGGAAGTTGCTCCGACCAGCGGCGAACCGATCATGACGGTCCCTCGAACCCCAGGACATGGAGCCACTGGGGAGGTGCGCGGCCGTGAAGTACGCCGATCAGCTGCACGCGACCGTGGAACGACTGGCGATCGGCCTGGGCTGGCCGCTCGTGCTCGCCGACGGGAACGTCTACCTGCCCACCAGCCGGGGGATCGTCGGCCTGGTGGTACCGGCCCGGTTCGGCGGCTGGGTGGACGCGGAGTTCGACCGGCGCGGCATCGTCGCGGCGACCCTGGCGCTGCCCGACGGGACGTGGGCGTTCCTGGTCGAGGACCCGGGCGTCCAGCACCCGCCGGTGCCCTCCGGCGTCTTCGTGGTCGACGGCCCGAGCTACCTGCCGGTGCCGCCCAGCGTCACCGTGGGCGGCCCGGTGCGGTGGGTGCGCGAACCGCGGACCGACGTGCGGCCGCTGCCGCCGTTCCGGGAGGCGCTCGACGTGGTCTGCCAACTCTCGCCGCGCCGCGCCTGACCGCCACGCCCCCGTGTCGCCGCCTTGGTCGGGCCGGCGGCGGAGCGCCCGGTTCGGACGGTCCGCCGGCGTGACCTCGGGCCGTTGTGCTTTGCTGGGGCCATGTGGGAGCAGCGGATCACCGAGGTGTGGGAGCGGCAGGACGAACTGTCCGAAGAGGACTTCCGGGTCGCGGTGGACGACGCCGTGCGCGACGCGCCGGAAGCGGTGGCCGCGTTCGAGCGGGCGGCCGCCTTCGACTCGACGGGGCACCCGGACCGAGCCGTCCCGCTCTACCGGGAGGCGTTGGACCTGGGGCTGCCCGGAGAGCGCCGGCGGCGCGCGGTGATCCAGATGGCCAGTTCGCTGCGCAACCTGGGACAGCCGGAGATCGCCGTGGAACTGCTGGCCACCGAGCAGGACGCCGGCTCCGACCACCTCGACGGCGCGGTGCGCGCGTTCCTGGCGTTGGCGCTGGCGGACGTGGGCCGCGAGCGCGAGGCCGTGTCGGTGGCCCTGACGGCGCTGGCCCCGACCCTGCCCCGCTACCAGCGCTCGCTGGGCAACTACGCGAAAGCCCTGGTGGACTGACCGCCCCGAACCCGGCCACGCCCCCCAGGACGCCCACCGTCGCCACGCCCGGACACCGCTTCACCCTGGGAACGTCCACAGGACGGTCATCTCCGATCGGTCCGGGTCCGCCGACGGACCCAGGTGGACGGCCCGGTACCCCGGCGGCGGACGGTGTTCGCGGTGCAGCTCGACCCCGGCCCGGCCGGGGATCGCCACGACCACGACCTCCGCTCCCGGCGGCACCCTGATCCACGCCCGGCCGCCGTCGACCGGTGCGCGCGCATGACCCAGGCACCCCGCTTGCGCGAACACGTCTACGACGGTCGCGTCCCGCGCGTCGGCCACCACCGAAGCGCTCGGCGCGGCACGACACCGCCCCTGGTGACCCTTTTCGGCGTACCGCGCCAGCTCATCGCGGTCCACGTCACCGAACCCGACCGGCCAGACGGCGACCCCGGCGGCCCGCGCACGGGCCAGCGCGCGGCTGAGGTCCGCCGTGCCCGGCCGGGTCCGGACGCCGGCGAACAGGAAGATCACCCGAGGCCCGTCGTGCCGGTCCAGCACGCCGGTCGCGCGGAGCAGCCCGTCGGCCCGGGTCCCGGCCGACCGCCCGTAGGCCAGGACGTCCGGCGCGGTGCCGGTCGCCCGCCCGAGCCGGGAGATCAGCCGGGCCGCGCCCCGTTCTCGCGCCAGCACCGCCGGCGGCACCCCGTCCGAGGCGTCCACCAGCACCACGACCCGCGCGGGCCGCTGGTCGTGGTGCTGGGCGGGCGGTGCGCCCAACGGGACGGCGGGCGAGGTGTGCGCGCCCACCGCCGTGGCGGCGGCCAGTGCGAGCGCCGCGCACCGCCTCCTGACCGGCCCGGCGGTCCCGGCCGCCGGGCCGCCGCCGACCCGGCCGGCCAGGGCTGCCAGGTAGCGCCCGAGCACGCCGGCACCGGCCGGTGCCTGGCGCGGTGGTTGGTGCGCTGAGTGGTGCGGTGGGTTGTGCGCTGAGTGGTGCGGTGGGTTGTGCGCTGAGTGCTGCGGTGCCTGGTGCGGTGCCTGGTGCGGTGGGTGGGAGTCGGTGAGCGCGGCCCAGTAACGGGCCGCGAACGTGCGGCGAGTGGTCACCGGCTCGCCTCCGGGTGGTCCAGCGGCTCGCCGACCGGGGTCCGCGCGCCGGGTTCGGCGGTCTGCTCGACCGCCTGCCGCGCGGACTGGAACGCCGCGAGCTGGTGCAGGACGGCCGGCGCGGACGCGCCGACCGCGATGGCGGCGGCGATGCCGGCGAGCTGGTCGTGGAAGACCGCTCCCGCCACGCCGCCGAGGACGAGCCTGGTGATCCCCGCCGCCAGCCTGGCCGGCAGGTCCACGAACGTCGCGAAGGTGGGCAGCTTCCCCCTGCCCCGGGACCGCTTCCGCCGACGGGCTTCCTGCCACGCTTCGACCTGGGCGAAGATCGTGATCGCCTCGACCAGGGCCCCGCCTGCCGCACCCAACGTGATAGCGGTCAGCAAATCCATCCGATTCCCAGCCCCCGTTCACCGGAGTCGACCCGCTCGACCGAAAGGTCACCGGAGCGGACCGGCGAATACGCGCCGGCCCACTGGTTCATCCGTTCGGGCGGCACTCGTCCGATGCCCGCCGTGTGACCCACCGACCGAGGTGGTCGACCGCGTCCCGGCGCAGCGCGGCGGCGGCGACTACGACAGACCCGGCCTTCACCGGCATGTACTCAACGACCGACTCGCGGGAGTGCGCGTTCGAACACCGAGGCGTCGGGTCGGGGCCGGGGGAACGGATCTGGGACCGCAGTGGTGGCACCTGCGGCCGGCAACGGTCGGGCGGTCGCGTGTTCGGCGCGACCGCCCGTGCCGGCTAGAACGCCTGGTTCGCGAAGCCCTTCCGGGCCGCGGCCGAGAGGAACGACTGCCACACCGAGGTGGTGGTGTGCGGGTCGCCGGTGATGCCCAGGCGGGATTTGGCGGTGGTGAACGCGTTCTGCGTGTTCGTGCCCCAGATGCCGTCCACGGTCAGGCCGGAGTTCAGGAAGTCGTTGCACAGCGACTGCACGAACTTCGTGTCGGCCTCCGAACTCTTCAGGCACCGCACCGGGAGCCCGCCGAAGTCGGAGTGGAGGTGGTCGGCGTGGTCGGCGTTGTACCAGCCGTCCAGCACGTACCGGAACCGCCGGCGGCACACCGCGTCGACGGCCAGGTAGCGCCGCCTGGTCGCCAGGGTGCCCGACGCGTGGTCGTGGTCCAGCGGCGAGGAGACCGCGCCGCCGGACCAGCGGACGTGGTCCAGGTCCATCGCGGTGCCCTCGCCGTGCTGGCCGGGCTTGTTGACGTAGAACCCGGCCGACACCAGGTAGCTGATCGAGCCGTGCGCGGCGCTGAGGGACCGCAGGTCGCGGATCCACAGCACCAGGGTGTCGTAGAACGCCTGGGTGGCCTGCCAGTTGCGAGGCGTGGTGTCGCCGCGCGTGGAGCGCCAGTAGTAGACCGGTGTGCCGTCGATCTGGCTGAAGGTGATCATCGTCGCTCCGGGAGGTCAGCTCGTGGTCAGCAGGCGTCCGGCGGACAGCCAGGCGAACCGGCCCCCGGTCGCGCCCAGGGCCTTCGCGTCGGCGGGCACCGCGGCCGGCCCGCCGGGGCCGCCGAGCACGCCGGTCAGCGGGGTGGAACCGGCGATCTCGTTGCCGTGCCAGCGGATCGTCCGCGCGTCGGCGGTCAGGCCGCGCACCGCGACGCCTGGCAGCGCGGGCAGTTCCGTCCACGTCACGCCGTCGCGCGAGGCGTGCAGCCGGGTGCCGGAGGTGCCGACGGCCGCGCACACCCAGCCGTCCGGCGTGGCCGCCAGCGCCGAGGCGGACAGGCCGTCGGTGAGCTCCAGGCCACGCACCGGGACCGTGGTCCAGCCGGTGGCGGTGCGCCGGGCGGCGACGCGGACCAGCGAGGCGCGTTCACCGCGCAGCACCGAGCCCAGCGCGAGCGCGCCGGCCGCGGCGGTGAACTCGGAGCGGGTGCCGTGCAGGCGGCGGACCTCGCGCCAGGCCACGCCGTCCGGCGAGGTCCACAGCGCGGCCACCGGGTCGCCCGCGAGCGAGCCCGCCGCGATCAGGCCCGTGCCGTCGTCGGCGAGGTCCACCACGTCGGCGTTGTCCAGGCCGGTGGTGATCCGCACCGAGCCGGTCTCGTCGGCGAGCACCCAGCGGCCGTCCAGGCGGGCCAGGGTGACCGGGCTGCCGGCGGCCGTGGCCGCGCCGGCGGTCTTGTCGAGGCGGGGTGACGCGTGGGCTGCTGTGCCGGTGATCGCAGTAGCTGTGGCGGCCAGGGCGGTGCCGAGGACGAAGGTTCGACGGTCGAGCACGTCAGCTCCTTTCGGGGCAGGGGAAACGGCTGACGTGATGCCTGAGGGGTTGGTGCTTTTCCCACGCAGTATCGGAGGTGGTCGGCCGGCCCGGCAACACCGCGTCTCGAATCGCCCGGTTAGGGTGAAGGTGTACGCGACTGGCGTGACGAGGGTGGGATCGACCACCGGGGAGCGACGAGCCGGCTTGCACCGCGCGCCTGGGTGCCACGGCGCGTTGGAGGCTGTCGTGCACCAACCCCCTCTGCCGTCGTTGACCGCCGCGGACCCGGAGATCGCCCGCCTGGTCGAGGGCGAGGCGCACCGCCAGTTCGGCAAGATCCGGCTCATCGCCTCGGAGAACTACGTGTCCCGGGCGGTGCTGGAGGCCACCGGCACGGTGCTGACCAACAAGTACTCCGAGGGCTACCCCGGCCGCCGGTACTACGAGGGCCAGCAGTTCGTCGACCCGGTCGAGGCGCTGGCCGTCGACCGCGCCAAGGCCCTGTTCGGCGTCGAGCACGCCAACGTGCAGCCGTACTCCGGCTCGCCCGCGAACCTGGCCGTCTACCTGGCCTTCCTGAACCCCGGCGACACCGTGATGGGCATGGCGCTGCCCATGGGCGGCCACCTGACGCACGGCTGGGCCGTGTCCGCGACCGGCAAGTGGTTCCGCAGCGCGCAGTACGGCGTGCGCAAGGAGACCGGCCGGGTGGACCTGGACGAGGTGCGCGAGATCGCGCTGCGCGAACGCCCGAAGGTGATCTTCTGCGGTGGCACGGCGATCCCGCGCACCATCGACTTCCCGGCGTTCGCGGCCATCGCTGCGGAGGTCGACGCCGTGCTGGTGGCCGACATCGCCCACATCGCCGGCCTGATCGCGGGCGGCGCGCACCCGTCGCCGGTCGGCCACGCGCAGGTGATCACCACCACGACGCACAAGACGTTGCGCGGACCGCGCGGCGCGATGATCCTCTCCGACGCCGCGCACGCGAAGGCCGTGGACAAGGCGGTGTTCCCGGGGTTGCAGGGCGGCCCGCACAACCACACCACGGCGGCCATCGCGGTGGCGCTGGGGGAGGCGTCCGCGCCGGGCTTCCGGACCTACGCGCACAACGTGGTGGCCAACGCCCAGGCGCTGGCGGCGGCGCTCGCGCAGCGCGGGTTCGACCTGGTCTCCGGCGGCACCGACAACCACCTGGTACTGGTCGACCTGGCCGGCAAGGCGATCGGCGGCAAGCCGGCCGCGCAGGCGCTGGACCGGGCCGGCATCGAGGCGAACTACAACACCGTGCCCTACGACCCGCGCAAGCCGTTCGACCCGTCGGGCCTGCGCCTGGGCACCGCCGCGATCACCACCCGGGGCCTGGGCCCCGACCAGATGCCGCAGGTGGCGGCGTGGATCGAGGCGGCGGTCGCGGCGGCCGGCGACGACGCGGCGCTGGGCCGGATCGCCGCCGAGGTGGCCGAGCTGATGGCCGGCCACCCGATGCCGGGCTGGGCGTAGTCACCCCGCCGGGCGGGTTTCCGTCGAATTGCGGAATTCCGCCCGGCGGTGGCGATCGCGGGGACCTGTGCTGCGTGGACAGCCGGACTCGAAACCCTTGAGGCGTTGAATTCCGCCAGAACGTCGAGAATGTTTGTTCGATCTGTTGTGTCATTGTCTGGTCAGCCTTTCGGGCGATAGGTTCGCCGAGTGGCGACGAAGGTGGAAACGGAACTGTCGGCACCCGGTGGGGTGTCGTCGGAGGCGGGCTCGGCGGGGTCCGGTGCGGCCGGAACGCGGTCTCGGTGGACGCGATCGAGCAAGGCGGTGGGCGCGGTGCTGTCGGTGGTGGGCTTGGCGGCTGCCGCGCTCACCGTGCTGGACAAGGTCGGGCTGCTGCCGGACGCCAACCCGGTCGTCGTGGTCGGGCCGACCCCGAGGACGAGCGACGACCCCGACCCGACCGCGGCGACGATCACCACGACTCCCGCCCCCGATCCGCGGCCGGCGGTGCGGATCACCTCGCCGGTGGACCGCCAGGACGTCCAGCGGGAGGTCGACGTGTGGGGAGCCGGGGATCCGGAGCCGGGCCGGAGCCTGGTGGTCGGGGTCCTGAGCGGGACGGACTACTACGTGCTGCGCTCGGCGATCGGTAACGCGGACGGTTCCTGGGTGACCGAATCGCCGATCAAGATCGGCGAGCAGAACCGTGATTTCTGCGTCGGGTTCGCGGTGGTCGTCCTTTCGGTCCCGACCGGCCAGGTCGCCGGGTTCCAGGCCGCCAACGCTCAGCACGACCAGGCGAAGTACACGTCGGCCGCTCTCGGGGCGAGGTCGGTGAGCGTGCTCCACTCGGTGACCGTGCGCAGGCAGGCCGAACCGGGGAAGACCTGTCCTCGCTGAATCCCGCCGCGCATTTCAACCCGTGTCCCGCCGCGCATTCCAACCAGTATCCCGGCCCGTATTCCGGCGCTGTGTTCCGCCCGCGTCACTGCAACCGCTCGGTCAGCGCCGTCATGTCCTGCCGGAACGTGTCGTGGCCGATCTCGATCGCGGGCGGCTCCACCAGCGCGGCCAGGCCCTCCGGCAGCACGGCCGGCATCCGCGCCCCGTCGACCAGCACCGGCACGATCCGGATCCCCCACGCCGCCGCGACCTCCAGTTCCTGCGACATCGGCCAGTGCGGGGCCCACTGCGGGCTGATCACGACCACCACCGCGTCGCTGCCCTCCACCGCCTCCTCCGCGTCCAGCACCACCTGGTCGCCGCCGAGCGAGTGGTGCAGCCAGTCCGCGATCCGCCCCGCGACGTGCCGGTCGTCGGGCCGCAGGTAGCTCACGTAGACCGCCGCCGGGATCCGCGGTGCGGGCAGTTCGTAGCCGGACATCACGGCCAGCAGCCGCTCGCGCGCGTCGTCCAGCGAGACCGCCGAGCGCACCAGCACCTCGGCGGCCACGCCCTCGTCCTCGTCCAGCACGCCCAGCAGCAGGTGCTCGGTCGAGATCCGCCCGTGCCCCAACGCGGTCGCCTGCCGCACGGCCTGGTCCATCGCCCGTTTCGCGCGCGGCGTGAACGGTAAGTGGCCGCGGACCTGCTCGCGGCCGCGGCCGACGATGTCCACCACGTGCCGCACGCAGTGCTGCGGGGACAGCCCCAGCGACATCAGCACCCGCGCGGCGCTGCCGGAGCGCTCCAGCAGCAGCCCGATGAGCAGGTGCTCGGTGCCGATGTAGCCGTGGTGCAGGAGTTCGGCCTCCTTCTTCGCCAACACGGTCACGTACTGCGCCCGCTCGGTGAACCTCTCGAACATCGGCAAACCCCCTCGCCAGTCCGGAGCCAGGGGGTCTGCCGCGTCACCGGAACCGGTCCGTGGCGGCGACCCTGGCTGCGGACATGCTCGCACTGCCGCCGTGCGCCGTGTCCCGGATCATGACCAGCTCCGCCTCCGGCCACGCCTTGGCGAGCAGCCACGGCGTGCCGATGAGGTTCGACAGGTCGAGTTCGCCCTGCACGACCACGCCCGGGATGCCGGTCAGGCGGTCGCCGTTGTCGTACACGTAGTCGTCGGGCAGGAACGAGCCCTGGGACCAGTAGTGGGCGACCAGTCGGGCGAACGCCAGCCGATACCACGGCGGGTCGAAGCGCGAGTTGTCCGGTGAGAGGGGGACCAGGGCGTCCTCCCACGCGCACCACGCGTCCGCCGCCGCCTGGTGCACGGCCGGATCCGGGTCCGTGAGCAGCTCCCGGTACGCGGCGGTCAGGCTGCCCGCCGGGTTGCCGGCGGCTTCCCGGAACCGGGCGTGCGCCTCGGGGAACATCGGCCCGAGCCCGTTCACCAGCAGCTCGGTCTCGGCGTGCTGCCCGGTGGCGACCCCGGCGTGCACCATCGCCGAGACCCGGCCGGGGTGCCGCACGGCGTACACCAGGCCCAGCACCGAACCCCAGGACGCGGCGAACACCAGCCACCGGTCGATGCCGAGCGTGGTGCGCAGCAGTTCCAGGTCGGCGATCAGGTGGTCGGTGGTGTTGGTCGACAGGTCCACGACGGGCGTGCTCGCGTGCGGGGTGCTGCGCCCGCACCCGCGCTGGTCGAACAGCACGATCCGGTATGCCGCCGGGTCGAAGTAGCGGCGCTGGTTGGGGCTGCACCCCGACCCGGGGCCGCCGTGCAGCACGACGGCCGGCTTGCCGTCCGGGTTGCCGCAGACCTCCCAGTACACCTGGTGCCCGTCGCCGACGTCGAGCATCCCGCGCTCGTACGGCTCGATCTCCGGGTACATCCCCGCCCCCTCGGTAGGTGTAACAGTGCTGTCAGATTAGCGCCTCCGGCAAGGTCGGGAACATCGCCCGGACGTCCTGCCCGCCGGACTTCAGCACCCCGATCACGAACGCGGCCGCGGCCTCCAGCAACGCCGCCCGCGCGAGCCCGCCACCGTCCACCGGCACGCACCCCGCGTCGCGCACGAGTTCGCGCACGGCCGCCAGCGCCTCCGGCGAGTCCCCGCACAGCGGCACGCCCAACCGCGTGCCCCCGTAGACCGGCTCCGGCTCGCGCCACGCCGAGACCGGGGACAGGTTGAACGCCTTGACCACGTCGCCGCCGGAGGCCGCCGCCAGCCGGGCCGCCTGCGCCGGCTCGTCGAGCAGGAACCCCGGCGCGATCGAGTTGGTGCAGTCGACCACGACCTTGCCGGCCGCGTCGCCCAACGCCCGCACGGCCGCGCTCGCCGGCACCGCGACCAGCAGCACGTCCCCGAACGCCACCGCCTCGGCGAGGGACCCCGCCCGCGCGCCGATCCGCTCGGCGAGCGCGACCGCCTTCGCGGGTGCCCGCCCCCCGATGAACACCTGGTGCCCGGCCGCCGCCCACTTGCCACCCAGGGCCTCGGCCATCCCGCCGGTGCCCAGCACGCCGATCCGCATCCCGTGTCCCTCCGTCCGCCGGCATATCCCGGTCGGTTTCGACGCTAAGGAGTGCGACGGGCACCGAACGGTGCCCACCCGAGGGGGAGCGACGTGACCCGGTTTCTCGCCGACTGCCAGGCCCGGCTGGCGTTCGACCTGATGGCCAACACCTGGAACCCGGTCGTGGTGTGGGCGCTGCGTGACGGCCCCCGCCGGCCCGCCGACCTGCGTCGCACCATCGGCGGCATCCGCCCCAAGGTGCTCACCGAGACCGTGCGCCGGCTGGAGCGCTCCGGCCTGGTGCTGCGCCGCGCGCGGCCGGGGCAGGTCGAGTACGCGCTGACCGCGCTCGGCGAGTCGATGCTGGGCCCGATCGACGCCATGGGCCGCTGGGCGCTCGCGCACGGCGGGCAGGTGCCGCTCGACGAGGGGTGAGCGCCCCGGAGGTGGGGCACCGGCTTGACGGGCATTGGATAACGGTGTTTCATAACATCGTTATCCAATGCCGGAGGGGTCATGCGCGCAGGGTTCACGAGTCTGGACCGCGAAGTGGTCGCGGAGCTGGCGGTGCGCGGCGAGCTGCCGCCGTGGCTGTCGGGCACGCTGGTGCGCAACGGTCCGGCCAAGTTCGAGAGCGGCGACCGGTCGTTGCGGCACTGGTTCGACGGCCAGGCGATGCTGCACCGGTTCGCGTTCGGCGGCGGCCGGGTCTCCTACCGCAACCGGTTCCTGCAAACGCCGAGCCTCAAGTCCTTGCGGGACAACGGGAAGATCGCGTTCGCCGAGTTCGCCACCGACCCGTGCCGATCGATCTTCGCCCGGCTGTTCGCCCGCTCCGAGGTCAACGTCAACGCCAACGTCAACGTCGTGCTCGGCGACGACCGCGACTGGGCGCTCACCGAGACGCCCATCGCCGTCCGGTTCGACCCCGAGACCCTCGCCACGGTCGGCCTGACCGACCCCGACGACACCATCGCGGGCCAGGTCACCACCGCCCACCCGCACGTCGCCCCGCTCACCGGCGACCTGGTCAACTACGTGCTCAAGTTCGGCCGGCGCAGCCTCTACCAGCTCTACCGGCAGCGCGGCGCGACCCGCGAACCGCTGGCCACCCTGGCCACCGACCGGCCCGGCTACCTGCACAGCTTCGCGATCACCGAGCGGCACGTGGTGCTGGCGATCTTCCCGCTGGTGGTCAACCCGCTGTCGTTCCTGCTGCGCGGCAGGCCGTTCATCGAGAACTACCGGTGGCGGCCGGAGCTGGGCACCCGGTTCGTGGTGTTCTCCCAGCAGGACGGCTCGGTCGTCGCGGACGGCCGCACCGACGCGTTCTTCGCCTTCCACCACATCAACGCCTACGACGAGGACGGCCGCGTCGTCGTCGACCTCTGCGCCTACCCCGACTCGTCCGTGGTCGACGCGCTCTACCTGGACCGGGTGCGCGGCAACGCGGACCTGCCGCTGGCCCACCCGACCCGCTACACCGTCGACCTCGCCGACGGGGCCGTGCGCAGCCGGCGGCTGGCGGACGAGGCGCTGGAACTGCCCCGGATCTCCTACCGGCCGCACAACGGGCGCGACTACCGGTACGCGTACGGGGTCGGCGCGCACGGCGGCGGCCGGGACGACTTCCTCAACCAGCTGGTGAAGGTCGACGTCCGGAGTGGACGGACGTGGACCTGGCACGAGCCCGGCCGCTACCCCGGCGAGCCGGTGTTCGTGGCCGTGCCGGACGCCCGGGACGAGGACGGCGGCGTGCTGCTCTCGGTCGTGCTGGACTCGGCGGCCGGGCGGTCGTGCCTGCTGGTGCTGGACGCGGCCACGTTCACCGAACTGGCGCGGGCCGAGGTGCCGCACGCGATCCCGTTCGGCTTCCACGGCCAGTTCGCCGCGCGGTGACCGGCCCGTCGACGGCGGGGCCGGTCAGCCGTCGATGGTGATGGCGCTGTCCCCCTCCACGTGCTGCGCGTCGGTCTCGTCGAACCAGTGGCCGTCGGCGGCCAGGTAGCGGAAGTGGTGGGTGCCGGGTGGGAGGATCACCGTGACGGTGCGGGTGCCGTCCCGGCGGGGGAGCAGCTCGTGCACGCCCGGTGTCCAGTCGTTGAACGACCCGACGACGCTCACCGGGCCGCGCGGGCCGTCCAGCGGCAGTGAGAAGGTCACCCGGCGCTTCGCGCCGAACAGGTGGGTGCAGCGGACCATCGGTCTCCCTCGCGCGTCGAGCTTTCCGCCTCGCCACCCTAGAGCGGGCCGGGACTCGGGTGTTCCAAGTGGACGGTCGCGCGTCCGGGTGACGTGAGTCGGGTGCGGGGAGGTGCACCGTGTCGTTGCTCGCGGCGGTGGAGGGCGGTGACCTGGCGGAAGTGCGCCGGTTGTTGGCGGCGGGGGCCGAACCGGACGAGGACGTGTTCTACCACGCGTGCGAGCAGGGCGACCCGGAGTTCCTCGACGCGCTGTACCGGCCGGGCTTCGAACGAATGGTCAACCACAAGCTCGACTTCGAGGACGTCGCCGGCCTGCGCTGGTTCCTAGAGCGCGGCGTCGACGTCGACGCCCACCACTGCCTGCACCACGCCATCGGGCGCGGCCGGGGCGTGCGGCTGCTGACCGTCCTGCTCGACGCGGGCGCGGACGTGAACCGCCCGTGGGACCGGTGGGACGTCGGCCGCCGGCCCCTGGCGCCGGCCGCGAGGTGCGGCCACCTCGCCGCCTACGAGCTGCCGGCCGCGCGCGGCGCGGTGGCCGACCTCGACGCCGTGGACGAGGCGGTCCTCGCCGTCGCCCGAGGCGGGTCGACCACCCTGCCCCGTGCCGCGTCGCCGGTCCTCGGCACGCCGCCGGGCGACGACTACGGGTGGATCCTCGGCCAGTTCGCGGCACTGGGGCGCACGCAGGTCGTGGCGGCGCTGCTGGACAGCGGGATGGCCGTCGACACCCCGGGCTGGAGCAACTTCACCCCGCTGGAGCGGGCGGCCGCGAACGGTCGGCTGGACGTGACCCGCCTGCTCGTGGCACGCGGCGCGGACCTCGCCGACCGCGCCTTCGACACCTCCGGCCCCACCCCGTTGGACTGCGCGATCCGGGGTTCGTCGGCGAACCGCACCGACGACGGCGACTACCCCGGCACGGTCGCGCTGCTGCTCGCCGCCGGCGCGCCCACCCGGCACAGCCCGCCGACCGGCGACCCGGAGATCGACGCGCTGCTCGGCCGAGCCGCCGGTTAGGTGGCCCGGGAGCCGCCGCGCCGCCGGAGCAGTTGGGCGGCCAGGGTCAGGGCCGCGAACACCAGGATGACCACGACCCCGGGGCGCAGCATCGCCAGTTCCGTGCCCGGCACGATCGCCGCCGTCACGACCGCCAGCCCGAACGCGCCGCCGACCTGCAACGAGCTGTTGAGCAGCCCGGCCGCCACGCCCTGTTCCGCGTCCGCCACGCCGCTGGTCCCCGCGACCATCAAGGCCGAGATGCTCAACGCGAACCCCACCCCCCACAGCACCGACGCGGGCAGCAGCAGCCACAGGTCCGGTGCCGGGCCCAGGCCCAGCACCAGCAGGTAGCTCGGCACGAACGCCAGCAGCCCCACCAGCAGCACCCGGTGCACGCCGAACCGGGTCATCAACGCGCCCAGGCGCGGGCCGAGCCCGACCACCACCAGGCCCGCCGGCAGCAGCACCAGGGCCATCTGCCACGGCCGCCACCCGTTGAGGTTCTGCAGGTACAGCGCCAGCAGGAACTGGAAACCCATCGCGCCGCCGTAGAGCAGGGCCGCGCTGAGGTTGGCGGCCACCAGGCCCCGGTCGCGCAGCAGGCCCAGCCGGATCAGGGGTTCGCGCGCCGTCCGCTCGATCCGCACGAACACGGCCAGCAGCAGCGCCGCCCCGGCCAGGCCGCCCCACGTCCGCGCGGACGCCCACCCGACGTCGGCGGCCGACGACACGGTGAACACCAGCAGCAGCATCCCGCCGAGCAACGTCGCCGCGCCGCCGACGTCGACGCGCGGGCGCACCGCGCGCGGCGGGTCCGGCGGCAGGTAGCGCAGGGCCGCGACCAGCAGCAGCACGGCGATCGGGATGGGCAGCACGAACGTGGCCCGCCAGTCCAGCGCCGCGAGCAGCCCGCCGACCAGCAGCCCGCTGGAGTAGCCCGACGCCTCGAACACGTTGAAGATGCCGAACGCCCGGTTGCGCTGCGGGCCTTCGGGGAACGTCGTGGTCAGCAGCGACATGGCGGCCGGCGCGGTGAACGCGGCCGCCACCCCCTTCACGAACCGCGACCCGACCAGCAGCGCCGGGTCGTCGGCGAGCGCGCCCAGCAGTGACACCAGCGCGAACACCGCCATGGCGGTCACCAGCACCCGGCGCCGCCCGAACAGGTCGGCGCAGCGGCCGCCGAGCAGCAGGAACCCGCCGAAGGCCAGCACGTAGCCGCCCACCAGCCACTGCGCGGCGGCGGCGGTCATGCCCAGTTCGCGCTGGATCTCCGGGATCGCCACGGTGATCATCGAGATGTCCAGCCCGTCGAGCAGGATCACCCCACTGCTGATCATCAGCGCCACCCACAGCCGCGCGGACCAGCGCGGCGGCGCGTCCGCCCCCTCGTGCCGGATCTGCATCCCGTCCCCCTCGGTAGACTGGTCTCAGGCGCGTTCAACCGGCGTCCGCGATAGTTGCAGACGCGGGTTATTGCACACGCCTGATACTGCCGCACGCATCGAAGCGTGCGCAAGGAGGGTGGTGCTGTGTCCGTCATCTCCGACGACGCCGCCGAGGCTCGCGCGCGGGGCTGGCGCACCTTGGCCGCGCTGCACGCGCGCATCGAAGACGCCTTGGAGCGCGCGCTGCAACGCGAGCACGACCTGTCGGTCAGCGAGTACACCGTCCTCGACGCGCTGTCCCGCCAACCCGACGGCCGGTACCTGCGGATGAACCAGCTCTCCCGGGCCGTCGTGCTCAGCCAGTCGGCCACCACCCGGCTGGTGACCCGGCTCGAACAGCGCGGGCTGCTCCAGCGCTACCTGTGCCCCGACGACCGGCGCGGGATCTACACCGAACTCACCGACGTGGGGCGCGCCGCGCTGGAACGCGCGCTGCCCACGCACGAGGCGGTGCTCGCCGACGCGTTGAGACAGGCACGCGACGAACCCGAACTCGCACCACTGGTCGGCGTGCTCGGCGTGCGCTGAGCGCCGGCCCGCTGACCGCGCGAATTCCCCGTCACAGTGGGCAGCCGCGAGGTGCTGCACAGTCCACTGTGGATGGTGCTGGGTCGGGCCGGTCGTCGGCCGGTCACGGCGCCGAACGGATCGGCGGTGTTGAACCACTCGGTGGGACCGGCGGTCTCGGCGTCGTCGCTACGGTTCTCCCGAGGGCTCGCGCGCCGACCGGACGAGGAGCACCGATGCGCTGGTTGTCCATCCCGACCGTGAGCGCGTTGCTGGTTTTCGGTGCGCCGGTCGCCGAGGCGTCGGCCGGGTTCGAGGAACTGCCGACGCTGCCGGACTTCCCCTCCACCATCGTGTCGGCGGTCAACGAGTCGGGCCAGGCGGTCGGCTCCGCGCACTCCCGGTACGCGCACGCCACCTCCGTGCGGTGGGACGGTGCCGGCACCCCGCCGACGCCGACCGGCCGGGCGTACCCGACCGGCGTCAACAACCGCGGCGACGTGCTGAACAGCTCGACCCGCAAGGTCGGCGGCATGCTGCTCTACTCGGTCAAGTCCTGGGAGAACGGCGCGGAGGTCGAACGGACACCGGCGCACCCCACGACGTTCGCCCACTCCTCGCGCGACATCAACGACTCCGGGGTCGTCCCGGTGGGGTACAAGCACTTCGCGGACACCGGACGCGGCACGACTCGCGCGGGCGTCTGGCGCGACGGGAAGTTCGCCGACCTGCCGCTGCCCCAGGCGATCGGCGTGGAGCACCAGGTCGTCAACAACCGCGGCACCACTGCGGGTTCGCTGACCCTGCTCGACGGCACCGCCGACTACGCGTTCCGCTGTTCGGCGACCCGCTGCACCCGACTGCCCGGCCTCGCTTCGACGGGTGTCCACAGCGCCTTGGCGCTCAACGAGTCCGACGCCCTGGCCGGCACGTGGCGTGCGGACCACAACAGCCCCACCCGTGCGCTGCTCTGGACGGGCGACCGGGTGACCGTGCTGCCCGGTGACGATGCGGGCGTCGCGGACAACCCGCGTGCCATCAACGAAAGCGGTGACGTCGTCGGCTGGCGGGTTGTCGACGGCGTGCGCGAAGCGGTGCTCTGGCGCGGCGGTCAGGCGGTCGACCTCGGCACGAGCGGCGCGGGCGAAGCGGTAGCCGTCAACGACCGGGGTGACGTCGCCGGTTGGCACACGGTGGAGGGAGCGCCTCGCGTGTTCCTCTGGCGTGCGGGCACGCTCACCGACCTGCGGACGCCGTCGGACGTCGCGGCGAAGCCGGTGGGCCTGAACAACGCCGGCGTGGTGGTCGGCAACAACGATCAGCGGCTGTGGCCGCCCCCGCGCGCGTTCCGCTGGACCGTACGCCTGCCCTGACGGCTCATGCGTCGCCGCGCCAACCGGACGAGGAGCACCCCCATGCGCTGGTTGTCCTTACCGATCGTGATCACGGTGCTGGCCGTCGGCGCACCGGTCACCGAGGCGTCGGGCGAGCCCGGAGTGCCAGGCGGGCCCGAGGTGTCCGGCGGGCCCGGTGTGTCGGTCGAGTTCGAGGAACTGCACCGGTGGGGCTTTCCCTCCGCCGCAGTGTGGGCGGTCAACGAGGCGGGGCAGGCGGCGGGCGCGCTGCACTCCCCGACCTCGCGGCCCATCTCCGTGCGCTGGGACGGCGCGGGCACCTGGCCGACGTCGGTCGGTCGGGTGCTCCCGACCGGCATCAACGGGCGCGGCGACGTGCTGAACTTCTCGGTCCTCAAGTCCGCCGGTGCCCTGATCTACTCGATCAGCGCCTGGGAGAACGGGACGGAGGTCGAGCGGACGCCGCAGCGCCCCACGACGGCGACCCTGTCGTCCCGTGACATCAACGATTCCGGCGTGGTCCCGG
Organism: Saccharothrix espanaensis DSM 44229; assembly: GCF_000328705.1. NCBI lineage: Bacteria > Bacillati > Actinomycetota > Actinomycetes > Pseudonocardiales > Pseudonocardiaceae > Saccharothrix > Saccharothrix espanaensis. The sequence goes on along the minus strand of NC_019673.1, from coordinate 6,696,829 downwards.
TGGGCTACCACCACCTCGACGACCCCGTTCAGGACTCGTACACCCGCACCCGCGCGGGGGCGTGGCGCAACGGGAAGTTCGCCGACCTCCCGCTGCCCAAGGCGATCAACGTGGAGCACAAGCTCGTCAACAACCGTGGCACGACAGCGGGTTCGCTGACCCTGCTCGACAAGAGCGCCGACTACGCGTTCCGCTGTTCGGCCACGCGCTGCACCCGACTGCCGGGCATCGCCCCGACCGGCTACCACAAAGCCCTGGCGCTCAACGAGTCCGACGTGGTCGCGGGAACGTACCAAGCGGCCTACGGGGCACCCACCCGTGCGCTGGTCTGGACGGGCAACCAGGTGACCGTGCTGCCCGGTGACGAATCGGGCGTTGCCGACAATACGAGCGCCATCAACGAAAGCGGTGACGTCGTCGGCTGGCGGGTTGTCGACGGCGTGCGCAAAGCGGCGCTCTGGCGCGGCGGCCGGGCGGTCGACCTCGGCACCAGCGGCGCAAGCGAGGCGGTGGCCGTCAACGACCGGGGTGACGTGGTCGGGTGGCACACGGTCAACGGCGGGTTCCGCACGTTCTACTGGCGCGCGGGCACGCTCACCGACCTGCCGACTCCCGACGACGTCGGGGCGCTGCCGACGGGCCTCAACAACTCCGGTGTGGTGGTCGGCAACACCGACCGGGGGCTGTGGCCGCCCGCGCGCGCGTTCCGCTGGACCGTGCGCCTGCCCTGACGTCCTCGGCGGTCGTGGTCAGGACTTGCTCGCCCGCAAGGAGAACATCATCGGCAGGCTGGGGTGGCCGGGCGGGAAGCGGTAGTCGTCCGGCCCCACCCGGACCAGGGCCTCGTTGGCCTGGAACAGGGTCGTCCCGCGTTCGCGCAGGAACTCCAGCCGCAGCCCGGCTCGCGTGATCGCGGTGACGATGTCGCCCAGCGAGTGCTGCCACTGCACGGACTTGGTCCTGGTCAGCGCCGGCCCGTCGGTGTAGGTGTGCGGCTCGTCCCACGTCTCGCCGGCGGACTGGAAGTAGTCGTAGGCCAGTGATCGGCCGTCCTCGCCCAGGACCTGGGAAACCGGGTGGAACTCCGCCAGGTAGAGGAACCCGCCCTCGGCCAGCAGGGACGCCACGACCCGTGCCCACCGGTAGACGTCCGGCAGCCACACCAGCGCGCCGAACCCCGTGTAGACCACGTCGAACAGGTCCTCGCCGAGCGCCTCGCGGGCGTCGTGGACGTCCGCGACGACGAACCGTGCGGCGTCCAGCCCGACCTCGCCGGCCAGGGTGCGCGCGGCGTCGACGGCGGCGGGGGAGAAGTCCAGACCGGTGACCGCCGCGCCCAGCCGGGCCCACGACAACGTGTCCAGCCCCAGGTGGCACTGCAGGTGCAGCAGCCGCTTGCCGGTCACGTCGCCGACCTCGTCCGGTTCGAACGGGCGCAGCGCGGACCGGCCCGCGCGGAACCCCGGCAGGTCGTAGAACTCGCTGCCGACGTGCACGGCGACGCGGTCGTCCCAGTTCTCGCGGTTGAGCCGCAGCCAGTCCGGATCGGTCACGCGGTCCGACGCTAGTGATCACCCGTCGGTGGCGCACCTCAATTCCCCCGATGGGGAGAGGCGGATCACAAAACGTGCAGCCTCTGCAAAGTTGCAGTCACTGCATCTTCGCTCGTACGCTGATCGAGTGAACGGCGAGCCCGGTCTTCGTGACCGTAAGAAACGACAGACGCGGGTGGCGTTGAGCCGCGCGGCTGTCACGCTCGCCCACGAACGCGGCTACGACCACGTCACCGTCGAGGACATCAGCGCCGCCGCCGGCGTCTCCCCCCGCACGTTCTTCAACTACTTCGCGGGCAAGGAGGACGCCGTCGTGGCGCCGGATCCCGAGGCCGGGGACCGGCTGCGCCGGCGCGTGCTGGAGCAGCCCGCGGCACTGGGGCCCGGCGCGGCGCTCAAGGCGGCCCTGCTGGCCGAGATCGCCGAGGGGCTCGCCGACGAGGGCGACATGTGGGTGCTCCGGATGCGCGTCGTGCAGCAGCACCCGGTGCTGCTCGCCAAGGTCTTCGCCAGTGGCGAGGTGGCCGAGCGCAACCTCGCCGCCGCCGTCGCCGAACGGGCCGGCCAAGCCGCGACGGACCTCTACCCGATGGTGCTGGTCGCCGCCGCGGGCGCGGCGTGCCGGGTCGCGTTCGCCCGGTGGATCGACCCGGACGACGGGCGCCCGCTGGAACTGCTGCTCGGCGAAGCCCTGGAGCTGCTGTTCGCGGGACTGGCCACGCCGACCGGACCTTGAGCTCGCAAGTGTTGTCGAAGGGGGGAACGATGTCCGTCGGAACGACCGACGACAAGTCCGCGCCGAGCGCGGAGAACACGCACAAAGATGTCGTGCAGGCCATGTCGGGCCTGATGCTGGGCATGTTCATGGCGATCCTGGCGTCCACGATCGTCTCGAACGCGCTGCCGCGCATCATCGCCGACCTGGACGGGTCGCAGTCGGTCTACACCTGGGTGGTCACCACCGAGCTGCTGGCGATGACCGCGACCGTGCCGCTGTGGGGCAAGCTCGCCGACATCTACAGCCGCAAGCTGCTCATCCAGCTCTCGTTGGGCATGTTCGTGGTCGGCTCGCTGATCGCCGGGTTCTCGCCGAACGTCGAGGTGCTCATCGCCAGCCGGATCGTGCAGGGCCTGGGCGCGGGCGGCATGACGGCGCTGGCGACCATCGTGATGGCGGCCATGATCCCGCCGCGCGACATGGGCAAGTACGCGGGCCTGTTCGGCGCGGTGTTCGGCGTCGGCACGGTGGCCGGGCCGCTGATCGGCGGCGTCATCGTGGACACGTCGTGGCTGGGCTGGCGCTGGTGCTTCTTCATCGGCGTGCCGTTCACGCTGGCCGCGATCGCGCTGTTGCAGCGCACGCTGAAGCTGCCGGTGGTGCGCAAGGAGGTCAAGATCGACTACCTGGGCGCGGTGCTGATCGTGTCCGGCGTGTCGACGCTGCTGGTGTGGACGACCCTGGCGGGCAACCAGTTCGAGTGGATGTCCGGCTGGAGCGCGCTGATGGTGGTCGGCGGCCTGGTGCTGCTGGGGCTGGCGGTCTTCGTCGAGTCGCGGGCGGCGGACCCGATCGTGCCGCTGTCGATCTTCGCCAACCGGACCGTCGCGCTCACCACCCTGGCCAGCGCGCTGGTCGGCGTGGCGATGTTCGGCGGCACGGTGTTCCTGTCGCAGTACTTCCAGATCGGGTTGGGCAAGACGCCCACCCAGGCCGGGCTGATGAGCCTGCCGCTGATCTTCGGCCTGCTGGTGTCCTCCACCGTCGCGGGCCAGCTGATCACCAAGTGGGGCCGCTGGAAGGTGTTCCTGGTCGCGGGCGGCGTGGTGATGGTCGGCGGCATGGGCCTGCTGGCCACGATCAGCGCGGAGACCAGCGTGTTCATGGTCTCGGTGCACATGGCCGTGCTGGGTGTCGGCGTCGGCATGCTGATGCAGAACCTGGTGCTGGTCGCGCAGAACGACGTGCCGGCCAAGGACCTGGGCGCGACGACGTCGACCCTGACGTTCTTCCGCTCGCTCGGCGGCGCGATCGGCGTCAGCGTGCTGGGCGCGATCCTGGCCAACCGGGTGACCGCGAAGACCACCGAGGCGTTCGGCCCGCTGCCGGCCGGCGAGTCGGGCTCGGTGCCGAACCTGTCCGAACTGCCGGTGCAGGTGCAGGCGGTCGTCAAGGGCATCTACGCCGACGCCACCGCCGAGCTGTTCCTGATCGGCGCGCCGATCGCGGTGCTGGCGCTGCTCGCGGTGCTGTTCATCAAGGAGAAGCCGCTCAAGACGCTCAGCGGTGACGAGCGGCTGGCCGCGGAGTCCGCCGCCGGGCACTGAGATCCCACCTGCTGACAAGGCCGCCGGAAAACCGGCGGCCTTGTCGCACGTTCGGGTGATGATTGCGCGGTGAACGACATTCCACCCGGGTGGGCCGCCCTCGACGCCGCCCTGGCCGCGCGCTACCCCGGCATCGAGCCGCGCCACGTCGCCTTCCTCCCGCCACCGGCGTTCGACCAGGTCCCAGGCTTGCAGGGGTGCTCGGCGTTCCCTGCGGCCGGGCACTGGCACTACGTCACCCACGGCCTGTCCGAACTCGCCGAAGCCGGCCCCGAGGACGACCCGGAGTGGTCCGGGTGGGGCTTCGAGCTGACGTTCCGGCTCGCCCGGGGCACCGAGGAGACCGCGCCGGGCTGGCCGTTCGACCTGCTCCAGTGGCTGGCCCGGTACGTGTCGGGGGAGCGCAAGCTGTTGGCGGCCGGCGACCACGTCGACCTGCGCGCGCCGCTGGCCGAAGGCACCGCGCTGACCGGGTTCGCGCTGGTCGTGGACCCGGAGCTGGGCCGGATCGACACCGTCAACGGCAAGGTCGAGTTCCTCCAGCTGGTCGGCGTGACGCCCGCCGAACTCGCGCTGATCGTCCGGACGGGGGTCGACGCGGTGCTCACCGACCGCGCTCCGCTGCTGGTCACGGACCTGTCGTGGCGCGGCTGAGGACAACCCGCCCCGGACGGGTGGCGCGCCGGGAGGCGTGGGGTTGTCTAAGTTGTCCCCTGTGACTCGACCTGCCGGACTGCGGGAGCGCAAGAAGCTGGCCACCCGCGTGGCGTTGGCCGACGCCGCGTTGCGCCTGTGCGCCGAACGCGGCGTCGACGAGGTGACGGTCGAACAGGTCGCGCGCGATGCCGGGGTGTCGCTGCGGACGTTCTTCAACTACTTCTCCTCGAAGGAGGAGGCGGTCGTCGCGGGGGACGTGGCCACGGCCGAGGCGTTCGTCCAGGCGTTCACCCGCCGCCCGTCCACCGAACCGGTGCTGGAGGCGTTGCGCCAGGCGCTGGTGGAGATCGTGCCGGCGCGCTTCGACCGGGCGAAGCTGGAGCAGATGCGGGTCCTGCGCCGCACCCCGGCCCTGCTGCCGCACCTGATGTCGGCCTTCCACGCGCAGGAGAAGGCCCTGGCCGACGCGGTCGCGGCCAAGGTCGGCACGGACCCCGCGGCGGACCTCTACCCGGCGATGTTCGCGGCCACCGTGATGGCGACCCTCCGCGTCGTGGTCACCTGGTGGCTCGACACCGGGGACCACCGCCCGGCGGCCGACCTGATCGCGACCATGGTCGACCGCCTCGACGCCGGTTTCGCCCCCGGCCCGTCCGGCCGGGCCTAGCCCGGCGGGCCGGCTAGGACGCGGTCTCGTCCCAGGACACGGGCAGGCTGTGCACGCCGTAGACGAGCATGTCGCTGCGCAGCGGCACCTCGCCGGCGGGGAGGTCCAGGCGCAGGCCGGGCAGTCGGCGGAGCATCTCGGTGAACGCCACCGCCATCTCCACCCGCGCCAGCTGCTGGCCCAGGCACTGGTGGATGCCGTGCCCGAACGCCAGGTGCGACACCCGCGGCCGGGCCACGTCCAGCGTGTCCGGGTCCCGGTAGGTGCGCGGGTCGCGGTTGACCACCGGCACCGAGACGATCACCGTCGAGTCGGCCGGGACGGTGACGCCGCCGATCTCCACGTCCTCCAGCGTGAGCCGGATCGGGCCCAGGTGCACGATCGACAGGTAGCGCAGCAGTTCCTCCACCGCGCCGGGGGTCAGGGACGGGTCGGCCCGCAGCCTGGCCAGCTCCGCCGGGTGCTCCAGCAGCGCGAACGTGCCGAGCCCGATCATGTTGGCGGTCGTCTCGTGGCCCGCGATGAGCAGCAGGTTGGAGATGCTGACCAGCTCGTCGTCGGTCAGCGCCGCCTCGGCCTCGATCAGGCCGGACAGCAGGTCGTCGGCGGGCTCGACGCGCTTGCGGCGGACCAGGGCGCGCATGAACGCGCGCTGCTCGTCGGCCGCCCGCACCACGTCGTCCACGTGCGCGTCGAGCCGCAGCAGCGTGGACGTGCGCTCCTGGAACTCGTCGCGGTCCTCGTAGCGGACGCCGAGCAGCTCGCAGATCACCAGTGACGGCACCGGCAGCGCGAACGCGGGGACCAGGTCGGCCGACGTCCCGGCCTCGATCATCGCGTCGAGGTGGCTGGTCACGATCTCGTGGACGCGCGGTTCGAGCAGCCGCATCCGGCGCACGGTGAACTGGCCGGTCAGCAGCCGGCGGTAGCGGGTGTGGTCGGGCGCGTCCATGGTGATGAAGTTGCCCGCGCGGGTGGCCGGGTCGAGCAGGCGCTTGCGCAGCTCCGGCGGGATCTTCTCGACCATCCGGGTGCTGCGGAACCGGTCGGAGCTCAGCCTCGGGTCGGCGAGCAGGGCGCGGGCCTCCTCGTGGCCGGTGACCAGCCACGCCCGGTCGCCGTCGCTCAGGGCGACCTCGTGCACCGGCCCCTCCCGGCCGAGCTCGCTCTGGTGCGCCGCCGGGTGGAACGGCCGGTCCGGCGCGCGCTCGGTGTACTCGGGCGGCAGCCGCAGGGCCAGCCGGTCCTGGCTGGGCCTGCGGTCCGGGGAAACGGTGGGGCTGGTCATCCGCGAGTCCTGTTCCCGACCCGGTGGGTAACCGGGCCGCTGCTCAGGGTGGTGGTAACTCACGGTACCAAAATGTGCACGTCGTGCATCTTTTTTACGCCAACGCTTCGGAGACCCACTCCGCGAGGCTCCGGTCGGGGTGCTCCAGCCAGTGCTGGGTCGCCGCGCGCAGGGCGGCCAGGAACGTCGCGGCGAGCACCCGGGCCCGCAGGTCGTCCAGCCCCCGCGCGCCCACCTCCGCGGCCAGTTCGCGCTCCACCACCGCGTACGCGGCCACCTGGTGGGCGACCAGGCTCGGGTGCCCGCGCAGCAGGCGGCGCTGGGCCACCCACAGCGGGTCCGGCCGGTCGCTCCCGGCCAGCAGCAGCCGCGCGGCCTCGGTCAGGGCGGCGCGCGGCGGCTCGTCGGCCGGGCGGTCGCGGACCAGGGCGAGCAATCGGCGCAGCCGCAGCAGGTCGCCGTGGAAGATCGCCTCCTCCTTGCCCGCGAAGTAGTTCGAGAACGTGCGGCGGGAGACGTCGGCGGCGTCGGCGATGGACTCGACGGTGACCCGGTCGGGGCCGTGCTCCAGCGCCAGCCGCACCGCGGCCTCGTGCAGGGCCTGGCGGGTGGCCGACTTCTTGCGCTCGCGCAGTCCGGGGTCCATCGAGATCCAGGTTACAGGTTTGCCCACTGGGCAAACTTGCGCAGCGAGCAAGTTTGATAGATGCTTGTAGTAAGCAAGCATTCCGGGAAAGGGGTCAACGTGGACACCGGCCCGCACCACGGCGAACTCGTAGAGCGGCTGCGCGACCTGATGAAGATCGTCCGGATGGTGCGCCACCAGCGCACCGACCACTACCCGCCGGTGCCGACCGGCCTGGTGGGCACGCTGACCCTGATCCACCGGTCCAGCGGGTGCCACGCCAAGGAGCTGGCGTCGCGCACCGGGCTCGACCCGTCCACGGTCAGCCGCGCGGTGGCCGCGCTCGTCGCGCACGGCCTCGTCGAACGGCGCGCCGACCCGGCCGACGGGAGGGCCAGCGTGCTGGTCGTCACCGACGCCGGGCACGCCGCCCTCGCGGAGGCCCGGGGCTGGTACGACGACCTGATGACCCGGGCGCTCGCGGACTGGTCACCGGCCGAGGTCGAGGCGCTCACCTCGGCCCTCGGCCGGCTCACCACCGACGTCGAAGGAGCCCTGGGCTCCACCTTGGAGGCAGCTCGATGAGTGCCACGCCTGCCGAAGGCACCGCACCGATGAGCCACCGGCAGATCCTCGAAGCGCTCAGCGGACTCCTGCTGGTGCTGTTCGTGGCCATGCTCAGCAGCACGGTCGTGTCCACCGCGCTGCCGCAGATCATCGGTGCGCTCGACGGGTCCCAGACCCAGTACACCTGGGTCGTCACCGCGACCCTGCTCACCGCCACCGCCACCACCCCGATCTGGGGCAAGCTGGCCGACCTGTTCGACAAGAAGACCATGGTCCAGGTCGCCATCATGATCTTCGCGGCCGGCTCCGTCATCAGCGGCTTCGCCCAGAACGCCGAACAGCTCATCGCCGCCCGCGCCTTCCAGGGCATCGGCGTCGGCGGTCTGCAAGCCTTGGTGCAGGTCGTGATCGCGGCGATGATCCCGCCCCGCGAACGCGGCCGCTACAACGGCTACCTCGGCGCCGTGATGGCCGTGGCCACCGTCGGCGGCCCGCTGCTCGGCGGCCTGATCGTGGACACCTCGTGGCTGGGCTGGCGCTGGTGCTTCTTCATCGGCGTGCCGGTCGCCCTGCTGGCGCTGTTCGTGCTCCAGGCGACACTGCGCGTGCCGTCCGTGCGGCGGACCGGCGTGAAGATCGACTACCTGGGCGCGACCCTGATCGCCGCCGGCGTGTCGGTGCTGCTGATCTGGATCTCGTTCGTGGACGACTCGTTCGCCTGGGTGTCGTGGCAGAGCGGCGCGATGGTCGGCGGCACGGTGGTCCTGCTGGCCCTGGCGGTGTTCGTCGAGTCGCGGGCGGCCGAACCCGTGGTGCCGCTGGAGATCGTGAAGCGGCGCACCACCGCGCTGGCGATCCTGGCCAGCGTCGCGGTCGGCATGGCGATGTTCGGCGGCGCGGTCTTCCTCGGCCAGTACTTCCAGATCGGCCGCGGCTACACGCCCACCGAAGCCGGCCTGCTGACCATCCCGATGATGGCCGGCGTGCTCGGCGCGTCGGTGATCAGCGGCCGGCTGATCACCCGCACCGGACAGGTCAAGCCCTACATCGTGGCGGGCGCGATCACCCTGGTGGCCGGCTTCGCGGCACTGGGCACGATCGACCACGATACGTCCCTGGTGCTCGTCGGCGGCGCGATGCTGCTGGTCGGCATCGGGGTCGGCATGAGCATGCAGAACCTGGTGCTGGCGGTCCAGAACACCGTGCCGCTGCGCGACATCGGCTCGGCCAGCGCGACCATCGCGTTCTTCCGCTCGCTCGGCGGCACGATCGGCGTCTCGGTGCTCGGCGCGGTGCTGGCCCGCGACGTCCAGGAACGGATCACCAGCGGCCTCACCGCCGCCGGCATCCCGGCGACCGGCGCGGGCGGCGGCAGCCTCAACCTCGACGCCCTGCCCGAAGGGGTGCAGCACATCGTCCGAGCCGCGTACGGCGACTCGACCGGCCACATCTTCCTGATCTCGGCCTGCATCGCCGTGGTCGGCGTGGTCGCCGCACTGCTCCTCAAGCCGGTCACCCTCCGATCCAGCCTCGACCTGCCCGAAGCCAAGGTCGAAGCCAAGGTCTGACCGCTCCCGCCCCTGCCTGAGTCTTCCGACCCGGGCAGGGGCTTCGCGATGACTGGTCCGGTACCGGGAGGCGGAGATCCAGCCGCCGGCGGTCGACAGTGCTCACGGCCACCCAATTGCCGAACGCGATGTGCACGGAACCGAACGCGAGCGCGCTCGCCGCTGCCGGGCCGAACACCGGGAGCAGCGGTTTGGGGCTTGTGCCGCGCCACAACAGCGTGCACGGGCTCACCACACCCGAGAACACAGCCACGAACTCGACGGTCAGGTACGACCGGGCGTGGACTCGCGCCGTACCGGAACGGCCACGGGCCGAAGGGCGCGGGCGGGGCATGACGGTTGGGTGGAACCCGTGTGGCGGAACGCCGCCGGGCACTACGGCAACCCGATCCCAAGATCAACCGCTGCCGCGCGCCCGTCCCGGCACGAGCCGGCTGGTAGGGCCGCCGTCGGGGGAGGAGGTTCCGCATCGGCGCGGACAGAAAGGTGACTATGCACCGTTAACATCGCCCACACCCCGGTGCCGCCGGCACCGGGCGAAGGGGGATGTGATGACGACCGGGGAGATCCCGGCCGCGGAACTCGGGGACGGTGACGTCGACCTCTTCGACGCCCACGTGACCGGCGTGCTCGAACCGCTCGACGCGCCGCTGCGCTCGCTGCGGTTCACGCGCTGCCGGTTCGACGCGCCGCCGGTGTTGAGCGAGTCCTTCGTGCGCCGCTTGGAGTTCGACGACTGCGTGCTGCCCGGCCTGGACGCGCGCCGCCTGCGCTGCCGGGGCGACCTGCTGCTGTCCGGCACGTCCGTGCACGGCCCGGTGGAGCTGGGCGACGCGACCGTCGGCGGCGAGCTGTCGTTGCGGGACAGCCGGATCGCCGCCGTGCGGGCCCGCCGGCTGGCGGTCGGCGGCGACCTGGTGCTGGCCGGGGCGGTGCTGGACGGCGCGGACGGCGTGGCGTTCGACGGGCGCGGGTCGCGGGTCGGCGGCGGGGTGCTGGGCGAGGACGACGTGCGCATCGGCGTCACCGCGACGGGCGCCGTGCTGCTGGCCGACGCGCGGGTGGGCGGCGCGGTGACGCTGCGCCAGGCGCGGCTGGCCGACCTGGTCGCCGACCGGGCGCGGCTGACCGGCGACGTCGACCTGACCGAGGCGCGGCTGCGGTCGTTGTCGCTGGTCGGTGCGGCGGTCGGCGGGTCGTTGGTGCTGGGCGCGGTGCAGGTGGACGAGGAACCGCTGTCACTCGACCGGGCGCGGGTGGCCGGGGACGTGCACCTGGCGTTCGCGCTGGTGCACACCGGGGTGCGGCTGGTGGACGCGCGGATCGGCGGCGACCTGCGGGCCTCGCACGCGGAGCTGCGCGGGGTGTCCGGGGCTCGTGCGCACGTCGGCGGGGACGTCGACCTGGTGCGCACCCGCAGCGACGACGGCCTGCGGCTGTCCGGCATGGACGTCGGCGGCCGGGTCGACCTGTCCGGCGCGTCCCTGCACGATTCCGGGGGCCTCGCGCTGGACCTGCGCGACACCCGGATCGGCGACGGCCTGCGGCTGGCGGACATGGCCGCGGAAGGGACCGTCGTGCTCTCCGGCGCGGCCGTCCGAGGCCGGGTCGACCTGCGCGGCGCGCACCTGGCCGCACGGGCCGTCGCGCTCGACGCGTGCAGGCTGGTCACCGGGGAGTTGGGGTTGGCGGTGGAGGACGCGCCGCAGGGCCGGGTCGACCTGCGGTACGCGCGGTGCGCCCTGCTCAACGACAACCGGTTCCTGTGGGGCGCGGGCGGCGGCGTCGAACTGGCCGGGTTCGACTACCTGCGGCTGGAGCCCCGGTTGGAGGACGGTCCGGCGGTGCGCCGCCGGCTGGCGCAGTTGCGCCGCGCGAGCCGGCGGTTCACCCCCGACGCCTACGACCGGCTGGCGGCGGTGCTGCGGTCGGACGGGCAGGAGGTGGACGCGGCGACCGTGCTGGTGGAGAAGCAGCGCCTGCGGTACGCGGAACGGGCCCGCGCGGTCGGCTGGGCCGGGCCGGCGGTCACGGCGTGGAGCCTGCTGATGCGCTCGCTCACCGGCTACGGCTACCGGATGTGGCGGGGGATCGCGCTGCTGCTCCTGCTGGCGCTCTCGGCCGCGATGGTGTGGCACTGGTGACCCCCGCGGACCTGCCCCGCGCTGTGCCCGGCTGATGGGACGGGCACAGCACAGCGCCGGCGGTCACACCACGTCGATGAACACCGGGTTGGCGTAGCACCACAGGTCCGACCACGGGTCGGCGTCGCCGATCACGTCCACGACCGGGCCGCCGGCCGCGGTGAGCCGGTTGCCGTCGCCACCGCGCAGCCGCAGGTAGAACGACGTCTCGACGGCGCGGAACGTGTGCGTGAACCGCACCGTTCCGCGCGCGGTGCGGGCCACCTCGAACGTCTTGAGCACCTCCGTGCCCGGCGCGGACAGCGCGTCCCGGTCCGCCGCCGGACCGGTCACCGGTCCGCCGATCAGGTCCAGCTTGGCCAAGCGCGGGACGACGCCGCCGAAGTTCGGCCGGCGCGCGAGCCGCACCTCCACCACGACTTCCACGTCGCCGCCGCGCTCCACGAACGTCCGCCCGCCGATGGTGACGCCACGCCCGTCGAGCCCGGAGCGGACCCGCAGGTCGAGGCCGTCGACCAGGCCGCCGTGCACCGCGACGACCTTGCCGCCCTGCAAGCCGCGCATGACGTCCACATAGGACTTCGACCGCGCGCCGACCAGCGTCGAGCTGTAGGAACCGGGCCAGTAGTCGCCGTAGACCTGCGGTTTGCCGGTGTCCACGGGCGCGCCGCGGCTGCCGGTGGTGTTGTGGTCCTGCGTGCCGGGGACGAACGTGTCGCGGTGCACCTGGTGGCTGTCCGACGTCGAGGTCACCCACCACGGGCGGCCCTCGGCCAGCAGCGAGTCCCACAGGCCGCCGACCTTCGCGGTCATCCAGTCGAACCCGCCGTAGGTGCGGTAGGGGTTCTCCAGCGCGGACGGCTGGTAGCCGGGGAAGCTGTCCGCGTTGGGCGCGCCCTCGTAGAAGCCGCGCGCGCCGCCGCGTCCGCCGTTCGCGGCGGGGATGCCCGCCGCCTGGTGGCCCGGCGCGCCTTCCATGCCGACCGCGACCCCCGGTGCGGCGTCCCGCCAGCCGCGCAGCTCGTGCGGGCTGTCCAGACCTCGGCGGGCCGGGTGGTTGGCGAACATCAGCGCGACCTCGGTGCGGCCGGCCAGCACCTGGGCCTCCAGGTAGCGCAGCGCGGCCAGCGCGTACGGCTCGCCGTCGGAGCTGGTGGCGCGCGCGATGAGGCCCTTGCCGCCCTGGGAGACGGGCGTGGACAGCACGCCGCCGTCGTAGGCGGCCTCGAACGCCCGCAGTATGTCCACTGTGGACCGGCCCGGCGGCAGGAACACCGTGGCGTGCTCCGCGCCCGGGATGTTCCACTCCAGGCCCTGGTACACCAACGTGTCCCGGTACCTGCGCCGGGCCTTCTCGATGTCCGGCGCGACCAGGTCGACGGAGAACTTCTGGTGTGCCACGCCGCCGTGGTCGGTGATCACCAGCCAGTCCAGGCCGTGCTCGCGCGCCTTCGCGACCTGCGTGGCCACCTCGTACTGCGCGCCCGGCGAGTACTGGGTGTGGATGTGGTGGTCGCCCGCGTACCAGCGGTCGTGGCCGTTCCACGGGTTCACCGGTCGACTCGGGCGCTCCGGCTCGTGCGCGGCGGCCGGGTCCGCGAACGCCGCCGAGCCCGCCGCGGCGATCCCGAGGCCCGCGAGGAACCTGCGCCGGGCCACCGAGAGCGGCCGGTCGTCCTCGGCGTCGCGCCAACTGCCCTCGGCCTCGACGTGCTCGTGGTGGTGGTCGTGACCGTGACCGTGGTCGTGGTCGTGGTTATGCTGATGCGACATGGAAAACTCCGCTCCGCCGACGCCCGCGCCGAAGTATCGTGAGTCGGATGTCCTTGTGGCGGAAGGGAAGCGCGAACACCAAGTGAACTTTTTCGCCAGATCTCGGCGGTATTCCACGTGACGCTGCCCGTCGTGGTGCGCCGGGCGGATTCCGGGGTCGAGGCGGCCGGCCGGTTGGGGCGTGGCCGGAAATCCGGTTGACGGTCAGAGTCGTCGTCGGTGATTCTTGGCGCGTCGAACGAGCGGAGGAGGAAGTCGTGGCGGGCAGGTGGGAGTGGTGCCGAGGTGCGGTACCCGCTGTGCGCGGCCGACTTCTCCCTTGGCAGCGCCCGGAGATCCTGGTGCGCGCGGGCTCCTCGCCGTGACGTGAGACTGTCAGGCACCGGGAGCCGCCCATCGGGGAACCGAGCCGGGCGGCTCCTGCTTTTCCCGGCCTCCCAAGGCTCGTCCGGGTACAGCGCGGACGACGACGAAGACCTTTCTCCCCCGCCCCCGCCGCCGATCCCGGTGACCAGGGCGAAGCCGGTGGTCCGGCCACACCCGTGGCCGGACCGCCACGCCCCGGTAGCTCAGGTGGACAGAGCGCGACGCTACGAACGTCGAGGTCCCAGGTTCGAGTCCTGGCGGGGGCACTGGTGCACGACACCCGCCGCGCCCGGGGTCACCCGGCCGGCAGCGGGGCCGCGTTGGTGGGCAGGCGGACGGTGCGCAGGAACGTCGGCAGCAGCCACGGCCGGCGGCCGGTCACGCGGAGCTTCCCGGTCAGCGCGGCGCGGGCGCGCCCGACCCGGCCGAACAGCACCAGGTTCAGGGTGGCCGGGTCGAAGGAGACCCGGACGTCGGCCGGTTCGCCCGGTTCCTGGACGCCGACCCGGCCCCGGTGCAGGACGAGGGTGACCGGCGCGGTGTGGTCGGACCGGAAGGCGACGGCGATGCGCCGGTCGTCGGGCGGCGGGCCGTCGAGCAGGTGGCCGACGTCGTTGCGGATCATGCCGACGATGAACAGGTCGAACAGCGGCGCGGCTTCGCGCGGCGGGATCGGCCATGGTGCTCCGGTCGCGCGGGCGACGTCCCAGCCGTGCACGAGCAGCTCGTTGACCAGGTGCGCCAGCACCCCGCCGACGGGCACCCGGGAACCGCCCAGCCACGGCACGATCCGCTTCGGGTCGGTGTCGGCGGTGAGCGCGACGACGGTGTCCGTCGCGGACCGGAGGACGGTGGCGAGGACGGCGGGGTCACGCTCGGTGAAGTGCCGCAGCGTCACGTTGTTCAGCTCGGTGATGGTGTCCACCGTGGTGTCGGGCAGGTGGTCGGCGAACTCGCCCGCCGGCACCGCACCGCCCGGCGCGAGCACCTCGGTGTAGCGGACGGCGATGGCCGTGACGTGGGCGGCGGTGTCGGCGACGGTCCAGTCCCGGGTGGCCATCGCGCCCGGTGCCGGGGCGCGGGCGACGAGGTCGGCGAACCTCGCGGCCACCACCGGCAAGACTTCCCGCACAACCGCTTCCTGCCCGGACACGTCGCTCATCGGCACCTCCCGGCCGTCCCGGCGATCACCCGAACATAACAGCGCCGGCCGCCCGGATCTTTCCCGCGAACGCAGGAGCGCACCTTCGCCGAACTGCCCGCACCCGAAGGCCGCGGCGCACGGACCTGGCTGCCGCGGCGGTGCTCGGCCGGGAAGGGGGCGTCCGCGCGTCCTGGTGGTGGCGTGCCGAAATTGCCACCCGGGCGGGACGCGGTGGGGCGGGACGCGGTGGGGCGGGACGCGGTGGGGCGGGACGCGGTGGGGCGGGACGCGGTGGGGCAGGACGCGGTGGGGCAGGACGCGGTGGGGCCGCTCGTCTACCTCGGGAACGCGCCGCGGCGGCGGGGTGCCGCCGCGGCCGTCCTGTTCGAAGGGGTGTCAGGCCGTGCCGGACACGGGCGACGGCCTGTCGCGCCACTCGCGGTTTCCCACCGGTCCTCCTCGTGGAGCGTTCGCGGGCCCGCCCGGTGCCGGCGCGGGTCCGACTGGTGCCGGGGTGGGCCCGGCTAGCGCCGGCCGGAGGACAGGCCGTTGCCGGCCAGGATCTCCTCGACGGTCGTGGCGCTGTCCGACGTCGACGCGTCGTGCAGCACGGCCAGGGCGACCCCGCCCGGCGTGCCCGGCGGGACCACGACCAGCCGGATCCGCGTGCGGTCCGCCCTGATCAGGTTCACCGTGTCCGGGTGGGTGAAGGGGAAGCCCTCCAGGCGCACCGCGACGCCGTCGACGGCCATCCTGGTGGCGGTCCGCTGCCAGGTGCGCAGGTGGTAGGCGACGCGGCGGACCGGGTCGTGCACGCCCAGTGCCGCGATCAGCGGGGGGAACTCGGCCGCGGGGTCGGTGGACCACGGCCACCAGGCGCCGTCGACCTTGCCGCCGCGTCCGGACTCGGGTTTCACCGCCAGTCGCAGCTCGTGCGACAGCGTGTCGCCGGTAGTGGTGTCGATCAGATCCGGGATGATCTTGGCGCTCCCGCCTCCGGTCGGCTCGGGGCCGGCCGGACTTCCGTGTGAGCCCAAGGCGGCATCGGCTCGACCGCCGACGCTCGACATGCCCTCGGTGCCCCCCAGTCTACGCCCTGGGGGGCCGCCGTGGGGCCACCGGGACCGGAGTACCGTCAACACCGACGGGAGCGGGTCACCGCCGTGGGCGTCCACTTCGCCATCGCCGGCCCGTGGGAACCGCCGGGACCTCCGGCGTCCTGTCTTCCGCACCGCTCATCGGAGCACCGCATGACCACTGCCCTCCCGAACGACGTGACGATCGACATCCGGGCCGGTGGTGACGACCGCTGCGCCGCCTGCCCGCACCCGTCGAGCACCCACGACCCGCTCTCCGCGCGGTTCTGCGCCGCGACCGTCTCCTCCGCGCTGGACCGGGCCTGCATCTGCCGGTAGCGGGGACGCCCCGGGGTGTAGCGTCGGCGTCGTCGCCGGGGCTCGGCCCGAGTCCTCCGGACCATCCGCGCAAGGTGTCCGCACCGGGTAGCGTGTGCGCGCCCGCGAGCCGCGGAGAAAGTCGGAAACCATGTCACCCCTGCACGTCCGCCGCCGGTCGGAGCCCGTCCGATGACCCAGCGCCCCACCGACGCGGTGTTCAGCCACCCCGACGTCCACCGGCCCGCGGTGCAGGCCGCGCCGCCCGACGGCGACGGCCCGGCCGACCCGCTGTTCCGCGAACCGCACCGCTCCCCGTCCGGCGACGAGCCGTCCGAGCAGGGACCGCGCACGACCGAGTGACCGGCACGACCCCGCACGATCCGGTGATCCGCACACCTCGGTGATCAGCACCGAACACGTCTCCGCACGACCGGGGTGCCGTGCCCGGGTCGACTCTGCCGGACGGGTGTATGCGTGAGCGTGCCCGGATGCGGCGTGAGAGTCTGGGGCGGCGCGCGTTCGCCCCGGACCCCGGCGGGCAGCCAGTCGAACTGGTGTCTGTCCGGAGGTGGGCTGTGTCGGAATCCGAGCAGGTCGTGGAACCGGACGACGGTACCCGCGACCCGCCGAGGCGGGTCGGCACCGCGCAGATCGCGGAGCTGACGGCGTTCACCGCCGATCTGCGCGTCCTGGACCACCGGCACGGCGGCGGGCGCACCCGGGACGCGGCGGTGGCGCGGTTACCCGCAGCCCTGCGGTTGCTGTCCCTGCCGGTCGCCGAGCGGCTCGACGGCCCGCTGCACACCGCCGTGGCCGACCTGCACAACCTGGCCGGGTGGGCGTCGTTCGACGTGGGCCTGGTCGCGTCGGCCCTCCAGCACTTCGAGACGGCGCTGCACCTGGCCGCGACGGCCGGCAACGCCGCGCTGACCGCCAACGTCTACTACCGGATCGGCCGGCTGTGGCTGCACCACAACGAACCCGTCCGGGCGCTGGCCGAGTTCCGGCTGGGCGAGCTGGCGGCACGGGCGAGCGGATCGCGCACGGCGGTGGCCCTGGTCCGGGCCAACCAGGCGTGGGCGCGGGCGCGGCTGGGCGTGGACGACGACATCGCGCTGGTGATGTCCACCGTGCGCGAGGACCACGCCGGCGGGGGCGAACCGGTGCCCGACTGGCTGGCGTTCTTCACCTCCGCCGACCTCGCGGCGTTGACCGGGGTGGTCTACACCGAGCTGGCGCAGCGGGTCGACCCCCGGTACGCGGGGACCGCCGTGCCGGTGCTCGACTCCGCCCTCGACGGCTACGAGCTGGAGATGACGCGCAGCCGGGCGTTCACGCTCATCTCGCTGGCGGTCTGCCACTTCGTCGACGACCAGATCGCGCCGGGCGTGGTGGTGGGGCGGCGCGCGCTCGCGCTGTGCGGGGAGTTGGCGTCGGCCCGCCCGGTCGAACGGCTGGTGCCGCTGCGCAACGAGGCCGAGCGGCGGCGGTCGCACCCCGGCGCGCAGGAGCTGGCGCACCGCATCCGCGCCTTTCGCCCGGCTGTCGCGGGTGGCCGGTGATCGGGCCGCCCGGTCCGCGCGTGGCGGGAACGGGCGTGGGCGGTACGTTGGTGCCGGATCGGGCCCGGTGGTCGGCGGCACAGCCGTTCGCCGCGCGACCCACCCGTTCGGGCCACCGCGACGGACGGCAGCGAGAGGCGGCTTGACCGGAGTGAACCTGGACCGCCCGTCCGACGGCGGTGTCGCGGGGCGTCGCCCGGCCGGCTCGTCCGCCGCCGGCGTGTGGACCCGGCTGCGGGAACTGGCGCGGCGGGACGGCGAACCGGTCTCCGTGCGGCACGCTGTGCTGGTGTGCGTCGAGGTGCTGGACGCCGCGGGTGCGTGCTTGTCGATGTCCCGCGACGGCGGTCTGCCCGAACCGGTCTACGCCACGGACGAGCGCAGTCACGAGGTGGAGGAGTCGCAGACCACCCTCGGCGAGGGGCCCGGCCTCGACTCGGCGTCCTGGGGTTCGCCGGTGCTGGTCGACGACCTGGGCACCGCCCGGTCCGCGGCCCGGTGGCCGCTGTTCGCGGTGCGGGCCGCGGAGCTGGGCGTGCGGGCGGTGATCGCCCTGCCGGTCCGGGCGGGCGCGGTCCGGCTGGGCGTGCTGTCCTGCTACCGCGACGAGCCGGGGCTGCCCGGCACCCGGGCCCTGACCAGCGCGCTGGCCTGCGTGGACGCCGTGCTGGTGCTGGCGCTGGACGAGCGCGGCGGGGTCAGCCCGTCACTGGACGACCTGCTCGACGGGAGCTTCACCACGCACCGCGCCCGGGTGCACCAGGCCGCGGGCATGGTCGCGATCCAACTCGGGGTGAACCTCACCGACGCCTTGGCGCGGTTGCGCGCCCACGCCGTGGCCGACGAACGACCGATAGCCGAGATCGCCGACGCCGTGCTCGCCCGGCGGCTGCGCCTGACCGACAACGACCGTGGACTTCCCCTTCCCGAGGGCGGCGACGCCGACGACGAGAAGGACGCCGAGGAGGGCAACGACCGATGAAAACCCAAGACCAGCGGATCCGGGACACCTTCATCATGCTCGCCGACACCTTGGTGGCCCAGTTCGACGTGATCGACTTCCTCGACGTGCTCGCGCATCGCTGCGCCGAACTGCTCGACGTCGACGCGTGCGGTCTGCTCCTGGTCGACCACCACGACACGCTGACCACCGTGGCCGCCTCCACCGAGCAGGCCCGGCTGCTGGAGCTGTTCCAGCTCCAGAACTCCGAGGGCCCCTGCCTGGACTGCTACCACACCGGTGCCGCCGTGAGCTGCGCCGACCTCGCCGAGGCGCACGAGCGGTGGCCCCGGTTCACCGCCGCCGCGCTGGACGGCGGCTTCCGCGGCGTGCACGCCCTGCCGCTGCGGCTGCGGGAGCAGGTCATCGGCACGATGAACCTGTTCACCGCGACGCCCAGGACGCTCGACCCGTCGGCGCTCGAACTCGCCCGGGGTCTGGCGGACATGGCGACCATCGGCATCCTGCACGAGCGCATCGTCCGGCGGCACGAGGTGGTCACCGAGCAGCTCCAGACGGCGCTCAACAGCCGGATCGTCATCGAGCAGGCCAAGGGCGTGCTCTCCGAGCGCCTCCAGATCCCGATCGACGAGGCGTTCGCGACGCTGCGCACCCAGGCCCGTGCCACGAACAGCAAGCTGCTGGAGGTCGCGGCCGCCGTCATCCACGACTCGCTGCCCAACGCCGCGCGGCCCACCGGACGCGACTGAACCCGCCGCCGCGGTCCGTCGACTGTGGACTCCCGAGTCGGCCCGGAGCGGGTTCGGCTCGCCGGGAACCGACTTATACTCGGGGAAGTCGACCTGGGGGACGTCTGATGACCGGTCACGCGACCGATGTGGACACCGCCGACCTCGTCCGGCGGTGGCAGCGCGGCTGGAGCGCGTGCCGGGGCTGGGAGCCGCCGCGCGAGGCGGGCGGCGGGCTGCACTTCCTGCTGCGCCGGCCGGGCCGCCACCACGAGGTGGTCGCGCTGCGCGCCGACGACGAGCCGGGCACGGTCGGCGTGCTGGCCGCCGAGGTCGCCGGGCACGCCGAGGCGGCCTGGCTGACCGTGCCCACCGCGCGGCCCGACGCCGTCGAGCGTGAACTGCGCGCCGCCGGCCTGGTGGTCAAGCAGTCGCGGGAGTGGCTGATGACCCGCGACCTGGCGGGCCACCCGACCCGGCCCGCGGCCGGGCCGTACCGGACCACGACCTCGGTCGACGGCGCGGTGCTCAAGGCCGAGGTGCGGCACGAGTCGGGCGACCTGGCGGCGAGCGGGCTGGCCGGGGTGATCGGGCCCGACGCGGTGCCGGACCGGATCGAGACCGACCCCGGGCACCGGCGGCGCGGCCTGGGCACGGTCGTCATGGGCGCGCTGGCCGAGGCCGCCGTGGTGCGTGGCGCGCGCACCGGCATCCTGCTGGCCAGCCCGGACGGCGAGCGGCTCTACACCTCGTTGGGCTGGACCACGCGCTGGTCGGTGGTGATCGCGACCAACGTCGTCCCCTCGGGCGTCAGCTGAACAGCGCCGGCAGGTCGTTGCGCAGGAAGGACTGGAACACCCGGCCGGCGACCGTGCCGGGACCGGCGGGCACCACGACCCGCACCATGCCGGGCCGGTCGCCCGGTGCCTCGGCCCGCGCGTCGCGCAACACCGTCGACCAGACCGGGCCGCCCTGCGGTGACACGTCGTCCAGCTTGGCCTGCACCCGGCGGCTCACCTCGCCGGGCTGGTCCGACGGCGCGCACACCACCTCGTCGACCTGGTCGCCGTCCACCCGGATCCCGGCCGCGACCGACGTGGGGCCGGTGGCGATCATCGCCGCGACGACGTCGCCCAGGCACTCCGCGAGCTCGCTGACCGGGTTGTCGCCGCCCAGCGTCACCCCGCCCGGCTCGACCACCCACCCGAGGGTCTTGGCCGACGGCCCGAACGCGATCGAGTCGCCGGCGACCCGCACCTTGTTGAACCCGGTGACGATCCCCAGCTCGGCGAACGGGCTCTTCAGGTCCACCTCGTCGTCGTTCGCGGTGATCCAGGTGGTGGCGTCGGCCTCGTCGGCGCGCTTGGCGCCGGTCCGCTCGAACTTGCTGTTGACCAGGCCGACGTCCACCTGCAGCCACACCACCCCGGCCCACGCCGGCGGCTTGCCGACCCGGATCGCCTCGGCGGCGCCGCGCGGGTCGAACCCGGCCGCGTCGCGCAGCACGGGGGCCTTGCCGGCGAGGTCGGAGTAGCCGTAGCCCTCCAACGACCGGAAGCGCTGCGGGTCGGACTCCTTGAGCTCGCGCACGGCGTCGACGTTGCCGTACTCGACCAGGAGGGCCGACTGCTCGGTGGCCCGGACCTTGCGCAGCGCGCCGAGCAGGCCGGTGGCGTTCGGCTGCTCCACGACCGTCGTGCCGCCGACCGGCGTCCCGGACGTGGTCCCGCACCCGGCGAGCGCCGCCAGGACGGCGGCCGCGGCCGCGACGCCAACTCCCCGTGAAAGATCCCTCATCGGCCCGATCGTATGGCGGGGCGGCGGTCGGCGATGTCCGTTCCGGCGAATCGCCACCATCCGTGACCAGCCGGTTCCGCAGTGCCGTTGGCGCGGTCGGTCGAACCCGGCGCACGGGGTGGCGGGCAAGCACCGGATGCGGTCGTTTACGCGTTCCTAGCGCGTCTCGATGGTCACGCTGAGGTGCGGCGGCACGGCGAGCACACTGTCCGGGTGGACGGTAAGCGCAAACGCGGCGAGCTGCGGATCTACCTCGGCTCGGCACCTGGTGTGGGCAAGACGTTCGCCATGCTCGGGGAGGCGCACCGCCGGCGGGAGCGCGGCACGGACGTGGTGGTGGGGCTGGTCGAGACGCACGGCCGGGAGAAGACCGCGCGGCTGCTCGACGGCTTGGAGCAACTGCCGCGCACCGCGTTCGGACATCGTGGCGTCGAGTTCGGCGAGATGGACATCGACGCGTTGTTGGCCCGTGCGCCCGAGGTCGCCGTGGTGGACGAGTTGGCGCACACGAACGTGCCGGGCTCGCGCAACGTGAAGCGGTGGGAGGACGTCGAGGAGCTGCTCGACGCCGGCATCGACGTGCTGTCCACGGTCAACGTGCAGCACCTGGAATCGCTCAACGACGTGGTGCAGCGGATCACCGGCGTGGCGCAGCGGGAGACCGTGCCGGACGAGGTGGTGCGGCGCGCCGAACAGGTCGAGCTGGTCGACATCACACCGGAGGCGCTGCGGCGGAGGCTCGCGCACGGCAACGTCTACGCGGCGCACAAGATCGACGCGGCGCTGGGCAACTACTTCCGGCTGGGCAACCTGACGGCGCTGCGCGAGCTGGCGCTGCTGTGGGTGGCCGACCAGGTCGACGTGGCGTTGCAGCGGTACCGGACCGAGCAGCACATCACCGACACGTGGGAGACCCGGGAACGGGTCGTCGCGGCGATCACCGGCGGCAACGAGAGCGAGACGTTGATCCGGCGGGCGCGGCGGATCGCCGTGCGGGCGGGCGCGGACCTGATGGTCGTGCACATCATGCGCGGCGACGGGTTGACCGGCGCGTCGCCGCAGGTCGTCGGCAAGTTGCGGAAGATCACCGAGGACGTGGGCGCGACCTTCCACACGGTGGTGGGCGACGACGTGCCCACGGCGCTGCTGGACTTCGCGCGCGGCGTGAACGCGACCCAGCTGGTGCTGGGCACGTCGCGGCGGTCGCGGCTGGCGCGGGTGTTCGACGAGGGGATCGGGGCGGCGGTGATCCAGTCGTCCGGGCCGATCGACGTGCACATGGTCACCCACGCCGAGTCCCGGCGCGGCCCCCGCTGGACGGTCGGCCGCAACCCGCTCACCCGGGGCCGGGTGCTGCTGGGCTGGGCGCTCGCGGTGCTGCTGCCGCTCGCGGTGACCGGGCTCGGCGTGCTCTCCCGCGACGACCTGACCTTCTCCACCGACCTGATCGGGTTCTTCCTGGTCACGGTGGTGGTGGCGCTGGTCGGCGGGCTCGGCCCGGCGGTCGGCGCGGCGTTGTTCGGCGCGGGCCTGCTGAACTTCTTCTTCACCCCGCCCTACTACAGCCTGGCCGTGGCCACCCCGGAGAACCTGATCACCCTGCTGGCCATGCTCACCGTCGCGGTGCTGGTCGCGCTGGTCGTGGACCGGGCGGCGCGGCTGGCCGAGCAGGGCGCGCGGGCCCGCACCGAGGCCGCGCTGCTCGCCTCCTACGCCCGCACCGTGCTGACCAGCCCGTACCCGCTGGCCCGGCTGCTGGAGAAGGTGCGGGAGAACTTCGGGCTGGAGTCGGTCGCGCTGCTGGAGCGGCGCGGCGGCGAGTGGGAGCGGGTGGCGTGCGTCGGGCCCCGGCCGTGCGACGAGCCGGACGAGGCCGACGCGGACGTGCCGGTCACCTCGGACGTGCACCTGGCGCTGCGCGGCCGGACGCTGCCGGCGGGCGACCAGCGGGCGCTGGAAGCCGCCGCCGGGCAGGCGCTGATGGCGTTGCGGCAGCAGCGGATGGCCGCCGAGACGGCCGACGCGCAGCGCCGCGCCGAGACCACCGAGCTGCGCACCGCGCTGCTCTCGGCCGTCGGGCACGACCTGCGCACGCCGTTGACGTCGATCAAGGCCGCCATCGGCAGCCTGCGCGACGACACCCTGCCGCTCTCGCCCGAGGACACCGAGGAGCTGCTGGAGACCGTCGAGGTGTCGGCCGACCGGCTGGCCGGGCTGATCGACAACCTGCTCGACTCGTCCCGGCTGGCCACCGGCGCGGTCCGGCCGGTGCTGCGCGCGGTCACCTTCGACGAGGTCGTCGCGCGGGCGCTGGCGGGCATCGACGACCGCCGGCTGGTGTCGGTCGACGTGGGGGAGCAGCTGCCCCAGGTGCGCGCCGACGTCGGGCTGCTGGAACGGGTGGTGGCCAACGTGATCGACAACGCGCTGCGGCACGGCCGGCTCTCGCCGCGCCGGCTGGTCGACGTCGACGGGGACGGCGCGATCACCGCCGACGAACCCGAGGTCGCGGTCCGCGCCAGCGCTTACGGCGACCGGGTCGAGCTGCGGGTGGTCGACCACGGGCGGGGACTGCCCAAGAACACCGCGGACGCCGTGTTCGCGCCGTTCCAGCGGCTCGGCGACCGCGACAGCACCCCCGGCGTCGGGTTGGGGTTGAGCGTGGCCAAGGGTTTCGTGGACGCCATGGGCGGCACGATCGTCGCCGAGGACACGCCCGGCGGCGGCTTGACGATCGTCATCTCGCTGCCGGTCGCGGAGGTGGCGGTCGCATGACCTCGGTCTTAGTCGTGGACGACGACCCGCAGATCGTCCGCGCCTTGCGCATCACGTTGAAAGCACACGGCTACCACGTGCTGACCGCGCACGACGGCGCGTCGGCGCTGGCGGAGGTCGACGGCCGGCCGGACGTCATCCTGCTCGACCTCGGACTGCCGGACATGGACGGCGTGGCGGTGATCGCGGCGTTGCGCGAACGGGTCACCACGCCGATCGTGGTGCTCTCCGCCCGTGCCGACGCCCACGACAAGATCGCGGCCCTGGACGCGGGCGCCGACGACTACGTGACCAAGCCGTTCGGGGTGGACGAGCTGCTGGCCCGGCTGCGGGCGGCCGTGCGGCGCACCGGCCCCCGGCGCGAGGGCGAACCGCCCGTGCTGGCGGCGTCGTTCACCGTCGACCTGAACGCGAAGCGGGTCCGCCGCGACGGTGCCGAGGTCCACCTGACCCGCACCGAGTGGGCGTTGCTGGAGGTCCTGGTGCGGGCGGGCGGCGAGCCGGTGAGCGTGCGCGACCTGCTGGACCGGGTGTGGGGCGCGGGCTACTACAGCCAGACCCACTACCTGCGCGTCTACCTGGCCCAGCTGCGCCGCAAACTGGAACCCGAACCGTCGCACCCGCGCCACCTGCTCACCGCACCCGGCCTCGGCTACCTGTTCCGCCCGTAACCCGCCCTCACCGCCGTCCTCGCCCTGGCTTCCCGACACCGGCCGCCTACCGCCGCACGGCGTCGACGGTGTGGGCCACGTCGCACGGAGTCGTCGCCGGGGCCGGCGTATCTGTCCTAAGTGGATGGTGTTATGGCAGCAGCAGGCCCCAGTACAGCGACCACGGCACGAGCAGCGCGCCACCGGCGAGCACCAAGCCCTGGCGCAGCCGGTCCGCGGACGAGCGCCACCGCCGGGCCACCAGCACGGTCGACACCACCGCGGCCACCGCCGCCGCCTGGCACGCCAGCCAGATCAGCGGCCGGTCGCCCAGCAGCGGGCCGGCCTCGACGGTGTTCTCCGTGAGGCTGAACATCAGCGTCGACAGGTAGCCCACCGCGCCCAGCGGCCCGACCAGCCCGGTGACCACCAGCACCCGCGCCGGCCACGTGCCCGGACGCCGGCGGAACAGCCACAGCACCGGGTACGCGCCGAACAGGAGCACGAACAGGCCGAGGAAGCCGAACTGGACGGGCGCGGACTCCCACCACGACGACGGCGCGACCTCGACCGACCGCCGGCCCTGCGCGGGCGGCGGTGCCACCGACTCGCGCGGCGGGTCGCCCGCGGCGACGGCGGCCACCCAGTCGCCGACCGCGTCCGCGTAGCCGGGCACCAGGTCGGGCAGGCGCTTGCCGCGTGCGTCGGCCAGGTGCATCGCGTGCCCCGCGTCCGGGACGAACTTGATGGTGTAGAAAGGGTTTCCGGCGCGGGACAGGGTGTCGCGCAGGATCTCGGCGCTCTCCGCGGGCGGCACGGCGGTGTCGTGCTCGCCCCACAGCGCGAGCACGGGCTGCCGCACCCGGCTCAGCGGCGGGACCGGGTCGTGGTGGGCCCCGCCGAACATGCCCGCGTCGCCGATCATCCGGTGCCACGTGGTCGGGAACGCGTCGGCGATCGACCCGCCGACGCCGGTCCGCTCGAACTTGTTGGTCACGTTCCACACCTGCTGGCGCAGCGGTGGCAGGGTCGGTCCGGCGGCCAGCACCACGAACCTCACCTCCGCCGACTTCGCCGCCGCGATCGGCACCACCCAGCCGCCTTCGCTCAACCCCCAGATCCCGGCCTTCGCCCGGTCCACCTCGGGCCGGTCGCGCAGCACCGCGAACGCGGCCAGCGCGTCGTCGGCGAGTTGGTCGAAGTC
This sequence comes from Saccharothrix espanaensis DSM 44229, assembly GCF_000328705.1. NCBI lineage: Bacteria > Bacillati > Actinomycetota > Actinomycetes > Pseudonocardiales > Pseudonocardiaceae > Saccharothrix > Saccharothrix espanaensis. The sequence continues at coordinate 6,671,078 of NC_019673.1, read as the reverse complement.
CCGGTGGAACGCCGTGTAGTCCTTCTGCCGCTTGTCCGGCGCGAGCACCACCATCCCCTGCCGCGCGAACGCCTCCGCCTCGCCGCGCAGGTGCTCGCGGTAGCCGGGGCCGCCGGTGCCGGAGCCGTGCACGAGCAGCAGCGCCGGCAGCGTCCCGGTCGCGCCGCGCGGCGCGTACACCGTGCCGCCGAGGGTGAGCCCGTCCGCCGTCCGGAAGTCCACTTCGGACGAGACGAGGTCCGGCGGGGTGGGTGGTCGGACCGGCGCGGCGGGTGCCACGGGTGCGACGGCCAGCACGGCGGTCAGGGCGAGGTTGACGATCACGGTGTCCCCCAGGGGTTTCGTCCGACACCGTGAATCCTCGCCGGCCGCGGCCGGCGGCACATCGCCCGCGCGACCGGTCGCCCGGCTCGCCCGTCAGGGGGAGCCGGGCACGATCAGGCCGCTCTCGTAGGCGGTGATCGCGGCCTGCGCCCGGTCCCGCAGGTGCAGTTTGGACAGCACGCTGCTCACGTAGGTCTTCACCGTGTGCGCGCTGACCGCCATCGCGGCGGAGATCTCGGCGTTGGACAGGCCCCGCCCGAGCAGCACCAGCGCCTCCTTCTCCCGCGCGGTCAGCACGGCCAGGTCGGCGGCGACCGGCGCGAGGGGCCTGCGGCGCACCACGTCGTCGATCAGCCGGCGCGTCACGGACGGCGCGAGCAGCGCCTCGCCCGCCGCCGCGACCCGCACCGCGTGCGCCAGGTCGTCCCGGCGCACGTCCTTGAGCAGGAACCCGCTGGCCCCGGCGGAGAGCGCCTCGTACACGTAGTCGTCCTGGTCGAACGTGGTCAGCATGACCACCCGCGCGGCGCTCTGCGCGCACACGATCCGGACCGCCTCGATGCCGTCCATGCGCGGCATCCGGATGTCGAGCAGCAGCACGTCCGGCCGGTGCTCCAGCACCGCGGCGACCGCCTCCAGGCCGTCCGCCGCCTCGGCCACCACCTCGATGTCCGGCTGCGCGTCGAGGATCATCGCGAACCCGGCGCGCACCAGCTCCTGGTCGTCCGCGACGACCACCCGGACGGTCACCGGAGGTCCAGCGGCAACCGGGCCGACACCCGGAACCCGTCGCCGGCGGCGGTGAACGACGCCGAGCCGCCGCACGCCGCCGCGCGTTCCCGGATGCCGATCAGGCCGTGGCCGGGAGTGGTCCCGGCGGGCGGGGAACCGTTGTCCCGCACGGTGATCACCAGCTCCGCCGCGGTCCACTCCAGGGCGACGGCCGCCGCGTCGCCGGTGCTGTGCTTGACCACGTTGGTCAGCGCCTCCTGCACGATCCGGTACGCCGCCGCGTCCACCCGGGCGGACGGCTCGCGGCGGGTGCCGCTCGTGGTGAGGGTGACGTGCGGCCCGACGCCCGCCACCAGTTCGGGCACCCGGTCCACCGCCGGCAGCGGCGCGCGGTCGGCGGTGTTGGCGGTGTCGTCGGTGAGCAGGCCGAGCGTGCGGCGCAACTGCGCCATGGCCTCGCGCCCGGCGGCGGCGATGGCGTCGAACGCGGCGACCGCCCGGTCCGGTGCGGCGCGCACCACCACCGGCCCGGCCTCGGCCTGCACCACCATCACGCTGACCGCGTGGGCGAGGATGTCGTGGGTGTCGCGGGCGATCCGGGCCCGTTCCCGCGCGGTGGCGCGCTCGCCCTCGGCCGCGCGCTCGCGTTCCAGGATCGCCGCGCGCTCCTCCAGCACGCGGGCGTAGGCGCGGCGGACGTGCGCGCCGCGTCCCAGCGCGTAGGCCGCGCCCCACAGGAACGCCTCGCGGATCGCGGTGTCCGCCGACCCGAGCAGTCCGCCGACGACCACGATCCCGACCGCCGACGCGGCGAGCGTGACCAGCCGGATGGCGCGCGGCGACAGGTCCGCGACGGTGTAGAACGCCAGCAGCGCGCCGAACCAGACCGGCTGCTCCGGGCCGTGACCACCGACGACGGAGTACGTGGCGACACCCAACGCCGTGGCGCACAGCGACAAGACGGGCCAGCGCCTGCGCCACAGCACCGGCAGCGAGGCCAGCACAACCGGCAGGAACTGCAGCACCGTCCATGGCTGGCCCGAGCGGCCGGTGGTGAACAGGAACGGGGCGGACTGGCCCGCGACCACCAGCACGGTCAACATGACGTCGACCGCTGCGGGTGACAGCGCGCGCAGGCGTGGCAACGACATGGGATCCCCCTCGACGCCGGGACTCTAACCCCGCCGCGCGAGCGGTGTCCTCACCCGTGCGAACGAGACCGGCGCTCCCTCCCGCCGGCGATGTGCCGGGCGGGCGGCGGGGCGAGGCTGGGTCCCATGAGAACCGTGATCACGCTGGTCGCCGGGCCGGTGCTGCTGCTGGTGGGCGTGCTGCTCATGATGACCGACCTGTGGACGTTGTCCCACCTGGTGTTCCTGCTCGGCACGGTGCTGATGCTGCCGGTGGCGTCCCGGTTGGACGTGCTGCTGCGCGACGCGAGCCCGCCGTGGGTGCGGGTGCCGGCCCTGGTGCTGACCGTGGTGGGGGCGCTGGCGCTGGCCGGGCAGTTCGTCATCGACTTCACGGTGGTGCGGCTGGCGGCGGGGGACCGGGCCGCGGCGGGGAAGATGTTCGACGTGCTCCAGGAATCCCCGGTGTTCGCGCTGGTCTTCTACCAGGCCGGGCCGGCGCTGCTGTTCATCGGGCTCGCGCTGGCGGCGGTCGGCCTGGTGAACCGGTCGTGGCGGTGGGCGGGCGGCCTGCTGGTGGCGGGCGCGCTGGTGATGGGGGCGGCGCGGATCACCGGGCTGCGGCCGGGCGAGGTGCTGGGGTTGGCGCTGATCGTGGCGGCGCTGGTGCTCGCCGGCCGGGCGGACGGGGCTCGCGCCGGAGCCGTGCGGGCCTGAGCCCGGCGTCCGGGGCGACCTCCACTGGGGGTGTGGTCGGCCCGGACCTCCGGAGGGGTGACGCCGGGCCGGTAGGCCATGTCGGAGTGGCGGACCGGCCCGGCGTGGGCATTCGGGCGGCGTCAAGGGAACGCGCCCGATCGCAGTGGTGGTCGGGTGGAAGGCCCGTTCGGTTCCCCGATCTCCCGGTGTTCACCCGTCCGGTGGACGGAACCGGGATCTGGGGCGGAGTTCGCCCAGCGCGTGGAGGCGGTCCTGGAGGACGAGCGGCGCGGGACCGCCTGGCGGGCTTGGCCGGCTCCCGCGCGCCGGGCGAGCCGTCCCACGATGTGGATCTGCTGAACCGCAGCGGCGGTTGCCGGCGTAATGGAGTTCGGAGCCGGGCGGCTCCGGTCTGGGGGCGGCGCCGAATCCGACGGCGCCTGGCAGGGCAACGCCGTCCGCGGACCGCCGGGGGTCGGGGGACAACAGCCCCCGGCCCCTGGTCCGCCCGCAGCCAGGTGCTCGGGCTCAGCACGTGGTTCACGCGCGCGACCAGTGTGGCCGCCCAGGGCGCTCGGCGAGCCGGCCGCGTCGCGGTTGATGCCGGCCGGATGACCCGTTCGTCGGGTCCGGGTGACACGCCCGTGACGGGATCGTCAGAATGACCGGAGGGGTCGGCCGTGGCCAGCGCCGGCACAGCCACGGCGACCGTCTCCGGGTCCGCCGGCGACGACGCGGTCGACACGACCGTCGAGGCGACGGCGGTCGCGGTCCGGGTCCCGGCTGGACGGCTCCCCCCTGTGGGCGTCCAGTCGAGTCCGGTCCGAGGTCGCGCGCAGCACGTCGGCGAACACCGAAATTGTGCGGGAGCGGGCCTGCGTGGCACTGTCACCACGCTTTAGCGCCTGGTCAGGGCCTATGGGGTACTGGACCTGCCGGAGTAGGGGCGACTACGCTGTTCGGCTTGGACCGGGCGGCTCGGCGCGGGGAGGCTCCGCTTGTTGTCAGGCATCCGCTACGCCGCACTGGGCCCGTTGACGGCCTGGCGGGCCGACCGGAAGATCGAGCTCGGCTGGGCGAAGCAGCAGGCCGTGCTCGGCGTGATGCTGCTCGAACTCAACCGGCCGGTGCCGCTGAGCCGGATCATCGACGGCGTGTGGGGCGAGCGCGGCCCGCGCGACGCGCGCAACGCCGTGCAGACCTACATCAGCCGGCTGCGCCGCGTGCTGCGGGTGCCGCAGACCCCGGGACCACTGGTGTTCACCGAGGGCGGCTACCTGCTCCAGGGCGACCCGTCCGACCTCGACGTGATGGTGTTCGACCAGCACCTGGACACCGCGCACGCCCGCTACCGGGACAACGACGTGCGGGCCGGCGCGGAGCACGTCGACGCGGCCCTCGCGCTGTGGCGCGGCGAGCCGTTCAGCGGACTGGGCGGCCCGCTGCTCGACGCCGAGCGCCGCCGGCTGCGCGAACGGCACCTCAGCGCGCTGGAGCTGCACGCCCGGATCAGCCTCGACCTCGGCCGCACGGCGGAGAGCGTCGCCGACCTGACCCGGCTGGTCGCCGCGAACCCGCTGGAGGAACGGCTCAGCGCGCTGCTCATGCTCGCCCTGTACCGGGCGGGCGGTCGGGCCGCCGCGCTGGAGGTCTTCCAGAGCACCCGCCGCCGGCTGGCCGACGAGCTCGGGGTCGACCCCGGCGACGAGATCCAGGCGCTGCACGAGCGGATCCTGCGCGGCGACGCCGGTCTGGCCGCCCCGGCCGCCCGCCCGCGCACCCCCAACACGCTGCCCCGCGACGTCGCCGACTTCACCGGCCGCGAACCGGAGCTGGACCGGCTGCTGACCGTCGACCGGCGGGCCGCGAACCCGACCGCGTCGGTGGTGTGGGCGATCGACGGGCCGCCCGGCGTCGGCAAGTCGGCGCTGGCCGTGCACGCCGCCTACCGGCTGGTCGGCCGCTACCCCGACGCGCAGCTCTACGTCGACCTGCGCGGGCACGTCGCGGGCCACCGGCCGGTCGAGCCGGCCGCCGCGCTGGACACCCTGCTGCGCGCGCTGGGCGTGCCCGGCGAGCGGATCCCGGCGGAGTTGGACGCCCGCGCCGGCCTCTGGCGGGCCGAGCTCGCCGACCGGGCCGTGCTGGTCGTGCTGGACGACGCGGTGGACGCCGAGCAGGTCCGGCCGCTGCTGCCGGGCACCGGCCGCTCGCTGACCCTGGTCACCAGCAGACCCCGGCTGGTGGACCTGGCGGCGTCCCGGACGCTGTCGCTGGACGTGCTGCCCGAGGAGCACGCGGTGCGGCTGTTCGCCCGGATCGTGGACGACGGGCGGCCCGCCGACGAGCCGGACTCGGTGACCGAGGCGGTGGCCCTGTGCGGCCGGCTGCCGCTGGCGATCCGGCTGGCCGCCGCCCGCTTGGGCACCCGGCCCGCGTGGACCGTGGCGCACCTGACCGGGCGGCTGCGCCGGGACCGGCTGGACGCGGTGACCGCCGCGTTCACCCTGTCCTACGAGAACCTCACCGTCGAGCAGCGCCGGCTGTTCCGGCTGGTCGGCCTGCACCCCGGCCCGGACTTCGACGTGCCCGCCGCCGCCGCGCTGGCCGACCGGGACGAGGACACCGCCGAGCGCCTGCTGGAGAACCTGGTCGACGTGCACCTGATCGGCCAGCACCGGGCGGGCCGCTACCGGTTCCACGACCTGGTCCGCGAGTTCGCCCGGGACGCGGCCCACCGCAACGAGGCCGAGACCGACCGGCGGGCCGCGGCGCGCCGGCTGGCCGAGCACTACACCCGGGCCGCCGAGGACGCGATGCACAGCCTCGCGCCGCGCGAGCAGGACCCCGCCGACTACGACCACGCCGATCACGACCACGCCGACTACGACCGCGCGCTGGCGTGGCTGGACACCGAGCGGGCCAACCTGCTGGTCGCCACCCAGCCGCGGGCGATCGCGCCGGTGCTGCACCGGTACCTGCACCTGCGCAGCCTGGTGGCCGAGGCGCTGACCGTGGACACCTGGGCGCTGGCCGCCGTGCACGACCCGGCCGAGGAGGGCGCGGCGTGGCAGCGCCTGGGCGCGGACCACCACCGGCTGGGCCACCACGAACAGGCGCGGGACTGCCAGGAGCGGGCGAAGTCGATCTTCACCGAGCTGGGCGACCGGGACCGGGTGGCCGAGACCCTGCGCGAGCTGGGCGTGCTGCACGGGCTGTCCGGCCGGCCCGCGGCGGCCGTCGAGGCGAACCGGGAGGCGCTGGCGATCGTCCGCGAGCTGGGCAACCGGGTGGGCGAGGTGGACGCGCTGACCAACATCGGCTCGGCCTACCGGCGGCTGGGCGAGTACGACCGGGCGCTGGAGCACCTGGGCGAGGCGCTGGCGCTGGCCCGGTCGGTCGGCCACCGGGTCGGCGAGGGCGTCGCGCTGTGCGAGCTGGGCGCGACGCAGACCGGGATGGGCCGGCACGAGGAGGCGCTCGACGACCACCGCCGGGCGCTGGCCATGGCCCGCCGCAACGGCCACCGGTTGGACGAGGGCCACTCGCTGACCAGGATCGGCGTGGTCCACCTGCGCCTGGGCGAGTGCCCGGAGGCGCTGGACCACCTGAGCCGGGGCCTGGCGGCGGCCCGCCGCGACGGCTTCCGCACCGGCGAGGGCGAGGCGCTGCTGGCCCTGGGCGAGACGCACCTGCGCCTGGGCCTGCCGGAGGAGGCCGCCGACAGCTACCGCCGCGCGCTGGCCGTGGCCCGCGAGACCGGCGACCGCTGCCAGGAGGTGCAGGCGCTGGCGGGCCTGGGCCGGGCCGAGCCGACCTCCGCCCGGGACAACTGGGAGCGCGCGCTGGCCCTGCACGAGACGATGGACGTGCCCGGCGCCGACGAACTCCGCGCCGCCCTGGCCGCCCTGAACTGACCCGCCCTGAACTGACCCGTCCTGCCCTGGTCCGCGAGGTCCGCCGGCGCGATTGCGGCAATGCCCGGGACAACGCGGCCGAAAGGGGGCACAATGGCGAGTCGGGCCGGTCGCCCGGTGTCGTGATCCCGCCCGACCCAGTGCCCCGGAGCTCGGCGAAACCCCCACCTGACCTGCGGATTGCAGCGGAGTGCAAGCCGTTTGCACGACCGCTCGGACACACTGTGGACCGAGGCGGTCTGCCAAGCCAGGGGGGCTAGGGGGGAGGGCCGCCTCCCCACACAACTCCAGTTGACCGCGCGGGGCACTCGTCCCGCGCGTCCCATCAGCCTCCCCGACGACCACCGGGAGGATTCGTGACAACGGGTCGTCTGCTGCCGGGCGTCTTCGCCGAGCAGCGTCACTTGGTGTCGGCCAGCGAGCCGGCACACCACTCCGCCCACCTGGGCGACCGCTACCGGGCGGTGTGCCGGGCGCTCTGCCTCCCGGTGCCCGAACGCGGGCACCACCTGTGGGGCGAGTGGCCCATCTGCCCGAACTGCGCCCGCCACCTGTCCGCCGGTCCGGTCAGCTCCGCCGTCGCTTGACCGGGCCGGCACCACCCGGCGCTCGCCGACGGCACGGGGGTGCTGCGAGCGCCGGGAAACCCGGCCGCCCTGGGCCAACCGCGCGGCGACACGTGCGCGGTTGCACTCCATCACGAGGTCCGCCCGCAGATGGGCGGTTGTGCGGCGGCAAAGCGCGCGCCGGACCCGAAGGAGGCCCGGAGGAGGGCCCCGAGGAGGGGCCCCGAGGAGGGGCTCAGTAGCCGCGGTAGCCGGTGCCGTTGTTGATGCCCACCAGGCCGGGGTGGTTGCCGAAGCCGCCGTAGCGGGCGTAGGTGTAGCGGACGCCGGCGATGATGTTGTCGACCGGGTTGTAGATGTCGTTGTGGCCGGGGAGCTTGTACACCTGGAACGTGGGGTCGATGCACTGCATCAGGCCCTTGGACGGGGTGCCGCGCGCGGCGTTGCTGTCCCAGGTGTTGATCGCGTTGGGGTTGCCGTTGGACTCCTTCTGGATGATCGTCCAGATCTCGTCCACGCTGTTCTCGTCGATCGGGGTGCCGTTGGCGGCCAGGATGGCGATGGCCTCGCGGATCCAGCCCTCGACCTCGCGCTGCTTGGGCGGCTTGCGCGCCTCTTCGGCGTCCTTCGCGTCCTTGGCGGCCTTCTCGTCGGCGGCCTTCTGGCGCACCGCGTAGCCGTCCTGGGCGACACCGCTGGCCTGGTTGAACGCCTGGAGCGCGGTGAGCTGCTCGTGGCGGATCATCCGGGCGGTCTCCGAGCCGAGGTCGATCGAGTGGATCGTGTCGACCTTGCCGGTGCGGATGTTCTGGTCCGGCACGCCGCCGAACTCGGCACCGCCCGCGAGGGGGCTGAACGTGCCGCTGGTGACCGCGTGCGCCGCTGCGCCGGCTCCGGTCACCACGCCGAAGGCGACGGCGAACGCGGAGAGCCTCTTGGGCAGTGTCCGATCCGGCTCGGCTCGGTGCGAGCCGACGTAGCCGGGAGCCTGGGCGCTGACCGTGTAGACGATCGGCTGCTGCCCGCTGGGCTTCCTGTGGCGAGCCAAGGGTGGGGCCTCCTGCGTCGGGGAGCCCGACCACCGTCAACCTGGCGGGGGATCCAGGCCGGGCCGCGTCCGGGGGAAAACGGGCCCGTGTCTATCCGGTGATCGAACCGTTATCTGCGGCCGGGAACGTAACCGCTGGTGACTTGCAGGGGCAAGCGATGGCCCATTAGTGGTGACCTTAGTCACGTTTGTTGACATCAGGGCTACGCACTGTCACACGTCAGGGCGCAATGCCGGGTAGGCCGATCGGACGCCTTCCGGTACCGCCACTGCGGCCGGCCCGCCCGCGCCGCCCGGCGAAGAACGCCGGCCATTGCTCGGCGGCCTCCCGGCGCACGTCGGCGCAGCCCGCGAGTGGCCGCAGCCACGATTTGCCCCGCTCGTCGGCCAGAGTGCGAACGCCGTGCATCGCCCGAAGACCATGGCGGCGGTCACCCTTGTCGATCACCGCCCGATCGGATTACAGTGTGCGGCGATATGGGTAACTTGTACTTCCTGTGATCGGACGCGCGTTCGCGTAGAGCACTGCTCCGCGGCGCGGCTTCTCCCGTCCCGAAACCCCGATCGACTCGGCCCGTTGTCGGCCGAGAACAGGAGCCTGCCTTGCGCACCGCGCAACCGTCACAGCTGACCCTGCACGACGTCACCAAGCGCTACGACGACCACGTCGTGCTCGACCGCGTCACGCTCACCGTGAAGCCGGGGGAGAAGGTCGGCGTCATCGGCGACAACGGTTCGGGCAAGTCGACCCTGCTCGCGCTGATCGCGGGCCGGCTGACCCCCGACCACGGCGAGCTGACCGTCACCGCGCCCGGCGGCGTCGGCCACCTGCCGCAGACCCTCGACCTGCCGCCGCACGCGACCGTGGCGGACGCCGTCGACCTCGCCCTGGCCGACCTGCGCGGCCTGGAGGCACGGCTGCGCCGGGAGGAGGCCGCCGGCCTGCCCGACCCAAACCGCTACGCCGACCTGGTCGAGCGGTTCGAGGCGCGCGGCGGGTACGCGGCCGACACGCGGGTGGACATCGCCCTGCACGGCCTCGGCCTGCCGGGCCTGGCCCGCGACCGCCCGCTGGGCACGCTCTCCGGCGGCGAGCGGTCCCGGCTGGCGCTGGCCGCCACCCTGGCGTCCGCGCCGGAGCTGCTGCTGCTCGACGAGCCGACCAACGACCTGGACGACGAGGCCGTGGCGTGGCTGGAGCAGCACCTGGCGCGGCACCGGGGCACGGTCGTCGCGATCACCCACGACCGGGTGTTCCTGGAACGCGTCACCGCCACGGTGCTGGAGGTGGACGAGGGCCGGGTCACCCGCCACGGCGACGGCTTCGCCGGCTACCTGGCCGCCAAGGCCGCCGACCGGGCCCGCCGGCTGCGCGAGCACGAGGAGTGGAAGGCCGACCTGGCCCGGCACCGCAGGCTCGCCGAGTCCGCGGTGGCCAACCTCGCCGCGATCCCGCGCAAGCTGCCGCTGGCGGTGTTCGCCGCCGGTCCGTTCCGGGCGCGCGGACGCGGCCACGGCGCGATGAGCCGCATCCGCAACGCGAAGGAGAGGGTGGCCAGACTGACCGAGCACCCCGTCGCCCCGCCGCCGGACCCGCTCCGGTTCACCGCGCGCATCACCGCCCGGATCACCGCCGAGTCCACCGCGATGACGAACGCCGGTGCGGTGACGGCGACGGAGGCGGCCGCGGGCCCCGCCGGAGGGCGGCCGGAGTGGGTGGCCGAGTTGCACGACGTGCGGGTGGCCGACCGGCTGCACGTGTCCGAGCTGACCATCCGGCCCGGCGAGCGGCTGCTGGTCACCGGGCCGAACGGGGCGGGCAAGACCACCCTCGTGCGGGTGCTGGCGGGTGAGCTCGACCCGGACCAGGGCCTGGTCAGCACGCCGGCCCGGGTCGGCCACCTGCGGCAGGAGGACGTGGCCGGCCTGCCGGACCTGACCGTGGCGGAGGCGTTCGCGCACGGCCGCGGCCACCCGCAGGACCAGGTGGACCAGCTGCTCGCGCTGGGCCTGTTCGCGCCGCGCGACCTCGGGCTGCGGCTCGGCGAGCTGTCCTACGGGCAGCGCCGCCGGGTGGAGCTGGCCCGGCTGGTCACCGAGCCGGTCGACCTGCTGCTGCTCGACGAGCCGACCAACCACCTGTCACCAGCCCTGGTGGAGGACCTGGAGCACGCCCTGGAGTCCTACCCCGGCGCGCTGGTGGTGGTCACCCACGACCGCCGCACCCGGGCCCGGTTCGCCGGGACCCGGCTGCGGCTGGCGGCGGGGGCGGTCGCGGCGTGACGGGGCGGGCGGGGCCGGTTCCGCTCCGGCCCCGCCCGCTGTCGGGTGTTCGGAGCGGGACCCGCCTCCGGTTCGCCTCGGTCAGCGGCCGGCTTCGGCGGCCCGCACGGTCTGCTCCAGCAGCACGGCGATGGTCATCGGGCCGACGCCGCCGGGCACCGGCGTGATGTGCCCGGCGCGCTCGGCCGCCGCCGCGTGCTCGACGTCCCCGACGTTGCCGGGGTTGTACCCGGCGTCCACGACCACCGCGCCCGGCTTGACCCACTCGCCGCGCACCAGCTCCGGCCGGCCCACGGCGGCCACCACGACGTCCGCCTCGCGCACCGCCTCGGCGAGGTCGGCCGTGCGCGAGTGGCAGTAGGTCACGGTCGCGTCGCGGGCCAGCAGGAGCATCCCGACCGGCTTGCCCAGGATCGGGCTGCGGCCGATGACGACCGCGCGCCGCCCGGTCAGCGGGAGGTCGTAGGCGTCCAGCAGCCGCAGGATGCCGCCCGGGGTGCACGAGTGGAAGCCGGGCTCGCCGAACGCCATCGCGGCGAAGCTGTGCATGGTCACGCCGTCCACGTCCTTGCCCGGCGCGATCGCCTCGAACGCGGCCCGCTCGTCGACGTGCGCGGGCACCGGGTGCTGGAGCAGGATGCCGTCCACGGTCGGGTCGGCGGACAGCGCGGAGATCGCGGCGACCAGCTGCTCCGTGGTGGTCGAGGCGGGCAGTTCCACGGCCCGCGACCCGATGCCGACCTTCGCGCACCGGGAGCGCTTCATCTTCACGTAGGTCCGCGACGCGGGGTCGTCGCCGACCAGCACGGTGGCCAGGGTGGGGGTGCGGCCCGAACTCGCGGCGAACGCGGCGGCGCGGGCGGCGGTGGCGTCGAGCAGAGAGTGGGACACGGCGGTGCCGTCGAGAACGGTGGCCGACATGGCGGTACTCCTCATCCGGTGGATCGAATGAGGGCACCCAGGCGTGCGATGCCGACTCGCTGCGCACTCCCCGGTGGTTGGCCCACCCGACGCCAGTCGTGCGCCGCCGAGTCTAGCCAGGTCCGGGCGCGCTCCGACCGGAGCCGTCGAGAGCAAGATCACAGCGGGCCCGGGGTTGCCCGCCGACCTGGCCGGGCACCGGCCGCCGACCCTCGTGCGGGCCGCTCGGGAGGGCCGGGCACCACTCCCGGCCACGTGGGGCGGACCGCCGGAACGCCGCAGTCCGCGCGTCCGACCGGGGGCGTCGCCGTGACCGGCCGTGCCCGTGGGCAGGCGGGAATTATGCTGTTCGGGGCACCGGGTCCCGAGATCCCGGCGATTCGGACACCAGTGACGACGGACAGGCGGGCTGATGGCGGGGCAGTACGGTCGATCCACGGGGCAGCGCCGGCCGGCTTTCGGGCGGGTCGACCCGTTCTGCCTGTTCGCCGTCGTGCCCATGCTGCTGCTGGCGGGCTTGATGTTCTGGGGCAACCTGGTGCTGGTCGGGGTGATCATCATCGTCTGCGCGGCACTGCTGATCCTGATCGACTCGTGGTTCAACCGGCCGCCGAAGACCAGCCGCCCCGAGTACTACGACGACGAGGACGACTACGAGTCGCGCGGGCGCTACTGACCGCCGCCGGGGTCGCGCACGTCACGCCGTCGGACCCCGTGCACATCTACTACCAGCGGAAATGTCCCGGGTCGCTGGTCCGGGTGGCGGTAATCGGTTGGGTGGATCGGCGCGGCCGATCGTAGGGTTCCCGGCGTGCGGCCGGGGGGACGATCGTGACGCAGCAACCCATCCCACCGGACCGCGAACCGCCGGTCCCGCTCCGCAGCCGCACGGCACCCGGTTGGCTGTTGCCGGTGATCGGCCTGGCCTGGGTGCTGCTGGCGGTCGGCGTGGCGGTGGTGCAGAGCAACCCGGCCACGTACCTCGACCTGTTCGGCGTGCGGCGGCCCGTGCAGGCACGGCCCACCGTCGACCCGCTGCCGCCGTACGCGCCACCGACCACGGCCTCCCGCGCGCCGCGCACGACCGTGCCGGCGCTGCCGACCGTGCCGCCGTCGGTCTACACCGGCACCGGCAACGCCGTGATCACCCTCGACCGGCCACGGGGGTTCGCCGCCGTCCGGTTCGAGTGCCCGGAGTGCGCCGGGCACACCCTGGTCCGGTCCGAAGGGTTCGACACGCTGGTGGTCAACCGGATCGGGCCCTACGTCGGCACGCGCCGGCTCACCGCGATGGGCCGGCCCGCCACCAAGCTGACCGTCGAGGTCACCGGGTCGTGGACGATGACCGTCGGCGGGATGGACCTGGTGCCGACCGTCGACGCGGCGGCCACCGGCGCGGACGACGGCGTGTTCCTGGTGGCCCGGCCGACCCGGACCGCGCGGGTTTCGTTCCAGGGGCGCGGGAACTTCGCGGTGTGGGTGATGGAGCTGGACCGCGACTACCAGGCACCGGACCTGCGGGTCAACGACATCGGCGACTACGCCGGGGGGATAGCGCTGGAGGGCCCCGCGCTGGTCCAGGTGCAGGGTGAGGGCGACTGGTCGGTCACCCCGGCCTGACACCCGGGCTACGGGCGGGGGCGGTCGCCCTGCCCCTCGGGCGCGCGCCACGGGCTCAGCCCGATCCGCCCGGTGCTGCCGAGGTCGATCGTGGTGGCGGGGGAGTCCGGTGACGGAGTTCCGCCGTCCGGGCCCAGCCGGGGCGTGAACACCTGGCGCGGGAGCCCGGCCAGCGGCGCGATGTCGATCTTCGCGCCGACCTGCGGCGGGTGGGTGGTGTCGTCGTAGGTGTTGCGCCACACGACGCCGGCGGTCGCCCGGTCGCCGGGGCCCAGGGCGAACCCGGCCGGCGGCACCTCGAACGAGTCGATCCGGGAGATGGCCGCCGACCCGTGCTCGACCCGGACCTCCAGTGGCTGCCCGTCCTCGTCCAGCAGTCGCACGTCCGGGTAGCCGTCGATGCGCAGGGTCTCGGTGCCGCAGTTGCGCATCTCCAGCGTCAGCACCCGCAGGCCCATCGCCGCCTCGCCGTTGAGCGCGGAGATCTCCGCGCCGCCCTCCGGGCAGGTCGACGCGGCCGAGTTCCGGTCGGGCAGGCCGGTGCCGGGAGCGGGTGGCGCGGGTTCGGCGCCGCACGCCGAAACGGCGAGCAGGAGCACGGCGGGAACCACTCGACCGATCACCCGGTGACTATTTCACAACCGGCGCCCGATGCCGTGCGGCAGCACCACCGGCGGCCCTCGCCGGACACCCGGACCGGCACGTCGGCCGTCACGGCGATGCGCGACGCCACCCCGCCTGCGGCGGATCCGGGACCTGAGCGCGGCTACGGTGTGGACCACTCCCGGACGGTCCGGCTTGAGACCGTCCACATGAAGGCCCGAGGTATGAACGCACCCGGCCTCCAGACCCTGTCCCGCCTGGTCCGTCGCGGCCTACCGCAAGGCCGACCCCGCCCGCCCCGAACCAGCCCGCTGACCGCCCCGACCCGACCCCGACCCGCTGACCGCCCGCACCCGAGGGCCCCGGCCTTGGCGGAGGCCGGGGCCCTGACGTCGGGTCACGGGCAGTGTCACGGGCGGGGTCGGCTCACGGCTGGGCGCAGCGCTCCTGGCCGGGGCAGTTGCGCAGCAGTTGGACCTTCGGCGGTTTCGTGATCACCGACGGGCGCGCGCCCCCGCCCGGCCACTGGATCGAGATCGCCATGGACGAGGCGTTGTTGCCGTAGTCCTTCTCCAGGAAGCTGCGGTCGACGTTGACCAGGTTCACCACGTCGTACACGCCCGAGGGCACGTCGGTCAGGTCCAGCCACTGGTAGTCGACGTCGTACTTGTAGTCGTCGCCCGCACCGACCGAGATGCCCTCCACCACGTCCAGCGCGCGCGGCTCGTGGTGGCGGCACCGGTTCTCCCGCAGGAACTCCGCGAGCAGGCCCTCCGGGCTGTCCGGGTCGCGCGGGCGGCTCGGCAGGTCGGCCGCGTCGCGCACGGTGTAGCGGTCGCCCAGGCAGAAGCCGTTCTTGCGGTCGAGCACCAGTGTCGTGCCGTCCGGCGCGCGGAGCTGGAAGCGCTCGAAGTCCATCAGGTGCCAGTGCGTGTGCGCGGGGGCCGGCTCGTAGTACATCGTGGCCGGGATCGGGTTGCGGGCCTCGTCGTAGGAGCCCGGGATCGACCTGTCCCCCGCGGACTGGAACGCCTGCCGCGCGCTCATCGTCTGGGTCGCCGTCGAGTCGCGCTTGCCGTAGATGAGCAGCGGCCCGTCGCCGACGTTGTCGACCGACGTGGTGAACCTCAGCCGCACCCCGGCGGCGCGCCCGGACCCCAGGCAGGTCCCGTTCGCGGCGTACCGCTCGGCGACCGCGCAGACGTCCCACGCCTCGCACTTGTCCGGGTTGCCGGAGAACCCGCCGGGGCAGCCGACCGGCGCCTGTCTCAGATCCGGCAGCAGCGGCCCCTCTGATGCGGGTGCGCCCAGCACCACCGCGGTCAGCGCGGCGGCCGCCGCGGCCTTGAATTTCCTGATCACCAGCGCAACCTACTGGCGGCCCAGCCGATCCGACACATCCGTTCACTCGATCGGTTGAGGTGCAACGGAATTCCAGCCGCCCGGTCCTAACGTGTCGCGCGATCCGGCACCGGTCATCCCGGTCGAACAAGGAGAAGTCTCACGGTGGAATCCGTCACGCTGGTGTGCGGCACGCGTCCCGAGCTGATCAAGCTCGCCCCGCTCATCAGGCTGTTCGGCCCGCGCGCGGTGGTCGTCTACACCGGACAGCACTACGACCGCACGATGTACGAGCTGATCCGCCGCGACATCGCGGAACCGGGCGGCTTCCACGAGTTCGCGCTCGGCGGCACGCGCCGGGGCACGCAGCTCGGCCTCGCCGTCAAGGCGGTCGACGACGTGCTCGCCGCGCACCGCACCGCGGCCGTCGTGGTGCAGGGCGACACGACCTCCGCGCTCGCCGGCGCGTTGGCGGCCAACGCCAACGACGTGCCGCTGGTGCACGTCGAAGCGGGCCTGCGCAGCTTCGACCGGGCCATGCCCGAGGAGCACAACCGGGTCGCCATCGACCACCTGGCCGACCTGTGCTGCGCGCCGACCCCGCTCAACCGCGCCAACCTGCTGGCCGAGAACATCCCGGCGGACCGGGTCGAGGTCACCGGCAACACGGTCGTGGAGGCGCTGGAGGCCGCGCTGCCCGACGTCGGGGCGGAAACCGCCGTGCAGTCCGCGCACGGGCTGCGCCGCGACCACTACGCCGTGGCCACCATCCACCGCCCGGAGAACGTGGACGACCCGGCGAACCTGGAGACCGTGCTGCGCGAACTGGCCGCGCTGCCGTTGACCGTCGTGCTGCCGCTGCACCCGCGCACCGCCAAGCGGGTGCAGGACTTCGGCCTCGGCGCGCTGCTGCACGGCCTGCGCGTGCTGCCGCCGCAGGGCTACCCCGAGTTCCTCGCGCTGGTCGCCGGCGCGGCCGTCGTGGTGTCGGACTCGGGCGGCATCCAGGAGGAGGTCAGCGTCCTCAAGCGACCGGTCGTGGTGGTCCGGCGCAGCACCGAGCGCCCGGAGATCGAGGGCACGTTCGGCACGCTCGTGCCGCCCGGCCCGCGGATCGGGACCGAGGTCGCCCGGTGGCTGGACGACGTGGCGGGCCACCGGGCCCGCCTCGCCGCCGTCCCGTCGCCGTACGGCACGGGCTCACCCGCGGTGCGGATCGCCGCCGCCCTGGAGGAGCTGGTCGACCAGCGCCCCGGCGTGCTCCTCCCCGTCGGGTGAGCCGGGTCGGACCGCGTCGTCCAGCAGGCCGACGACGCGGTTCGCCAGGCCCACGCTGGAGTTCCAGCTCGTCACCGACGGGTAGACGTGCGCCGTGGTGGCCAGCAGCAGCGGCGTGCCCTCGACCACGACCGGCGGCTGCTGCGCCAGGTAGCCCAAGGGGTACACCGGTTCCACGAACGGGGCCTTGAACACCCGCACGTCGTCGACGTCGGCGGGGGTGAGGTCCGGGTACAGGCCGACGAGCTGGTCGGTCCACCGCGCCGCGATCCGACCGTCGTCCTCGCGGTAGAGCGCGGAGTCCCGGTCGGTGTAGCGCATCACGTACACCAGGTGCCGGCCGTCGACCTCGCCGGCGAGCGCGGACATCTCGATCACGCCGTCGAACTCGGTGCCCGACCGCACCACGGGCGCCCAGTAGTGGCCCGTCAACGGGCGCTTGAGGAAGAACAGCGCGTTCACCACGCCCTGGTACGGCAGGCGCACGTCGGGCAGCGCCCGCGCCAGCTCGTCGTCGGCGATCGACCGCAGGGTGGGCAGCGGCAGCGTGGAGATCACCCGGTCGGCGGTGCGCACCTCGCCGGAGGCCAGCGTGACCGCGCCGCCGGCGGTGACCCGCGTGACGGGGGAGGAGGTGCGCACCACGCCGCCGGAGCGCTCGATCGACACCCGCAGGGCGTCGATCAGGCCGTGGTAGCCGCCTTCCGGGTAGCCGCGCACGGAGACGTTGCTCTCGCGGCCCAGGCGCTGCCACAGGTACAGCGCGGGCACGTCCCCGAACGACGCGCCGAATTTCGACCCGAACATCGGCGCGAGCAGCAGCTCCCAGATCCGGTCGCCGTAGACGCCGCGCAGCCAGTCCTCGGTCCGCAGCCGGTCGAGGTCCTTGCCCTTGCCCAGCCGGCGCAGCAGCAGCGACACCAGCCCGAACCGGACCCGCTCGTGCGGCCGCAGCGGCGTGAACCGCAGCAGGTCCCACGGGGTGTTGAACGGGAAGTGCCGGCCGTCCACCACCATGCCCATCCGGGTCGGCCGCCACTGGACCCGCTCGCGCACCCCGACCTCGTCGAGCAGCTCCAGCAGGTCGTCGTCGGTGGGCATCACGCAGTGGTAGAACCGCTCGACCCACCGCTCCCGCCACGGGAAGAACGTGCCCAGCCCGCCGAGCTGGTCACCGCCCTCGACCAGCTCCACCACCGCGCCCGCCCGACCCAGCCGGTGGGCCAGCGCCAACCCGCAGATCCCACCGCCCAGCACGACCACCCGCATCCCGCGCAACCCCGTCTCCACGTCCAGCACCCTCTCCTCGCCCACCAGGTCCCGCCTCCGCTCCACCGCTGCCATGCCCACCGCCCGGCCACCCCGCCGCCACCGCCCGCCGCCCCACCACGCCGCCCACCGTCCGGCCGCACGGCCCGCTGTCGGGCCGTAGCGCCCGGCTCGTGATCGGCCCTTGTCGTCGGCCCGCGACGCGCTCAAGGCGGCGGGGGCGGTTCTCGCGGTGGGTGGGCCCGCCGGGGCCAGGCGGCTCCGGCGGGCGTCGTCGCGTCCCCGAGGGTCAGAGCGGCCGGTACGGGGCGGGGGCGAGGCGGTCGCGGGCCAGCAGCTTCACGTACTGCGCCATGGTCTTCCAGAGGCGCAGCTTGCTCGGGCCCTGCTTGCGGTCGTAGTGCAGGTGCAGCGGCACCTCGGTGATCACCGGGCGGCAGTGGCGCAGCTTGAGCAGCAGCTCCACCATGCACGCGAACCCGCGCTCCTCCACCAGCCGTTCGCCCCAGTGGCTCGTGGCCCGGTCCAGCACGCTGACCCGGTAGGCGCGGAAGCCGCTGGTGAAGTCGCGCACGCCGTCCACCCGGAGCATCCGGCGGAACAGCACCGCCGCGCCGCGCGAGAGCAGCCGGCGGAACGCGGGCGCGGTGGCGTCGTCGCCGCCGGCCACGAACCGGGAGCAGATCACCACGTCCGAGCCCGCCGCGATCTCGCCGCGCAGCGCGGTGATCAGCGCCGGGTCGTGCGTGTCGTCGGCGTCCATCACCACCACCAGGTCGTCGCGGTCGGCGACCTCCAGCACCGAGCGCAGGCCGGTCTGCACGGCCTGGCCGAGCCCGAGGTTCACCGGGTGCCGCACGACCCGGACGTCCAGCCCGGCGACCTGCCCGGCCGCCTCGGCGGTGCCGTCGGAGGAGCCGTCGTCCACCACCCAGGCCGTGACCTCCTCGGTCCGCGCCACCTCGGCGAGGCGGCGCAGCAGCGGCGGCAGCGAGGCTGCCTCGTTGTACGCGGGCAGCACGACGTGCGCCCGGCCGCGGGTGAGGATCGAGCCCGGCGCGGTGCGCGCCCCACGTTCGTCGACGGCCACTAGTCGACCCCATTTCCATCGTTGCGGGTTAGCGGGCCAGAATTATTCGCCTGGGAACTCCACCCGGGTTCCGCCCACCCCGTGTTTCGCGCACCCGCGTTGGTAACGGGAACACGCAGTAGCCGCTACCTTTGTCGCCGGATTGGAGGACTTTGTCTCTCGAAAGAGTGACGCGAAGCCGTCTCTCTCGATCTTTTATGCAGTGAGTAGTCAAAGTGCTCGTTCGAGTGAACTCGGGCGGTTTACGTTTGTGGCGGTCCGGCAGGGGTGCCGGACACCGCCCCGGCGGGACCGGCCGGCGGAAAGGACGTCGTCGGAATGTGGTGTGGCCTGGAGTTGGCGCTGCGGTGCCGGGGGAGACGTGCTCCGGTCGTCGTCCGGAAGGGCGGCTCGTCGTGAACCGGGCGAGTGCGACGGCTACCGCGCCGCTGCCGCCGGGGACCCCGGTCGAGCCCCGGCGGGACCTGTTCGGCCGGGTCAACGCGGTCGCGGTGCTGCTGGTCGTGGTCGACGTGGTGGCGATCGGGGTGGTCGCCGCGGCGCTGTCACCGGTCTGGGCGGGTGCGGTCGCCGCGGTGCTGCTGGGGGTGCGCGCGACCCGCCGGCTCTACCGGCGGCGGCTGTGGCTGTCCTGGCTGCACGACCTGCCCCGCTCGGTGATCGCGACCGCCACGGCGTTCGCACTGGTCACCGGCGTGACCCTGGTCTTCGGCACGGCGCCGGAAACGACCTCCGACGTGCAGTGGGCGATTTTGAAGTTCACTGCATGGAGTGAACCTGGTCGCCTGTTCGTGTTCGCTTTCGGCCGCTGGGCCCGCCGCCGGTTCAACCGGTGCGACCGGACCATCGTGGTCGGCGCGGGCAAGGTCGGGGCGACGCTGGCCACCTCGATGCTCCAGCACCCCGAGTACGGGCTGCGCCCGGTCGGCTTCGTCGACCCCGCGCCGGCGCTGGACCCGAAGGTGCTGCCGGTGCCGATGCTGGAGGCGAACCTGGCCGAGGCCATCACCCGGGTCGGCGCCGGCAGCGTCGTGCTGGCGTTCTCCCGCGCGGCCGACTCGCCGCTGGTCAACGCCGCCATCACGGCCCACCGGCTGGGCTGCGCGATCTTCGTCGTGCCCCGGATGTACGAGCTCTACCAGGACGGCCCGGACGTGGAGCGGCTGCGCAGCTACCCGCTGACGCGGCTGAGCACCGCGCCGACCTCCCGGCCGAGCTGGTGGGTCAAGCGCGCGGTGGACGTGGTGCTGGCCGGGGTCGCGCTGGTCGCGCTCGCGCCGGTGATCGCGGTGTGCGCGCTGGCCGTCCTGCTGGAGAGCGGCCGGCCGGTGATCTTCCGCCAGGTCCGGGTCGGGATGGACGACCGCACCTTCGTGCTCTACAAGCTGCGCAGCGTCCGGATCACCGACCAGGACGATTCGCAGAGCCGGTGGTCGGTGGTCGGGGACCGGCGGGTGGGCCCGGTCGGGCGATTCCTCCGGCGGTCCTCGTTGGACGAGCTCCCGCAGTTGTGGAACATCCTCAAGGGTGACATGTCGATTGTCGGTCCGCGACCGGAAAGGCCCGGTTTCGTGCGCGAGTTCTCGGCGGTGCACGACCTATACTGGGCGCGCCACCGGGTGCCGACCGGATTGACCGGACTCGCCCAGGTGCACGGTTTGAGAGGGGACACCTCGATAGTCGACCGGTCCCGCTACGACAACTACTACATCGCCAATTGGTCGTTGTGGCTGGACGCGAGAATCCTGTTGCTGACAGTGGGTGAGCTGTTGTGTCGAAGGAACCGCTGAGCCGGGACCGCACCCGGCGGGTGCTGGCCGGCGCGAGCGTCGTCACGGCGCTCCTGGGGGCCCTGGCCGTGCTGCCGAGCTCGGCCGGGGAGCACGGGACGACAACAGCCACCCCGCTCGCGGCGGACCCGGCGGCGCGGCACCCGGAGCGGGGCACCGGGGTGCCCGGCGCCGACCCGCTGGGCCCGCCGCCCAGGCCCAGCGCGCCGTGCGCGTGGTGGTACGGCATCGGCGAGCCGCCGACCTACCCGGACCTCAAGTTCGCCGCCCAGCACTACGACCTGGTGGTGCTCAACGCGACCGAGACCGCTGCGATGCACCGGCTGCACAAGCTCAACCCGAAGATCAAGGTGCTGGTGTACAAGGACTTCTCCAGCACCCGCAACTACCCCGGCGCGGTGATCGGCAACCAGGACGCCCCGCTGCTGCCCAGCGGGGTCGGGTACGTCGAGGCGCAGCAGCGCAACCCCGAGTGGTTCGCCGTGGACACCGCCGACAAGCGGATCGAGTGGGGCGGGTACCCGCAGCACTGGCAGATGGCGGTGTGGGACGAGAAGTACCAGCGGGCGTGGGCCGACGCGGTGACCGCCGAGGTGGTCCGCGAGGGCTGGGACGGGGTGCTGGCGGACAACGACTTCAGCTCGCTGAAGTACTACTCGAAGGCCGTGCTGAAGGGCACCTCGGACAACGCCGCCACCGACCGGCGGATCCGGGACGGCATGGACAGGTTCCTGGAGGTCGCGGGCGGCGCGCTGCACAAGGCGGGCAAGATGCTGATCCCCAACGTGTCGGAGTCCCAGCTCACGCCGGGCCGCTGGTCGGCGCACTCGCGCTTCGACGGCGCGATGGAGGAGAACTTCGGCCTGCGCGGCAGTGGCGCCGACGGCGAGCTGGTCACCTTCGAGGGCAACGAGTTCAAGGAGCTGCGCGCCCAGGCCGCGCTCGGCGAGTCGTGGCTGCTGCTGGTCACCAAGACCCAGGGCCACCGCGAGGAGCGGGTGGGCTACGCGACCGCGGCGCTGCTGGCCGGGCCGTACACCTGCTGGCACGGCGCGTCGACGGCCGACTACCAGGACCCGGACTGGTCGCCGTACCAGGACGCGGAGCTGGGCGAGGCGGTCGAGAGCGCGAACCGGCTGCCCGCCGGCGCGTGGACGCGCGGGTTCACCAACGGCTGGGTGGCGGTCAACCCGACCGGCAAGCCGGTCCAGGTGAACCCGCCGCCCGGCCTGGTCACCGTCGACGGCGCGCCGGTCTCCACGCCGGCCGAACTGGCCGCGACCGACGCGCTGGTGCTGGTGAAGCCGGAGACCCCGGCCACCACGTCACCGGCCACCACGCCGAAGCCGACCACGACGGCCCCGAAGCCCACGACGACCACCAAGCCCACCACACCGGCGACCACGCCGACACCGACCACCGCCACCCAGCCCGTGACGACGACCCAGCCCACGCCAACGGCCACGTCCGGCACGCCGACGCCCCCGACGCCGAAGCCCGCCCCCGCGCTCTGACGCCGGCGCTCCCCGGCCACCGCTCCGCAGCCCGGACCGGTGGCCGGCGGCGGCCGGCTCAGCCGCCGGCCAGCAGGTCCCGGTAGAGGGCCAGGTGGCGGCGGGCGCACACCTCGGGCGCGAACCGCTCCCGGGCCCGTCGCGCCGCCGCCCGCCCGAGCCGGCCGGGGTCGGGTTCGGCGAACAGGGCCTTCAGGCACACCGCCAGCCCCTCGACGTCTCCGGGCGCGGCCAGGACCGCCTCGTCCACCAGCATCTCCGCGACCCCGCCGGTGTCGGTGGCCACCACGGGCTTGCCCGCCGCCATCGCCTCGGCCACCACGAGCGGCTGCTGCTCCAGCAACGACGGCAGCACCAGCGCGTCGTGCAGCCGCAGCTGGTGCGCCACGTCCGGCCGGAACCCGAGGAAGGTCACCCGACCGGGCAGCAGCTGCCGCGCCCGCTGTTCGGCGGCGACCCGCAGCGGCCCGTCGCCGATCACGGTCAGCGTCGCGTCGTCCGGCATCACCCCGGCCAGCGCGTCGAGCAGCACCGGGAAACCCTTGCGCTCCACCAGGAGCCCGACGAACACCAGCCGTCGCACCGGCCCGCTCGGCGGGGCGGCCTCGGGGATCTCCACGCAGTTGTCGATGTGCACCACCCGGCGCGCGGGCACGCGGAGCCGCCGGTGCAGGAACTCGCCCATCGACGTGGCCGGCACGACCGTCCGGTGGACGAACCGCGCCACCCCGGCGTCGGCGGCCAGCACGGTCCGGGTGTACTTCGACGGACCGGCCGCGCCGGGCGTGCCGCGCGACCACGCCTCGCTCACGTCGTCGGGCAGCCCGTGGTAGGTCTGCACGACCTTGTGCCGCAACCGCAACCCGGCGCTGACGAGACCGGCGCGCCGGTCCTGGGCGTGCACGACGTCCGGCTGCCAGTCGCGCAGCGCCTCGCGCGCCTGCCGCCCGGCCCTCAGGTCCCCCTTGCTGGACACCGAGACCAGCTCGTGGAGGTCCGCGACCAGCTCCGCGCCCCGGGCGGGCAGCGGCCCGAACACCCGGACCTCGGCCTCGCCGGACGCGGCCAGCGTCGCCGCCAGCCGCACCGTCACGTCCACCGGACCACCCCGGTCCTGCGTCAGCAGGTAGGCGACCTTCACCGGTTCCCCCCCACGAGCTTCTCCACCAGGGTGGCGATCTGGTCGCTCACCCGCGCCGAGTCGAACAGCACCTCGGCCCGCCGCCGCCCGGTCAGGCCCTCGTCGGCGGCCAGCACCGGGTCGGCCAGCCGCGCCGCGACGGCCTCGGCCAGCGCGGGCACGTCACCGGCCGGCACGACCGCGCCCGCCTCGCCCACGCTCTGCCGCACGCCGCCGACGTCGAAGGCCACCACGGTCCGCCCGCTGGCCATGGCCTCCAGCGGCACCAGCGCCATGCCCTCGGCCCGGGACGGCAGCACGACCACGTCGGCGGCGGTGTAGAAGTCGGCGACCGCCGTGTCGTGCCCCCACCACCGCACCGACGGGTGGTCGCCCGACGCCTGCCACCGGTCGCGCATCGGCCCGTCGCCGACCAGCACGAGCCGCGCGTCGGGCACCCGCTCCAGCACCGCCGGCCACGCCTTGAGCAACTGGTCCTGGCCCTTGAGCGGGGCGATCCGCCCGACGCACACGGCGGTCGGCAGGTCCGGCAGGCCAAGCCGCATCCGGGCGGCGACCCGGCTGCGCGGCCGCAGCACGGTGGTGTCCACGCCGTTGCACACCACCTCGGCCGCCGTGTCGACGCCCAGGTCGCGCCCGGCGGTCAGCTCGTCGTCGCTCACGCACACCAGCTGGTCGGTCCACCGGGCCGCGTACCGCTCCCACGCCGCGCAGGCGCGCCGCAGCAGGCCGCGCGCGGTCTGGAACGACCACAGGTGCGGCTGGAAGATCGTCGGCCGGGTGCCACGCACCGCGAGCCGGCCGGCCAGCCCCGCCTTGGAGCTGTGCAGGTGCACCGCGTCCGGGTCGAGCACGGCCAGGATCCGGCGCAGCCGCGCGGTCTCGGACACCGTGCCGGGGCCGGGGGAGCGGCCGGCGGGCCAGTCGTGCACGGGGATCCGCACGTCCCGAAGCCGGTCGGCCAACCACCCGGGCGGGCACACCACGTCCACCTCCCAGCCCGTCTCCCGCTGTGCGACGGCGAGTTCCAACACCACCGCCGCGACCCCCGCCTCGACCGGCTGGGTCACGTGGACGATCTTCATCGGCGCACCTCACGCAGTTCACGAACCGTGCGGCGGTTGGCGGGCAACGCCGCCGCCGTGTAGCCGAGCACCAGCACCGCCGCCTCGCCGAGCGCACCCGGCAGCGACGGCCCGAACAGATCACCGAACACCCACCCCGCGGCCAGGCAGCACCCCACGCCCGCGCCGACCGCGGCCACCATCCGGGTCAGGCCCGGCGGCGCGATCCCGTTGCGCGCCAGCACGATCCACGCCAGCGGGACCATCGCCCAGACCACCACGAGCTGGGTCGCGGCGACCGCGACCACCCCGTACCGGGTGCACAGCGCGAGCCCGACCACCAGCGCCACCAGGTGGGCCAGCTCCAGCGCCAGGTACCGGCGGGCGTGCCCGGCGGCCCGGATCACCTGGTACCACAGGTGCAGCAGGCCGAACCCGAGCCCGTAGCCGCACAGCAGGACCAGCGGCAGCGCGGCCGGTGCCCAGCGGTCGCCGAACAGCACGACCCGGTCGGCCAGCGCCGCCGTCACCGCGTACAGGCCGCCGGTCACCACCAGCACGGCGTGCGTGAAGCGACCGGCGGCCTGCGGCAGCTCGTCCCGCCGCCCAGTGCGGATCAGCTTGGCGCACAACGGGAAGACCACGCCGCCGAGCACGACCGCGACCATGATGTAGGGCACCCAGGCGAGCCGGTAGGCCAGCGAGTAGACGCCGACCGCCTCGGTGCCCAGCTCCCGGCCGATCGCCAGGTAGTCGACGTTGACCAGCAGCACGGCCACCAGCGCGCCCGGCCCCACGACGGCGATCCACCGCACGGCCTCGACGGCGGCGTCCACGTCCCACGCGGGGCGCACCCACACGCCCGCGACCGCGCCGAGAACGGGCTGCGCGACGGCCGTGCACAGCAGCCCGTACACCAGCGCGTACGGCCCGAACCCCTGCACGGCCAGGACGATCGTCGTCGCCGCGCCCAGCACGGCACCGCCCGCGTCGGGCAGCAGCCGCCGGCGGAAGTCCAGGTCCCGGTGCATCAGGCCCAGCTGCACGCCCGCCGCCGCGCTGAACGGCAGGCTCAGCGCGGCCAGCCGGATCAGCGGCGCGACCGCCGGGGCGTCCAGCGCCGCCGCGATCGGGTCCGCCGCCGCGACCAGCGCCAGCGCCAGCGCCGCGCCCGTGCCGACGCTGAGCACGAGCAGCGTGCCCGCCATCCGGCGCGGGTCCCGGCCGGTCCGGCTGATCACGTCGTAGACGCCCATCGACTGGACGACCTGGCCGATGTTCACCAGCGACACGGTCAGCGCGACCAGCCCCAGCCCCTCCTCGGTGAGCAACGCCGCCAGCACCAGCGTGACGGCCATCTGGCCGCCCTTGCCGACCAGGTTGACCAGGAACAGCCACAGCGAACCGCGAACCGCGCCCGTCACGTCTGCACGGCGGGCCGCGTCCGCCCCAAGGGGGCCCGCCGCCGCGCGAACGCGATCAACGCCACCCAGGCGACCACGATCGCGACCCCGTCCAGCGTCACGGCCGCCCGCTCGCCCATCAGCGAGCGCACCGCCGTGTCCACGAAGTGCAAGTGCGCGAAGGGAACCAGCAGCGCGACCACCGCGACCCCGAGCAGCGGCGCGCGATCGCGCCACCACAGCACCGCGACGAGCGCCAGCGCCGGCACGGCGATCAGCACGTCACCGGGCTGGTGCACCACCGCGACCACCACGGCCAGGCACGTCACCAGGTCGGCGACGGCGACGTTCGTCGCGTCGCCGGTCCGGTCGAGCCGGCGCGCCAGGACGGTGCTCGCCGCCATCACCCCGACCAGCGCGAGGAGTTCCGCGCCCGGCGGCAGCCACCCGGTGACCCGGTAGAACACCGCCGCCACGTCGACCCGTTGGGCGGTGAGGGAGTCCACCGCGCCGTAGGCCGTGGCGCTCGCGTGCTCCAGGTTGCGCCCGATCACGTCGAGGAACGCGCCGACCCCGCCGCCGCCGACCACCAGCGGCACCACCACGACCAGGCTGGCGAGCGCCGCGAGCCCGGTGCCGCCCCACGCGACCTTCCGCGACCCGCGGGCGAACAGCAGCACCGCCAGAGGCAACCCGAACTGGGGCTTCAACCACGCCAGCGCCAGCGCCAGCATCGCCAGCCGGGGATACCGGTCGCGGGCCAGCAGCGCGCCCGCCGCGCCGACCGCGATCAGCGGGTTCACCTGCCCCACGTACAGCTGGGCCCGGCCGACCTGGCTGAACACCAGCAGCGTGGCGACCACGGCGGTGCCGAGCACCAGCGGCGCGCGCACGTGCCCGGCCGTCAGCACCGCGAGGAAGACCAGCAGCAGCAACAGGAACGCCGCGAACGCCACCGCGCCCACCCGGTACTCGGGCAGCGCGAACGGCAGGTGCAGCACGAGGTGGTAGGGCTGGTAGAGGTTGAAGTTCTGCCGGACCGGCCAGTGCGCGAACATCGCCGCCGGGTCGTACGGGTTGCCGCCCGCCAGGAACTCGCGGATCGGGTAGTACAGCGCGTCCCGGAAGTCCTGCATCCGCTCCTCGGCGCGGTTGGCCCAGGTCGGTGCGGACACCTCCCACGCCGGCCGCAACCCCCGCCAGGCGGCGAGCAGCCCGAGCGCCGTGACCAAAACCGCGACCGGCACCCGCCGGTCCAGGCCCCGTTCCAGCTCGCGTTTCACACCAACACCACCGCGACCACCGACGTGCCCGCGGGCAGCGCCCCGACCACGCCGGCCAGCGCGTCCTGCTGCCGGCCGCGCGGCGCGACGGCGATCAGCGCGGTGCCCTCGGCCGGTTCGAAGACCTTGTCCGGCAGGTCGTCGGAGATGTCCTCGGAGCGCTCGACGAGCTGCGGGTCGGTCGCGATGACTCGGGCCGGCCGGGCGGTGGCCATCAGCAGCGCGGTCAGCTTCTCCAGCAGCTCCGGGTCGTCGTCCGGCAGCACCGGCACCGAGTTGCGCACCCCGGCCGACGCCAGCGCGGCGCGCACGCCGTCGGTGGCCCGGGTCCGGCGCAGGTGCCGCACGACCATCGTGGCGATCCCGGCCGCGACGCCCGCCGCCAGCGCCAACCCGATCGACAGCGGCCAGTCCGGCGAGACCCGCACCACCTCGGGCACGTCGAGCACCCGCAGCTTCCCGGCCGGGGCCAGCAGGTTGGCCTTGATCACCAGGTCGGCCAGGGCGGTGGCCTCGCGCTTGGCCCGCTCGGCCGTCGAGGCGCGCACCGACAGCCGCGCGAGCCCGGAGGCGGGCACCAGCTCGACCGAGACCCGCTCGGCGTTCGTGCCGACCGCGCCCACCACGGACGGGCTGCGCGCGAGTTCCACCAGCGCGGGCATCACCAGCGCGGTGACCTCGCCGTACTGCGGTGCCTCGGCGCTCGCCGGCCCCGCCAGCAAGCCCACCCGGGCCTGGTACTCCTCGCTCTTGAACATGGTGGCGAGCAGCACGAGCGCGCCCACCGCCAGCGCCACCAGGACGCCTTCGCCGAAGAGCCTGGTCTTCGTCATCGATTTCCCCAATTCCGCAACAACTCGTCGTAGGACTTCATGAGGGCGCGCGGGTCGTGCGCGGCGGTGACGGCGGCTCGGCCGGCCGCACCCACCGCGGCGCGCCGCGCGTCGTCGAACAGCAGGCCGCGCAACGCCTCGGCGGTCGCCCCGGGGTCGCGTGGCGGCACGACCAGCCCGCCGCCGCCCGCGAGCGCCTGGCCCACGCCGTCGACGTCGGTGGCCACCACCGGGCAGCCGGCGGCCAGCGACTCCAGCACCGCGATCGGCATGCCCTCCCAGTCGCTGGTCAGCACGGTCACGTCGGCCGCCGCGAGCAGGTCCGGCACGTCCGGCCGGTTGCCCAGGAACCGCACCCCGGTCATCCCGGCGGCGGTGCGCTCCAGCGCGGGCCGCAGCGAGCCGTCGCCGGCCAGCCACAGCTCCGCCTCGCCGCCGAGCCGCGCCCACGCGGCCAGCAGCACGTCGTGCCGCTTCTGCGGCTCCATCCGGGCCAGGCACAGCGCCACCGGCACGTCCTGCCGCACGCCCATCGCGGCCCGCACGGTCGCCCGGTCGACCCGGGGCTCCTGCGGGAACACCGCGTTCGGGATCACCAGCGGGTCCGGGCGCAGGCCGGCGTCGCGCAGCCGGGTCGCGGTCGCCTCGGCCACCGTCACCACCACGCCCGACGTCCGCCGCAGGATCCGCGCCGCGCCGCCGTAGTCGGTGTCGGCGACGCCGTGGAACACGGTCAGCAGCGGGACCTTGCGGGGCAGCAGGGCCAGCCGGGCCACCATGCTCGCGGACACGTTGTGGGCCAGCACGACCTCGGGCTTGAAGTCCTTGATCGCGGCCCTGGTCGCGGTGGTCGCGCGCAGCACGCCGGCGGCCTTGCGGCGCGCGACCGGCACGGTGAACGTCGGCACGCCGTGCCCGCGCAACGCCTCCGCGCGGTGCCCGCCGCCGCTGGCCACCGCGGTCTGCCAGCCGAACTCGCGGCCGGTCCGGGCCATCCCGGCGACCAGGGCCTCCGCCCCGCCGGTGCCCATCTCACTGATCACGTGGAGCACGCGCATCGGTTTCCCTTCGACGCAGATCGGCCGCGGCGACCACCGCCACCAGCGACCACAACGGCAGGTAGTACTGCTGGGACAGGAAGGTCGAGGCGACGACCACGGCGATCAGCGACGCCTGGGCGGCGGCCATCGGCCGGCGGGCACCGGCGCGCAGGACCCGTTCCGAGGACACCGCCGCGACCGCCAGCAGCCCGGCGAACAGCCCGAAGCCGGGCAGCCCGAGCTCGGCGGCCACCTCCAGGTACATGTTGTGCGCCACCGGGGTCTGCTCGTCGACCTCGGCGTTGTGCGACGCGGCCGCGTACCCGCCGCGGAACCCGCCCGGCCCGACCCCGAGCACCGGGTGCTCGGTCAGCATCCGGGCCGCCGCCTGCCAGCGCAGCTCCCGGGTGTCCACGTTGGTCCCCGCGATGTAGCTCTTCTCCTGCAACGCCCGGTCCAGCGTCGGCCCGGCCAGCAGCAGCACGCCCAGGCCGACCCCGGCCAGCGCGGCGGCCCCGCCCGCGACCGCGCGCAGCGGCAGCGCCCGGCGGGCCACCAGCCAGCCCAGCGCGGCGGTCAGCGCCAGCCCGCCGCCCCGCGAGAACGTCGCCGCCGCACCGGCGACCAGCACCAGCGCGGTGGCCGCCAGCCCGGCCGAGCGCACCGCCGACCGCCGCCCGCCGATCAGCGCGACGAGCAGCGGCAGCGCGGCGACCAGGAAGTACGCCAGGTCGTTGGGGTCCTCCAGCGGCCCGGTCGCCCGGGTCTCGCCCTCCGCGACGAGGCTGTGCAGCGCGCCCACGGCGGCCACCGCCGCGCCGCCGACGATCGAGGCCAGCAGCGCCCGGACCGGCACCTCGCGGGCCGCGACGTCCACCAGCACGACGGTGATCACCAGGAACGGCAGCCACCGCAGCAGGTAGTCCACCGCGTACGGCCCGCCGGCGTGCAACGCGGTGGAGGCCAGCAGCACGACCGCGAACAGCGCCAGCACCCCGTGCACCGGGTGGGACTGCGGCATCCGCCGCTCTCGCACCCGCTGCGCCAGCCACACCGCGGTGAGCAGCAGGGGCGCGGCCTTCGCCAACTGGCCGTGCAGTTCGAGCAGGTAGCCCTCCAGCGGGGCCAGTGCCGCGGTCGCGCACGCGAGCACGCGCAACAGCCAGGTCATCCGGACCGTTCCAGCCGCCGCGCGGCCCGGACCGGCAGGTCCGCGCCCAGCCGGGCCACGTGCTCCCCGGTGCCCACGACCTCGAAGTGCCGGCGCAGCGCGCCCAGCGCCCAGCCCAGCAGCCCGACCTTCTGCGCGGCGGGCACCGCCATGCCGGGGAAGAACTCCATCCCGGGCGCTTCGGCCGCGCCCAGCACGTCGGTGGGGTGCAGCAGCAGCGACGGCGACACGCCGAGCAGCCGGCACAGCCGCAGCGCGGCGCGGAAGTGGCCGCGCGCCAGGGCGGGGGAGACCTGGTGCAGCTGGAGCAGGTACGACCCGTGGACGGGGACCCGCAGCAGCGGCATGGTGGTCACCGGCAGCTCCACCAGCCCGGTGTCCCAGCGGTAGGCGCGGTTGGGCGCGAACACCTTGGCGAAGCCGCCGAACAGCTCGGCGCTGTCCTCTGTGGAGGGTGCGGACCGGTTGTGGTAGAAGCGGGCCAGCGGGCCGATCCACGTGGGCAGCGTGCTCGCGTCGTAGCGGTAGCCGCGCTCGGCGAGCACGTCGAGCAGGTCGGGGGTGACGCTGTAGCCCGGCCCCCGGAACCCGACCGGCCGGGGCGCGCCGGCCGCCACCAGGGCGTCCTCGGTGCGCACCACCTCGGCTTCCAGCTCGGCGCGGGAGTACCGGTGCAGCCACGGCTCGTGGCCGAACGAGTGGTTGCCGACCTCGTGCCCGGCGGCGCTGATCGCGGCCACGGCGGCGGCGCCGTCCTCGCGCACCGCGTCCGCGCCGACCACGAACACCGTGGTGGTCAGGCCGTGCTCGGCGAAGACCTCCAGCAGGCGCGGGGTGGCGGTCGGCAGGAAGCTCGGCATCCGCTCCCACTCCGGGTCGCCGTGGGTCTTCAGGTATGCCCAGAGGTTGTCCAGGTCGAGCGAGACGCTGGCGACGTTCACACCGTCTCCCGCTCCGCGGCGGGCGGCGCGGCCACCGGGCGCGACGCGTAGCCCAGGGTCAGCACGCCGAGCACGACCAGGCCGACGCCCGCCGCCACCCACCACTCGCGGCCGGGCGCGATCCGGTCGCCCAGCGCCAGCACGCCGACCGCGGAGGTGACCACGACGGTGACCGAGTCCATGGTGGCCACGGTCGAGGTGGCCCCGCCGCGCTGGAGGGCGACCGCCATGCACGCCTGCCCGACCAGCGCCGCCGCGACCATCAGCCACAGCAGCGGGTAGAACGGCAGGTCGACCAGCGGCTCGTCGGCCAGCGACCGGCTGGCGATCGCGACCACGGCGTAGGCCAGGCCCGCCGCCACCGCGATCGGCACCACGCCGGACACCTTGCGCGACACCAGGAACACCACCACCAGCGGCACCCCGAGCAGCAGGAAGCCGGTGTCGGTGGGGATCTCCTCGGCCACCGACGGGGCGGACGCGGCGGCGAGCAGCAGCAGGCCCACGGCCATCGTCACCAGCACCACGACCTCGACCGGGCGCACCCGCCAGCCCAGCACGAGCACGCCGAACACGGTCGCCACGCCGACCGCGCACGACGAGCCCGCCTGCACCAGGTAGAGCGGCAGCTCGGCGCGCGCGAAGAAGGCCAGCGCGAAGCCGCCCACCTGGCCCGCGAAGCCGAGCAGGTACAGCCGGTCGGAGACCAGCCGGGCGAGCAGTCCGAAGCCGTGGCCCGGCGCGGCGCGGCGGGCGGCGACGGTCTGCGCGACGATCCCCAGCGCGTACATCGCCGTGGCGGCCGCGAGAGCGAGATATCCGGGCACGCAACAACTCCCGTGGAAAAGGAATTTTTCGACGGCCGCAGCGTACGACCCGGCCATTCCTTGCCCGATCGGGCGATATTCGAATTACTCGGACGAGTGATGGAAAACGGGTCGCCTTAGCGCGCTGTCACCGGAAGGGGCGAGCACGGCCGCACCGGCGGCCCGGCGGTGTCCAGCGGTCGGGTGAGGCTCATTCCGGTCAGTGCCCGGGTGGGTCAGGGCAGCGGGAGGTCCGGCGGGATCTGCAGCGCCACGTTGATCAGCGCGTGCACCCTGGTGGCGATCGCGCCGAGGATGCCCTGGAGTTCGGGCGAGGCGGTCTCGGCCGCCGTGTGCAGCACCTGGAGGTCCTCGTCGATGCGGGTCAGGATGGCGCTCACGTCGGTCTGCCCGCCGGTCAGCGCGGCGGCGATCTCGTCCAGCGGCAGGCCGTGCACCTCAAGGCGTTGGACCAGGTGGATGCGCTCGACATCGGCCAGCCGGTACAGGCGGTAGTTGCCCGCCGTGCGCTGAGCGGGCGCGATCAGGCTCAACTGGGTGTAATAGTCCACCGTGCGGATGCTGACGCCGGCTCGGGCCGCCAACTCGCCGATTCTGATCAGGGACTCGCTCACAAACCATACAGTGCCACGTGCTAGTGTCGATGTCATGCCCGATCCCTCGGATTCCGACGGTTGCAGTAGCGAGCCGGGCGAGCCCCGGCCACCCCGCGGCGGTGTGCCGTGCTGATCCTCGGCGGCCTGCTGGCCATCGTCGCGCTCACCGCCGCGACCGGTTACTTCGTGGCGCAGGAGTTCGCCTTCATGGCCGTCGACCGCGGCCGGCTGCGGCACATGGCCGAGAACGGCGACCAAGCCGCCGACCGCGCCTACGCCGTGACGAAACAACTCTCCTTCATGCTCTCCGGAGCCCAGTTCGGCATCACGGTCACCGCCCTGCTGGTCGGCTACATCGCCGAACCGCTGCTCGGCACCGGCCTGGCCGACCTGCTCGGCTTCACCGGCCTGCCGGACCCGGCGCGGATGTCGCTGTCGCTGGTCCTGGCCCTGGTGTTCGCCACGGTCGTGCAGATGGTGCTCGGTGAGCTGCTGCCCAAGAACCTGGCCATCGCCAAGCCCGAAGCGCTGGCGAAGTTCCTGGCCCCCTCCACCGCGGTCTACCTGAAGGTGGCGGGCCCGGTGATCCGCCTGTTCGACGCCTCCGCCAACCGGCTGCTGCGCGCCGTGGGCATCGAACCGGTCGAGGAGCTGCCGCAGGGCGCGACCTCGGAGGACCTGGTGCAGATCATCGGCGCGGCCGGCGCGGAAGGCCACCTGGACCCCGAGCTGACCCGCCTGCTCGACCGCGGCCTGGACTTCCGCGGCCTCACCGCCGACCAGGCGATGACGCCGCGCGTCGCGGTCCGCACGGTCGGCGCGGACGAGCCCACCTCCCGCGTGGTCGAGCTGCTCGACACCGGCCACTCCCGGTTCCCCGTGGTGGGCCGCGACCTCGACGACCTGGTCGGCGTGGTCGGCCTGGCCGAGGTGCTGACCGTGCCGCCGGAGCAGCGGCGCGGCACGCCCGTGCGGCGGATCGCCGTGCCCGCCCTGGTGGTGCCCGCGTCCCTGGGGCTGCCCGCCGTGCTGGAGCGGCTGCGCTCCGAACGCCGGCAGCTCGCCTGCGTGGTGGACGAGTTCGGCGGCTTCGCCGGCGTCGTCTCGCTGGAGGACCTGGCCGAGGAGCTGGTGGGCGAGATCCACGACGAGGACGACATCGTCGTGGCGGGCGTGCTCCGCCGGCCCGACGGCTGGTGGTCGGTGCCCGGTCGGTCGCGGATCGACGAGATCGCCGACGCCACCGGCATCGCACTGCCCGCCGACGACAGCTACGACACCGTCTCCGGCCTCGTGCTGCACCGCCTGGGCCGCACCGCGCGAGCCGGTGACGAACTCGCGCTCGACGGCGTGCTGCTGCGGGTGGCCGAGGTGTCGCGGCACGTGCCCAGCGCCGTGCTGCTGCACGCGGAGGACGGCCGATGAGCACCGGGTTCGCGCTGTTCGCGTCACTGGTCCTGTTGGTGGCCAACGCTTTCTTCGTGGCCGGCGAGTTCGCCCTGATCGCCGCCAAGCGGCACCGCCTGGAGCAGGCGGCCGAGGACGGCAGCCGGGCGGCGCGCGCGGCCGTGGCCGGGGTGCGCGAGCTGTCGGTCATGCTGGCCGGCGCGCAGCTCGGCATCACGCTGTGCACGCTCGGCCTGGGCGCGCTGGCCAAGCCCGCCGTCGCCGACCTGCTCGACCCGGTGTTCCTGGCGGTGGGGCTGCCGACCCAGCTGTCCTACGCGGTGGCGTTCACGATCAGCCTGGTGCTGGTGGTGTTCCTGCACATGGTGGTCGGCGAGATGGCGCCCAAGTCGTGGGCCATCGCGCACCCCGAGCGGTCGGCGCTGCTGCTGGCGATCCCGTTCCGGGCGTTCGCGCGGTCGGTGCGGTGGGTGCTGACCTCGCTCAACCACACCACGAACGCCCTGCTGCGGCTGCTGAAGGTGCAGCCGCAGGACGAGCTGTCCCGGGCGGACAAGCCGGACGACATCCGGATGCTGGTGCGCCAGTCCGCCGAGCACGGCCTCATCCCGGAGGGCCAGCAGCGCCTGCTGATCCGGATGCTCCAGCTGCGCGGCACGTCGCTCGCGCAGGTGATGATCCCGGTGTCCGACGTGGACACCGTCCGCGAGGACACCGACGCGTACGCCGTGGAGCGGCACAGCCGGGCGACCGGCCGCTCCCGGTTCCCGGTCCGCGCCCAGGACGGCCGGTTCGTCGGCCTGGTGCACATCCGCGAGGTGGTCCGGGCGACCGCGATCGGCGAGCCCCGCCCGGTGCGCGACCTGATGACCGAACCGCTGACCCTGCCGGCGTCGCTGTCGGTGACGGACGCGGTCAGCGAGATGCGCGCGAACCGGTCGCAACTGGCGCTGGTCGCGGACGGCGCGGACGTCGTGGGCATCGCGGCGCTGGAGGACCTGCTCGAAGAGCTGATCGGCGAGTTCGAGGACGAGACCGACTGACGCCCCGCCCACGCCTCACCGCACCCGCTCCACCACGCCCGCTCCACCACGCACCCGCTCCGGACTCCCGACGCGCACCGCCTCGACTCGCGGTGCGCGCTCGGCGGTCCGGCAAGCACACGGCCGAACCCGGCCCGGTGGCCGCACCACCGACGCAGGGCCGACGCCGAGCCGGGCCGGGCCGACGCCGGGCTGTGCGGGCGCCGGGCAGAGCCGACGCAGAGCCGACGTCGGGTTGCGTGGGCGCTGGGCCGGGCCGACCCCGGGCTTCGCGGGCGCTGGGCCGAGCCGACGCCGGGCGGGTGCCGCGCTCGCGCGGACGCCGGGCCGGGCCGACGCCGGGCGGCGCGGTGGGTGTCGTCAGCGGAGGCGCTTGATCTCCCCCCTCGTGCGGTAGAACGAGCCGCCGGCCGAGGTGACGACCTCGGAGACCAGGTAGCGGGCGCCCGGTACGCGGATGTTCTTGGGGAACTGCACGCCCCACGTGCGGTCGTAGCCGTCCGAGACGACGTGCACCCTGATCCGGCCGCCCTGCTGGACGCACTCCACGACGACGCCCTCGCCGGGCTCCACGTGCGAGACCACCTCGACCTCCGCGGTGGCCTCCACGCGTTGGATGGCACCGGCCTTGATGTCCTGGCGGGGCGGGAGTTGGCCCTGTTCGGCGGCGTGCACGGCCTCGCGACCGGCGTCCAGGCAGGCCAGTGAGCCGTCCGTGGTCACCAGGTAGAGCCGTTCGTCGCGGTACTGCATGGAGAACGCCGAGCCGCAGCCGGTCGCGAGCTTCCACAGCCGGGTGCCGTCGGCGGCGAAGCAGTACACCGAGGACTGGTTGTCGCCCGCGAACACGAACTCGCCGCCGGGCGAGGTCGCGCACGAGAACACCGGCGCGTCGCACCGGTAGACGGCCGTCTCCCGCCCGTCCGCCTTGGCGAACCGGTGCACCCGGCCCCTGCTGGTGCCCGCGAACACGTCGGTGCGCTCCTGCCAGCCGAACAGGACCTCCCCGACGGTGTCGGCGTGCCACGCGCGGTGCCCGCGGCCGGTGTAGTGGGTGACGCCGCGCGAGTGGCCGTGGAAGACGCCCTCCGGCGAGCAGCGGACCATCCAGGCGCTGTCGCCCGACGCGGGGACCGACCACTGGAACTCGTCCTCGTGGTCGACCACCGTCACCTTGCCCTGGCGGTCGGACACGCCCAGCACGCCGTCGTGGATGTCGAGCCAGTAGATGTCGACGTCCTCGGCGATCTCGTACGCCACCCGCGGCACCTTCGCGCCCAGGTCGTACACCTGGCCGTCGTCGCAGCCCGCGTAGATCCAGAAGTCGTCGGCCACGATGCACTTGACCGAGTCCGGCAGCCCGAACCGGCCGGTGACCCGGCCGTCGTGGGTGAGGGTGTAGACGTCGCCGTTCTCGTTGCCGACCCAGGCGTGGTCCTCGCCGACGAAGATCCCGAACGCCGGCGCCCCCGACGCGAACCGCCACAGCACCGGGGCCTGGTGGGCGGTGGAGCGGGTGCTGACGATCTGCCGCCGGCTCACCGACCGCCGCGCGCGCACGCCCTTGACGGCCGGCGCGTAGCCCTTGCGTACCTTCTCGCCGATCTTCTTCTCGGCGGCCTTGAGCGCCTTGGCGTGGTCGGCGAAGCTCGCGGACCGGACCTGCCCCAGCTCCCCGATGCGCCCGAACGTGATGGTGACCTCGGTGTCGTCGACGCGCACCTCGTAGAACTTGTGCGCACCACCGTCGGTCTCGGACAGCTCCAGGTAGGTCGTGGCAGTCATGCGTCGTCCCCTCTTGACGTGATCTGCGGCAACGGTATCGACCACCACCGACAATCCCGGATCACGCCTGGCACAGCCCCGGGCGCGGGCACCGGTGCGGTGGCGGACGCGGGGCTGTGCGCCGCCGTGGCCCGGAGCCGTGCGGGCGGTCCGTCCGTCGATGCGCAGCCGGTCAACGGCCGTGCGCTCCGGTTCAAGGAGTAACGGCGCCGGGTTTGCTGGACTGGGGCCATGGTCGACGCGGACTTCGTGGTGGTGGGTGGGGGCACGGCCGGCTGTGTGCTGGCGCGGAGGCTGCTGGACCGGACCGAGGGCACGGTGCTGCTCCTGGAGGCCGGCGACCGGGACACCAACCCCGCCATCCACGACCCGTTGCGGATGCACGAGCTGTGGGACAGCGCGCAGGACTGGGGACTGCGCACGGTCGCGCAGCGCGACGCGGCGGACCGCCCCCTGCACCTGCCGAGGGGTCGGGTGTTGGGCGGTTCGCACGCGCTCAACGCGATGATCCACGTCCGGGGCAACCCCGCCGACTACGACGACTGGGCCGCGCGCGGCAACGCCGGCTGGTCGTGGGCCGACGTCGAACCGGTGTTCCGCCGGATCGAGGAAGGTCCGCTCACCATCCTGCGAGACTACGCCGCCGACCCCGTCCAGGAGTCGATCCTGGCTGCCGCGCAGCAGGCCGGCGTGCCCTACAACGAGGACTACAACAGCGGCGAGCAGACCGGTGTCAGCCGGATGCAGTTCACCATCGCCGCCGGCGAGCGGCACACCACCGCCCGCGCCTACCTGCGGCCCGTGCTCGACGACCCGAGGTTCACCCTCGTCACGAACGCGCACGTGCGCAAGCTGCTGATGTCGGGCGACCGGTGCGTGGGCGTGGAGTGGACCGAGTACGACCGGGTGCGTCGCGCGCACGCCGGCGAGGTGGTGCTCAGCGCGGGCGCGCTCGGCTCGCCGCTGGTGCTGCTGCGCTCGGGCATCGGGCCCGCCGACGACCTGCGGGCGCTGGGCGTCGACGTGGTCGAGGACCTGCCGGGCGTCGGCGAGAACCTCCAGGACCACTGGCTGGTGCCGACGATCTTCAGCGCCGCCAAGCCGATCACGCACACGCCGGGCATCCCGCCCGCGCAGACCCACCTGTTCTGGCGCAGCCGCCCCGGTCTGGCCACGCCGGACCTCCAGCCGCTGCACTTCAGCGCCCCGCTGTACGAGAAGTGGATGTCCGGCCCGGACAACGGGTTCTCGCTGATGGCCGGCCTGGTCCGGCCGGCGAGCGCCGGCCGGGTCGCGCTGTCCGCCGCCGACGGCCCGCCGGTGATCGACCCGCGGGTGCTCTCCGCGCAGTCCGATGTGGACGCCCTGGTCGAGGCCGTCCTGCTGTGCCAGGAGATCGGGCACGAGCAGGCGCTCAAGGAGTGGGGCGCGGACGAGATCTACCCCGGCCGCCGCGAGCTGCGCGACTACGTGCGCCGGTCCGTGACCACCTACCACCACCAGTCCGGCACGTGCGCCATGGGCAGCGTGGTGGACGCGGAGCTGCGGGTGCGCGGCATCGAGGGCCTGCGGGTCGCCGACGCGTCGGTGATGCCCTCGATCGTGTCCGGCAACACCAACAGCCCGACCGCGATGATCGCGGAGAAGGCGGCCGAACTGATCTCCCGGTGACGGACGGCCACGTCCCCCGCCGTCCGTCACCGCTGCCCTCCCGGCGGTGGTGCAGACCACTCACGGCCACCGCCGGTTCGGCGCTCACCCGTTGCGGGTAAGCACGTCGCGCCGGGCGGTGACTGTGCGAAACGGCCGACCGCGCGTCGAAAATCCCACCACACCGGGAAATTCGTCCACACCGCGAAAAACGGCCCGGCCGCCGGGTGCAACTCGCCGATCGTTACCGGATATGTGCACCCGACGACGCGGTGTCGTCCCTACGTTGGCCATGAGGGCCCGGTTTCGCGCCCTCGGGTCGTGGAACGGATGGGACGGTGCTCGGTGCGGTGACCAAGGACGAGTTGCTGTTCAACACCTGGCTCACCAGCGTCAACACCAGGCTGGGCCGCTACGTCGTGAGACTGATGGAGGAGAGCGTCCACTCCCCGCCGGCCGGGCGGACCCGGTACGGCGTGGAGCTGGCCGAGATCGAGCTGGAACTGGCCGACGACCTGAGCCGGCTGGCGCAGGCCATCGCGCTGAAGGCGGCCGGCAAGCCGTACCCCGTGGACGGCAGGTGAGCCGATGCCCTGGGCACCTCGCCCTGATAGGACTCGGCGAACACCGCACTGATCGACCGCCAGGTGCGCCCCCGGCCGTGTTCGTCGCGCAGCCACCCGCCGGAAACGGCGTGGAGCTCGTCCGGCGACACGGTCGAGGTCTGGCGCTGCTCGGCGGCGGACCTGGCGCGGTGTTCCAGTTCGTAGGTCGCGTGCAGACGCGGCTGCACCTGCACGTAGTGTCGGCCTCCGCCATCAGCCCCAGGTGACCGCCGCGCACCGACGAGAGGACCCTGCTCCCCACGGGAGTATTGACACGTCGGGTCCAGTCAGTCGGTCAGAGTGCGTTGCCGTGCATGGCCACGCGGTAGACCGCCGGGGTTTCAGACCCGGTAGCGCGGGTTGGTGTTGTGCCACTCGAAGCCGCCGCCCATCCACGACCGCAGCCCGCGCAGGAAGCGCTGGAGCTCGGGGGAGGGGACGGCGAGCAGTTCGCGGTGGCCGGCCTCGAAGTCGCGGACGAACCGGTTGTGCAGGTGCACCACCGTCTCGGTGGCCTCGGCGATCGGGCACTGCCGGTCCGCGGCGATCTGGAGCACCATGTTCACCACCGGGTTCTCGTCGGCCGCGTCCTTGGCGACCGAGAGCAGGTCGTTCACCAGCACCGACGCCGTGCCGGCCTGGAACGCCGCCCGCCGGACCCTCGGGTCGTAGTACAGGTTCGCCGGTACCTCGTAGCCGCCGACCGGGTCGATCACCGTCATCGACGTGGAGAACGTGTCGTGCTGGCGGGTGGCCAGGTACTTCCACGCCGGCGGGTACTCGCCGGTGTGCCGCCACGCGGCGTAGGCGTTCCAGCTGACGAACATCGCGAACGTCGAGAAGTTCACCCGCTGCACCTGCGCCGGCGTGCCGTACCGGGCCAGGTGGTCGATCCCGGTGCGCAGCGCCACCAG
The DNA here is from genome assembly GCF_000328705.1 of Saccharothrix espanaensis DSM 44229. Lineage (NCBI taxonomy): Bacteria > Bacillati > Actinomycetota > Actinomycetes > Pseudonocardiales > Pseudonocardiaceae > Saccharothrix > Saccharothrix espanaensis. The sequence goes on along the minus strand of NC_019673.1, from coordinate 6,631,250 downwards.
CACCGGCTCGGCGGCCAGCGCCTCGTCCAGCGGCCCGGTGAACTCGCCGGCGTCGGGCAGCGGGTCCATGGCGGCCATGGCCAGCGCCAGCCGGGGCGGCAGCTCGGTCGGCGTCGCGCCCAGCTCGCTGCTGTCGGCGTACAGGTCGTCGGCGGCCCACCAGGCGGCGTTCAGCTTGGCCGCGATCAGCAGGTGCTGGGGGTCGTCCGAATCGGTGTGGGTGAGCACGGCCAACCGGCCGAAGCCCGCGGCCCGCAGCATGTCGAGCTCCTCGCCGACGAAACCGCAGTCGGCGGCCCACGCGACGAGCCCGTCCTCCACCGCGGTGGTGAGCACCTCGTCCTGCCGCTCGACGACCGGGACGTACAGCGGCGGGTGCGTGCCGTCGCCCCACTCGCGTTCGGCGTAGGCGGGGTCGTGCACGACGCCCGGCAGCGGGACCGACAGCGTCGCCACGTCGTGCGCCGTGGGCAGGCCGGGCAGCGGCGCGGTGATCCCCGGGATCCGCGCCGGCACGAACCCGCCCTTGCCGGGCGGTGCCGCCGGGGACGCGGTGGTGGTCGGCGCGGTGGTGGCCGGCGTGGTGGTGGTCGCGGTGGGTGCGGTGCCGGCCAGGGCCGCGGTCGTCGGCAGCGGCGCGGTGATGCCCGGGATCGTCGCGGGGACGAACGCGCCCGGCGTCGGTGCCTGCCTCGGTGCCGGGGCGGGTGCCGGGGCGGGTGGAGCGGACGGCGGTTCCGGCCGGAAGCGGGTGAACTGGTTCGCGACGCGGGCGGCGGACGTGCCCAACCCGGTCGGCGTGGTCCAGTCGGCGGTCGCGGTCGCCTGGGCGGCGGGGGCGGTGTCCGTCACAGTGGACGAGCCTGGCAGTCCGAACGCCCGGCCGGCCATCCGCCAGCCGGGGACACCGCCCGCACGAACGAGTGGTTCCGCACTCGCGCGGGGCGGCTCCGACGCCCGGCCCACGAAACGGGACGTTCGGAGCAACTTCCAGTCGATCGCCGACGTATAGCGCGCCGGCCGATAACATGGCGTTCGTTCGGCGGGCGACCCGTTTCGCGCTGCCCGAATCGCACTTCCTCGCACCCGACGCCCGCCCGAATGCGGAATCAGGTCGACCGTATGGAGGAACAACGTGTTCACCCGTCGTAGCGCTGCGTTGACGAGCGTTCTCGCAGCCGCGGTACTGCTCCCCGGTGGCCTGGTGGCCCACGCGGGCGGCACCCCACCGGAAATCGACCGGTCCGCCGACCGTATTCAGGAAGCGGTCGCGGAGAAAGGTGCCCTGGGTTTTTACCGGAACGAGCACAAGGGCGGTTTCGTGGTGGTTCTGCCGGCCACCGGGCCAGGCAGTGCCGCCGATTTCACCGTCGCCGGCGTCACCGCCACCGTGGAGCGCAGCCGCACGACCCGGGCGGAGATCGACGCCGTCGACAGCCGGATCCGCGCGGAGGCGCGGCGGGACGGCACGCACGTGTTCGGCTCGGTGTTCGACCTCGCCCGCGACGTCATGGTGATCACCTCCGACGCCCCGCCGGAAACCCTCCGGTCGCTCACCGCCGGGCTGTCGATCGCCGTGGAACACCGGTACGGCACCGGAGGGCGCGAATCGCGGCAGAACGACCCGCGCCCGTTCCGGGGCGGCGCGGCGATCACCGTCGGGTCCGGCAAGTGCACCAGCGGGTTCGCCGTGAAGGACCCGGAGGGCAACCGCTACCTGCTCACCGCGGGCCACTGCGGGTACGTGCCGGGGGTGCCGATCGGCCGCCCGGCGCGCAACACCGGCAGCGGTGCCTACATCGGCGAGTTCTACAACTGGAGCTACCCGAGCCGCGACCTGGCGCTCATCGGCACCCTGCAGACCGGTTTCTACGGGCCTCAGATCTACGTCGGCGACGCCACCGGGAAAACGATCCGGGTGGCCGGCGCGGCGGACCCCGTGGCCGGTCGGAGCGACTACTGCCGCAGCGGTGCCGCCACTTTCGAGAAATGCGGCCACCGGGTCGTCAACACCACCGGTCAATTGTGCATCGCCGGGATCTGCACGCGCGACCTGGTCACCTACGACAAAGGCACGGCGACCCAGGACGGCGATTCCGGGGCGCCGTTCTTCAGCTACAACGCCGCGCGCAACGCGGTGGTCGCCCACGGGATCCACGTCGGGCGGTCCGGCACCCTCCTCTTCGCCGAGAAGTGGAGCCTGATCGCGAAGACCCAGGGCGTTTCGGTGCTGACCGAGCCGTAGGTCCGGCGACCCCGCCGGAAGTTGGGCCGAATGCCCCGGGCCAACCCCGTTCCGTGCGTGGTCCGGGGCTTGGCCGGCGGCTAGGGTCCTCGGACCGCTGATCCGCACGAGGGGGAATCCGATGCAGCCCACGCCACCGGACCGCAGCCCGCTGGACCTGGAACTGGACGCGCTGCTCGCCGAGATGTCCGGCACCGGGACCGGCCCGACGCGCGCCGACGTCCTGGGTCGGGTGCGGCGGCTGCTCGCCTCGATCACGACCGGGGCCACGGCCGACCGGGGGAGTGCGCCCGGGGGACGTGCCCCGGCGGCGGTGGTCGAGCACGACGCCGGGACCGGCGCGCTGTTCGCCGCGTTCGACCCCGACGTGCTGGGTCACGTCGTGAAGGACAGCACGACCGGCGGCATCGTCCAACTCGTCATCACGCACGGCGGGCTCGGCCTGGGCGCGGCGACGCTGGCCGAGCCCGTCGAGGCCATCAAGGAACGCCTCCTGCTGACCGACCACGGCGCGGTGGTCGTCCCCGACGAGCGCCCGCAGACCGCGATCGTCCTCGAGCTGGTCGAGGCCAAGCCGAAGCTCGCGGAGCTGCGGGCCAAGGTCGGCGACCCCGACCTGGACCTCCCGCTGCCCCAGGCCGCGGCGGTCCTGCGGTTCCTCGACACCTACCCGGACTTCTGGGGCCGGCTGACCGGGTCGTGCACGATCACGTTCAACTCCTCGCGCGCCGACCAGCGGGGCGGTGGCCTGTACGAGGCGGCCGACAACCGGATCTTCGTCTCCAGGCTGCTCGCCACGCCGCCGGGGGCGTTCCTGCGCCTGGTGGTCCACGAGACGGGCCACGCCACGTTCGAGACGGCCTTGCTGGGCCGGCGGTCGATGCCGGTCGCGCTGGACACCCACAGCGTGGCCGCCCTGCCGGCGCGGTTCGCCGACCTGGGGCCCGGCCAGGCCGAGCGGCTGGTCCTGTCGACCGAGGACCAGGAGGTCCGGGACCTCCAGTCCTACTGGGACGCGATGTCCCCCGACGCCAGGAAGCTCTACCACGCGTGGCTGACGCTGCGCGCGCACCGCGACCGGCTGCTCGGCCTGGACCTGTGGCGGGACCCGGCGCGCAACCGGCTCTCGCCCGACCACCGCCGCGGCTACCAGGCGGGCAAGTTCAGCGAGTTCTGCGCCGAGGTGTTCATGCTCTACGCCCTGGGCGACCTGCAACCGCACGTCGAGGCGCTGCTGGCCGACGGCCGGGTGGAGCCCGAGGTGAAAACGGCCTGGCGCAACGCGTGGAGCGTGCTGGTGGCCGTCGCCGACCCGGTGCTGGGGCAGCGCGTCGGCTGACTCGGCGACAACGGTCGCGCCGCGGGGGTGGAAGTCCCGCAGCGCGACCGTTGTCGCCTAGGCCACGCCGGTGTTCATCGTGCTCAGGATGGTGTGCTGGTCGATCCGGTCACCGGTCAGCTCCGCGCACACCTTGCCCTTGTGGAACACCACGACCCGGTCACACGCCGCGACCAGCTCGTCCAGGTCGGTCGAGCACAGCACGACCACCTTGCCCGCGTCGGCGACGCTGCGCAGCAACGTGTGGATCTCGGCGCGCGCGCCCAGGTCCACACCCCGCGTCGGGTCGTCCAGCAGCAGCACGGACGGGTCCGCCGCCAGCCACTTGGCCAGCACGACCTTCTGCTGGTTGCCGCCGGAGAGCAGCCCGGCGCGCACGTCGACGTTCGGCGGCTGCACGCGCACCCGCTCGGCCAGCGCCCGCGCCGACTCGCGCAGCGCGCCGGTGCGCAGCAGCCCGCCGGCGGCGGCCAGCGCCACCGGCCGGACCTGGGCGATGTTCTCCCACACCGGCTTGTCGAGCATCAGCCCGACCCGCCGCCGGTCGCCGGACACCAGCGCGACACCGGCCGCGATCGCCGAGCGGAAGTCGCGCGGCCTCCGCCCGCCGGGCAGCGTGACCGAGCCGCGCACCGGCCGCCGGATGCCCGCGATGACCTCCAGCGCCGTGGTGTGGCCGGACCCGGCGAGCCCGGCCAGGCCGACGATCTCGCCGCCCGAGCACGCCAGGTCGACGTCCGCGAGCCGGTCCTTCACCGTGACGCCGCGCAGTTCCAGCTTCGCCGCGCCCGGCGTGCCGGTCGTGCGCACCGGCACCGGCAGGTCCTTGCCCAGCATGGCGTGCACGATGTCGCCGATGGTCAGCTCGGCGCGCGGCCGGGCGTCGATCACGGTGCGGCCCTCGCGCAGCACGGTGATCTCGTCGCACAGGTTCATCACCTCTTCGAGGATGTGCGACACGAACACCACCGCCACCTGGCGGTCCCGCAGCACCCGCAGGATGTCCAGCAGGCGCGACGAGCTGTCCTTGTCCAGCGCGGAGGTCGGCTCGTCGAGGATCAGCACCCGGGGTTGCACGATCAGCGCCTTGGCGATCTCCACCAGCTGCCGCTGCGCGAGCGACAGCGAGCCGAGCTTGGCCTTGGGGTCGATGTCCAGGCCGAGCTGGTCGAGCACCGGCAGCGCCTTGGCCAGCATCTCCGCCCGGTCGAGCAGCGGGCCGCGGGTCGGCTCGCGCATCGGGTAGAGGTTGGCCAGCACGTCCAGGTCGGGGAACAGGTTGAGTTCCTGCGACACGACGGCGACCCCGTTGGCCGCCGCCTCGGCCGTGCTGGCGAACGCGACGTCCGCGTCCGCCAGCCGCAGCGTGCCGGCGTCCGGCGCCACCGCCCCGGTGATCACCTTGATCAGCGTGGACTTGCCCGCGCCGTTCTCGCCCAGCAGGGCGTGCACCGAGCCGGGGCGCAGCGTGAGGTCCGCTCCGGCCAGCGCGGTGACCCCGCCGTAGGTCTTGGTGATCCCATGTGCGGTGAAGGCGTGCATCAGTTGGCATCTCCGATGGACTTCAGGTACTTCGACGGGTCCGCCAGCTGCTTGTCCGTCTCCGCCTTGAACGCGGCCTTGCGGGTGTCCTCGTCCTTCTGCCGCGCGATGATCTGGTCGATGTTGGCCGCGTTCACGACCAGCGACCCGGTGTTCCACCAGCCCTTGGGCAGCTCCTTGCCGTTGCGCTTGTGCTCGATGAGCAGGCTCAGCGCGACGTAGCCCTTCAGCCAGTGCTCGGGCGAGGCCAGCGCGAACACGTAACCGTCCTTGACCGCCTGGAGCGCGGCGATGTCCGGGTCGCACGAGCCGGCCAGGAACTTGCGGCCGGTGTTCTTCTGGATCAGCGCCAGCGACACCGCGTCCTGCGCGCCGACGCCCAGGTAGCCGATGGCGTCCGGGTGCGCCTTGACGATGTCGTTCCACTTGTTGAAGTTCGACGTCGGCTCGGAGCCGGAGTCGAACGGGCCGCTGATCCTGAGGCCGGGGCGCTTGGCCTCGATCACCGACTTCATGCCGTCCAGCCGCTGCTGGAGCAGGGTCAGGCCGGGGATGGCGTTGCCCAGCACGACCTCGCCGGTGGTGCCCTCGGGCACCTGCTTGACGAACTCCTCGCCGAGCATCCGGCCCAGCTCGGTGTTGCTGTTGCCGATGTACAGGTCGACCTTGGTGCCCGCCGGGGGAGCGGTGTCCACCGCGACGACCGGCACGCCCAGGTCGGTGGCCTGGTTCAGCGGGCGCACGAACAGGTCGGGCGTCAGCGTCTCCAGGGCCACGCCGTCCTTGGAGTTGCGGATCGCCGACTGGAAGAGCTGCACCTCCTGCGGGCCGTCCACCTGGGAGGGGGCGGACAGCGCCAGGTCGACGTTCCCGGCGTTGGACGCGGCGGCCTTCGCGCCGAAGGCCATCTCCTGGAACGGGTTCTGCGTCGACGTGGCGTAGACGAACGCCATCTTGAGCGGCGCGTTCGCGGACGGCTCCGCCGTGCCGCAGCCGGCCAGCAGAGCGGCGACGGCGAACGCCGCCACGTACCGATGGGGACGCATCAGGACCTCTTTCCTACGCGGGGTTTCACAGGCCGAGCATTGATTCGCGCGCTCGCTGCCGGCTGCGCAGCGCGCTGTCCACCCCGACTGCCAGCAGGACGACCAAACCGGTGGCGAACGAACTCCAGTTCGCCGGGATGCTGAAGTAGACCAATCCGCTGGACACTACTCCCAGCAGGATCGCGCCGAACACCGCTCCCACCACGGTCGCGACACCACCGCGCAGCGGCGTGCCACCGATCACCGCCGCCGCGATCGCCTGGAGCTCGAAACCGGTGCCGATGTTCGGGTCACCGGAGGTGAAGAAGGCCAGGCCGAGCACGCCGGCCAGGCCGCCGATCGCGCCCACCAGGACCAGCACGTACAGCCGGGTGCGCGGGATCGAGATGCCGGAGAACGCGGCGGCGTCCGGGTTGGACCCGATGGAGCGCACCCGGTAGCCGAACGGCGTGAAGCGCAGCACCACGGTCAGCCCCGCCGTGACCGCGATCAGGATCCACACGCTGACCGGGAGCCCCAGCCAGTCGCCGCCGAGCACGGTGAAGAACGAGTGCTCCAGCGGCAGCCCGGTGACCTGCTGCCCGTCGCCCAGCGCGACCGCGAGTCCTCGGTAGAGCTGCATCGTCGCCAGCGTGGCGACGAACGCCGGGATGGCGATGTGCTGCACCACCAACGCGTTCGCCAGGCCCAGGATCGCGCCGAGCACGATCCCCGCCGCGCACGCCAGCCACGGGTCGAACCCGTCGCGCATCAGCAGCGCGGAGGTGATCAGCGAGAGGCCGAACATCGCACCCACGGAGAGGTCGATCTCCCGCATCGCCAACAGGAACGCCATGCCCGCGGCGAGCAGCGCCACGTACACGGAGTTGTTGAGCACGTCTCGCAACTGCCCGATGGTGAGGAAGTTCGGGCGCAGGGCTCCGATCACCAGCACCAGCACGATCGTCGCGATCAGCACACTGCTGGATTCCGCCCGCAGCACCCGCCTGCCGAACCCGACGATCGAGTTCCCCTCCCGGGTCGTCGTCACACGTCGGTCTACCTCGGTCATGCCGCCTCCGTCCGCCCTGTACGGCCCCCAGCGTGCGGCGGTGGCCTGGTGAACGCTTGCCCGATGGCGAACACCCGTTGACCACCAGCGCACCGGCTGTGTCCGGGGCCACAGCGAGTCGGCACGCGCTGACTAGCGTCTGCGGCCATGGGCAGCATGGAGGGCAAGGTGGCGCTGGTGACCGGCGCCGGTTCGGGGATCGGCGAAGCGATCGCCCGCAGGCTCGACGCCGAGGGCGCGCGGGTGGCGGCGCTGGACGTCCACTCGACCGGTGCGGAACTCACCGCGGGACTGCTCCGGCAGGGCATGGCGGTGGTGGCCGACGTGGCGGTGTCGGCGCAGGTGGACGAGGCGGTGCGGACCGTCGTGGATACCTACGGGCGGCTCGACGTCCTGGTCAACAACGCCGGTATCCGGGGTGGCCAGGAGGCCGACGAGGCGTTCGGCCGGCTCGCGTCCCGGCTGGTGGAGGCCGAGGCGGGCGAGCCCACGACGATGTTGGACGCCACGGTGAACATCGACGACGAGGCGTGGCACCGGATGCTCGGCGTCCACTTGGACGGCACGTTCTTCGGCACGCGCGCCGCGCTGCGGCACATGGGGCGCGGCGGCGTGATCGTGAACGTGTCCTCCATCTGCGGGATGACCGGTTGCGCCCACATCCCGCACTACTCGGCCGCGAAGGCCGGCATCGAGGGCCTCACCAAGGCGGTGGCCCGCGACGTGGCCCCGCGCGGGATCCGGGTCAACTGCATTGCCCCCGGATACATCGACACGCCGCTGGGCGACGTGATGGCCCCCGTGGTGCGCAAGGACCTGGAGCGCCAGACCCCGCTGGGCCGGTTCGGGCTGCCCGCCGAGATCGCCTCGGCGGTCGCCTTCCTGGTCGGGCCGGACGGCACCTACGTGACCGGCCAGACCATCGGCGTCAACGGCGGTTTCGTGATCCGCTAGACCACCGGTCAGCCGGAGCTCGGCGCGTGGAACCAGACCCGGCCCACCTCGCGGTGGGCGGCCGGCGTGAGCGACGGTGTCTACGCGCGCTCGGCCACGACGTGCGGGGTCTCCCGAGCACGCAGTTCGGCCGCAAGTCGTGGTCCTTCCAGGACGATTCTTGTCGTGCGCCTGGGCGCGGGCATCGCCTGGACGGGCCACACGGTGGTCGATTCGGTGGTGGACAACCGGAACCTCGGTGCGGGTACGTCTTCGCCGACCGCCACCGACTGACCGTCGCCGACCGGGACCTCGGCGACGGTCCTGATCACGTTGTCCGACAACGGTTTCACCAAGAGCGGTGACCCGACGGGGACCGTGCGGCGCGCGGCCGGCCCAACGGACACTCCACATCCGACTGCTCCCGCACGTGGTGGTCCGCGCCCTCAGCCCGGGTCACCCCGCCGCTTGCGGTGGGCGACCCACCACAGGTCCACCACCAGCCCGGCGGCGAGCAGCGCGAGCACCACCGCGAGGAACGGGTAGTCGGCGCGCGCCAGCAGCACCGCCGCCCCGACGTTGAGCAGGATGCCGAGGCCCGCGAGCCACAGCCGCAGCGTCAGGGCGCTGCGCGGCGGTGCCCGAGGGGGCAGTCCGTCCTCGTCCATACCCACCGGATGCCCCGTCCGGCCCCCGGTACACCCGCCGCCGTTCACCCGGAAGCGGGACACGCGCCCGCCCGAGGCGGTCACCGCACCGCGCCCATGAGGGTGCGAGAATGCGCCCGGTCACAATCAGATCCGATTCGAGTTCAGTTCGCGCAGTTGGCAGATTCGGCTGCCGAACGCTGTTCGCGGGGATTTGCCGATGAGCCGCAATTCGGTGCCATCGGCGGGGCGACAGGTCCACCAGGCGCGGACGGCACAGCCGGTACGCCGCGTCTGTGTGTTTGTCGGTCTCTGCAATCTGAGCACGCGCGGGTGGGGTTGTCGGTGCGTCGCCGACCGGTCACGCCCGGTGTTGCGTACCCTGGTCCAATGGCGGTCAACCGCAGTCGAAGGGCCCGTGCCGCCCGCAAGCGCAAGCGCCGGATGGACAGCGTCGACCACGACCTGACCGACGAGCAGTGGACCACCCTCCAGGCGGCCTGGGGCGGGTGTGCGTACTGCGGCGCGACCGACCAGCCGTTGCAGCGCGACTGCGTGCAGGCCATCTCGCGCGGCGGCCGCTACACGGTCGACAACGTCGTGCCCGCCTGCCGCTCGTGCAACGCCGGCAAGTGCAACGCCGAGGTCACCGGCTGGCTGCGCCGCAAACGCCTCGACGAACGCGCGTTCCTGTCCCGCCACATCGAGATCCGGACCACCCTGGGCCTCTGCGCCATCCCCGGACCGAACCCTGACGACGCTGAACATCCCGACGACGCTGAAGGCCCCGGCGCCCTGACAGGTGCCGAAGACAAGGAAGGCGCTGAAGCCCGGACGGCGTGAGGTCAGGTGTTGGCCTGCCACAGCGAGAACGTCAGCGCGGTGGCGAACGCGACCCACGCCCAGTACGGCACGAGCAGCAGCGCCGCCGCGCCCGAGATCCGCCGGAACAGCCCGATGTTGACCGTGATCAGCACCAGCAGCGCGACGATGTCGGCGCACGCCAGCGCGAAGCTCCCCGCCCCGAAGAACAGCGGTGTCCACAGCGCGTTGAGCACCAACTGCGCCGCGTACACCCCGAGCGGCAGGGAGAACCCGACGCGCCGCCACACCAGCCACCCGCTGACCGCGATCATCAGGTACAGCACCGACCACACCGGGCCGAACAGCCAACTCGGCGGTGCCCACGACGGCTTCACCAGGGTGGCGTAACGGTCGTCCGATCCGGTCACGGCCAGCGACCCGACGAGCGCGATCACCACCACGACCGCGACGAACCCGGCCAGGGCCCACCACTGCCTGCCCTGTCGCTCGACCGCGGTGACCGTTCTGCCGGGACCCACGCTGTCTCCCTCCGGTTCTGCGCAGGGTAGCCGGCCGGGAGCCGGCTGAAACGGGTGCCGCGCCGGTCAGTCCTTCCAGGGCAGCTCGTCGCGGATGCCCTCGTGGATCGCGTAGGCGTTCTTCACGGCGGCCTTGAGCGCGCCCTCGGCCCAGCGCCGGTGCCGGCGGTCGCAGGCGTCGTTGGCGAACCACACCCGGCCCACCGGCCGGATCACGTCGTCGTAGAACGTCTCGCTCATCTCGAACGCCCGGAACAGCGGGCCGATGCCGCAGGCGAACCAGTCCAGCGCCCAGTCCTTGTAGACGCCGAACTCGAAGGTGTCCCGCGCCTCCGGGTGGATCTTGACCAGGTCCTCCAACGCCTGCGCGACGCTCTCCTCGCCGGCCAGCGGCGTGTACGGCATGGAGTCCTGCTCCCAGCAGTACGACGCGATCATCACGCCCCGCTTGTACCGGGTGTCCTGCCCGGCGGGCGGGTAGACGATGTTGCGGATGGCCAGGTCGGTGACGGTCAGGCCGTGCGTGATCCCGTACGAGGTCTCCCACCACCGTTCGGAGAACTGCATGAACAGCTTGTGGGCGCGCCCGTAGTAGGTGTTGCGGATCGCGTACCACTTGTCCGGGTCCAGGCCGCTGATCTCCATGTGCCGCAGGCTCGCGAACGGCACCGTCACCACGCACTCGTCGGCGGTCACCACCTGCGTGCGGCGGCCCGCGCGGTAGTGCACCCGCACGCCCGTGTCGTCCTGGTCGATCGCGTGCACCTGGGCGCCCATCCGGATGTCGTCCATCAGGTACGGCTCGAACGCGCGCGGCAGCGTGTCCGCGCCCTTCTCGATGTAGACCAGGTTCCCGAAAACGTCCTCGTAGTAGTGCGAGAACCACTCGACCAGTGAGAAGTGGTAGCGGCCTTCGAGGTTGAACAGCGGGCCGAGCATCGACAGCGCGCCGTCGCCGAGCCCGCGTTCTTTCAGGTAGCCGAGCAGCGTGTACTTGTCGTAGTCGTCGAGCAGCCGGTGCCACGCCTTGTCCGGCTCCTCGTTCTCCATGATGTCCACCAGCGGCTGCACGGTGTGCCGGAGCAGTTCGTGCGGCGGTTTGTCCGCCTCGGCCGGGGTCAGGTCGAAGGTGAACGAGTCGGCGCGGAAGTCCTTGCGCCGCACGCCCTTGCCCTGGAGGTAGATGAACGTGTCCTCGTCGTACATCGGGAACGGCTTGGTGGCCAGCGCGAACCGGTCCTTGATGAGGTGCTGCACCAGCGGGTGCTGCTCGGGGAAGCGCATCGCGCCGAACTCGCCGTACAGGTCGCCGGCGAACCCGCGGTGGGTCAGGATCCGGCCGCCCACCCGGTTCTGCCCCTCCAGGACGACCACCTCGTGCCCGGCTTCCTTGAGCAGCAGCGCGGTGGTCAGCCCGGCGATCCCGGCCCCGACCACGACCACTTTCCGCGGTGGCCGCGAATTGCCCGGCAGACCTTCACGCAAGACGTCCAGCGCGGCGAATTCCATGGGTCACGATTGCGCCGCTCCGCTCCGCCGGGCAAGGGCGACTGCCCGAATGGCTCGTCATATCCCTCGGTCCGGTCATGAAAGGGCGGCGCGGGACTTCATTCTGTGACCGAGGTGTCCTTTCGGGGGACACCCGGTCTCCTATTTGTGCGGAGAGTTACTGGGGCAGCTTGGACCACACCTCGGCGGCGAGCGCCTTCACCGCGGCGCAGGCCGCGTCGATCTGGCTGCCCTGGGCCAGGCTGACCGACACGTACGCGAGTTCGCTCAGCCCGTTCTCCACCGGGATGTGGGCGGTCTCGGCCGAGCAGAGCGCGAGCGAGGACACGCTCGTCCGGCTGATCGTGGTGGTCCGCCCGGCGACGTCCTCGGCGGTCCTGTTCTGGCCGTCGGGCTTGGTCGGCTCGCCCATGCTGAACGTGACGCGCGCCCTGGGCGGCGTGGCGGTGCCGTCGGGACTCCACCGGCACTGGTGGCCGGCCGGGTAGGCGCGGACCTTCGCGGTGCCGATCCCGGGCACCCGGGTCACCGTCTCCTTGCCCACCACCGAGCAGGCGTCGATCTTGCCGATCGACCGCGCCTTGAAGGTGCGGTGCCCGGCCTCCTTGTCCAGCACGCGGTCGGCGGCGGCGGTGGCCAGCGCGTCCGCCGGGTTGCACATCTCGGTCGACGTCGCCTTGCCGTCGCTGTAGTTGCTCACCGCGATGGTGAGGGTGACCAGGTCGTCGAACACCAGCCGGCGGGCGCACTGGGTGGTGTCGTCGCGCCGGTAGGCGATCCGCAGCCCGCCCCGGTAGTTGCGGTAGTCGGCCTCGAACTCGCTCTCCGAGACCAGTTGCTCCAGGCTGCCGACCTCGACGTCCAGCTTCGTCCCGCCGGGCGTGGTCAGCGAGGCCAGGCAGTAGTCCAGCGAGACCGTCGTCTCCGGCGCGGCGGTGCCGAAGGCCTTGAGGTCGGCGATGTCGAGCAGGCTGCACGGGTCGAACGTGGGCAGGTCGCCGAGCAGGGACACCGCGGTGGGCCGCGACTGGGTCTTCGTGGTGGGCGGGGTGAGGTCCGCCGCCGCCACGGGCGTCCCGACCAGTCGCACGCTGCACCCGCTCAACACCACCACGAGCCCCGCCACGAGGGGGATCCACCTGCGTGCCCTGATCATGGCCGCAGCCTATGGGACGTGCGCGCCGGCGCACATGCGTACATATACTCGCGGCTGCGGAACTTTCCGGGGGAATCCAGTGGCAGCCAGCAGTGAGGTGTTCTTCGGCCTGGTCGGCGCGCTCGCCGACGTGCAGCGCGCGGAGGGCGGGGAGTACAGCTCGTTCGGCGTGCGCGGGAAGCGGTTCGGCTACTACTGGCCGCGCACGCAGACCGTGGGGCTGAAGCAGACGTTGTCCGAGCAGCAGGCCCTGGTGGCCGAGCGGCCGGACGTGTTCGAGGAGCAGTTCACGGCCGGCGGCTTCGGCTGGGTGGTCGTGCACCTGGCCGGCGTCGACGCCGACGAGCTGGCCGAGCTCGTGTTCGAGGCGTGGCGGTTGTCCGCGCCCGAGGAGCTGATCGCCATCGCGCCCGACCCCGTGGCGCTGGCGCGCGCGGTCGCGAAGCCCGCGGTGTCGAAGCGCGCCGCCCCCAAGTCCGCGGTGTCGAAGCGCGCAGCCTCGAAGACCGCCGCCAAGTCCGGGACGGCCAAGTAGTCGGGTCTGCTGTCGGCGCGGGACGTTCCGCGCTCATGAGGTGTGCCCGGAAACCCCGACCGGCCGTGGTGCCGCTTGGCAGATCCCGCTACTCGGTGATACGTTGTAGTAGTACTCGGTCGCACCGAGTACCGGGAAGATCGAAGAGGCTCACCATGGACGACCTGACGGAGATGCTGAAGGGCACGCTCGAAGGCTGCGTGCTGGAGATCATCGGTGGCGAGGAGACCTACGGGTACGCCATCACGCGTCGGCTGAACGAACTCGGCTTCACCGACGTCGTCGAGGGCACGGTGTACACCATCCTGCTGCGACTGGAGAAGAACGGGCTCGTGCAGGTGGCGAAACGACCGTCCGGTGTTGGACCGCCGCGGAAGTTCTACGCGCTCAACGCCGCGGGACGCGCGGAACTCGCCACGTTCTGGGCCAAGTGGGAGTACGTCTCATCGCGGATCGACAAGCTCAAGGAGGGCGGGAGATGAGCTTCTGGGAGACCGTCACGGGCAGCGACCTCACCAGGGAGTGGAAGGCGTTCGACGCCCGCGCCCAGGCGTTGCCGGCCGACTACCGGGCGGCGTGGGAGGAGGTCAAGGCCCACACCGCGTCCTACTCGGACTTCACCGGCCGCAACTTGATGCCCATCCTGGACAACGCCCTGGGGCTGCTCGAACAGACGGCCGCCGACGGGCAGAGCGTGCACGAGGCGCTCGGTGACGACGTCGAGGGCTTCTGCGCGGCGTTGGCCGGCGGGGAGGGGGCCCGGACCTACCGGGACAAGTGGCGCGCGCAGTTGAACCGCAACGTCGCGCGGAAACTGGGCCGGCTGGGAGGCTGACGTGGGAATCCAGGACATCATCGAGGGCAAGAAGCAGTGGCGGGCGCACCAGGCGCGGGTCAAGGCGCTCCCGCCGGACTACCGGATCGTCTACCAGGAGATGCAGAAGTACCTGTTCAAGGTCGGGCCGGTCGACCTCGAAGGCGACCTGCTCTCCGGGATCGTCGACTTCTTCCAGGAGGGCGTCGCGGCCGGCAAGGGCGTCCTGGAACTCATCGGCGACGACGTCGCGGCGTTCTGCGACGGTCTGGTCGAGGACTCGCGCACCTACGCGGAGATCTACCAGGAGTCGATCAGCGGGAAGTCGTGCAAGGCCGGGGAGTAGGGCTACGCGTCGGACGCCCGGACGATGTCGCGGTAGGCGGCGAAGGCGGGCTTGGGCTCGTAGGTGTCGGTGACCAGGCCGAGCGAGCCCGGGGGTTCCGGGGAGCCGCTGTCGGCGTCGCGCAGGCCGAACAGCTCGTACTGGGTGATGTTCAGCTTGTCGCGGAGGTCGAGGACCGTGCCGATCATGTCGGTCAGCGACTCGCGCTGCGCCTGCCCGTCGCGGGGTGTGCCGCTCGGTGTTCCGTTCTCCGCCACGTGGATCGGGGTGTCCGGCCCGATGTGGGCCCGGGGCAGTGAGTGCTCGCGCAGGTGGCGCAGCGCGTGGGCGGTGAGCGAGGCGACGTCGCCCGGTGTGCCGCGCGGCGCGACGGGGGAGAAGGCGTCCGGGTACAGGCCCAGGCCGACGTAGTCCACCTGGGCCGCGAAGTCGTTGTGGGGCACCGAGCCGAGGTGCGCCCAGAACGCGTCGTCGCCGCCCAGCCACTCGGCGGGCTCGGCCACCGAGAAGCCGATCCGGGTGCGCAGGCCCCGGGTGGCCGCCGCGGCTTTGGCGTGCGGGATGCCGTGGACCAGCGCGTCGAGCACGCCGGGCGTGCTGCCGTCGATCAGCGGGATCGGGAAGTTCGGTTCCAGGGTGACCTGGAGGCACCGGGCGAGGTGGCCGTAGCGGTCCAGCACGGCGTCGAGGAACGCGAGCCACCCCGGCAGGTCGGCGGTCGCGGGCAGGTGGCTGACCACCAGGTCCAGCTCCCGGCCGGCGTCGGCGTACCACTCGTCGGGCAGGGTCAGGTGGTCGAGCCCGCGGTCCGCGCCGAGACTGGCGGCGAACTCCGGCCGGGCCGGCTCGCCGAGGAAGTGCACGTACTCGCGGATCACGAACGGCCGGTCGCCCGCGAGCCGGTCGACCAGGTCGCGGATCGCGGCGGGGTCCTCCGGGCGGGAAGACGTCGTGCCCGCGCGGCCGCCGGGGTAGATGCCGAACTTCACGCGTCTGTCCTTTCCGGACGGTGGTCGGGCCAGTCGAGGTCGCCGTCGCGGATCCGCCGCGCGGTGGCCCGGGTCCAGTCGACCTCGGCGGTGACGATCGACTGCCAGTAGGCGGTTTCGAGCATGTGCGCTTCCCGCACGCCGGTCGGCTGCCGCAGGGCGTCGAGTTCACCGCCGAGCCGGGCGGCGCGCTGTTCCAGGAGGGTGGCGGCGTGGTCGGCGGGCAGGATCGCCGCGTAGGCGACGGCCAGGGTGAAGTCGACCGACGCGGCCGGCGGTTCGGTCAGGCCGGTCTCGACCCTGGCGCGGAAGTCGGCGAGGCCGGCGCCGGTCAGTCGGTAGGTGGTGCGCGGCGGCCGGTTGCCGACCTGTTCCGGCGTGCGGGCGGCGACGAGTCCTTTGCGCTCCAGGGTTTTCAGCAGGGTGGTGACAGTGCTGCGGGTGGCGGTGAGGTGGTGGTAGCGCTCGCGCAGGCGGGTAGTGAGGTCGTAGGCGTGCGCGGGTTGCTCGACCAGCAGGCCGAGCAGCGGCAGGACGAGGCTGTTGCGAGTGGCGTCCAAGGGCACCCGGCCAGCATATAGACGTATACGACTAATGGCAACCGGGGTGTCGTACCGCCGACCTATGCTCCGGGGATGCGCCGCCACCGTGTCGAAGGACTGTTCGTGCTCGGTTGCTCGGCGGGCACCGACGGGACCTTGGCCGTGCTGGGCGAACGGCCCGACGGCGACGCGTTCGACCTGGTGCTGGCCTGGTGCGGCCCGGACGGCACGCACGTCGACCGGCTCGACTACGCGCCGATGGACGGCTGGCCCGAGCACCGCCCGACCCTGCTGGCGCACCCCGCCGGCGGGCACGTGGTGCTGCCCGAGCCGGGGCGGGCGTTCCGGCACACCGGGCCGGGGCAGTGGCACGAGCTGCCGGTGACCGGTGTCGAGGCGCTGGCCTCCGTGACGCCCGCGCCGCGCCTGCACGGCGGGTCGGCGGTGAGCGACACGGCGGAGTGGGACGTGGTGCTGGCGCACGGCGTCCTCGTCCAGGAACTCCGGTACACGGCGAGGTTCGCGATCGACTCCGCCACGGGCACGGCCTCGTGGCACGCGCCGTGGACCCCGGACCCGGCCGACTTCCCCGCCGACCGCTTCGGCTTCGGCGACCCGGCCGACCCCTCCGATCCGACCTTCGAGGACGGTGCGGCGGACGGGTTCGAGGAGGACGACGAGCCCCGGGCCGTTTCGGTGACCGCGACGCTGCGCCGGGGCGGCACGACCTACCTGGTGTCGGAGGGCTCGGACCTGGGCTCGGTCAACGGCTACGGCGCGGACTTCTTCACCTGCGCCGAGGTCCGGGACGGCCGGCTCGGCGCGCGCCCGCACGAGCAGAGCGGGTGGAAGCGCCGTCCCGGCAAGCACGGCCTGCGCGGCCGGTTCACCTCGGACGGCACCCACCTGGTGCTGACACCGGTCTTCCGGACCGGCGAGTGGAAGGGCCGGCAGCGCCTGCTGGCCCTGCCGGACGGCGTGCTGGTCGAGCCGACCCTGCCGAGGGGCCTGACCAAGGCCACCGTCCTCGACCGCAACGGCGGCGTGTGGTGGCTCCGTGTCGGCGAGGAGTTCCTCGGTCTGGACGGCGGGATCGTCGGCTGACCCAGTCGGTGCGACGCGTGATCCCGCCACGCGCCCCGAAATCGAAATTCGCTCTTTCCGGGCAATCAGGTGGTTCCGGCCTGCGAGCTGCGTCCTCGACGGTTACGCAGTGGAGATGCCTTATGATCACGGCGATCCCGCCGCCCGGACCTGGCGCGTATATCGCCTTGCCGCTGTGTCGTCGGCGGCGGCACTGGCCGCCCTGCTGTGGAGCGGTACCGCCGCAGCACTTCCCACCCCGCCGACCGCTTTGCCGACACCAGAACCCGCGTGGGTTGCGGACAGACAGGATTGGTCGCCGACAGCCCACCCCTTCGCACCTGTCGGATCCGCAGAAGTGCCCGCAGATGTCTCCCTGGAAGTGCTGCCTGCCGCCGGATCGCCGGACAAGGGCGACCCGCCCGTGTCGACGACCACCCAGAACCTCAACGCCCCCGGTGCCACCAGCGCGGTCCAGGCGCCCACCCGGCCCGACGACGCCCCGGCCACCATCGTCAACGCCCCGGTCGGGGTCGTCGCGACGGCGACGAACACCAACACCACCACGTCACCGCCGTCGACCACGTCCTCCACCACCCCGCCCGGGGCCGGGCCGTACGAACAGGTCGTGCCCGACTCCGAATCGCGATCCGCCCTGGCAGCCGGCCCGGCGGCCGTGCCCGCGAAGGGACCGGCTCGGGAGAGCGGCCAAGGGCCGTCCGCCGGTACCCGGGAACACCCGGCACTGGCCCTCACCGGGACCGGCGACCACTGGCCAGGTCTGCTGATCGCCGGTCTCGCACTCGTCACGGCGGGCGCGGCGGCGATGTACGCGGCCCGCCGACGCGCGACCCCCGGCCGGTAGGTCACCTCGGGCATGGGCTTACGTGATCGGATCCAGCAGGGCCGGCAGGATCGGGTCCCACCGGAAACTCGGAGGACCTGTGTCGTCACCTGTCGAAGGAACCGTCGCGCCGGGGTTCGAGCGCGTCGCCGAGGTGTTCGCGGGCGACGGTCCCGCGCAGTGCTGCGTGTACGTCGGCGGTGAGCCGGTGGTCGACCTGTGGCGCAGTCTGCCGGAGGACGCGCTGCTGGCGGTCTTCTCCGCGACCAAGGGCGCGACGGCGGCGTGCGCGAACCTGCTGGTGCAGCGCGGGTTGCTGGACCTCGACGCGCCGGTGACGGACTACTGGCCGGAGTACGGGCAGCGCGGCAAGGAGTCGACCCTGGTCCGCTGGCTGCTGTCGCACCGCGCGGGCCTCCTGGCCCCGGAACCGGGGCTCACCTTCGACGACGTCGCCGACTGGGACCGGGTCGTCGGGGCGTTGGCCGCCGCCGCGCCGGTGTGGGCGCCGGGCACGGACTACGGCTACCACGCGCAGTCGTTCGGCTGGCTGGTCGGCGAGGTGGTGCGCCGGGTCGACGGGCGCGGGCTGGGGCGGTTCTTCGCCGAGGAGGTCGCCGGGCCCGCCGGGGCCGAGTTCTGGATCGGGCTGCCGGAGCCGCTCGACCACCGGGTGGTTCCGCCGGCCCACGCGCCGATCCCCGGCGGCGGTGGGCCGGCACCGGACGACCTGGCGGCCTACGTCGGGCCGCACCTGGTGTCCGCGATGACGATGAACGGGGCGTTCCCGGACGACCTGGTCGCGGCGGCCGGGGACCGGCGGTACCGGGCGGCGGAACTCGGCGGGTCCGGCGGGGTGGCCTCGGCGCGCGGCCTGGCGCGGCTGTACGCGTGGCTGCTCGACGCGTTCACCCCGGAGACCGTCGCCGACGTCCGGCGCGTCGAGACGTCCGGGCCGGACCGGGTGCTGACCAGCGCGGCGATGCCGATCGAGCAGCGGTTCGGGCGCGGGTTCATGCCGGCCGGGCCGCCCGGCACCTTCGGGCACCCCGGTCTGGGCACGACGGCGTTCGCCGACCCGTCGCGCGGGGTGGCGTTCGGCCACGTCACGCCGCGCGTGCCGTTCGGCCCGCCGGGGTCGGACCCGGACGTCGCGCGCGTGGTCGACGCCGTGTACGCCCGGCTCTGATCCGACACGCCGGTTCAGTTCCACGCACGATCTGCTGGTGTCGGGGTAGTTTGGGCACCATGACGGAACAGCAGGAAGTCCTCGCGGAGTTCGGCTCGGCGGGCGTGCTGGACGGCCTGCGCTGGGCCTACACCTCGGCGACCAACCGCGCGCTGGAGGACTTCTCCGAGGCGGACGGCCACGACGCGGCGTGGCTGGGCAACACCCGCTTCACCCTGTTCCGCAACCGGCTCGACCGCGTCTTCCACTGCGAGCGCTACGCCGCGCCGGACGCCGACTCCGGGCTGGACGAGCTCTACGCCCGGCTGTCCGGCAAGGACATCGACTCGATGCCGCGGGTCGCGCCCGGCGTGGTGCACCGGTCGAACCTGAACAACAGCCCCGGCTGGGCGGTCGGCCACCGGCGGTTCCTGCTGGCCGCGGGCGAGTTCGGCAAGCTGGGCGAACTGGCGTGGGCCCGGCGCAGCAGCACCAAGCAGCGGGTCGCGCTGCAACGCGAGGCGAACCCGGCGCAGCCGTCGCTGTTCGAGCACTCGACCGAGGAGGAGTCCGGCGGCCTGTTCGCGCTCACCTCGCAGGTGCTCGACCTCGACACGTACGTCGTCGCGCACAGCCTCGACCCGGTCAACCGGCGCTCCGAGCTGGTCCTGGGCCGGGCCCGGCTCAACGCGGGCGGCGGTCCGGCGTGGGCGTGGCGGGTGGACGTGCTGGGCGCGCCGCCCGCGGGCCGCACGAGCACCGCGCCCCCGCCGGCCGTGCCCGACCCGGCGACCGGCCCCGGTTCCGGCACCGCCCCGGACGCCCCGGTGCGCCTGCGCGGCCGGGACGGTCTCGCCGGCGGTGAGCGGTGAGCGCTCGCACCCCCGCACGGGCGGCGGACGTCGCCCCGTTGTTCGACGGAGCGCGGCTCACGCTCGCCCGCAAGCTCGCCGGGCTGCGCAAGAGCGACCTCGCGGGCCGGGTGGACAAGAGCCCGACGGCGGTGGCGGCCTGGGAGTCGGGGGCGAAGCGGCCCACCGCGGCGACGGTGGCGCAGCTGGCGCTGAGCCTGGCCGTCGAGCCGGGGTTCTTCGCGGTGCGCGCCGACGACGTGGCCGCCGCGAGTTCCACCCCGCACTTCCGCTCGCTGCGCTCGACCAGCCAGCTCGCCCGGGACCAGGCGTTCGCCTTCGGCCAGGTGGCGGTGGACGTGGCGGCCGGCCTGGAGCGGCACGTCGAGTTCCCGGAGCCGGACGTGCCGTGCCTGCCGGTCACGGCGGACGACCCGGGCGACGGCCCCGAGCGGGCCGCCCGGCTGGTCCGCGAGCGGTGGGGCATCGGGCCGGGCCCGGCCGGGCACCTGGTGCGGCTGCTGGAGAACCGGGGCGTGCTGGTGGTGTTCAGCCCGCCGCAGGCGGCGTCGGTGGACGCGTACTCGTTCGACAGCCGGCGGCGGCCGGTCGTGGTGCTCAACCCGGTCAAGCGCGACTACTACCGGCAGCGGTTCGACGTGGCGCACGAGCTGGGCCACCTGGTCATGCACGGCGACGCCGAACCCGGCGGCCGGGGCGTGGAGGACCAGGCGCACCGGTTCGCCGCCGAGCTGCTGATGCCGGCCGAGCAGGTCCGCGACCTGCTGCCGGCGAGCATGGGCGGCGCGGTGTGGCCGACGCTGGCGCGGCTCAAGGAGCAGTGGGGCGTGAGCCTCCAGGCACTGCTGTACCGGGCGCGCTGGCTGGGCCGGCTCGGTGACGTGTCCTACCGCAACGCCATGGCGACCATCTCCGCGCGGGGCTGGCGGCGCAGCGAACCGGGCCTGGTCACGGTGATGGAGCAGCCGTCGCTGCTGGCCCGCGCGGTGCAGCTGCTGGCGTCGGAGGGAATCGGGCAGGAGGCGCTGGTCGAGCAGTGCCGGGTGCCGGCGGACCTGTTCCGCACGGTGACCGCCCGCGCGCCGCTGCCGGCGGACACCACCCGTGCCGGGGCCCGGGTGGTGTCCATCCTGGACGTGCCTAGGGGATGAGGACCTGCCCGGTCAGCCCGCCCTCGACCGACCGCACGTAGGCCTGCGCCACGTCGGCGAGGTCGACCGCCGGCATGCCGGCGAACAACGGCCCGTAGGCGGGCAGGCTCTCGGTGACCACGGTGGGGCTGACCGCGTTGACCCGCTGCGGCGCGATCTCGATCGCGGCGGCCCGGACGAACGCCTCCAGCGCCCCGTTGGCCAGCGACGCCGCGCTGCCGGTGACGATCTGCTCGCGCCCGAGCACGCCCGTGATCAGGGTGAACGAGCCGCGCTCGGCGATCTTCGAGACGCCCTGGCGGACGAGTTCCACCTGGCTGAGCACCTTGCCCTCGAACCCGGCGCGGTAGTCGTCGGCGGTGAGCTCGGCGAACGGCTTGAACGGCACGGAGCCGGCCGCGCTGACCACCGCGTCGACCAGCCCGGCCCGGTCGTACAGCTCGGCGATCCGGTCCGGGTCGGTCAGGTCGACGCGCAGGTCGCCCGAGCCGCGGCCGGCGGTGAGGACCTCGTGGCCGCGTCCGGCGAGCGTCCGGTGGACGGCCGTGCCGAGCGTGCCCGAGGCCCCGATGAGCAGAATCTTCATGCGGTCGACGTTAGGTGCGGTTCCGGGGCGTGGGAAATGCTTCCCACGCACGACTTATGCTCCGCGGTTGTGAATGTCGAGCTGCGGCACCTGCGCGCGCTGGCCGCGATCGGCGACGAGGGCACCATCACCGACGCCGCCATCGCGCTGCGGGTCAGCCAGCCCGCTCTGTCGCGGACGCTGGAGCAGTTGGAGCACCGCCTGGGCACGCGTCTCGTGGAGCGCACGACCCGGCGGCTCGCGCTGACCGAGGCCGGTCAGCGGCTGTGGGAGCACGCGCACCGCATTCTCACCCAGGTCGATGACGCGCTGAGCGAGGCGTCGACCGGTCCGCGTCCGCTGCGCGTCGGGTTCGGGTGGGCGGCGTTGGGCCGGCACACCGTGCCGCTGCTGCGCGGTTGGCGCGACCACGGGCCGGACACCGCCGTGCAGGTGCGCCGCTGCGACGACCCGGAGGTGTCGCTGCGGCGCGGAGAGGTGGACGTGGCGTTCATGCGCACCACGCCGACCGACCCCGGCCTGGTCGCACGCGCGCTCTACAGCGAGCCGCGGATCGCCGCCGTGCCCGAGCACGACCCGTTGGCGCTGCGCGACGCCGTGCTGCTGGCGGACCTGGTCGACCGGTCCGTGGCGCTGTGCTCCACGGCCGCCACGACCAGCGCGGACCTGTGGCCGGTGGGCCTGCGCCCGGACACGTTCGAGGTGCCCGGCGCGGACGAGTGGGTGACCACGATCGCGACCGGCGACGCCGTGGGCGTCACGACCGAGGCGACCGGCCACAGCCACCCGCACCCCGGCATCCGGTACCTGCCGCTGGCCGACGCGGACCCGGTGGCCGTGTACGTGGCGTGGCCGCGCAGGCCGACCCACCCCGCCACGTCGGCGTTCCGCGAGCACGCCACCACGCTGCTGGGCGCGGCACCCCCGCGAACGGCCCGGGTGCACGACCTCGGGTTCTAGAAGTCGTCGCAACACCCCGGTTCAGGGGATGCGATGGACTTCGCGGCCTCGTCACCGCCAACAATCAGCGGCCGTGTTGCAACGACCCGTAAAGTCCGAGGACGCGCACCCGGGCCGTTCCGCCGGCTTGCCGTCGACCGCGGAGTCGGGTCAGCTCTCGTCCTCCGGGCCGCGCAGCTCCCACGCGCCACGCCGGCGCAGCACCAGCAGGTAGTACAGCGCGGACACGACGGCGATGCCCGCGGTGATGATCAGGCTCGGCCTGCCGATCACCGGGTCCATCGCGTTCTGCCACACCACGTACGCCAGCGCCACCAGCGCGAGCACGGGCGCGACCGGGAACAGCGGCATCCGGTACGCGGCGTGCGCGGTGGACCGGTTGCGCCGTCCGTTGAGGACGGCCAGGCACAGCGCCGCGTACACCGCGACGATCGACGTGGCCGTGACGACGAGCAGGAAGTCCTTGTCCACGAAGCACAGCAGGGTCGCGAACGCGCCGGTCACCAGGGTCGCGATCCACGGGGTGCCGGTGCGCGGGTGGATCGCGGCCAGGTTGCGGCTGATGTTGCCCGGCCACGCCGCGTCCCGGCCGGTGCTGAACACCATCCGGGAGGTGATCAGGATGATCGCCAGCACGGCGTTCAGGATCGCCAGCGCGACCGCGAGGCTGATGATCGTGTTCACCGTGGACCCGGCCTGGGCGGTGACGAAGTAGCTCATCATGTTCTCGGCGGCGAACAGGTCCTCCAGCGACGGTGCGCCCATCAGCACCGCGGTGACCGGGATCAGCTCGGAGGCCACGGTGATCGCCAGCGCCCACAGGATGGCGCGGGCGATGCCGCGGTGGGCGTTCGAGGTCTCCTCGCCGAAGTACACCGCCGAGCCGTAGCCGTTGTAGGAGAAGATCGCCACCGCCGCCGCGGCGGAGATCAGGCCGATCGCCGCCGGCCCGACCACGCCGTCGGTCGCGGCCACCGGGTTGGTCAGCAGCTCGCCCAGCGGGCGGGCCGGGTCGAACAGGCCCAGTGCGCTCACCACGGCCAGCGCGATCAGCTCGATCACCAGGAACACGCCGGTGATCCACGCGTTGAGCTTCACGTCGAAGATGGCGAGCACGGTCGCGCCTGCCGTGGTCACGGCCGCGACCAGCGGTCCGGGCAGGCCCGGGATCAGCACCTCCAGGTAGGTGCCGACGCCCAGCGCGATGACCGCGATGATCAGCAGCTGGGTGACCATGAGCAGGCCGAGGGTGACGAAACCGGGCAGCTTGCCCAGGGTGCGGCCGACGATCGCGTACTCGCCGCCGCTGAGCGGGTAGGCGGAGGCCAGCTCGGCGTAGACGAACGCCATGAACACGCCCACCACGGCGGCGAGCGCGAAGCTCCAGAACGCGCCGCTGCCCGCCTGCGCCACCACGCCCGGCGCGATGATGAAGACCGAGGACGCCGGCGAGATCGCGGACAGCGTGATCAGCAGGGTGCCGAGCACCTTCAAGCCCCGGCGCAGGGCCGGTGTCGAGCGTTGGTCGGACGGTGACGGTGCGGGTGACGACGACGGATCCGGCATGGCGGTCTCCTCGGTCCCAGTTCTTTGACTGGTCATCAAAGAACTGTCGAGGCCCGGAGTCAATAGCAAACCCGGCAAGAGCTGGGTCGCTGCGAGCCGGGCTTGCGTTCTTCGATGATCACCCGAAGAATCGGCGGCATGCCGAGACCCAGCCGGGCCCACGAGAAGCGCGGCGAGCTGGTCGCCGCCGCGCGGCAGGCCCTCCTCGACCGGGGGCTGCTCGACCTGCGGTTGCGCGACGTCGCCGACCAGGCCGCCATGTCCACCGGGTCGGTGCTCTACTACTTCCCGACCCTGGGCGACCTGCTCTACGAGGTGCAGCGGGAGGCGATCGAGCGGTTCTGCGTGGACCGCGAGGAGGCCGCCCGCCGCGAACTCGACCCGCGCCGCCGGCTGGTCGTGACCATCCGCGCCGGCCTGCCCACCGGACCGGACGACGAGCTGTGCCGGCTGATCTACGAGCTCGGCGCGTACGCCCGGCGGGACGCGGCCTACGCCGCGCAGCACATCCGGCTGTGCGAGCGGCAGGTGGCGCTCTACACGTCGGTCCTGGAGGCCGGCGCGGCCACCGGCGTGTTCGACCTGACCCGGGACGCGACGACCATCGCCCGCGCCCTGGTGTCGCTGGAAGACGGGCTGGGCCTGCACATCACGCAGGCCGTGCCCACGTTCACCGTTCCCCAGGCCGAGGCGATCCTGCTCGCGTACGCGGCCGACACCACCCGATGCCGGCTGGAGGCGTGAATGCGCGCGCGTGACCTCGGAATCCGACTGCTCGGCGACACCGGACCGCTCAACGCGATCACCGACGTGCCCGGCGTGGAGGTCGGCTACACCACGCTGATCGAAGGCGACGCGGTGCGCACGGGCGTGACGGCCGTCCTGCCGCGCGGCCGGTCGGGGATCAACGTGCCGTGCACGGCGGGCTGGTACTCGCTCAACGGCAACGGCGAGATGACCGGCACCACGATGCTCAGCGAGGCCGGGCAGCTGCGGATGCCGGTGCTGATCACGAACACCCACGCGGTCGGCCCGTGCCACCGGGGCGCGATCGACTGGGCGGCCCGCGAGCACCCGGAGGTGGCCGCCCAGTGGCTGCTCCCGGTCGTGGCCGAGACCTGGGACGGCTACCTCAACGACATCAACGGCCCGCACGTGCGGCCGGAGCACGCGGTCGCCGCGATCGAGGACGCCAAGCCGGGGCCGGTGGCCGAGGGGTCGCTCGGCGGCGGCACGGGTATGAACTGCTACGCGTTCAAGGGCGGCAACGGCACGTCCTCGCGCGTGGTCCGCTACGAGCAGGACACCTACACCGTGGGCGTGTTCCTTCAGGCCAACTTCGGTGGCCGGCGCGAGCTGACGGTGGCCGGCGTCCCGGTGGGGGAGGCGCTGACCGACGACAACCCGATCGAGGACGGCGACTGGAAGACCCCGCCCGGCGCGGGTTCGGTGATCGTCGTGGTCGCCACGGACGCGCCGCTGCTGCCCGGCCAGTGCTCGGCCCTGGCCCGACGGGTGCCGCTGGGCCTCGCCCGGACCGGCACGACGGGGTCGCACTTCTCCGGCGACATCTTCCTGGCCTTCTCGACCGGGAACGCCGCGTCGATGACGCCGTCGGCGTTCTCGGAGGGCGACCTGGGCTACGACCAGGTGCGCAACATCCCGTGGAGCCGGATGGACGACTTGTTCACGGCGGTCGTGTACGCGACGGAGGAGGCCGTGCTCAACGCGTTGACGGCAGGCCGCGACATGACCGGCCGCGACGGCCGCCGATCACCGGGCCTGCCCCTGGACCGCGTGGCGGAACTGGTGAAGCGCTAGGTGTCAGGGGGTCCCGGCGGACGTCGTTCCTTCGGGACCCTTACCGCCGGAAGCCTCAGCGCGGGCCGTCGCGGGCGAAGCGTTGCAGGAAGCGGGCTTCTACCTGGGACATCGCGGCGAGTTCGCCGGGGTCGAGGCTTTCGTTGGGGGCGTGGACCCGGGAGGACGGTTCGCCGACACCGAGCAGGACCAGTTCCGCGTCGGGGTGCACCGCGGTCAAGGTGGTGCACAGCGGTAGCGGGTCGCCTTGGCCCGAAGTGGTCATCGGCGTTCCGTAGACCTCGCGCATCGCCGCCGCCACCGTCCGGTGGGCAGATCCGTCCACAGTGGACCTGTACGGTCGGTCGACGCGGCGGGTGCGGGTTGTGACCCGGACGCCCCACGGTGCCACGTCGTGCAGGTGGTCGACCAACGCCGTGTGGGCCAGTTCCGCGTCAAGGCCGGGTGGCACGTGGAGCGCCAGGTGGGCGGTGGCCGCCGGGGCGATCGCGGTGTCGTCGGCGGGGCAGTCGATGCCGAGCACCGTCAACGCGGGCCGGGCCCACAGCGCGTCCGCGACCAGGCCGTCGCCGAGCAGGTCCACCCCCTCCGGCACGGCCGCGTCCAGCCGGAACCGGTCCGCCGGGTACGGCTCGCCGAGCCAGACCTGGTTGTGCGGCAGGCCGTGCACGGTCGTCTCGCCGCGCGCGTCGCGCAGTGACGCCAGCATCGACACCAGCGCGGCCAGCGCGTCCGGTGCGGCACCGCTGAACGCGCCGGCCCGCCGTCCCTCGGCCAGCGCCCGCACGCTCACCACCAGCTCCACCACACCGCGCAGGCTCACCGTCACGGCGGGCCGCCCGACGCCGGCGTTCCCGTCGACCCCGACCAGGACCGCGTCGGCGCGGAACAGGTCCGGGTGCTCCGGCACGAACTTCGCCAAGCCCGCACCGCCCACCACGACCTTGAGGTGCACCGGCAGGTCTTCGCCCAACGCCCGCAACGCCGTGAGGTGCATGAGGATGTTGCCCCTGCCGCCGGCGGCCCCGCGGCCGTACCAGCGCCCGTGCACCTCGGTCAGCCGGAACGGCGGCGTGCGCCACACCGCGTCGTCCGGCACGGCCGCCACGGCGTGGTCGGCGTGCAGCAGCACGGTCGGCGCGTCCGGGCCGGCGGGCCGCGAGCCGACCACGGCCTGGCTCCCGTCGGGCAGGTCCTCCACCCGGCTGTCGCGGAAACCCAGTTCCAGGAACCGGTTGAGCACCCAGCGGGCCGTGTTGCGCGAACCTGGCGCGTGATCGGGCCCGAACGCCACCAGTTCGGACAGGTCGTCGCGGGCCCGTGGCATCAGGCCCGCGATGCGGTCGCGCAAGGGCATCGGCACATCCTCAGATAGGCGGGTAGGCGGGTAGGCGGGACAAGGGGTTTTCATCCGTCCACTTCGGTCTTGCGCCGCTGCACGGCGGTCAGCACGAGGCGCAGCGCACCGCCGAGCAACAAAAGGTCGCCGACCATCTGCACGGTGACCAGTGCACGCGCGCCCTCGGACACCGGCACGATGTCGCCGAACCCGACCGTCGCGAACACGGTCACGGTGAAGTAGAGGGCGTCGGTGTGGCTCAACGCGGTGCCGAACCCGCTCGGGTCGGCGTGCGTGAGCACCACGTAGGCGTAGGCGAAAACCAGCAGGAACAAGGGGAACACCAGCGCCATGGCCTGCACGCCCTGCCACAGCGGGCGCGGCGAGCGGACGATGGCGCGCACCTCGGCCGCCAGCACGGCCACCACCGCGACCATCCCGACGGCCAGCCACACCCCCGGCCGTCCACCGATCCGGGGGTCGGTGGGCAGCAGGTGGTAGCCGAAGACCAGGGCGGTGACCGTGACGAGGGGTCGGACCACGGTCACCGCCCGGTGGAGGCGTCGCCCGCCGGTCACCGCCGCTGCGGGTCGGCGCGCGCCTCCACCGGCAGCCGCGCCGGTGCCCCGTACCAGGCGTCGGGCTGCCGCGTCGAAGTCGTCATCGGGTCCTCCCAGTTCTTTGCGTGCCAACGAATCGTGGCCGTCGAGCGCGGGTCGGGTCTTCGCCCGCACCGGGTGGGGTCGCGCGCGCCGGGCGGCGGGTCCGGGGTCATCCACGCCGGGTGAGGTGGGCGCGAGCCCGGCCGCCGCACGCTGGTCGCCACGTTTCCGGCTGCCGAGGGGGCAACTATGAGGACGCGCGGCGCGATGGTGTTGCCGTTGGCGTTGGCCCAGTTCGTCGCGAGCTACGCGGCGACCACGATGAACGTCGCCATCAGCGCGATAGCCCACGACCTGGGCACCACGGTCATCGGGGTCCAGACGACGATCACCCTGTTCACCCTGACCATGGCGGCGCTGATGGTGCCGGGCAGCAAGCTAACCGACATCTGGGGCCGCAAGCGGTGCTTCCTGATCGGGCTGGTGGTGTACGGCACGGGCGCGCTGCTCGCCGCGTTCGCGCCCGGCCCGGGGCTGCTGCTGGTCGGCTACTCGCTGCTGGAGGGCGTCGGCTCGGCCCTGATGATCCCGCCGATCTACATCCTGGTGACGGTGTCGTTCGCCGATCCCGTCGTGCGCGCCCGGAACTTCGGGGTGGTCAGCGGGGCGGGCGCGCTCGGCGCGGCGGCCGGGCCGCTGCTCGGCGGCCTGGTCACCAGCTGGCTGGGGTGGCGGGCGTCGTTCCTGCTCCAAGTCGCGATCGTGGTGTGGGTGATCGTGGCGGCCCGGCACATCGTGGACCGGCCACGGCCGCGGCCCCGCCCCGGGTTCGACCTGTGGGGCGCGGTGCTGTCCGGCGCGGGGCTGTTCTTCGTGGTGTTCGGCGTGCTGCGGACGGGAACCTACGGCTGGGGCGTGGCACGCGAGGACTTCACGATCGGCGAGGTGGTGCTGCTGCCCGCCGGCGGGCTGTCGCCGGTGTGGGTGTTCGTCGGGATCGGGGCCTTGGTGCTGTACGGGTTCTTCCGGCACATCCGGGTCGCGCGCGAGCCGTTGTGCTCGCCGAGCCTGTTCCGCGACCGCACGTCGAACCTGGGGCTGGGCACGCAGACCGTGCAGTGGCTGGTGATGCAGGGCGCGTTCTTCGTGGTTTCGGTCTACCTGCAACAGGAACGCGGCTTCAGCGCGGTGCACACCGGGCTGGTGCTGCTGCCCGCGACGGTCGGCGTGCTGGCGGCGTCCGGTGTGGCGGCACGGATGGCGCGCCGCAACCCGGCCCGCCGACTGGTGATCGCCGGTTTCGCGGCGAGCGCGGCGGGGTTGGGGCTGCTGCTCGCGCTGGTCCGGGACGACTCGGCGGCGCTGGTGTTCGCGCCGGGGCTGTTCCTGCTGGGAGCGGGGATCGGCACGATGCTGACCGCGTCGGTGAACCTGGTGCAGTCGGCGTGGCCGGACGAGTTGCAGGGCGACATCTCCGGTGTCTCGCGGGCGGTGTCGAACCTGGGTTCGTCGCTGGGCACCGCGCTGGCCGGGTCGGTCCTGGCGGGTGCCGCGGCACCGGGCGGCGGGCCGTTCGCGGCGGCGCTGGTCGTGCTGGCCGGCTTCGCCGTGCTGGGGCTGGTGGTCGCGGCCCTGGTGCCCCGGCGGCGGTGAGCGCGGCCCGCCTGCGGTGAGCTTGGCCTGGCTGAGGTGAGCGGGCAGACCGCCGCCCGTGCTCCCACGAGGGGAACACGGGCGGCGGGGGACCAGAGTGGTGGCCGCGGGTGCGTAACACGACCACCGCCCGGTGGAGACGTCGTCCGCCGGCTACCGACCCGACGTGTCGACGAACGCCTCCCGCAGCAGCTCTTCCTGGTCGCCGGAGAGGTTCGTGCTGATCAGCTCCGCCCCGGTGCCGCGGAACTCGGCGAGCACCCGGTCGACCACCGCGCCGGTGGACAGCACGAACAGCGCGGACGTGCCCGGCGAGACCTTCTCCCGCACCCGGCGGACGAAGTCGTCGTCGATGCCGACCTTGGCCAGCGACCCGGCCGCCGCCCCGATCCCGGCGCCGACGGCCGCGCCGAGCAGCGGCACCAGGAACAGCAGCCCGAACAGCAGGCCCCAGAACGCGCCGCCCAGCGCGCCCGCCCCGGTGAACCGGCCGACCTCCTTGGTCTTCGGCCGCTTCGCGCCGTCCTCCCAGTACACGTAGGCCGCGTCCTGGATGGTGATCAGTTCCTGCTTGGCCAGCGACTCCAGCAGCGCCAGCGCCTTGCGGGCACCTTCCGCGGTGTCGAACTTCCACACGGTCAACGTCGCCATTCGCTCCTCCTCGCCCGTTGGGTGCCACCAGCTTGTCCGCCGGCGGCCCGGCGGGGCATCGCCCGCTCCGGGTGGAATCCCCGGGGTCGGATCACCTGCACCGGGTGACGACCCGGCCCCGCCCGGCCGGCCATGCTGGAGCCCCGAGGCGACGAGGAGGCCACCATGACGATCCACAGTGGACAGCCGGACGAGCTGGTGCCGCTGGCGATCGGGTTCGACGCGTCCCTGTGGGGCTTCCGTCGCGACCAGGTGCGGCACTACGTGCACGACGCCGAGTTCGAGCTGCGGACCACCGCCGCCGACCGCGACGCCGCGTTGGTCCAGGCGGAACGGCTGCGCCGGCACCTGGAGGCGGCACGGGCCGAGAACCGCCGGCTGCGCACGCGGGTGGACCGGATGTGCCGCCGCCCGCTGTCGGTCGACGCCGCCGGCGACCTCGCGCGCCGCGTCGTGGAACTGGCGCACGAGGAAGCCGACCAGATCACCACCCAGGCACGGGCGGCGGCCGAGCAGAGCTGGGCGCAGGCGGCGGCCGCCGGTGGCCGGCTGGCGCGCCGGCACCAGTGGCTGCTCGGTGAGCTGGACGCGCGCCGTCGGGCCATGGAGCGCGAGCACCGGGAGCTGGTGGAGAACACGGTGGCGCACCTGACGTCGGTGACGCTGCACGCCGAACGGCGGCGGCGCGAGCTGGACGAGTGCGCCCGGCAGCAGCGTGATCGGATCGAGGCGGACTTCACCGCGGCCATGTCGGTGCGCCGCGCGGAGGCGCTGCGGCGGGTGGCCGACCAGGAGTCGGCCACCGCGGTCCTGGCCGCGGAGCGGGACGCGGTGGCCGCGGCGAAAGCCGCCGAGGTGGTGCGGCGCGCGATCGGGCAGCGCGACGCCGCGATGGCGCAGGCCGCCCGCGCGGTGCGGGAGGCCGCCGAGCAGGTGTCCGCCCTGCGCACCTACCGCGACCGGGTCCTCGCCGAACTCCGCGCCGTCCAGGACGTGCTGTCCGCCGCGGCGGCCGTGGCCGGGCCGGTGGCCCCGCGCCCCCGGACGCCGGCGGACACCGCCCGCGCCCTGCCGTCCTGACCCCGGTCACGACCCGGTGCGGTCCAGGGCGTCGTCCAGGGTGACGGCCGCGTCGATCAGCCCGAGGTGGGTGAACGCCTGGGGGAAGTTGCCCAGCTGCCCGCCGGTCGGCCCGATCTCCTCCGCGAACAGGCCGACGTGGTTGGCGTAGGTCAGCATCTTCTCGAACACCAGCCGCGCCTGCCCGGTCCGGCCCGCCCGCGCCAGCGCGTCGACGTAGTTGAAGGTGCACAAGGAGAACGTGCCCTCGTCGCCGCGCAGGCCGTCCGGCGAGGCGCTCGGGTCGTAGCGCAGCACCAGGCTGTCCACCACCAGGTCGCGCTCGACGGCGGCCAGCGTGTCCAGCCACATCGGGTCGCGCGGCGCGACGAAACCCACCTGCGCCAACCGGAGCAGCGACGAGTCGAGCACGTCCGAGCCGTACCGCTGCACCAGCGCCCGCCGGCGCGGGTCCCAGCCGCGCGACCACACCTGCTGGTGGACGCGGTCGCGCTCGGCGCGCCACCGGGCGACCGGCGCGGGCAGGCTCTGCTCCTGCGCCAGGCGCAGCGCCCGGTCGAACGCGACCCAGCTCATCGCCCGCCCGTAGGTGAAGTCCGCCCGGCCGTCCCGGGTCTCCCAGATGCCCTCGTCGGGCCGGTCCCAGTTGTCCGACAGCCAGTCCACCACCGAGGTCAGCGCCTGCCAGCCGCGCCGGCCGATGCGCAGACCGTTGCGGTGCGCGTGGTGCAGGCCGTCGAGCAGCTCGCCGTAGATGTCGAGCTGGAGCTGCCCGCCCGCGTCGTTGCCGATCCGCACCGGCCGCGACCCCCGGTAGCCGGCCCAGTGGTCGAGCACCTCCTCGGGCAGGTCCGGCGAGCCGTCGACCCGGTACATGATCCGCAACGGCCCGTCGTCGCCGTCGGCCTGCTGGTAGCGCTCACCGAGCCAGTTGGTGAACGCCGCCGCCTCCTCCACGAAACCCAGGCGCAGCAACGCGGACACCCCGAACGAGGCGTCCCGGATCCACGTGTAGCGGTAGTCCCAGTTGCGTTCGCCGCCGAGCTGCTCGGGCAGGCCGGCGGTGGGCGCGGCGACCATCGCGCCGGTCGGCGCGTAGGTGAGCAGCTTCAGCGTGATCGCCGAGCGGTCCACCGCCTCGCGCCACCGCCCCCGGTACGTCGAGTGCCCCAGCCAGCCGTGCCAGAACCGCACGGTGTCGTGGAAGGCCTGCTCGACCTCCGCGACCCGCACCCGCCTGGGCCGGTCCGAACCACCGGTCTCCAGCACGATCCCGCGCACCTGCCCGGCGTGCAGCGTCACGTGCGCGTGCACGTCCCGCCCGTCCGCCCGCACGTCGGACGTCGGTGTCTCGCCCGGTTCCCGCACCACGTGCAGCACCAGGCGCGTGTCGCCGCCGTCGAACACCACGCCGTTCTCCACGACGTGCACGCTGTGGTCCTGCCGCCCGTAGTCGAACCGGGGCGCGACCTCCACCTCGAAGTCGAGCGTCCCGCGCACGCAGCGCACCATCCGGATCAGCCGCCGCACCCCGTCCTCCTCCGAGCCGGGCGGCATGAAGTCGACCACCTCCCCGGTGCCCTCGTCGGTCATGAACCGGGTGACCAGCACCGCGGTGTCCGGGAAGTACATCTGCCGCGCGGGCCCGCGGAACCCGGCCGGCCGGATGCGGCAGCGCCCGCCGCGATCGGGGTCGAGCAGCGCCCCGAACAGCGAGGGCGAGTCGAAGCGGGGAGCGCAGAACCAGTCGACGGAGCCGTCCAGCGCCACCAGCGCGGCGGTCCGCAGATCTCCGATGAGCCCGTGGTCCGCGATCCGCGGTGGGCCGTTCTGGGTAGGTGTCATGCCGACCACCGTCACCCGGCACGGCCGGCCGGGTCGCCACGCCCGCCAGGTGACCCCGGCCGGCCCGCCAACCGGCGCGGATGAGACGGGCTGCTGTGCCCGGCCGGGGTGATTCCTGGGCGGCGCTGCCGGGTCGCCACGCGCGCCGGGTGACTGCGACCGGCCCGCGGTCCGGCGCGGGTGATACCGGCACCTTCGCCCGGTTCGGGTGGTGAACCCCCGCGCCGGCGGGTGCCACGGTGGTCGCCGACGACCGCAGGCGAAGGGAAACCGAGATGAGCGACGACTTCTACGAGGCCGAGCGTGCCGGCCGCCCACCGGTCGACGCCGCGTGGACGGGCTGGATCGCGTTCGCCGGTGTCATGATGGTGATCATCGGCGTGTTCACCGTGATCGAAGGGTTGGTGGCGCTGTTCAACGACCAGTACTACGTGACGACCGACGACACCGTGCTGGTGTTCGACCTGACCGGCTGGGGCTGGACCCACTTGATTCTCGGCGTCCTGATCGGACTCACCGGGCCCGCGCTGTGGACGGGCGCGGCGTGGGCGCGGATCGCGACGGTGCTCTTCGCCTCGGTGAACGCCGTGGCGCAGTTGGCTTTCGTGGGTGTCCAGCCGGTGTGGTCGACGATCGTGATCGCCCTGAACGTGGTGGTGATCTGGGCGGTCGTGGTGCACGGCCGGTCGCTCGAACGGGCGTGACCCCCGGTGATCGCAGGCACACGCTCACCCCGTCCGCCGACGAGCGCAGGGCCGCCTCGGCCATCGGGACACCGCGTGCGCCGGGGTGCAGGTCGTGCGGGAACGGCGAGCCGTGCCGTCGACCTGGAACCGCACCAGCCCGGTCCGGTCGACCCGGAGGCGTTCACTGCACGATCGTGCCGTTGTCCAGTGTGAACAGACCGTAGGCCGCGTCGCCGGCCGTGGTCTCCGCCGTGGGCTTCTCGGTGTGGGCGCGCTGCCGGCCGTGATCGCTTTGCGCAGCGCCGCCTTGCGCGCGGTGGTGACCTGGACGTCGACGTAGATGTCCACACCGGACAGTGCGGTGGCGAGGTCCGTGGTCCAGTGCTCGGCCGGCCGCGCCCCTGGTACCCGGGCCTCGCCCCGGTCAGGCGGCTCGTCGCCGGCTCACCGGCCGCAGCCGGGGCCGGGGTCGGGCCCGGGGCGTCGACCCCGGCGGGTCTGCGACGCCCGCCCCGAGATCGGGCGTGTCCGGCAGCGGCTCGGCGACGCGGCCGCCGTCCGGGTCGCGCCGGCCCCGGTGCACCACCACGAGCAGCACCAGGCCCAGCACCAGGATCGCGTGCGAGGTGACCCGCTGGACCGTCGCCTCCCCGCTCACCAGGTCCTGCACCGAGAACGCGCCGAGCACCACCACGAACCCCGCCACCACCGGCAGCAGCCCGGTCGTGGCGCGCGGTCGCAGCGCCGTCCACAGCAGCCCCAGGCCCAGGGCCAGGTTCCACGCCGTGCTCTCGTTGAACAGGTGGCCGCCGGTGGCCCCGTGGATCCCGTGCCCCGCCGAACCGCCCACCGTCGAACCGCCCACCGCCGGACCACCCGCCGGTCCGGACCCGAGCACCTGCCCGAGGCCGAGGGTGATCTGCGCGACGGCGACGCCCGCCAGCGCCGCCCGCGGGTACCAGCCCCGGGTCGCGGGGACCGGCGGCGCGGCCGCCAGCACCGCGTCCACCAGGTCCGGCGTCGCGGTGGCCGGCCGCAGCCGCAACGACCTGGTCAACGCCGCCGCGCCGTCCTGCCAGGCGCGGCACGCGGCGCACCCCTCCAGGTGCGCGTCGGTGTCGCCGGCGGGCGCCGGCTCGGGCTCGCCGTCCAGTCGCGCCGACAGGGCCTCCCGGCAGGTGTCGCAGTCCACGCCCCTATTGTCGGTCACGCGGGTGTGGAAGTTCCCGGGGCCGGGTGCACTAGCCTTGAGCGCTGTGTCGATCTCACGCGGTGACGACGACGCGGTCACCGGTCTGGCCCTGGCCGCCGGCTCCGGCGACCGCGCCGCACTGGAGCGGTTCATCCGCGCCACCCAGCGCGACGTGTGGCGGCTGGTCGCCCACCTGACCGACCCCGGCCGGGCCGACGACCTGGCCCAGGAGGTCTACCTGCGCGCCCTGCGCAGCCTGCCCGCGTTCGAGGGCCGCTCGTCGGCCCGCACCTGGCTGCTGTCCATCGCCCGGCGCACCGTCGTGGACCACCTCCGCACCGCCGGCTCACGTCCGGTGATCGCCTGGTCGGCCGACGTCCAGCAGGCCTCCGACGCCCAGCGCTCGACCAGCCGCGCCGCCGGCTTCGAGGACGTGGTCGAGTTGAACCTGATGCTCGCCGCGCTGCCCGCCGACCGGCGTGAAGCGCTCCTGCTCACCCAGGTCCTGGGCCTGTCCTACGCCGAAGCCGCCGAGGTCTGCGGCTGCCCGATCGGCACCGTCCGCTCCCGCGTCGCCCGCGCCCGCGAGGAACTCCTGCGCGGCCAGGGCCACGAGGGCATGACCGCCGGCTGACCCCGCGCCTGCCCGCCGGCGGGACGTTCCGGTGCGAGGGTGCCGCGCGACGGTGCGCCAACAGCGCCGCCAACGGTGCCGCGGCCGGACAATGGGCCGATCGGGGTGATGAGGTCGGTGCGCACAGCGCGGCGACCTGGAATTCGAGATCGCGGTCCGACCCCGGTGGAATTGTCGGCGGAATCACCGGGACCGACTACCCAGGATGGTCCGCGAGTACGCCGAATTAGCCGCTCCGACCGCTTTCGCGGACGCGGGGAATGGTCGCCGGAGGCAGGGCCCGTGCGCTGCGGAGCATATCGGAAGGCGTCGCGATGGTAAAACCGGGGAGCACCGGGCGGTATTGGCGCTAACCTTTCCCCATGGCGAAACCCGAGCGCGCGGCACGTGGCGCGGTGAAACAGAAGGAGCGGGCGCTCGCACCCGACTTCGCCCGCGGACTGATGCTGCTGCTGATCGTGTTATCAAACACCGTCTTCTACCTCTGGGCGGCCCCGCAAGGACCATCGGGCTGGCACCCGGTCGAGGACGGGACGGTGGACCGGGCCGTCCAATTCCTCATGATCGTCGTGCTCGACCTGCGCGTTTACCCGTTGTTCGCATTCCTCTTCGGCTACGGCATGATGCAGCTCTACCTGCGCCAGTCCGCGGCGGGCACGCCGGGCCGGGCGGCGCTGGTGCTGCTGAGCAAGCGCAGCGTCGGCCTGCTGGTCTTCGGCTTCGCGCACGCCGCCCTGCTGCTGGCCGGTGACATCCTCGGTTCCTACGCGCTGGCCGGCGTGGTGCTCGGCTGGCTGTTCCTGCGGCGCGGCAACCGGGCGCTGGCGGTGTGGAGCGGGATCGCGGTGGCGGTGCTGGTCCTGACCTCGCTGGTGCCCGCGCTGCTCGCGATCGCCGGCGGCGACCTCGGCCCGGACCAGTTCACCGCCGGCGAGTCGACCACCGCCGCGTACGCCGCCGGCGAACCGGACTACCTGGCCTCCATGTGGACCCGGCTGCGCACGTGGTCGGTCGTCACCTTCGCCGGCGGGCTGCTGTCCTTCGCCGGTCACGCGGCGATGCTGCTCGGGTTCCTGGCCGCGCGGCACCGCGTGCTGGAGGAGCCGCACCGCCACCTGACCCTGCTGCGGTGGACCGCGGTGCTCGGCGTGGCGGTCGGCTGGCTCGGCGGGCTGCCGGCGGCGCTGGGCAACCTCGGCTACCTCGACGTGCCCGCGGCCGCGCTCACCGACACCGGCGCGCTGCACGGGTTGCAGACCGGCACCGGGCTCGCCGCCGGGCTGGGCTACGTCGCGATCTTCGCCCTGCTGGCGAACCGCATGTCCGATCGCGCCAAGCGGAACCCGGCGGTCGTCGCGGTGACCGCGGTGGGCAAGCGTTCGCTGTCCTGCTACCTGGCGCACTCGGTGCTGTTCGCGCCGGTGCTCGCGGCCTGGGGGCTCGGTCTCGGGGAAAAGCTGACCAGCGCGACAATGGCGTTGTTCGCGACCGCTGTCTGGCTGGTCACGGTATTCGGCGCGTACGCGCTGGAACGCGCGGGCCGGCGCGGGCCGGCCGAAGTCGTCCTGCGCGCGGTCATGTACGGCCGGCGCAAAACCGATGCCCCGGTCGCCAATCGCTGAGATGATCGGCGGGAACACCTGACACCGGGTCGGCGGCCCGCCGGTCGGACCGCCGGCCCACTATTCGTCATTCCACATCGCCTGGAAACTTGGGGGTTTTCGCGATGCGCCGCACAACACGCGTGGTCAGTCGAACACTGGCCGTCTTGGGTCTCCTGCTCGGTCTGGTCGTGGTCACCCCGGCGAGTTCGGGCTCGGCCCGCGCCGGGGTGATACCGGTCCCCGGGCTGCGCGGCCCGGTGAACCTGGTGGTCGACCGCTGGGGCGTCCCGCACATCTACGCGCAATCGGCGCGGGACGCTTTCCTGGCCCAGGGGTTCAACGCGGCCCGCGATCGCCTGTTCCAGATCGACCTGTGGCTGCGCAAGGGCACGGGCCGGCTGGCCGAGGTCTTCGGGCCCGACTACGTCGAGCAGGACCGGGCGTCGCGGCTGCTGCTGCACCGCGGCGACATCGAACGCGAGTGGGCGAGCTACGGCCCGGAGGCCAAGGAGGCCGCGACCGCGTTCGCCACCGGCGTCAACGCCTACGTCGAGTGGCTGGCCGGCCACCCGACGGCGTTGCCCGAGGAGTTCGAGCAGCTCGGCTACAAGCCGAAGCGCTGGACCCCGGAGGACGTGGTCCGCATCCGGCTGCACGGGCTGAGCTACAACCTGCCCAGCGAGGTGGAGCGCGCGCGGTTCGCCTGCGTCGCGGACGTCAAGCTCGACCGGGTGCGCGTCCGGCTCGAACCCGAGCACGAGCCGGCGGCGATCGAGGGCTTCGACCCCTGCACCCTGCCCGAGGACGTGCTGAGCACCTACAACCTGGCCCGGGACGGCGTCCAGTTCGTCGACGGCCGGCTGCGCGCGGTGCCGGTCGACCGGCGGCCGGGTGCCGGCGGCAGCAACAACTGGGCGCTGAGCCCGTCGCGCACCACCACCGGCCGGCCGATCCTGGCCAACGACCCGCACCGCGGCATCGGCGTGCCGTCGTCGCGCTACGTCGCGCACCTCAACGCACCCGGGCTGGACATCATCGGCGCGGGTGAGGCGTTCGCGCCCGGCATCTCCATCGGGCACAACCAGAACGCCGGCTTCGGCCTGACGGTCTTCCCCGCCGACCAGGAGGACCTCTACGTCTACGAGCTCGACCCGGCCGACCCCAACCGGTACCGCTACGGCGACGGCTGGGAGAACGTCACCAGGGTGACCGAGAAGATCCCGGTCGCCGGGGGCGCGGACCAGGCCGTCGAGCTGGCCTTCACCCGGCACGGCCCGGTGATCAAGGTGGACGCCGCGCACCACCGGGCGTACGCCGTGCGCGCCGCGTGGCTGGAGCCGGGCATGTCGCCCTACTACGGCAGCCTGCGCTACCTGCGGGCGAAGAACTTCACCGAGTTCCAGCAGGCGGTCGGCCACTGGGGCGCGCCGCCGCTCAACCACGTCTACGCCGACACCGGCGGCGACATCGGCTGGGTGGTCGGCGGCCTGGTGCCCAAGCGGGTCGGCTTCGACGGCCTGCTGCCGGTGCCGGGGGACGGGCGCTACGAGTGGAACGGGTTCTACGCCGGCGCGGACCTGCCCCGCAGCCACAACCCCGAGCGGGGCTTCGTGGCCACGGCCAACGAGTACAACCTGCCGCCGGACTACCCGAAGGACCGGCAGCTGGGCTTCGAGTGGGCCGAGCCGTCGCGGTACCAGCGGATCGTGGAGGTGCTCTCGGCCAAGCCGAAGCACTCGCTCGCCGACGTGACGGCGCTGCAGAACGACCAGCTCACGGTGATCGCCCGGCGGGTGGCCGAACTGATCCGCCGGTTGCCGGCCGACAAGCCGAGCACCGAGGCCGCGCTGGCGATGCTGCGCGGCTGGGACGGCGTCGAGCACCCGGACTCGGCCGCCGCGGCGCTGTTCGAGGTGTGGCTGGCCAACCACCTCGGCCCCGGGTTCGTGGCCCTGGTGCTGCCCGCGCCCGCGGCGGAACTGGTCTACTCGCCCGACATCACCGTGCTGCTGGAAGCGCTGGAGAACCCCGAGCGGTGGTTCGGCCCGGACGCGCGGGAGGTCCGCGACGGGCTGCTGCTGGCCACGCTCTCCAGCGCCTACGAAGAGGTCGAGTACCGGCTGGGCGGCAAACCCGCCGACTGGAAGTGGGGCAACTTGCAGCGGACGAGGTTCAACCACCCCGCAGCAGGCCAGGTCGCTCCCGAGGTTGCGGAGAAGTGGAACGTCGGGCCGTTCCCCCGGGGCGGCTCGTGGAACACCGTCGACGTGTCGGTCTCGTTCGACTTCGGGAGCGAGTTCGCGCACCTGGGCGGGGCGTCGTTCCGGATGGCGCTCGACGTCGGGAACTGGGACGCCTCCCAGGTGATCAACACGCCGGGCCAGTCCGGTGACCCGAACAGCCCGCACTACCGCGACCTCGCCGACCGCTGGCGCACCGGGAAGTACGTCCCGATGCTCTACAGCCGGGCCGCGGTGCTGGCGAACACCAAGCAGGTCTTCGTGCTGCTGCCGAAGTAGCGCGACGGCCCGTGCCGGGCGGGAAGCCCGGCACGGGCCGTCGGGCGTGGGCGATCAGGGCGAGACGACCAGCCGGTACACCGCCTCGACCGACTCGGCCACCGACTGGGTGTCCGCCGGCACGCGCAGGTCGGGGTGCGCCGGCGGCTCGTACGGGTCGTCCACCCCGGTCAACGAGGTCAGCTCGCCGGCGCGCTGCCTCGCGTAGAGCCCTTTCACGTCCCGGCGGGCGCACACGTCGACCGGGGTGGCGACGAACACCTCGCTGAACGGCACGTTGCGCTCCTGGTGCGCGGCCCGCACCTTGTCGCGGTCGGCGGCGTACGGCGCGATCACCGGCACCAGCACGGTGATCCCGTTGCGGGCCAGCAGACCCGCGACCCAGCCGATCCGGCGGACGTTCTCCTCCCGGTCCGCGCGGCCGAAACCGAGGCCGGCGGTCAGGCTCCGGCGCATCTCGTCGCCGTCGAGCACCTCCACCGGCCACCCGTCGGCCCGCAGGCGCCCGGCCACCGCCGCGGCGATCGTCGACTTGCCCGAGCTCGGCAGCCCGGTCAGCCACACCGTCCGTCCGACGCCCATCCCGGTCCCTCCTCCGTCGTGACCGAATCCCGGTGCGCGAACGCGCGCACCCAGCAGAACCCGCCGGCGTCCCGGCGCACGCCTCGCCGCCCGGCCCCGGCGGGCCGAGCGGCGATCGACTCCTGCCGGCCCGGTGCGGTCGGGCCCCAGCGGACCGGACCGGCGGCGCGGCGTGCCCGGTCGGCGGCTCAGACGATGCGCACGTCCGGCACGTACAAGATCCACTTGCCGCCGCGGTCGCGGAACTCCTGCTCCTTGGCCATGATCTCCTCGGCGTGGTTCCAGGCGAACAGCAGCGCGTAGTCCGGGTACGGCTGGGCGAACGCCGCGGACTCGCGCACCGGGATGTGCGTGCCCGGGGTGACCCGGCCCTGCTTGGCCGGCGTGCTGTCGCAGACGAACTCGACCAGCTCCGGCCCGATCCCGCACAGGTTGGTCACGGTCGCGCTCTTCGCGGTGGCACCGTAGGCGACCACCCGCCGGCCCTCGGCGCGCAGCTTCTCCAGCAGCGCCACCAGGTCGTCGCGGATCTTGAGCACGCGCGCGCCGAACGCCTCCAGCGTGGCCGGGTCCGCGATCCCGCGCTCCCGCTCCTGGGCCACCAGCGCGGCGACCTCCGGGGTCGGGGTGCGCCGGCCGGCCGGCGCGAGGGTGTAGCGGACCTCGCCGCCGTGCACGGCGAGGCGCTCGACGTCCACCAGCTCCAGCCCGAACCGGCTCGCCATCGCCTGCACCGACTGGGCGCTGAAGAGGAAGAAGTGCTCGTCGTAGATCTGGTCGAACGACGTGCGCTCGACGATGTCGCCCAGGTACGGGTCCTCGAAGACGAACACCCCGGTCGGCTTGAGCAGCGCGGTGACGCCGGTGAGGATCGACTCCATGTAGGGGATGTGGCACAGCGTGTTGGCCGCGTAGATCACGTCGGCCCGGCCCTGCTCGGTGACGATCTCACCGGCCGTGCCCTGTTCGAAGAACGCGTTGCGGACCTGGATGCCCTTCGTCGCCGCGAGCGCGGCCACGCCACCGGACGGTTCCACGCCCAGGTGCCGGACGCCCGCCTCGGCGACCGCCTTGAGCATGATGCCGTCGTTGCAGCCGATCTCGACGATGAACGGGTCGTCGCCGGTCAGCTCGGTGGCCAGGAACCGCTTGGCCAACTGCTCGAAGTGCTCGCGCATGACCGAGGAACCGGAGGAGTGGTACGGGTAGTCCTCGTGGAACATCCGGTCCCGCGGCACCTCCTCCATCAGCTGCACCATCGTGCAGCCCTCGCAGACCCCGGTGGCGAGCCGGAAGAAGAACTCCTGGGTGAAGTCCGCGTCCGGCGGCGCGAAGGCGTCGGAGAGCGGCTGACGGCCGAAGT
Organism: Saccharothrix espanaensis DSM 44229; assembly: GCF_000328705.1. Lineage (NCBI taxonomy): Bacteria > Bacillati > Actinomycetota > Actinomycetes > Pseudonocardiales > Pseudonocardiaceae > Saccharothrix > Saccharothrix espanaensis. Next base: position 6,589,412 of record NC_019673.1, on the reverse strand, counting down.
CGAAGAACTCGCGGACCGTTCCGCCGCACACTCGACACCGGGAATTGTTCGACATTGGTAGCTCCTGGTAGGTCGGAACTGGCAACACAGCACGTCGGACGAGGGGGTCGCGCTCAGACCCTGATGTGCGCGGCCTGCCGCTGGATGCCCTCCAGCAGGGTGATCTGCTCCAGCGCGTCCTCGTGCTGCGGCCGCAGGTCCTGGCCGGTGCGCACGGCGTGCACGAACGCGCTGATGGCGTTGGCGAACTGGTGGTCGGCTCGCAGCACGAACTCCTCGCGGTGGTCCTGCCGCTCGACCCGGACCACCGGCCGGTGGGTCTCGGGCGGCGTGAAGACCCAGTCGAGCAGCAGCCGGCCGGTGCTCCCGATCAGCCGGTAGCTGTTCCGGTAGGAGTGCTCCATGCCGAACGAGAGGTGGGCGGTGATCCCGGCCGGCGTGTAGAGCAGGACCTCCCCGGACAGCACCGCGCCGAAGTCGCGGTGCTCCCGGAAGACCGCGCCGCCGATGCGCAGGTCGTTGCCGAGGAAGTACATCGCCACCTTGACCGGGTAGCCGCCGAAGTCGAGGAACGCCCCGCCGCCGACCCCGGGCTGGTACCGGATGTCGCCTGCGGGCTTGGGCGGGAAGGTGAACGCGGCGGAGAAGCCGCGCAGCTCGCCGATGGCCCCGCCGTCCACCATGCGGCGCACCTCGCTGTGCTGCGAGTGGTGCAGGAACATGTAGTTCTCCATCAGCACGAGACCCTTGGCCCGGGCCAGCTCGATGAGCCGGCTCGACTCCTTGTGGCTGTCGGTCATCGGCTTCTCGACCAGGACGTGCTTGCCGGCGGTCAACGCGCGCTCGGTCCACTCCGCGTGCAGCAGCAGGGGGAGCGGGTTGTAGATCGCGTCCACGTCCTCGCGGTCGATCAGGGCGCTGTACCCCTTGAGCGGCGAGCCGCCGAACCGGTCGGTGAACTCCCGCGCGCGCCCCTCGTCCCGGCTGGCGATCGCGACCACCTCGATGTCGGGGTTCGCGACCATCGCGGGCAGGGTCCGCCGCCCGGCGATCTCCGCGCACCCGACCACCCCTACACGTAGCCGCCGATCCGGGCCGATGTTCTTCATGGGGAAGGAACTCCGCTGGTCAGAGGGGAAAGGACGGGTCGGGTCGGCGCGGTGGCGCGGCCGGCGGTCACGACGGCGATGCCGCCCTCAGCGCCGCGTAGTGCGCGAGGCACTCGTCGTAGGTCGGCAGCAGCCCGGAGGACGCCGCGTCCTTCAGCGACAGCCCGCCCGCGTCCTTGTCCGACATGACCGGCGGGTCGGTGAGGTTCCACGGGATGCCGATGTCGGGGTCCAGCGGGTCGACCATGATCATGGTGCCGGGCACGTACTCCTCGGAGCACAGGTAGTTCATGCAGGCGTCGTCGGTCAGCGCCAGGAAGGCGTGGCCGAGGCCGTCGGCCAGGTACACCGCGACGCCGGAGTCCTCGTCCTGGTAGGTCACCTCGTAGGCGCCGAAGGTCGGCGAGCCCACCCGCAGGTCCACCGCCACGTCCATCACCGCGCCGCGCACGCAGGTGACCAGCTTGGCCTGGCCCGGCGGCAGCGTGGTGCCGTGGATGCCGCGCAGGGTGTTCTTGACGCTGACCGAGTAGTTCGCCTGGCCGACCACGAACGGGTAGCCGATGGCCGCGGAGAGCTCGCCGGCCCGGAACGCCTCGTGGAAGCGGCCGCGCCGGTCCGGGTGGAGCTCGGGGTGGATCCGGTAGGCGTCCCGGATCGACGTCTCGGTGATCTTCATCGTCGGCACCACTTTCCACCAGCTCCCAAGGGTTTTCGCGGGAATCGAGGGTATCGGCCGGCCGCCCTCCCGCACACCGCCGCCGACCCGTCCGCCGCCGCGCTCAGCACAGGCTGTGGATGCAGGCGAGCAGGCTGCGGGCCTCGATGTTGAGGTAGTGCCCGTGCCGCAGCAGGTCGATCAGCTGGCGCACGGTCAGCCAGCAGAAGTTCGGCGGCACCTCGACCGGCACGTCCTCGCCGACCTCGATGACCTGGTAGCGGGTCAGCGCGTTGAAGAACCGCCCGCCCTCCTCGGAGAGCACGTTGTCGTAGCGCACCTTCGCGCCGTCGGACGCCAGGGCGTCGCGGACGAACGGCGGCACGTCCGACAGGTCCTCGCCGAGCAGCAGGTGCACGGTCGGGGCCATCTCCACCATGTCCAGCAGGCCGTGCTCGGGCCGGGCCTGCACGAGCAGGTGCAGCACGCCGTCGATCGGCCGGGCGAGGAACGCGGCCCGACCCTGCCCGCGCGGGAACAGCAGCGGCTGGGTCCAGCTCTTCACCTCCCGGGTGCCGGCCTCGACCGAGACGCCGATGATGCGGAAGTCCTCGCCCGCGTCGTCGCCGATCTCCCGGTCGTCGCGCGACCAGCCGGGCACCGCGTCCAGCGGCGCCAGCCGGGCCGACCAGTCGCAGCCGGTCTTCGCCTCGGTGAACCAGCTCAGGATCTCGCTCGCGGTGTGCAGCGCCGGCGCGCCGGTCTCCTCGGGCTGGTACTGGTAGGAGTTGATCAACGCGTCCCGGAACGGCTCCCCGGTCGACGCCGCGGCCTCGTCGGGCACCGCGAACGGCATGCACGACAGGACCGTCCGGGCGTCCATGTTGACCAGGTTCTCCACGTGCGTCAGCTCGCCGATCTGGGCCAGGCTCAGCCAGCAGTAGTCCTCGTGCACCGGCACGTCGCCGGTGACCAGCACGACCATGTTCCGGTTGCGCTTGCGCCAGAACCAGGCCCCCTGCTCGGACTGCAGCACGTCCACCAGCACCTGGCCGCGACCGGGGCCGATGAAGTGCTCCAGGTAGCGGGTCCCGGTGCCGCGGTGCACCCGGGTGTAGTTGCTGCGGGTGGCCTGGACGGTCGGCGAGAGCTGGAGGGTGTTGACGTTGCCCGGCTCCATCTTGGCCTGCATCAGGCAGTGCAGCACCCCGTCGAACTCCTTGACCACGATGCCGAGGATGCCGATCTCCGGCTGGTTGATGATCGGCTGCGCCTTGACCACCCGCCCGCCCTCGCGGATCTCCAGCCCCTCGACGGTGAAGAAGCGACCGCTCGCGTGGCCGAGGTTCCCGGTGCCCGGCTCGAAGCTCCACTCCCGCAGCGCGGAGAACGGAACCCGCTCGACGACGAAGTGGCCGGCCGCGTGCCGGTCGGCCCACCAGTCGTGGAACTCGGCGGTGGAGGTCAACGAGCCCCCCGGCGTCCAGAGCCGGTTGTCCAAGTCCCCGTGGGGGATGGCGAATCGCTTCATCCGGATGAGCCCTCCCTGTCGTTGCGGCGCTCGGCGGTGGGCCGAGGAGCGCGGTGCGGCCGGACCGTCCGCGGTCAGACCGTCGCCAGCGCCTCGCGCAGCGCGTCGATGACGAACTCCTGCTCGGTGTCGGTGAGCGAGGGGAACATCGGCAGCGAGAAGATCTGGTCGGCGACCTCTTCGGTGACCGGCAGCGAACCCCTGGCGTAGCCGAGGTGCGCGAACCCGGTCTGGGTGTGCACCGGCCACGGGTAGCTGATGCTCAGCGAGATGTCCTTGGCCTTGAGCGCCTCGATGATCCGGTCCCGCTCGGGGTGGCGCACCACGTAGACGTAGTACACGTGGTCGTTGCCGGGAGCCGTCTTCGGCGTCACGATCCCGGTGCCGGCGAGCGCTTCCTCGTACCGCGCGGCGATCACCCGGCGACGGGCGACGTAGCTGTCGAGGCGGGTGAGCTTGCGGCGCAGGATCTCGGCCTGCACCTCGTCGAGCCGGCTGTTGTAACCGGGCGTCGAGACGACGTGGTAGACCCTCTCCATCCCGTAGTAGCGCAGCCGGCGCAGGTTCTCCTCGACCTCGCGGTCCGTGGTGATCGTGGCGCCGCCGTCGCCGTAGGCACCGAGGACCTTGGTCGGGTAGAAGGAGAACGCCGCGGCCCTGCCCATCGACCCGGCGACCCGGCCGTGGTGGCGGGCACCGTGCGCCTGCGCGCAGTCCTCCAGGATCGGCAGGCCGTGCCGGGCGGCGATGGCCTCCAGCGGCGCCATGTCCACGCACTGCCCGTAGAGGTGCACCGGCAGCAGGCACTTGGTGCGGCTGGTGATCGCCGCCTCCACCTGGTCGACCCGCATCAGGTAGGTGTCGCGGTCGACGTCGACGAACACCGGCGTGGCGCCCACGGCGTCGATCGCCACCACGGTCGGTGCCGCGGTGTTCGACACCGTGATCACCTCGTCGCCGGCGCCGACCCCGAGGGCGCGCAGGCCGAGCACGATGGCGTTCGTGCCGTTGTCGACGCCCACGCAGTGCGCGACGCCGTGGTAGGCGGCGAACTCCTCCTCGAACGCCTGGACGCTCGGACCGAGCACCAGCCGGCCTGATCGAAAGACCGAGTCGACCGCGTCGAGGATGTCGTCGCGTTCTTTCTCGTACTCCAGCGAATAACCCCAGACATACAGCGTCATCGAGGTGGGACTCCTCCGGGTGGTCAGCCACCGGGTGGCCGACTGATGGACTCGCACGCAGCGCCGGGGGGCAATTCGGAGTGGTTTCCGCGACCGGGCCGTGAACCGTCCGCCGCCCCGTGCGCCGGCGGTTCCGGGCACGATTTCAACGAACCCCAGGAAACCATGTCGAATGCGCCACCACAAGGCATTCGGGTGTCCCGCCGGCGGGACCGCCGGCGGCTCGGTCGGGCTCCCCGGAATATGGCCCCGGCCGGGGCCCGCTGGGTAACCTGGGGCCGATCGCCCGATCCGCCCGCAGGGCCGCACCAGCACCCGGTCGCGGGTTCGCCAGGAGGAGAGCCGATGTACTTGGAAATGCTCAAGTCGAAGATTCATCGCGCCACGATCACCCAGGCGAATCTACATTACGTCGGTTCCCTGACCATTGCCGAGGACCTGATGGAGGCGGCCGAGATCAGGGCCGGGCAGCGGGTCACCGTGGTCGACCTGAACAACGGCAGCCGCTTTTCCACCTATGTCATCAAAGGGCCGGCCGGTAGTGGGATCATCGGCGTGAACGGGCCGTCCACGCGGCTGGTCCAGGTCGGCGACGTGGTCATCATCATCGCTTATTGCATGGTGACCGAGGAAGAGGCGGACGAGTTGGTGCCGCGCGTGGTCTTCGTGGACGAGAAGAACGTCGTGCTCGGTTCCGGGGCCGACGCGGCCGCCGCGATCCCGGGCACCGACACGATGCGCGGCGACGAGGTCGACACCGCCGTCTGACGTGACCGGGCGGCCAACGCCGGGACGAACGCGGTGGGCGGCGCACTCCCCGGAGTGCACCGCCCACCGCGTTCGTTGTCGTGGTCGGTCAGACGATCTGGTTGAGCCACTCCACGCCGTGCTCGTCCCACTGCTCGCGGTACACCGCGTAGACGTGCATGTCCCAGCGCCGGCCCTGGAAGTACAGGTGGTCGGGCAGCACCGCCTCCTCCCGGACCAGCTCCGCGGGCCGGTCGCCGAACCCGAGCGCGTCGAGGTCGCCCTCGTGGGACTGGAGGTAGACCTTGCGCAGCCGCCAGTTGGCGAAGGCGAAGTTCACCGTCAGCGCCGTGGCGTCCGCCGCGATCGCCACCGGCTGTTCGGCGTTGACGTGCACCGAGGCCAGGATGTGGCCGGCGGTCTCCTGCTCGGACAGGGTCGTCACGCCGACCAGTTCGCCGTCGTCGCGGTGCCGCACCAGGAACTGCGCGTCCACGCCGTGGGTGTAGCCGGCCAGGAAGACGTCCAGCGGCGGCAGGGTCCTGCGGCCCAGCCGGAGCAGGACGTCGTAGACGGCCGGGCCGTCTTCGGGAGCCGCCGGGGTCAGGGTGATCCGCTTGGACTCGGAGTACGGGAAGAGCACGGGTTCGCCACCTCGATCTTTGTTCCGTGGTAAGGAAAGTCGGTTCGTCACACGCGGGCGAGGGAGTTGATCAGCTTCTCCACCGCCCTGGTCACCGACGCCGAGCCGACCTCGGCGTGGTCGACGCGCAGGTCCGGTACCGCGGTGGCCAGGTCGTGCTCGTGCTCCCGGCGGGCCCGTCCGCCGCCGGTGACGTTGAGCAGCACCTTGGCCGACCTCGGCGTCGTCCCGGCGAGCACGGAGTCGCGCAGGCAGGCCAGCGCGACCGCGGCGGCCGGCTCGATGTCGATGCCCTCCAGGTCGCGGAACACCGCGGCGGCGGCACGCGCCGAGCGGGCGTCGGCCACCAGCACCTCGCCGCGGCTCTCGGTCAGGCAGTCGCGCAGCCCGCCGCGCACGGCGTAGGGCGGCCGCCGGTTGGTCAGCTCGTCGGCGTAGACCGCGTCGATCAGCGCCCGGTCCTCGGGCGGGGTCGGGCCGGCGTGCCACGCGGCGCGCACCGGGCTGAACTCCGCGTTCTGGCACAGCATGAGCCGCGGTGGCGGACCCGCCCGGCCGGCGCGGGCGAGGCGCTGCGCGGCCTCGTGCACCGCGATGGCGCCGGCTCCGCTGCCGATGCCCTGGAAGTAGAACTCGGGCAGGTCGGACATCGCCTCGACGGCGTTGTACAGCACGGTCGCCAAGCCGTCCCGCCGACCGACGTTGCGGGTCCCGCCCTCCAGCGGCAGCCCGTGCTCCCGGGCGATCGAGTCGCCGAACGCGATGGCGTCGGAGTAGGTCGCCCGGTCCAGCGCGATCAGGCGGACGCACGGGTGCGGCGGCTCGGCGAACCGCAGCTTCGCCAGACCGCTCGCCGGAACCACCAGCACGCACCCGATCTCGTGCTTGGAGCACAGCTCGGCGAAGGCCGCGGCGGTGTTGCCGGCCGACGCGATCACCAGCGGTGCGCTCGACGTCGGGCAGCGGCCGAGGACGGTGAACGCCTCCAGTTCCTTGAAGGTCGCGGTGGTCAGCCGGGCGTCGCGCTCCGGCCAGTACCCGTTGAACGCGATCCACAGATCGTCCATGCCGAGGTGCCGGGCCACGCCGGTGGTGCTCCGGTAGGTGACCGTCGCGCCCGCGTCCGGCAGCGTCCTGCTGATGGGCAGCCAGTTCCGGTACCGGAACAGGCCCCGCTCGGTCGCCCGCGGGACCAGTGCGGTCGCGCGGTACTCGGTGTGCAGCAACGAGGGTTCGTGCTGTGCGGGGCAGTCGAGCAGCAGGCCGTCGTCGGGTTGGCGGCGGCCGCAGACCCGGCACGACAGCAGGTAGTGCCCGTCGGGCGGGCGGCTTGCGGACATGCGATTCCTCCGGCGTCACGTGCCGGCGGCGGTGACCGACCTGCCGGGTCCGACTATGTGGTGCTCGGCGTCGTTCCAGAACGCGGTCCACTCGTCCCGCATGACCAGGAAGTGGTGCAGGTCGAGCAGGCGGCCGCGGAAGTAGCGGTGCCCCGGGAAGATCCCGATGGGCTTCTGGTCGTCGTCGCCGGCGCCCCGCACGTAGGCGAAGCTCTCCTCGGTGGTGCGGCACAGGATGCGGTCCACGTCGTACGCCGCGAAGGCGTAGTTGACCACAAGGTACAGCGCTTCGCCGGACACCCCGTGGCGGCTCTTGTCCTTCTCGACGTACACCGCGAGCCGGACGTGCCCGGCCTGGCCGAGCTCGCGCAGCGTGGCGTACCCGATGACCTCGCCGGAGCCGCGCCGCTGGATCCGGAACAGCGCGGCCGAGTTGTCGAAGAACTGCCCGGCCACCCGGGCGGGCGGGGGCAGGTTCTCCACTCCGACCCGGAGCAGGAGCTGGTAGAAGAGCAGGCCGTCGGCGGCGACTCCGGGACGGAGTTCGACCCTTCTGGCTCGCACGTGGGGAAAGAGCGACATGGGTCCCCCTCCGTATTCGCGGTTCTGAGGCGGACGGGGGTGGCCGGACCCCGGTGGATCGCCAGCGTACCCGAGCCGGCCGGGCCGGCAAGCGGCCCGAGTCCGGCGGCGGAAACCGTTGCGAGCCAACCTGATTCGTTTGTTGACCGGGGTCGGCCGCGCTGCCTACTGTCAGCCGGGGTGCCGCTTGCCCGCCCGCTGGTGGAGCACCGCCGGACGTGAGTCGTGCCGAAGGCGCACTCCGTTCCGCGCGAACGGGCAAGGCGAGGACCATCCCCGCGATCTCGCATTCTGAACGTGTCGACGCCGTCTCGGCCGCACGGAAGAAGTGAAGGAGCCACTGAAGACATGTCTGACAACAATCTCGCCGCGAAGGTCGACCTGACGCTCGTCGACGAGGTCGAGGAGATGGTGCGCAACACCGCCCAGCTGATCTGCGCCGAGCAGCCGGACGTGCCGGAGCCGCAGTCGCTGATGGACCTCGACTCGTTCTCGATGGTGCAGATCCTGTTGGAACTGGAGAACACCACCGGGATGCAGCTGCTGGAGCGCTTCGAGAACTTCCGGGAGGGCGAGACCTTCCGGGACCTGGCCGCGTTCGTCGTCACGCTGGCCGCGGAGGACGACGCGGCCGCCGCGGCGGGCGAGCAGCCCGACACCCCGGCGGGAGCGCAGGACCCAGCCCGGAACTGACGCCGCGGCCCGCCCGGCCGGTGATCCGTTGCCCGCAACCGTTCGCGGGCCCGGTGACCGGGCGGGCCGGGTGCCGGGCGCCGCTGTCCCGCCGGCGAGACGACGTCCGCCGGCGGCGGATCCGGTGTCCGGCGGGCGGGCTGCGGGGCCGCGATCGGTGGCCCTGGTACCTTTCCGGGCCCGGCCCGGCCCCGGTTCGGGTGAACCCGGCCCCGCCGCGGATCGCGGTCCCGTTCCGCGCGCACCGCGCGATCTGTTGGTACGCCTGCCCGAGCAGCTCCCACCGAGAACGCCGGGGTTCGCACCGCGACCTGCCCCGCCGAGATCACCTCGTTGCCTCGGCTCACGAACTGATGGAGCATGGAGTCATGACCGAAACGTCCCGTCCTGCACCGGTAGGACTCGCTTCGGAGGAGTACGCCGTCCTCTCCCCGCGCCACCGCGTCGATCGCCGGTTCATCCTCTGGCGCACGCTGAACGCGCTGTTCTGGGGGTTGGGCGTGGTGGGCGTTCTGGTCACGTTGTACGCGCTGTTCGACTCCATCCGGACGTGGCTGCTGCCGATCATCCTGGTCGTCGGCGCGATCTACCTGGTGAACCTCGCCGTCATGCCGACCTGGCGCTACCTGGTGCACCGCTGGGAAACCTCGGACGAAGCGGTCTACGTGCTCCAGGGCTGGCTCACCAGGGAATGGCGGATCATCCCGATCTCGCGCATCCAGCGGATCGACACCGAGCGCGGTCCGCTCCAGCAGGTGCTCGGCCTCGCCACGGTCAAGGTGGTCACCGCGTCCAGCGAGGGCGGCATCACCATCGAAGGACTGGACGTCCGGGTCGCCGAGGACACCGTGCGCCACCTCAACAAGATCACCCAGGCCACGCCGGGGGACGCGACGTGACCGCCGGGAACTCCACCTCCGACACGACTTCCGACGCGACCGGCCCGACCGCCGACCCGACTTCCGAGGTGACCGCCGAAGCGGCCGTCGACCGCGCCGACGCGCTCGAAGCCGGTGCGGGCGAGCCGGATCCCGGCCCCGGCAGCCACCCGGAGATCGCCTGGGAACGGCTCAGCGTCCGCATGGTGTGGGTCAACCTCGTCCGGCTGGTCCTGTCGATCGTCCCGGGCGTGCTGGCCACGGTCGTGCTGAACACCCCGGCCGGTCCGGTGTGGCCGCTGCTCATCGCCAGCGCCATCGGCGTCTTCGCCACGGTGCTGGCCTTCCTGCGCTTCCTGGTGACCCGGTACCGCGTCACCGGCGACCGCGTCGAGCGCAAGTCCGGCTGGCTGGTGCGCCAGTACCGCTACGTCCCCCGCGACCGCATCCGGAGCGTGGACAGCAGCGTGCGGCTGCGGCACCGGCTGGCCGGGGTCCGGGTCGTGCACATCGGGTCGGGGGAGTCGCGCTCGTCGTTCAAGCTCGACGCGCTCACCATCCCCACCGCCGAAGCGCTGCGCCGGCAGCTGATGCCGGACGGGGCCGACGAACCGGCACCGCGGCCCGTGGCGGAGGAGGAGCCCGGGCAGGCGGCGGAGCAGTCGGCTGTCGAGCCGGAGCCCGGACCGCCTGAAGAGGTCCTCGCCCGGTTCCGCAAGCCGTGGGTGCTGTACGAGATGTTCAGCGTGTGGGCCATCTTCGCGTTCGGCGCGCCGGTCTTCGGCCTGTACTGGACCCTCCAACCCTTCGGCGTCGACCTGCTGGAGATCGTCCAGGGCCTGGTCGACTACGAGCGGCGCGGGTTCTGGTGGTCGCTCGCCCTGTGCTGCGCGGTCGCCTACCCGTTGGGCGTCGTCGTCCTCGGGCTCGGTTTCGTGATGGCCAACTGGGACTTCGCGCTCGTCCGCACCGCGACCAAGGGCCGCCCGGCGCTGCTCACCCGGCGCGGTTTGCTCAGCACCCGCACGGTGTACCGCGACGAGACGCGCATCCGCGGCCTCCACTTCAAGGAACCGCTGTTGTGGCGCTGGCTCGGCCTCACCCGGACGAGCGTGGTCACCACCGGCCTGAAGGGCGGCTCCGACGAGAACGGGGCGGCCGGCATCCTGCCCCGCGTGCGGCTGTGGGAAGCCCGCGAGGTGGCCGCCAAGGTGCTCACCGGCGAACCGAGCCCGATGGAGGCGCCGCTGGCGCGCCACCCGCGCGGTGCGCTGACCCGGCGCCTGATCTGGGCCACCTACGGCCCGGCCGCCCTCGCGGGCGTGCTGTTCTGGCTGGGGGCGACCGACGCGCTGCCGGACTGGGCCTGGTGGATCGGGGTCGCGCTCTGGCCGGTGGCCCTGCTCGCCGCCGCGTTCGCGTACCTGGCGCTCGGCCACGCGCTCAGCGGCTCCTACCTGGTGGTCCGCCGGGGGGCGTTCACCCGCTCCACGGTCGCGCTGCAGAACCGCGCGGTGATCGGCTGGACCCTGCGCCAGTCGATCTTCCAGCGGATGGGCCGCCGGGTGACGGTGCAGATCCCCACCCCGGCGGGAGAACGGCACTACGTGCTGCCCGACGCCGGCACCCGCCAGGCGCTCGCGTTCGTCGCGGCCGCGACCCCGGACCTGGCGAGCCAGTTCATCACGCCGACCGGGCGGGCAGGCGAGCGCACGCGGAGCCGGTAGCGCCCGGCCGCGCACGTCCGCCTCCGGCACCGGAGCCGACCGGGGAATTCCGGTCGGGTTCCGGTGCCGGCTCATTTCCGGCCGGTTCTTCCGCCGCGCTCCGAGCACCGCGGACCGGAATTCACCGACCACCGGCAAAGCCCGGCGCAATCCGGCACACCGCCCGCGTGGTGCGGTAGTCTGCAATCACAGCTAAACGGCGCAGCGGTCGCCGGTCGACTTCCGGCACGCCTGTCGCAATCCGGACGGGCGCACTGCCCGGCAGGTGCGAACGCACTGTTTTCCCGGAGAGCAGCCACTCGCCAGTCGGCGAACCACTGACCCAGCAATTTTACTCTCAAAGAGCGGCAATCGCACTCTTTTGGTTTAATAGGTTGGGGACCCAAATGCGTCACACGAAACTCACGGACACGTTCTCGGTGAGCGAGATCGGCCTGGGCTGCAGTTCGATGTCGCACGGCTACGGGCCGAAGGAGCGCGACGACGAGGAGTCGGTCCGGGTGATCCACCGCGCGGTGGAGCTCGGGATCGACATCTTCGACACCGCGGACGCCTACGGCCCGTTCAGCAACGAACGGCTGCTCGGCCGCGCGCTGGCCGCGCACTCGGGCGAGGTGCGGATCGCGACCAAGTGCGGCCTGGTGGCCCGGCCCGACGGCAAGTTCGGCCGCGACGGCAGACCGGAGTACCTGCGGTCGGCCTGCGAGGGCTCGCTGCGCCGGCTCGGGGTCGAGGCCATCGACCTGTACCAGCTGCACCGGGTGGATCCCGCCGTGCCGCTGGCCGAGTCGTGGGGCGCGCTGGGCGAGCTGGTCACCGAGGGCAAGGTGCGCCGGCTCGGCATCTCCCACGCCACCTGCGAGGAACTGGAGCAGATCCACGCGATCTTCCCGATCACGGCCGTGCAGTACGAGTTCTCGGTCTGGGCGACGCACAGCCTCGACGACATCCTGCCGTGGTCGCAGAAGCACGGCGTGGGCTTCCTCGCCTTCGCGCCGATCGGCCGCGGGTACCTGTCCGGGCGGCTCGACCACGAGCAGCTCCAGGCGGAGGACTCCCGTCAGCGGGACCCGCGGTTCGCCTCGGAGGCGATGCGCACCAACCAGGCCATCGTGCGGGGCCTGCACCGGATCGCCGCCCGCCACGACGCCACCCCGGCCCAGGTGGCGATCGCCTGGACGCTGACCCAGGGCGACAACGTGGTGCCGATCCCGGGCACCCGGCACGTGCGCTGGCTGGAGGAGAACGCGGCGGCCGCGGACCTCCAGCTGACCGAGGAGGACCTGAAGGAGATCGACGCCCTGCCCGCGGCCACCGGCGAGATGAGCTGGGACCGGACCCGGTTCGCCACCGAGCTCCCGGAGGAGGCGGTGGGCTGACTCCCGTCCCGCCAGCGGGACCGGCGGACACCTCGGAAATCGCCCGCCGGGTTCGGTGCTCCCGGGCCGGCCGGGGCAATACACTCGGCACCGACGCCGAATACCCGCGTCCACTGCTCGGGTGGCACTCGACGGAAATCCCGGAACCAGTGCCGAAATCGGTCCGGCCCATTCTTCGCACCGGGCGGTCCGGGACGTCGGACGCTGTTCGTGCGGCCGGTGGCGGCAATTGGAAGGTCTAAAGGAGAACCCGTGGGCAAATCGGCGGCGAAACAACTCATCACCGTGCTCGGCGCGTCCGGGCTGGTCGGCACCGCCGTCACCCGCGAACTGGCGGACCGGCCGGTCCGGCTGCGGCTCGTCGGCCGCCGGGCCACGGCGGTGCCGCGGGGCGCCCTGGCGGAGATCGACGTCCGCCAGGTCGACCTGCGGGAGCCCGGCGCGGTGGCCGCGGCGGTCGACGGCGCCGACGTGGTGATCCACCTCGTGGCGCAGATCTCCGGTGCCAGCACGTGGCGGGTGGCGGCCACCGACCCGGTCGCCGAGCGGGTCAACGTCGGCCTGGTCCACGACATCGTCGAGGCGCTGCGCCGGCAGCGGCCCGAGAAGCCGCCGCTGGTGCTGCTGGCCGGGTCGATGTCGCAGGTCGGCCGCGCCACCTCGGCCCGCATCGACGGCAGCGAGCCGGACCGGCCGCTGACCACCTACGACCTCCAGAAGATGGCCGCCGAGCGGGCGATCACGGCCGCCGACGCGGAGGGCGTGCTGCGCGGCGCCACCTTGCGGCTGGCCACCCTCTACTCCGGTGGCCTGGACGCCACCGACCTGGACCGCGGGGTGGTCTCGGCGATGATGCGCCGGGCGTTCGCCGGACAGCCGCTGACCATGTGGCACGACGGCACGGTCAACCGCGACCTGCTCTGCGTCGACGACGCGGCGCGGGCCTTCGTCGCCGCGCTGGACGCGCCCGAGGCGGTGACCGGCGGGTCGTGGCTGATCGGCACCAGCGTGGCGACCAGCATCGCGGAGCTGTTCACCACGATCTCGAAGGTGGTCGCCGCCACCACCGGCGACCAGCCGGTCCCGGTGCTCTCGGTGCCGCCGGCCGAGCACTCGGTGCCGACGGACCTGCTGGACTTCGTGGTGGACCCGTCCGCGTTCCGGCGCGCCACCGGCTGGGTGCCGCGGGTCGCGCTGCTCGACGGCCTGGACCGGCTGGCCACCGCCTTCGCCCGGGACTCCGCGCCCGGCGCGGACTGAGGGAGGACGACCCGTGCGGATCCTGCTCGCGCTCAACCCCGAGAAGACCATCTTCCAGTACCTGGTGCCGCTGATGTGGGCGGCGCGGACCGCCGGGCACGAGGTCCGGGTGGCCAGCCAGCCGGCCTTCGCCGGGGTGATCACCCAGGCCGGGCTGACCGCCGTGCCGCTGGGCAACGACCGCAACCCGTGGCGCATCACGGCGGGCGACGCGGCGAAGGTCGAGTCGATGCGCGCCGGCATCATGGCGCCCTACGACGCGTTCGACACCCCGGAGCACGCCACCTGGGAGTACCTCAGGCCCGGGATGGCCGGTGCGGTCGAGGGCTGGCACCGGGTGAGCAACTTCCCGATCATCGCCGACCTGGTGGCGTTCTGCCGGTCGTGGCAGCCGGACCTGGTGCTCTGGGAGCCGCTGTCGTTCGCCGCCGCCATCGCCGCGAAGGCGTGCGGCGCCGCCCACGCCAGGATCCTCAACGGCATCGACGTCTACGGCGGCGTGCGCCAGCTGTACCGGCGGCTCAAGGAACAACAGCCGCCGGAGGACCGGGCCGACCCGATCGCCGACTGGTTCGCCGGTTATGGCCGCAAGTACGGGTTCGAGTTCTCCGAGGACATGTTCACCGGGAACTTCACGATCGACCAGTTCCCGAAGAGCCTCCAGGTGGAGGCGGACCTCGACTACGTCCGCACGCGGTACGTGCCCTACGGCGGACCGGCCGTCGTCCCGAAGTGGTTGTGGGACAAGCCCGCGAAGCCCCGCGTGGGGTTCACCATGGGCTTGAGCGCGACGGAGATCTTCGCCGGCTACAACATCCCGTTCAGCGAGGTGCTGGCCTCCTTGGCGGAGCTGGACATCGAGGTCGTCGCGACGGTCGCCGAGGCCGAGCAGCCCAAGCTCGGCAGGCTCCCGGACAACGTCCGGCTGGTGTCCTACGTGCCGTGGCACGCCCTCGCGCCGACGTGCTCGGCGATCGTCCACCACGCGGGCGCGGCCACGCTGGCGACCACGGCGCTGCACGCGGTTCCCCAGCTCTCCCTGCACTACCACTACGACCAGCCGATCCTGGCGAAGCTGCTCGCCGAGCAGGGTGCCGGGCTGGAGATCCACACCAGCGAGGCCACCGGGCAGGCCGTGCGCGACGCGGTCGGCCGCCTGCTGGCCGAGCCCCGCTTCCGCGAGCGCGCCGTGGTGCTGCGCGAGGAGATCGAGACCTCGCCCACGCCCAACGAGCTGGTGCCCGTCCTGGAAGACCTCACCGCGAAGCACCGCGCCCGCTGACCCGGTCGGAAAGGACGAGACGATGCGTGTCCTGCTCGCCGCGAACCCGGACAAGAGCATGTTCCTGTCCCTGGTGCCGCTGGCCTGGGCGTTGCACACGGCGGGGCACGAGGTCCGGGTGGCCGGCCAGCCGCACTTCGCCGCCACCATCACGCAGGCCGGGCTGACCGCGGTGCCCGTCGGCCGGGACCGGGACCTGTTCCAGGTGCTGCGGCACACCGGGGTGTCCGAGGAGATGATGGAGGAGACCCGGGTCGGCCTGCCCACCCCCTACGACTGCGTGGTGCCCGGCGGCGAGGACATCGGCTGGGAGGAGTTCCGGGACGGGTACGCGCTGCGCGTGACCCACTGGCACCGGCTCGACAACTTCCCGATCATCACCGGCCTGGTGGAGTTCGCCCGCGCGTGGAAACCCGACCTGGTCATCTGGGAGGCGCTGACCTACGCCGGGGCGATCGCGGCCAAGGCGTGCGGCGCCGCGCACGCGCGCCTGCTGTGGAGCATCGACGTCTTCGGCGCGACCCGTGAGCTGTTCCTCAAGCGCAAGGCCGCGCAGCCGGTGGGGGAGCAGGCCGACCCGCCCCGGGAGTGGCTGGACGGCTACGCCCGCCGCTACGGCTTCGAGTTCTCCGAGGACATGGTCACCGGGCAGTTCACCCTCGACCCGCTGCCCGCTTCGCTGCGGGTGGCAGCCGACCTGCACTACGTCCCGATGCGGTACATCCCCTACGGCGGCCCGGCCACCGTGCCGGACTGGCTGCGGGTACCGCCCGAACGGCCGAGGGTCGCGCTCACCCTCGGCACCACCGCCACCGAGCGGTTCGGCGGCTACGCCGTGCGGACGCAGGACGTCCTCGACGCGCTGGCCGACCTCGACGTCGAGGTCGTCGCCACGATCGCCGAGTCTGAGCAGCGCAAGCTCACCCGCGTCCCGGACAACACGCGGGTCGTCTCGTACGTGCCCCTGCACGCGCTCGTGCCCACGTGCGCCGCGGTGATCAACCACGCCGGCCCCGGCACGTTCCTCACCACCGCGGTGCACGGCGTTCCCCAGCTCACCGTGCCGTGGGACTTCGACGAGCCCGAACTGGCGCGGCGGGCGGCCCGGCAGGGAGCCTCGCTGATGATCCGCGCCGACCAGGCCACCGGCCCGGCGATCCGTGCCGGGCTGCTCCGCGTCCTGGGCGAGCCGTCGTTCCGCGCGCGGGCCGAGCGGCTGCGCGACGACATCCGCGCGCTGCCCAGCCCCAACGAGCTGGTGCCCCGGCTCGAACAGCTCACGGCCGACTACCGGATCGGGGGGTGAGGTCGGTGCGAGTCCTGTTCACGACCTATCCGGAGAAGACCATCTTCCTGGCGATGGTGCCGCTGGCCTGGGCGCTGCGCACGGCGGGGCACGAGGTGCGGTTCGCCTGCCACCCCACCTTCGCCGACGTGGTCACCCAGGCCGGGCTGACCGCGGTGCCGGTGGGTCGCGGCCACGGCGGCTGGCGTCGCATGGTGGACCTCGACCCCGAGGGCACCGAGGAGGGCCGCGCCGGGATGCCGTCGCCGTACGACACCGCGGCGCTGGGGCCCGAGCACCACGACTACGACACGATGAAGGCCGGGTACGACTACGTCCTCAACGCGTGGCACCGGCTCGACAACTTCCCGATCGCCGCCGGGCTGGTGGAGTTCGCCCAGGCGTGGAAACCCGACCTGGTCGTCTGGGAGCCCAACACCTACGCCGGGCCGATCGCGGCGAAGGCGTGCGGTGCCGCGCACGCGCGTCTGCTGTGGAGCATCGACGTGTTCGGCGTGGCCCGCCAGAACTACCTGAGGCTGCACGCCGACCAGCCCGCCGAGAACCGCGCCGACCCGCTCGGCGACTGGCTGGGCAGCTACGGCCGCAAGTACGGCTTCGAGTTCTCCGAGGACATGGTCACCGGCGAGTTCACCATCGACCAGCTGCCCGGTTCGCTGCGGATGGAAGCCGACCTGCACTACCTGCCGATGCGGTACGTGCCCTACAACGGGCGGGCCGCGGCTCCCCGGTGGCTGTGGGAACCGCGCGACCGGCCGCGCGTCGCGCTCACCCTCGGCACCACCGCCACGGAGCGCTTCGGCGGCTACAGCTTCAGCACGCGGGAGACCCTCGACGCGCTCGCCGACCTCGACGTCGAGGTCGTCGCCACGCTCGCCGAGTCGGAGCAGCGCAAGCTCGGCCGGGTCCCGGACAACGCGCGGCTGGTCTCCTACGTGCCGCTCAACGAGCTGGTGCCGACCTGCGCCGCGGTGATCAACCACGCCGGGCCGGGCACGTTCCTCACCACCGCGCTGCACGCCGTCCCGCAGCTCACCGTGCCGTGGGACTTCGACGAGCCGGAGCTGGCCCGCCGGGCGGGGGAGCAGGGGGCCGCGCTGGTGCTCGACGCCGAGCGGGCCACCGGCTCCGCCGTGCGCGACGGCGTGCGCCGGCTGTTGGCGGAGCCGGGGTTCCGCGAGCGCGCCGACGCGCTGCGCGCGGAGATCCACGCCCTGCCCAGCCCGAACGAACTCGTCACGGCGCTGGAAGAACTCGCCGTCCGCTGACCACACCGGGGGAGCACCACGATGCGCGTCCTGTTCGCCGCCAATCCGGAGAAGGCGATCTTCCTGTACCTGGTGCCGATGGCCTGGGCCCTGCGCACGGCCGGGCACGAGGTCCGCTTCGCCAGCCAGCCGAGGTTCGCGGCCACCATCACCCAGGCCGGGCTGACCGCGGTGCCCGTCGGCCGCGACCGCGACCTGCGGATGACCGACTCCGAGGAGGCGTTGCAGGCCGAGCGCCCCGGCATCCCGCCGCCCTACGACGCCTTCGACACCCCGGAGCACGCCACCTGGGAGTACCTCAAGCCCGGGATGGCCGGAGCGGCCGACCAGTGGCACCGGTACGGCAACTTCCCGCTCATCCCGGACCTGGTGGCGTTCGCCCGCTCGTGGCAGCCGGACCTGGTCGTCTGGGAGCCGCTCACCTTCGCCGGGGCGATCGCGGCGAAGGCGTGCGGCGCGGCGCACGCCCGGATGCTGTTCGGCATCGACGTCTTCGGCGGCGTGCGGGAGACCTACCGGACGCTGCGCGACCAGCAGCCGCCGGACGACCGGGCCGACCCGATCGCCGACTGGTTCGCCGGGTACGGCCGCAAGTACGGGTTCGAGTTCTCCGAAGACCTGTTCACCGGGAACTTCACCATCGACCAGTTCCCCAAGAGCCTCCAGGTAGAAGCGGACCTCGACTACGTCCGCACGCGGTACGTGCCCTACGGCGGTCCGGCCGTCGTCCCGAAGTGGCTGTGGGCCGAACCCGCCAAACCCCGCGTGGGGTTCACGATGGGGCTCAGCGCCACCGAGGTCTACGGCTCCTACAACGTCTCGGTGGCCGAGATCCTGGCGAAGCTGGCCGAACTGGACGTCGAGGTCGTCGCCACGGTCGCCGAGGCCGAGCAGGCGAAGCTGGGCGCGCTGCCGGACAACGTCCGCCTGGTGTCCTACGTGCCGTGGCACGCGCTGGCCCCCACCTGCTCGGTGATCGTCCAGCACGGCGGCGCGGCCACCCTGGCGACCACCGCGCTGCACGCGGTCCCGCAGCTCACCGTGCACTACCACTACGACCAGCCGATCCTCGGCAGGCTGCTCACCGAACAGGGCGCCGGGCTGGACCTGCACACCAGCGAGGCCACCGGGGACAAGGTGCGCGACGCCGTGCGGCGGCTGCTCACCGAACCCCGCTTCCGCGAACGCGCCCTCGCGCTGCGCGCGGAGATCGAGACCTCGCCCACCCCCAACGACCTGGTGCCGCAGCTCGAAGCGCTGACCGCCAAGTTCCGCACCCGCTGACCCGCCGGAAGGAAACGAGACCGATGCGCGTCCTCTTCACCTGCCACGCCGAGAGGACCCACTTCCTCATGCTGGCCCCGCTGGCGTGGGCGCTGCGCACCGCGGGCCACGAGGTGCGCTTCGCGGTGCAGCCCAAACTCGTCGACGAGGTGACCAGGGCCGGCTTGACGGCGGTGCCGGTGGGCGGCGACCTCGACCTCTGGACGATCCTGAACCGGGTCGGGATCTGGCTGGGCGGCAAGCAGGCCGGCTGGCCCGCGCCCTACGACGCGGCCGAGTCACGTCCCGAGGACGTCACCTGGGAGCACCTGCACGACGGGTACGCGAACCTCGCAATCCGCTGGCACAAGACGAGCAACGTGCCGATGATCCCGGACCTGGTGGCGTTCGCGCGGGCGTGGAAACCGGACCTGGTGGTCTGGGAACCGCTCACCCAGGCCGGGAGCATCGCCGCGAAGGCGTGCGGCGCGGCGCACGCGCGGCTGCTGGTCGGCGCGGACGTCTACGGCATCACCCGGGACCACTACCTGCGCCTCAAAGGGCAACGGCCGCCGGGCGAGCGGGCCGACCCGCTGGCCGACTGGCTCGGCAGCTACGCGCGCAAGTACGGCGGCGAGTACACCGAGGACATGGCCACCGGCCACTTCACCATCGACTCGCTGCCCCGGTCGTTGAGCGTGGGCGCGAACCTGCACAACGTCCACATGCGACACGTGCAGTACGGCGGCCCGGCGGTGGTGCCGCGCTGGCTCTGGGACGAGCCGGAGCGCCCGCGCGTGGCCATCACCATGGGGCTGACGGTCACCGACCGCACCGACGGGTACCCGTTCAACGTCGCGGAAGTGCTCGACGCGCTGTCCGACCTGGACGTCGAAGTGGTGGGCACGATCACCGACGAGCACAAGGCCAAGCTGCCCGCGATCCCCGACAACGCCCGGCTGGTGCCCTACGTCCCGCTGGCCGCGCTGCTGCCGACCTGCGCGGTGGCCGTCCACCACGCCGGGGTCGGCACCCTGGCCACCACCGCGATGCACGGCGTGCCCCAGCTGACCCTGCCCTGGGACGTCGACCAGCCCGCGCTGTCGAACCGGCTGGTCGCGCAGGGGGCCGGGCTCAGCACCCACGCCACCGCGGCCACCGGCGCGTCCGTGCGCGCGAGCGTCGTGCGGCTGCTGGCCGAGCCCTCGTTCACCGAGCGGGCACGGGCGTTGCGCGCGGAGATGCTCGACCTGCCGACCCCGAACCAGCTCGTCCCGCGACTGGAAGAGCTCACCGCCAAGTACCGAGCCGACGGATGATGCCGATGCGCGTGCTGTTCGCCACCTACCCGGAGAAGACCCACCTGCTGGCGATGGTGCCGCTGGCCTGGGCGCTGCGCACCGCCGGGCACGAGGTCCGGATCGCCTCCGCGCCCGGCTTCGCCGCGGAGATCACCCAGGCCGGGCTGACCGCCGTCCCGGTCGGCTCCGACCGCGGCCTGGACCGGATGCTGAAGCTGGACCACAACTGGATCGTCACGGGACTGGACGGCCTGCCGGTGCCCTACGACACCGCCGACTGGCGGCCGCAGGACGTGACCTGGGAGTACCTGCTGGAGGGCTACCGCCTGCAAGTCGCGCGGTGGCACCGGATGAGCAACGTCCCGCTGGTCGCGGACCTGGTCGAGTACGCCCGCGCCTGGCGGCCCGACCTGGTGGTGTGGGAGCCGACGACCTTCGCCGGGTCGGTCGCCGCGGCGGCCTGCGGCGCGGCGCACGTCCGGCTGCTGTTCAGCGTGGACACCCTCGGCGTGACCCGGGACCACTTCCTGCGGCTGCGGGCGGGCCGGCCGGAGGGCGACCGCGAGGACCCGATGGCCGAGTGGCTGGGCGGGTACGCCGCCAAGTACGGCTTCGAGTTCACCGAGGCCCTGGTCACCGGCCACCACACGATCGACCTGCTGCCGCCGTCCCTGCGGCTGGAAGGCGACCTGAGCTACCTGCCGCTGCGGTACGTGCCCTACGGCGGCGCGGCGGTGGTGCCCGACTGGCTGCGGGAACCGCCCACCCGGCCGAGGGTCGTGCTCACCATGGGGCTGAGCACCGCGTCCTGGGCGGGCTACGCGATGGGGTTCCAGGAGATCCTCGACGGCCTGGCGGACCTCGACATCGAGCTGGTGGTCGCGCTGCCGGCCACCGTGCACGACCAGATCGAGCGGATCCCGGACAACACCCGGCTGGTGTCCTACGTGCCGCTGCACGCGCTGGCCCCCACCTGCTCGGTGATCATCCACCACGCCGGGTTCGGCACCCTGTCCACCGCGGCGCTCAACGGCGTGCCGCAGCTCATCGTGCCGTGGGACGGGGACGGCCCGGCGATGGCCAAGCGGGTCGCCGCGCAGGGCGCCGGCACCGCCGTGCACCCCGGCCAGACCAGCGCGGAGACCATCCGCGACCGGCTCGTGGCGCTGCTCACCGAACCCCGGTACCGGCTGGCGGCCGAGCGGCTGCGGCAGGAGGTGGCCGCCATGCCGTCGCCCAACGACCTGGTGCGCCGGCTCGAACTCACCGTCGGCGGGGGCTGAGGTCGATGCGGATCCTGTTCGTCGCCAACCCGGAGAAGGCCCACCTGCTGACCATGGTGCCGCTGGCCTGGGCCCTGCGCACCGCCGGGCACGAGGTGCTCTTCGCCGGTCAGCCCGCCTTCACCCCGACGATCACCCAGGCGGGGCTCACCGCCGTCCCGGTCGGCCGGGACGTCGACCTCTGGCACCTGATCCCCCGCCACCCCGACCTGCGGGACTGGACGTGGGACCCCGCCTACGGCCTGCCCGCCCCCTACGACGTCGCGGAGGAGCCCGACAAGGCGAGCTGGGAGTACCTGCACCAGGGCTACGTGGACGCGGTGAACGACTGGCACAAACCGGCGTGCTTCCCGATGATCGCGGCGCTGGTGGAGTTCGCCGGGCACTGGAAACCCGACCTGGTGCTGTGGGAGCCGCTGGCGCTGGCCGGGCCCATCGCGGCCAGGGCGTGCGGTGCCGCGCACGCGCGGCTGCTGTGGAGCACCGACGTCTTCGGCGTCACCCGCCGGCACATGGTGCGGGTGAAGGCCGGCCGGCCGGACCCGCTGGGCGACTGGCTGGAGTCCTACGCCCGCCTGCACGACTTCGAGTACGGCGAGGACCTGGCCACCGGCCGGTTCACCATCGACCAGCTGCCCGGCTCGCTGCGGATGGAAGCTGACCTCGACTACGTCCCGGTGCAGTACATCCCCTACGGCGGGCCGGCGGCCGTGCCGGACTGGTTGACCGCACCGCCGCGGCGGCCCCGCGTCGCGCTGACGATGGGGCTCAGCCTCACCGCGCACGAGGCCGGCTACGCGGTCGGCGTGCAGAACGTGCTCGACGACCTGGCCACGCTGGACATCGAGGTGGTGGCCACGCTGTCCGGTGCCGAGCAGAAGAAGCTCACCCGCCTGCCGGACAACGCCCGGATCGTGTCCTACGCCCCGTTGCACGCGCTGGCCCCCACCTGCGCCGCGGTGATCAGCCACGGCGGCTTCGGCACGTTCCTGACCACCGCCCGGCACGGCGTCCCGCAACTGGCGGCACCGTGGGACTTCGACGGTCCGGCCTTCGCCGCCCTCGCCGCCCGGCAGGGCTCGACGCTGGCGATCCGCGCGGACCAGGCGACCGGCCCGGCCGTGCGCGAAGCCGTGCAACGCCTGCTGGCCGAGCCCTCCTTCGGCGAACGCGCCGCGGCGCTGCGCGACGAGATCCACGAGATGCCCACCCCGAACCAGCTCGTGCCGCGGCTCGAAGAGCTCACCGCCGCGCACCGGACCCGGTGACCGGGCGGAAGGGGGCCAGGCCCATGCGAGCGTTCCCGGTGCCGACCCCTCTCCCACTTGTGGACCGGCAGGCGGGGCTGCGCGCACGGCCGGCCACGAGGTGCGTTTCCCGCGCCGGCCCGCCCGCGCCGGCCAGGGCGCCCGCCCCCGGCGGCCGGCTCCGGCAGCGGGGGAGCGCCGCGCCGAGCCCGCCCGACGAGCCCGCCACGGGGCTCCGCACCGCCGTCCGCTGACACCGATCGAGAGGGGAACCCACCGTGCGCGTGCTATTCACCGCCAACCCGGGGACGAGCATCTTCATGAGCATGGCGCCGTTGGCCTGGGCCCTGCGCACGGCGGGGCACGAGGTCCGGTTCGCCACCCAGCCGTTCTTCTCCGACACCATCACCCAGGCCGGGCTCACCGCCGCGCCGGTCGGCCGCAGCTCGAACTTCGACCGGGTCCTGGTCTCCATGGGCATCACCGACGAGATGGTGGAACAGGCCAGGTGCGGGCTCTCCGAGCCCTACGACGTGGTCGAGGACCCCGACAACGCCACCTGGGAACGCGTCTTCCCGCCGTACGAGGCGGAGGTCGAGCGGTACAAGTACGAGACGTTCCCGATCATCGGCGGGCTGGTGCAGCTGGCGCTGTCGTGGAAACCCGACCTGGTCGTCTGGGAGCCGTTCACCTACGCCGGTCCGATCGCCGCCAAGGCCTGCGGCGCGGCCCACGTCCGGCTGCTGTGGGGTGTCGACGTCTACGCCCCGACCCGGGAGATCTTCCTGCGGCTCAAGGACGAGCAGCCGCCCGAGCGGCGGGCGGACCCGCTGGCCGAGTGGCTCGGCGGCTACGGCCGCAAGCACGGCTTCGAGTTCACCGAGGACATGACCTCCGGGGACCTGACCGTCGACCTGCTGCCCGCCTCGCTCCAGGCCGAGACCGGACTGCCCCGCGCGCCGATGCGGTACGTGCCCTACGGCGGCGCGGCGACCGTGCCGAAGTGGCTGTGGGCCGCGCCCGAGCGCCCGAGGGTCGCGCTCACCCTCGGCACCACCGCCACCGAGCACTTCGGCGGGTACACCATCGACATCCAGGACATCCTCGACGCGCTGGCCGACCTGGACGTCGAGGTGGTGGCCACCGTCGCCGAGCCCGAGCAGAGCAAGCTCGCCCGCGTCCCGGACAACGCCCGCGTCCTGTCCTACGTGCCGCTGCACGTGCTCGCGCCCACCTGCGCCGCGGTCATCAACCACGCGGGCGGCGGCACCCTGACCACGTTCGCCCTGCACGGCGTCCCGCAGCTCACGCTGCCGCACCACTTCGACGAGCCGATCCTCGCCCGCAAGCTCGCCGAGCAGGGCGCGGGCCTGGTGATCGGGACCGCCGAGGCGAGCGGTCGGACCATCCGCGACGCGGTGCTGCGCCTGCTCGGCGAACCCCGCTTCCGGGACGGGGCGAACCGGCTGCGCGACGAGCTGCGCGCCATGCCCTCGCCCAACGATGTGGTGCCACAGCTGGAAGAACTCGCCGCCGCGGTACGGGCCGGCCGGTGACACCGCTGCGCCGACCGCCCGCCACCGCGCGGTCACGCCTGACCTGAGAGAGGAGAACACCATGCGCGTGCTTTTCGTGGCCAGCGCGGAGAAGACCATCTTCCTGTCGATGGTGCCGCTGGCCTGGGCCCTGCGCACGGCCGGGCACGAGGTCCGGGTGGCGAGCCGGCCCGCCTTCGCCGACACCATCACCCAGGCCGGGCTCACCGCGGTACCGGTCGGGCGCGACGCCGACACCGCGAAGCGGATCGAGTCCCGGGAGACGGTCGAGCTGGCCCGCAAGGGCCTGCACCCGCCGTGGGACTGCGTGGAGGACGACCGGTTCGCCGAGTGGGAGCGGATGCTCCAGGGCCACGTCGAGGTCGTCGAGAAGTGCCACCACCTGGAGAACTTCCCGATCATCGCGGGCCTGGTCGCCTTCGCCCGGTCGTGGCGGCCGGACCTGGTGATCTGGGACCCGCTGGCCTACGCCGGGGCGATCGCGGCCAAGGCGGTCGGGGCCGCGCACGCCCGCGTCCTGTTCGGCATCGACGTCTGGGGCGCCACCCGGGACCACTTCCTGCGGCTCAAGGCCGAGCAGGAGCCGGACCGGCGCGCCGACCCGCTCGCCGAGTGGCTGGGGGCGTACGGCGGCCTGCACGGCGCGGAGTTCGCCGAGGACATGACCACCGGGCACTTCACCATCGACCAGCTGCCGGCCAGCCTCCAACTGGCGACCGGCCAGGAGGTCGTGCGCACCCGGTTCGTGCCCTACGGCGGCCCGGCCGCCGTGCCCAAGTGGCTGTGGACCGCACCCGAGCGGCCCCGGGTCGCCCTGACCCTCGGCACCACCGCCACGGAGTACTTCGACGGCTACACGCTGGACGTCCAGGAGATCATCGACTCGGTGAGCGAGCTGGACATCGAGCTGGTCGCGACCATCGCCGAGGCCGAGCAGGCGAAGCTCAGGAACGTCCCGGACAACGTGCGCCTGGTCTCCTACGTGCCGTTGCACGCGCTCGCGCCCACCTGCTCGGCGGTGATCAACCACGCCGGGTTCGGCACGCTGAGCACGTTCGCCATGCACGGCGTCCCGCAGCTCCTCCTGCCCTACCACTTCGACGAACCGCTGTTCGCCCGCAAGTACGCCGAGCAGGGCGCCGGGCTGCGGATGCACGTCGTCCGGCCCACCGGCCCGAAGGTCCGCCACGGCGTGCGGCGGCTGCTCACCGAGCCCCGCTTCCGCGAGCGGGCCGCCGCCCTCCAGTCGGAGGTCCGGGACCTGCCCACCCCCAACCAGTTCGTGGCGCAGCTGGAAGAGCTGACCGCGAAGTACCGGACAGGTGCGTGATCGGGATGCGCGTTTTGTTCACCGTCAACCCGGAGAAGACCATCTTCCTGTCGATGGTCCCGCTGGCCTGGGCGCTGCGCACGGCGGGGCACGAGGTCCGCTTCGCCAGCCAGCCGCGGTTCACCGACCTGATCACCCAGGCCGGCCTGACCGCCGTGCCGGTCGGCCGCGACAGCGACCCGTGGCGGACGCTGGTGCTCGACCCCGACCTGATCGACGTGGCGCGGGCCGGGCTGCCGCCGCCGTGGAACGTCGCCGAGGACCCGTCCAACGCCGACTGGGACGACCTGCTCTTCTTCCACCGGGACGCGGTCGCCGACACCCACAAGCCGCAGAACTTCCCGATCATCGCCGACCTGGTCGCCTTCGCCCGGCACTGGAAGCCGGACCTGGTGGTCTGGGAGCCGTTCACCTACGCCGGGGCGATCGCGGCGAAGGCCAGCGGCGCGGCGCACGCCCGCGTCCTGTGGGGACTGGACGTCTTCGCCGCCACCCGGGAGATCTTCAAGCACTTCGAAGCCCGGCAGCCGGCGGAGAAGCGGGCCGACCCGCTCGCCGAGTGGCTCGCCTCCTACGGCCGCCGGTACGGGTTCGAGTACACCGAGGACATGGCCCTCGGGCAGTTCACCGTCGAGCAGCTGCCGATCTCGCTGAGCATCCACGGCGACACGCACTACGTCCCGATGCGGTACGTGCCCTACGGCGGTCCCGCCGTGGTGCCCAAGTGGCTCTGGGCCGAGCCCGAGCGGCCGCGGGTCGCGCTCACCGTGGGCACCACGGCGATGGACCGGCTCGCCGGGTACGGCGTGGACTTCCAGGGCATCTTCGACGCGGTCGCCGACCTCGACATCGAACTGGTCGCCACCATCGCGGAGTCAGAGCAGAAGAAGCTCACGAACGTCCCGGACAACACGCGGGTCGTGCCGTTCGTCCCGCTGCACGCCCTGGCGCCCAGCTGCTCGGCGGTCATCCACCACGCCGGGTTCGGCACCCTGAGCACGTTCAGCGCGCACGGCGTGCCACAGCTCGCCCTGCCGTGCCACTTCGAGGGGCCGCTGCTGTCGCAGCTGCTCGTCGAGCAGGGTGCCGGGCTGGCCGTGCACTCGGACGTCGCTACCGGCGAGCTGGTCCGGGAGAACCTGCTGCGCCTGCTGCGGGAGGACGGCTTCCGGGCGCACGCGGCCTCGCTGCGCGACGAGGTGCGCGCCCTGCCCTCGCCCAACGAGCTGGTGCCGCGGATCGAGGAACTCACCGCCGTGCACCGGCCCGCGCCGCAGTGACCGCCACCGAGGACCCAGGAGGAGCAGCCGGCATGGGCCACGTCAAGTTCGTCGTGCTCAGTCTCGCCAGGAGCGGGACCACGCACCTGATGTCGTTGTTGAACCGGTCGCCGGGCGTGCTGATGCACGACGAGATCTTCCACCCGGAGCACTGGGACCGGATCGTCGGCGACTCCGCGGAGCTGCGCGCGATCCGGCCGAGGTCGCTGCGCGCGGTCGCCGTCGCGAACACCGTGCTCTCGGAGTGCCCGCCGGGGCGCACCCACATCGGCTTCAAGATGTGGCGGGAGCAGTCCGCGGCGGTCTGCCAGCAGGTGCTCCAGGACCCGGAGGTCCACAAGATCATCCTGGAGCGGGAGAACAAGCTCGCCTCGTACTCCTCGCTGAGCAAGGCCAACATCACCGACGTGTGGAACGTGACCGAGCGGGAGAGCCTCGACGCGGGCTACGCGAAGCGGGAGATCGAGCGGTTCGACCCGGCCGCGTTCCGCGACCACGTCAAGCGGCGCACGAGCATCTTCCGGTACTACCGGGAAACCGCGCGCGGACCGGTGGTCAACCTCACCTACCAGGGGCTGGTCGGCGGCACCGACCACGCCCGCTGCCTGGAGTTCCTCGGGGTGGCCCCGCCGCGGGACCAGCCGGCGGAGTTCCGGCGGCTCAACTCCGCCGACATCCTCGACCGGTTCGCCGAGTCCGAACGGGACCGGGTGCTGGCCGCGCTCGCCGAGGTCGGCCACCCGGAGTGGGCCGAACCCGAGCTGTAGCCCCGACGACGAAGGTGGCCTCCCCCTCGACGGGAAGGCCACCTTCGTCGTGCGTGCCGGACCGGGCCGCGGCTACGTCGCTCGGTGCGCCGTGACGATGACCGCGCCTTCGGTCTGGTCCTCGTCGTGGTGCTCGGCCCAGTCGATGTCCTCGCCCATCTCCAGGATCTCGGCCATGTCCTCGGGCAGCTCGCCGTGCTCCGCCCGGTAGGACTGCAAACCCTGGTAGATCTTCGAGAACGTGTACTTGGTGTGCTCGGTGATGTCGCTGAGCTCGTCGAGCTCCAACCCGGCCACCCGGCAGTAGTCCGAGTACCGCTCGGCCACCGTCGGCGGCCCGGCGCACCAGGTCGCCGCCACCATCGCGAGGATGTAGGCCTGCTCCTCGTCCTCCAGCGCCGCGCCGCGCAGCACCTCGTCGGTGAGCACCACCCGGCCACCGGGCCGCAGCACCCGGGCGACCTCCTTCAACGCGTCACCCCGGTCGGGCATGTGCCCCATGGACCCGAGCGCGAACACCGCGTCGAACGACCCGTCCTCGAACGGCAGCTCCATCGCGTCGGCGAGCCGGAACGAGACCTTGTCCGCCAGCCCGGCCGCCGCCGCCGTCTCCCCGGCCCGCGCGACGTCCTTCGCGCTGACCGACACCCCGACGACCTCCGCGCCGGTCCGCTCGGCCAGCCGCACCGCGGGCCGGCCGATGCCGCAACCCAGGTCCAGGACCCGCGCGCCCCGCTCGACGGCGAGCTTGTCGATCACCAGGTCGGTCAGCCGCGTGGTGGCCTCCTCGAACCCGGCCTCGTCCTCCGGGCCGTTCCAGTACCCGTAGTGCATGTTGCCGTGGTAGATCGTGGTCAGCACCTCGTGGTTGCGGTCGAAGTAGTCACCGACCTCCTCCGGCAACGGCGCGACGAACGGCTGGACGCCCTCGTTGTAGGCCCGTGCGGTGTCGCGCAGTCCTTGTGTGCTCATCCGAAATCCTTCCCGTCTGCCTCGTCGACGAGCAGTTGGTCCGCGTGCGCGGACAGCAGGTCGCGCGCGGCGCGCACCTCGGCGCCCAGCGGGCGGTCGGCGTCCAGCGGCGGGCAGATCCCGGCCAGCTCCGCCCAGACGCCCTCCGCGGCGTGGCCGGTCATGGCCGCGAGCTGCGCGACGCCCACCGCCAGCGACCCGACCGTCAGCCAGCCGAGCTCCAACGCCTCGAACACCGAGTTCGCCCCGTTGAGCGCCATCGGCACGTGGTCCTGGTTCCAGCCGTTGGTCGGCAGGGTGGTCAGCGAGGCGGGGAACACCAGCTGCCGGATCCGCGAGACGAACGAGGTCGCGCTGATCTGCACCCCGGCCAGCCCGGCACCGCGCCCGGCGCGCGGGGTGAGCATGGGCGGCAGGTCGCCGTTGGTCACCGGGCTGACCAGCAGACCCAGCTGGCGCTCGGCCAGGTAGGCGGCCATGTGCATGGCCAACCCGATCTGGTCGGAGGCGAAACCCACCGGCATGGCGTGGAAGTTGCCGCCGTGCAGCAGCTCGCCCTCGTAGGTGATCGGGTTGTCCTGGCAGCCGTCGACCTCCCGCGCCAGCACGTCGCCCGCGCCGTCGAGCTGGTCGAGCACCGCGCCGAGCACCTGCGGCGCGCACCGCAGGCTGTACGGCTCCTGGAGCGGGCGGCTGCCGTCGCGCACCATGCCCCGGGGCAGCCCCTGCCGGATCCACTCCGCCGCGGTCAGCTGACCGACCTGGCCGCGCGCGACACCGTGCCCCACGTCGTAGTGCTCGGGATTGGCCCCCAGCAGGGTCGCCAGCCGCGCGGAGAGCACGGCGCAGGCGCGGACCAGCCGCAGGGCGGACCGGTGGTTGAGCACAGCCACCGCGAGGCTCGCGCCGGTCCCGTTGACGAACGCCAGCGCCTCGCGCACCGGCCAGTCGAACGGCTCCGCCCCCAGCGCGGCGAGCGCGTCCACGGCCGGCACGGTGGACCACCGGCCGTCGGCGTCCCGGGTCCACGCCTCGCCGACACCGGTGAAGGCGAGCGCGGCGTGCGCCAGCGGTTGCAGGTCGCCGCTCGCGCTGACCGTGCCGTGCCGGGGGATCGCCGGGGTGAACCCCTTGTTCCACAGGTCGGCGAGCTTCTGCCAGAACACCGGCGAGACCGCCGAGTACCCCTTGCGCATGTTCTGGATGCGCAGCCAGAGGATCAGCCGCGACACCTCCGGGGCCAGTGGCGCGCCCTGGCCGGTGCCCAGGTGCGAGATCAGCGAGCCGCCCTGCTCCAGCTCCGAGTCGGCGTCGAACAGCACCAGCGGACCGAAGCCCTGCGTCAGGCCGTAGATGGGCTTGTCGGACTTCAGGTACTCCTCGATGGTGCGCGCGCTCGCGCCCATCCGGACGATCTCCTCGTCGGTGCACGAGGTGAGACCGGCGTCCCACCCGGCGCTGCGCACGACCCGGGCCAGGTACTCCCTGCTGCTGAGCCGATCAGCCTGACGTTCCACGACCTGCGTCACCTTGTCCCAACCTCCGCGTCGTCTGTTTCTGGAGCTTGACCGTGCCGCAGCTTTCCCAGCGGGGACCGGTCGATCCGGGGCACCACCCGCACGCTCTTCGGGCGCACGCCCAGCCGCGCGAACGCCGCCGGCAGGTCGAGGTCGGACAGCACCGTCCCGTCGCGCAGCACCACGAGCAGCTCGACGTGCTCGCCGATCATCCGGTCGAAGATCGGCACCAGGGCGAGGTCCGCGCACTCCAGCGCGGCCCGCACCGAGTGCTCGGCCTCGTCGAGGTTGATCCGGCGGCCGTTCACCTTGACCAGCCGCCCGGCCCGGCCGACCAGCCGGAACGTCCGGCCGTCCAGCGGCACCACCCGGTCGTCGGTCTCCCAGGTGGCGGGCGGCGGCCGGCCGGGCTCGAACGCCAGGCGGGGACTGCTCACCACCAGCGGGACCTCGTCGTCCGGGCCTTCGCCCGGCCCGCCGGCGAACGCGACGTCCGGGAACAACGTCCACGCCGGGGGAGTGCCCGCCCGCCACTGCCGGAACGCGATGCCGCCGGCCTCCGTCGACCCCAGCACCTCCACGATCCGGGTGCGCTCC
Organism: Saccharothrix espanaensis DSM 44229; assembly: GCF_000328705.1. Taxonomy (NCBI): domain Bacteria; kingdom Bacillati; phylum Actinomycetota; class Actinomycetes; order Pseudonocardiales; family Pseudonocardiaceae; genus Saccharothrix; species Saccharothrix espanaensis. The sequence continues at coordinate 6,558,712 of NC_019673.1, read as the reverse complement.
GGACCCGCCTCCGCCAGGAACTCCCCGGCCGCGGCGGGCAGCACGGCGCTGCTGTAGAGCACCGTGACGTGCTCCAGGCCGCGCACCCAGTCCAGGTGCTGGAGCAGCAGGGTGAAGATCCACGGCGTCGCCACCACCAGGACCCGGCCCCGGCCGACCTCCGGCATGGCGCCGAAGAACGTCGGGCGGTACCAGGCCGGGATCCCCAGCCGGGCCGGGACGAGCACGCTGGCCAGCGCGCCGTAGACGTGCGTCGGCGGGGCGAAGCACACCGCCGCCTCCGGCCCGTCCGGCGCGACCAGGTCGGCGAGCATCCCCGCCTCCAGCCACAGGTTCTCCCGCAGCCGCCGCCTGCTCCGGCTCGGGCCGGTGCTGCCCGAGGTGCGGAAGTCGACCGTCGGCGGGGTGGTCGCCCACAGCGCGGCGGCGGCCGGCACCGCCGCGTCCCACCGCACCGACCAGGCGTCCTCGGTGACCCCGGGTGCGGCGAAGCCGAGCCCCAAGAGCTCTTCCGGACTCAGTTCTGCATAGCCCACCGGCACTCCCTTCCCGTCCGCGCGTCGTGCACAACCTCCCAAGCGCCCGACACCGGCGGTCACCCCAGCGACTGGGCGATCTGCATCAGGTACCGGCCGTACTCGGAGTTCTTCATCCCCTCGCCGAGCCGGTGGCACGCGTCGGCGTCGATGTAGCCCAGCCGCAGCGCGATCTCCTCCAAGCACGCCACGCGCACGCCCTGGCGCTGCTCGATCACCTGCACGTACTGGCCGGCGGCCAGCATCGAGTCGTGCGTGCCCGCGTCGAGCCAGGTGAACCCGCGGCCCAACCGGAACATGCTCGCCCGGCCCTGCTTCAGGTAGTGCCGGTTGACATCGGTGATCTCCAATTCGCCGCGGGCCGACGGAGCCAGCCCGCGGGCGATCTCCACCGCGTCGGAATCGTAGAAGTAGAGGCCGGTGATCGCGTTGTCCGAACGCGGCCGGAGCGGTTTCTCCTCGATCGAGACGAGATTGCCCCGGTCGTCGGTCTCGCCGATCCCGTAGCGCTCCGGATCGGACACCGGGTAACCGAACAGCACACACCCGTCGAGCCGTTCGCGGGATGCCCGGAGAATACGCGAGAACCCGGCACCGTGATAGAGGTTGTCGCCCAGGATCAACGCGGAGGGCCCACCGTCGATGTGGTCCGCGCCGATCAGCAGCGCGTCGGCGATACCGCGCGGCTCGGTCTGCTCGGCATAGGTGATGTCGAGCCCGAGGTGCGACCCGTCGGACAGCAGGTTCCGCAGCGCCGGCAGGCTGTCCGGTGTCGAGATCACCAGGATTTCCCTGATCTGGGCCAGCATGAGCACCGACAGCGGGTAGTACACCATCGGCTTGTCGTAGATCGCCAGCAGTTGTTTCGACGTCGACTTCGTGAGCGGGTACAACCGCGTACCACTGCCCCCGGCGAGAATTATCCCCTTCATGGACCGACCCGTTCGTTGCTTTTGGGGAACGCGCAGGATTGCCGGTCACCACGAGGGCGCGACCTGACGAGCGCCCCCGGACCGTCGATGTTTTTATCTTACAGCGATCATGGCACCGCGCCGCCGGATCGGCGGACCGGAAAGCTCCCGGCGCACCGGCCCGGCCGCCGCCGGCGGACCCGGTGAATAGACTCGGACTCCGAACCTTTCCCGAGGTCGGCCACCTCCGCCGAACCGCCGGACCGGTGGCCCGCGACAGCGAAAGCCACCGGCGGACTAATTGTATTTCACGACGGGCCGCGAGAAGATCGCCGAACGAACAGCCCCGGTGCGCTCGGCCACCGGCCGGCACGCCGCCACCGGTCCGCCGCCGTCTCGCCGGCGGGACGGCGCACCACCCCTGGCGAGCACGGTGTCACCACGACCACCGGCGTGCCGCCCGAACCGCGGTTCCCCCGCCCTGCCGGGCTTCCGCCACGCCGGCACCCCGCGTTCTCGACCACCCATCACCTCAGCAGTGCGATCGACGCCACCGGGCGGAGATCGGCCGAACAGCCTTCGCGACGGAGAAGCAGCGAAATGACCATCACGTCACCTGCGCCGGCGGGCCGGCTCAACAACGTCCGCCCGATGACGGGCGAGGAGTACCTGGAATCACTGCGGGACGGCCGAGAGGTCTACATCTACGGCGAGCGGGTCGACGACGTCACCACGCACCTGGCCTTCCGCAACAGCGTGCGCTCCATCGCGCGGCTCTACGACGTGCTGCACGACCCGGCGTCCGAAGGTGTGCTGCGGGTGCCCACCGACACCGGCAACGGCGGGTTCACCCACCCGTTCTTCAAGACCGCCCGGTCGTCGGAGGACCTGGTCGCCGCGCGCGAGGCCATCGTCGGCTGGCAGCGGCTGGTGTACGGGTGGATGGGCCGCACCCCGGACTACAAGGCGGCGTTCTTCGGCACGCTCGACGCCAACGCCGAGTTCTACGGGCCGTTCGAGGCCAACGCCCGCCGCTGGTACCGCGACGCCCAGGAACGGGTGCTGTACTTCAACCACGCGATCGTGCACCCGCCGGTCGACCGGGACCGGCCCGCCGACCGGACCGCCGACATCTGCGTGCACGTGGAGGAGGAGACCGACAGCGGGTTGATCGTCTCCGGCGCCAAGGTGGTCGCGACCGGCTCCGCGATGACCAACGCGAACCTCATCGCGCACTACGGGCTTCCGGTGCGGGACAAGAAGTTCGGCCTGGTGTTCACGGTCCCGATGAACTCGCCCGGCCTCAAGCTCATCTGCCGCACCTCCTACGAGCTGATGGTCGCGACGCAGGGCTCGCCCTTCGACTACCCGCTGTCGAGCCGGCTCGACGAGAACGACTCGATCATGATCTTCGACCGGGTGCTGGTGCCCTGGGAGAACGTGTTCATGTACGACGCGGGCGCGGCCAACTCCTTCGCCACCGGGTCAGGCTTCCTCGAACGCTTCACCTTCCACGGCTGCACCCGCCTCGCGGTCAAGCTGGACTTCATCGCCGGCTGCGTCATGAAGGCGGTGGAGGTCACCGGCACCACGCACTTCCGGGGCGTGCAGGCGCAGGTCGGCGAAGTGCTCAACTGGCGCGACGTGTTCTGGGGCCTGTCCGACGCGATGGCCAAGTCGCCGAACTCGTGGGTCGGCGGCTCGGTGCAGCCGAACCTCAACTACGGGCTCGCGTACCGCACCTTCATGGGCGTGGGCTACCCGCGCATCAAGGAGATCATCCAGCAGACCCTCGGCAGCGGGTTGATCTACCTGAACTCCTCGGCCGCCGACTGGAAGAACCCCGACGTCCGCCCGTACCTCGACCGCTACCTGCGCGGCTCGCGGGGCATCCAGGCGATCGACCGGGTCAAGCTGCTGAAGCTGCTGTGGGACGCGGTCGGCACCGAGTTCGCCGGCCGGCACGAGCTCTACGAGCGCAACTACGGCGGCGACCACGAGGGCATCCGGGTGCAGACCCTGCAGGCGTACCAGGCGAACGGCCAAGCCGCCGCGCTCAAGGGTTTCGCCGAGCAGTGCATGTCCGAGTACGACCTCGACGGCTGGACGAGGCCCGACCTGATCAACCCCGGCACCTGATCAACCTCTGCACCCGATCAGATCCCGCGCCTGATCGACCCCGGGCCGGCCCGGACCGGCGGAGGACGTGGTGAACCCGGCCGGGTTCACCACGTCCTCCGCGGACCTCACACCGTGTCTTCCGGTCAGGACGACCCGCTCACCGGCGCGTCTCCCCGCGTGCGCGCGGGAAGGCTCCACTGTGGCCGGACCAGGGTCGAGGTCGGAGATCGGTGGGGGACATCAGGGTGGAACATCGGGCACCGCTCTCCCGGCGCCCGCCTCTCACGCGTCCTGCGGCTCCAGCTCCAACTCGCGCTTCGCGGCGGCGTCGAGCGCGGTCATCACCCACTGCTCGTACCGCTTGCTCGACCTGCGGGCCGCCTCGCGCCACTGCTCGATCTGCTCGTGGTCCACGCTGAGCTTGAGCAGCGCCACGCTGACCGGCTCCGGGATCTGGCCGTTGTTCTCGGCCAGCCGCCGGTGGTTGCGCAGCTGGTTGCGCGACCAGTTGCCCTGCTCGGCGCGGGTGAGCCACTTGTCCTGCTCGTCCGGCGAGAGCGCCGCGACCTCGGCGTGGTGCTGGAAGCTCAGCTTCTCGTGCCGACGCCACAGCTCGAACCGCCGCGCGACCCAGGCGTAGTTCCGCAACGTCTGGTACTCCAGCCCCGCCATCTCCACCGCCTGCCGGTACCGGCCGACGTAGTTGCTCTGGCCGTAGATCAGCCAGTCGCCCAGGCACCACGCCGAGGAGTCGGCGATCCGGGAGAGCTGCAAGCCGGCCCGCTCCCAGATGTCGAAGTTCAGCGCATCCGGGATGCGCAGCCCGACGCGCGTGGTGAGGATCCGGCTCTTCGAGGCACTTCCCCCGCGCTGGACGGGGGGACCGTTCCGCGCGTACCCGACCGAAGCCGTGTCCCTCTTCTGCAACTCGTTCAGCGCCACGTCTCGCTAGCCCTTCCTGCTTCGTCGGATGTGCCACCGACCGACGGCCGACCGGACCCGTGCCCGGCGCAAGTGCCGGGCACGGGTCGATCGCCGCGGTCCGCGGCGTGAGGTCGCCGGAGTGCCCGGGTGTCGCGCCGTGGCCGGTCGCCCCAGTTGAGCGGCCACGACGAAACCGGTGGACGGTCGGGAACGACCGCCACCGGGGCTGCGTCCGGCGATTTCTTTCCGGCACGTCAAAGGAATGACCTGCCCCCAGTCCTGGTAAAACGGCAGCGCGGGGTCGACAAGTCGGTGTATTGGCGGTATTCCATCACCCGTAACTCGGTGGAACACCGCCGGAACTTGCCCCCGGCTGCGCGCTCAACGCAGGTCGCCGTCAGGTCGTGCGGGGACCTGGCGGCGTCTCGAGCCGATTGTTCGCTGCATTGTCGCCACCCAGGTGGCCGGGCAACCCTGCTCTTCGCGTGTGGCCACAGACCGAAATTTAGTCACCGGAGCGGCCGGCAGTCTTGGATAAAATCGTCGCCCCCCGTCCGGCCGATCCGGCCGGGTTCTCGGCTATACTCACCCGCTCCTGCCGGAACTGGCTGATCGAGCGGCCGGCGAGCGCGGTGAACTCGCGGCTGAGGTGCGCCTGGTCGTAGTAGCCGCACGCGGCCGCCACCTCGGCCAGCGGCGCACCGGCGACCAGCAGCCGCAGCGCCCGCTCGAAGCGCAGCACCCGGGCGGCGGCCTTGGGCGGCAGCCCGATCTGCTCGCGGAACCGGCGTTCCAGCTGCCGCTGGCTCCAGCCGGTGGCGCTGACCAGTTCCGCGATCGGGATCGTGCCGCTCGTGCGGGCCAGCAGGTACCACGCCGTCTGGACCTGGTGCGAGCACGGCCGCATCGACCGCCACCGGCTCAGCTCGGCGTCGACCAGGCCGAACCGCTCGGTCCAGTCCGCGGCGGCACCGAGCCGCTCGGCCAGCCCGTGCACGCGGTCGCCGAGCAGTTCGGCCGCCGGGACCGCGGTGTCGGTCAACTTGTCCATCGACCTGCCGAAGAGCGAGAACGCCGCCCACGGTTCGAGCACCACCTCGATGCCGTGCAGGTGCCCGTGGCAGTGGAGGTGGACCGGCCGGGTGCGCAAACCGGAAACCCGCGACGTGGCGGTTGCCGGTGACCCGGCGACATCGGCGGTGGTGCACTCGAACAACAGCACCATTGACGTCACCGCGGCCGCCACGTCGAGTCGGCGCTGCGGAACGTGAAATTCACGACGAAACCCCAGATATTCCCGCACACCCGGCCGCAGGCGGGCTGCCGGGGCGGCGGTCACCGACTCCCGAACATTATCTGAACCATAAAATCCCCCTGGCCCCCCCATGGAGTACTCCCTACGTGTAATCCTGGCTCGTGCGCCCCACGTGGGGCACACAATACACGTTTGGGGCACTCGCCGGAGCTTTCGGACAAAACGACCCGGTCGGTGCGGGAAAGCCCTTCGGTCGCACATCGCCCCGGTCGGCAGGGGATTCCGGTTGCGCCCGGCGGGAGATGTTCGCACGCCTGGTGAGCATGGTGGACACCCATTCGACCGAACGTCGGAGCGACTGAGAGCCGTTCTGTGGCTGGAATCTCCGACCGCGACTCCGATCCGTCACAATCGGTCACCAAGTGGGACGTACGACACCCGAACGGAGTGAAGTGTCCTGGGTCACCGAGCCAGGACGCCTATTCACTTACCACCAATCCGCAAGACCCGCCACTCGACCCGGGCCGCAGACAACCACCCCGAAACCCGCCTTAATACGGCCGCCCGCCCCGCCCGCGCACCCCGCCCGTGCGGCCCCCAGTCGCACCACGAACCGTTCGGCAAGCCGAACGCCACCGGCCCCCGTACCAGCCTCGCCTCACTCACAAGCTCTCCCTCGGCCCACCCGAGCGCTCTCCCTCGGCCGGTGGGGAACCCCCGGACCCCCAGTTCGCAGCCGGCGCGAGAACTTCCCGCCACACATCCAAGTCCGCCCACGAGCACCGCACAGCCCCGCCACGTGGGCGACCGGTGTGGCGGTCGCGGTTGGGTGGGGCGTGGGGTGGAGCCGTTGTCTGCCAGGGCGAGGATCTTCGCCATCACTCGCTTCCCGGCGGCCTCCGGTGCCACCCTCGTCGGGGCCTCTGCGCTCCGCCTGGACGCTCCGCCTGAGCGCGACATCATTTTTTCAGGCAACGAAAATGATCTTGATTTGGTGCCTGAACACCGGTCCATTCGCCCGATTTGGTTACCTAGGCCGGAAACTGCGGTTTCCGGCCTAGGTTGGTGGCGTTCAGTCAGTGCGCACAGCGTCCAATCATCACCCGGTTGTGGCGGACCGGCTCTTTCGCACGGTCCACTTCACCGCGCGGGAAGAGCCGTCGGCGGTTGTCGAGTGGCCGATGACGACGCCGTTGTTGTTGATGGCCACCGGAACGCTGTGGGTGCCGCCCAGGGTGCCCAGTTCGACCGCGCGGCCGTTGCGCCACAAGAACGCGCGCTGTTGCCCCGACGCCGAGCTGTAGCCGATGATGTCGCCCTTGTCGTTGATCGCCAGCGCCTCCGACGGTCCGGGCACGTTGAGCACGACCTGGCGCCCGCCGCGCCACACCGTGGCCCGCCGGACGCCCGACGCGTCCTGCGTCCACCCGACGACGTGGCCGCGCTCGTTCACCGCCTGCTGGGAGGACGCGACCGCGCCCACCCCGCCCGGCAGCACCGTCACCGCGTCGCCCTGCCAGCGCAACGGCCGGTTGTCGCGGTTGCCGACGATCACGCCCGACTCGTTCGCCGCCACCACCGCGTACGGGCCGGTTCCCGGCGCGGCCGCCAGGCGCGTGCACGACGTCTCCTGGCAGCGGAACGCGTTCTTGTCGTCGCCGAACATCGGCAGTTGGGTGCCGGCGGTCAGGCCGTTGTCGGTGATCACCGAGATGCTCAGGTGCGGGCCGCTGACCGACAGGCCCACGTGGTGGTCCGTCTTCCACACGGCCGCGGCCTCTTGGTGGTACCCGTACGGCGAACGGGAGTACGTGATCGGCACGTCGCCGGTGGCGTTGATCGCGTTCGCGATCACCCACCCCGAACCGGACGGGGCCAGGTTGGTCGTCGTGCCGGCGTGCCAGATCCTCGGGTGCTGCTGGTAGGTGCCCCCACTGGTCATGGACTCCAGGCTCAGCACCTGCCCGCGGGCGCTGATCGCGGTGGCGTTGCCGCGACCGAGGTCCACCGGCGCGCCGCCGTTCCACAGCACGGCCCGCGAGCCGGTGCTGCCCGAGTTGGTGCCGGCGACCTCGCCGTTGTCGTTGAGCCCCACCACGCGGGCGGTGCCGCCGGCCAGGGCCGGGAGTTCGGTGATCGTCACGCGGGGCGCTGCGGCCTCGGCGGGTGTCGCGAGTGCGAGCGGCAGGGCGGCCGCCAGCAGGAGTGGTACCAGGACGCGCTTGTGGGGCATGGTCGCTCCGATGTGGTGAACGTTGGCGGCGCGTCTCGGACGCTAGCGGCGGTCGGGTGGAATCTGCGTCCGCCGGATAGCGGAATGATCACGGCATCAGCCGGGATTCTGGTCACGTCGGGGCGCGCGCGTGCTCCGACTGGGCTGAACGCGCACGGAATCCGGCCCGGCGGAGGTCTGGACCTCCTCGCACGCGAACGCGCCGAGCGTCGTCGCCGAGCCCACCATCGACCGCTGCGGCAGTTCCGGGGGACCTGGTCCGGTGGGCGACGACCACGGGATCATCGATCGAAGTCGATGTAGTGGCGTGTGATACATCGACGGTGTTCGATTGACCGGGGGAGTGGCGGCTGCTGAAGATGGCGGCATGAGGACTTCCCGATGACGCTGACCGTGGACGACGCCCAGCGCTACGCGGACCGGTTCGCCTGTCTGGCCGACCCGACCCGGGTCCGGCTGCTGCACATCGTCGCCACCCACGGGGGCGAGATCGCGGTGGGCGCGCTGGCCGACGGGCTCGGGGTCAGCCAGTCGACCTGCTCGCACCACGTCCGCCGGCTCGCCGGGGTCGGGTTCCTCAGGGTGCGCCCGGACGGCCCGGCGACCCTGGTGTCGGTCGACCCCGCCGCCCGCGCCGGTCTGCCCAGCGCCGCGGACGCCGTGCTCGGCACGGTCGCCCGGCCCGCCCCGGTGACCCCGCCGCCGGACGTACCGGTGCGCGCCATGACCGAGGACGACTGGGCCGACGTGCGGCGGATCTACGGCGAGGGCATCGCGACCCGCAACGCCACGTTCGAGGCGGAGGTCCCCAGCCGCCGCACGCTGGACGCCAAGTGGCTGCCCGACCACCGCTGGGTCGCCGAGGTCGGCGGTCGGGTCGCGGGCTGGGGCGCGGCCACGCCGGTCTCGTCGCGCGAGTGCTACGCGGGGGTCGCCGAGACCTCGATCTACGTGGCCGCGCACGCGCGGGGGCGGGGTGTCGGCAAGGCGGTGCTGCACCGGCAGGTGGCGGCCGCCGACGAGGGCGGGCTGTGGACGTTGCAGACCGCGATTTTCCCGGAGAACCGGGCGAGCATCGTCCTGCACCACGCTGCGGGGTTCCGCACCATCGGTGTGCGGGAGCGGATCGCGCGCCACCACGGCGTTTGGCGGGACACCGTGCTCTTGGAGCGCCGGATCGGCTGAGTCGGCGGGCGGGTGAATCCGGACCGGGAAGCAACGGGATCACGGTCGGGTGTGTCTTTGTCACCGAGGGGAGTGGCGGCCGCTCAGGTGCCGCCACGGTGATCTGGGGAGAACACCTATGACCCGCAGGAGAACACCACTCCTGGTCGCCGGGGTGGTGATGGCGGCCGTGCTGACCGCCGTGACCGGTCCCGGCTCCGCGCTCGCGGAGCGAATGCAGGAGCAGCGGCCCACGACACCCGGACCGGACGGCGTTGTCACGCTGGTGACCGGCGACCGGGTGGAGCTGCGCGGCGGGAAAGTGTCGGTGCGGGCCGGACAGGGCCGCGCCGACGTGCTGTTCCACCACTTCAAGGACGAACGGGGCGACCTGAACGTCGTGCCGTCCGACGCCGCCGCGGACCTGCGTTCCGGCCGGCTGGACGCGCGGCTGTTCGACGTCACGGGCCTGATCCGGGCCGGCTACGACGACCGGTCCAGCCCGGCCACCCCGCTGATCGTCACCTCCGGCGGCGCCCAGGTCACGGGCGGCACCCGGGAACTGCCCAGCGTCGGCGGGTACGCGCTGGAGGCCGCGAAGGACACCGCGTTCTGGTCCGGCGCCCGCGCGGCGGGCGTTGCGAAGGTGTGGCTGGACGGGCCGGTCCGGGCCACGCTCGACCGCAGCGTCCCGCAGATCGGCGCGCCGGCGGCGTGGCAGGGCGGGCACACCGGGCGCGGCGCGACCGTCGCGGTGCTCGACACCGGGGTCGACGCGACCCACCCGGACCTCGCCGACGCGATCGTGGAGGCGAAGAACTTCAGCGACAGCGACAGCACCGACGACCGGGTCGGCCACGGCACGCACGTCGCCGCGACCATCACCGGCTCGGGCCGCTACCAGGGCGTCGCACCGGACAGCAAGCTGCTGGTGGGCAAGGTGCTGGGCGACTCCGGCGGCGGTCGGGAGTCCGACATCATCGCCGGCATGCAGTGGGCGGCCGAGGCGCGCGCCGACGTGGTCAACCTCAGCCTGGGCAGTCCGTGGCCGACCGACGGCAGCGACCCGATGTCGCAGGCGCTCAACCGGATCAGCGCCGACAGCGACGTGCTGTTCGTGGTGGCCGCGGGCAACAGCGGGCCGTCGGAGCGCACCATCGGCAGCCCGGCCGCGGCCGACGCGGCGCTGACCGTGGGCGCGGTGGACCGCGAGGACAAGCTCGCGGGGTTCTCCTCACGCGGTCCGCGCCGGCTGGACGACGCGATCAAGCCCGACATCACCGCGCCCGGCGTGGGCATCGCCGCGGCGAAGGCGAAGAACGGCACGATCGGCGACCCGGTCGACGCCACGCACGTGGCGCTGTCCGGCACGTCCATGGCCACCCCGCACGTCGCGGGCGCGGCGGCGATCCTGGCCGCGCAGCACCCCGGCTGGACCGCGCAGCAGCTCAAGAGCGCGTTGGCGGGCAGTGCGGAGCCGAACCCGGCGCTGTCGGTGCACGAGCAGGGCGCGGGCCGGGTCGACGTGGCCCGCGCGACCCGCCAGGCCGTGCAGGCGTCGCCGTCCTCGCTGAGCCTGGGCACCGCGAGCTGGCCGCACGCCGACGACGCGCCGATCGAGCGGAAGCTGGCCTACCGCAACGAAGGCACGTCCCCGGTGGCGCTGCGCGTCGCGGCCGAGCTGAAGGACCCGAAGGGCAACCCCGCGCCGGCGGGCATGGCCGTGGTGACGCCGGCGGAGGTCACCGTCGCGCCCGGCGCGTCGGCGGAGGTCTCGGTGACCGTGCGGACGTCCGTGGCCGGCCCGGACGGCATCTACAGCGGCGTGCTCGTCGCGACCGGCGGTGACACCGTCGTGCGCACGCCGGTCGGCGTCACCAAGGAGGTCGAGAGCTACGACGTCCAGCTCACGTTCCGGGACCGCGACGGGGCGTTGACGCCCGCCTACTTCTACCGGTTGGTCAGCGTCAACGAGGCCCGCGCGCACCTCCAGCACGACCCGTCGGGCGTGGTGAGGGCCAGGCTGCCGAAGGACACCTACTACTTCGACGCGTGGGTGCAGGGCGAGGACCGGCAGACCACCTGGTTCGCCGAACCGAAGGTCGTCGTGGCGGGGCCCGCCGCGCTCGAGTTCGACGCCCGTGCCGGCAAGCGGATCACGACCCGCGTGGACGAGCCGGAGGCCGCGCCGGGCAACGCGTCCACGCTCATCGCGATGAAGACGGAGTGGGGCGACACCGGGTCCGGCGTCGTCGGCAACACCTTCGACCGGCAGTTCTACGTGCCGTCCCGGACGTCGTGGCCCGGCCGCGCGGCGTTCACCGTGCAGAGCGTGCTGGCCCGGCCGGACGGCGACGGCCGGTTCGTCGGCAGCCCCTACCAGTACCACGTGTCGTCCACGGACGACGGTGGGATCCCGGCGGACCTGGCCTACCGGTACGCCGACCGGGACCTGGCGCGGGTGGAGTCGCGGGTCGCCGCGTCCGGCCCCGGCCAGGCGGGTTTCCTCGACCAGGTGGCGGGCGGGCCGCTGCCGCTGCGCGTCCTGCACCGGTACTCGCCGGGCGTCGACTGGTACGGCTCGTTCACGCAGATGGCGAACCCGACGGCGTTCCCGCCCGACACCTACCAGAGCGACGCGGCGGCGCGGCGGTTCCGGGTGGGGCCGGCCACGGCGGTCGAGTGGAACAAGGCCGTGTTCGGGCCCGCGTTCCCGGCCGTGCGCCGGGCCGACGACTGGGCCGGCCGGCGCGGTGACCAGGTGCGGGTCAGCGTGCCGCTGTTCACCGACCAGGACCCCGGCCACTACGGGTACTCGCAGGTCACGAAGGCGCGCACGACGCTGCACCGGGACGGTGTCCCGGTGGCCGAGTCGCCCGACGCGGGCTCGCTGTACGCGGTCGTGCCCGCCGGGAAGGGCTCGTTCCGGCTGCACACCGAGGCGTCGCGGGACGGCGTGGCGGAGCTGTCCACGCAGGTGAGCGCCACCTGGACGTTCACCTCGGACACGGTGGCCGGCGACCCGGCGGCGTTGCCGCTGTCGGCCGTCCGGTTCGCGCCGCGGTTGGACGAGCACAACCGGGCCGCCGCCGGCCGCCCGTTCGCGTTCCCGGTGTACGTCCAGCGCAACGGGGCCGCGAAGCCGGGCGACGTGCGGGCCACCGTGCAGGTGTCGTACGACGACGGCGCGTCGTGGAAGCCGGTGCCGCTGGTCAAGACCGGTGAGCGCTGGATCGCGGCGGTGCTGCACCCGGCGGGCGCGAAGTTCGTGTCGCTGCGGGCCTCGGCCGAGGACCGTGCCGGGAACGCGGTGGAGCAGACGATCATCCGCGCCTACGCGCTGAAGTAGCGCCGGTCAGCCCGTTGGGCCCGTCGTCGGCGGGTCCAGCGGGTTGCTCCGCACGCGGCTCTCCCAGTCGGTGCGCATCAGCGCGGCGGCGGCGCAGTCGGGTTTGCGGTCGGCCTGGTCCCGGGCCCGGTCGAGGAACGCGGGCGCGAAACCCAGGCGCGGGAACCGGTCCAGCAGCCCGGCCTTGAACGGGTCGCCGAACAGGTCGAGCCGGCGGCCGGAGACGTCGGCGCTCACCGCGATCTGGAGCAGGTGGCTCTCCGGGTCCTGCTCGGCCGGGACGTCGTCGCGCATGTGCAGCACGATCACCTCGGCCAGCCGGTCGCGGCGCGCCTTGCCCCAGCCCGCGCCCGCGGCGAACACCTTGGCCAGTTGGCCGCCGGCCTCCTCGAACGGCAGCAGGTGGCTGTCGAACGCCGGCGTCAGCGCGAGGTCGTGCAGGAGCGCGGCGACGTAGAGGAGTTCGGCGTCGTGGTCGATCCCGCGCGCGGCGGCGTGGGCCGCTGCCCACGAGTACGCCCGCAGGGAGTGGTTGCGCAGCCACGGTTCCGCGTGCTCGTGGCACACGTCGTGCGCGGCACGGGCGGCGGCCGTGTCGGGTCCGGTGAAGAAGTCCACGGCGGTGAGCCTAGGTGTGCTGCCACACCGGCCGCACCCCCGACGATCACCACTGCGGCCACACCGCACGCCGGCCGAGTGCCCGACCTCACGGGTCGGCTAGGTCAGCCAGAGCACCGCGCCCGCCGCCACGGCGAAGCACAGCACCACGGGCAGCGCGCCGCCGAACCGCGAGGTCACGTCCTCCTCGCGGGTCGGGGCCAGGTCGTGCAGCCGGCGGGCCAACGCGCCCAGCTCGGCCACCGGCCGTCTGCTCGACGCGAGCGTGAACCGGGCACCCGACTCCAGCTCCAGCACCAGCCGTTCACCGTCCCGCCGGATCGAGGTCACCGCCGACCACGGCACGCGGTAGGTCCGCAGCCACGACCGCACCGACGCGTGGTCGTGGTGGAACACCGCCGACGGGCGCCCCCGCACCCACCCGGCCAGCACGCACGTCCCGGCCGTCCACAACGCCGTCAGCACGACGGGCCCGTCCAGCGTCATGGCACCGACGGTCAGGAACAGCGCCGCGGCGAACAGCCACCGCCCGGCCACCACGTCCCGCCGGTGCGGCGGCACCGGGTAGGGCAGCGGCGGGACTTCCAGCGCCACGCCCAGCAGTTCCTCGCCCGGGTCGTCGAAGCGCGGCAGCTCCCGGTGGCTCGGGCGCAGCGGCCGGGTGGGCAGCAGGACCTGGTCCGGGCCGGAGAGCACCACCCAGCCGCCGTGGCTCAGGTCGCCGACCGCCAGCATCCGGTCGTCCTCGAACGGCAGCGACACCGGCATCGACGCGAACGGCCGCCCGTCCACGGTGTGCAGCACCGCCCGTCCGCGCATGTCCGCGCGCACCAGCACTTCCACCGCCGGCGACGGGCCCGCGAACACCCGGTGCCACGCGCGCCGCCCGGCCAGGTCGCGCAACCGCAGGAACGCGGCCATGCCCAGCGAGATCGTCATCACGGTCAGCGGGAACGTCACGTCCCGGGGCTCGGCGACCAGCTGCGCCCACTCGCCGTCCACCAGCACCGGCACCTCGGACCCCACCGCGTAGCCCTCGGTCGACAGCACGTCGAACGTCCGCCGCGACGACGCGAGCTGCACGGTCACGTCGTGCTCGCCGACCGCCGTCACCCGGCCGCCGAACCGGGTCGCCGCCGCCGTGTGCTCGGCCAGGTCCGACGAGTCGACCAGGTACTTCACCAGCGCCAGCAACCCCACCAGCAACATCAGCACCGCGACCACCGTGCGCCCGGTGAACCGCGCGGGCGTCGCGTTCGGCACCCGGACCGGCGTGCTCAGCGACCCGACCACGCGGTGCTGCGCCCGCCGGGCCTCCACCAGCCACAACGCGACCAGCGCGCACGCCAGGCCGTGCAGGCCGAACGCGAGCCGGATGCCGTCGTCCGCCTCCGACACCACCTCCGTCAGCCCGAACCCGGCACCCAGGGCGCACCCCAGCACCGGTTCCCGCCACAGCAGGACGGGCGTGGCCAGCAGCGCCGCCGCGGCCACCGACAGCCACGGGTCGGGCAGGCACGGCGCGACGGGCGTGCACGAGGTCGGCGCGGTGATGGCGTAACCGAAGACGAATCCCCAGCCGGCCAGCAGCACACCTTTGTAGACCCACGCCGGCACGGCGTGCGCCTCCCAGCGGCGGAGGTCCCCGGCGGTGAACGGTCGGCTCATACCGGAGATCCTGCGGCACGGCAGGACGCCGTCCGCCACCAGCCCCGCGTAGCCGGCCGCGCCGACGACGGTCAGCGCGGACCGCGGCCGGATTCACCACGGTGAACGTGCCGACCCGGCCGTCCGCAACGAGTTCGATCACGTCGACGCCCTCGAACGGCCGGAACCTCACCGGGCTGTGCGAGGTGAGGTCGCCGGCGAACGGCGCGGTGGTCGCCGTGGAGCCGCCGGCCTCCACCCCCGCCCGGAACCGCTGCGCCACCGCTGGATCGGGCCGCGCCCGACCACCTCCTAGATCACCGCCGCCAGCCGCGTGCCCTGGTCGATGGCGCGCTTGGCGTCCAGTTCGGCGGCGACGTCCGCCCCGCCGATGACGTGCGCCCGCACCCCGCGCCCGGCCAGCGCGTCGACCAGGTCGCGCACGGACTCCTGGCCCGCGCACACCACGACCGTGTCGACCTCCAGCAGCCGGGGCCGCTCCCGCTTCGGCCCGAACGTGACGTGCACGCCCCGCGGGGTGATCCGCTCGTAGTTCACGCCGGTGAACTGCTCGACGTTCTTCGCCGCGAGCGTCGCCCGGTGCACCCACCCGGTGGTCTTGCCCAGCCCCTTGCCGATGCGGGAAGCCTTGCGCTGCAACAGGTACACCTGCCGGGCCGGTGCCTCCGGCCGGGGCTCGACCAAGCCGCCGCGCGCCGCGCCCGGCTCGGTGGCGTCCCCCTGGTCCCCATCCCACCGGGCGACACCCCACTCGGCTCGCCACCGCGCCGGGTCGAGCGCGGGGGACGTGGTGTGGGTGAGGAACTCGCTGACGTCCACGCCGATGCCGCCCGCGCCGATCACCGCGACCCGCGCCCCGACCGGCGCGCCGCCGCGCACCACGTCCGCGTAGGACAGCGCGTGCTCGACGCCCGGGATCGCGGGCACCCTCGGCACCACACCGGTCGCCACCACCACCTCGTCGAACCCGACCAGGTCGTCGGCCGTCGCGCGCCGGCCCAGGTGCAGCCGGACGCCGGTCAGCTCGACGCGCCGCCGGTAGTAGCGGATGGTCTCGGCGAACTCCTCCTTGCCGGGGATCCGGCGGGCGATGGCGAACTGCCCGCCGATGTCGTCCTCGGCCTCGAACAGCTCCACCCGGTGCCCCCGCTCGGCCAGCGCGACCGCCGCCGACAGCCCGGCCGGGCCCGCGCCGACCACGGCGACCCGCTTGACAACGCGGGTCGGCAGCAGGGTCAGCGTGGTCTCGTTGCCGGCGCGCGGGTTGACCATGCAGGACGCCTTCTTCAGCGCGAACGTGTGGTCCAGGCACGCCTGGTTGCACGCGATGCACGTGTTGATCTCGTCGGCGCGACCGGTCTCGGCCTTGCGCACCCACTCCGGGTCGGCCAGGAACGGCCGCGCCATCGACACCAGGTCCGCGTCGCCGCGCGCCAGCACCTCCTCGGCGACCTGCGGCATGTTGATCCGGTTGGAGGTGACCACCGGGATGCCGACGTGCGGGCGCAGCCTCGCGGTCACCCCGGCGAACGCCGCGCGCGGCACCGACGTGACGATGGTGGGCACGCGCGCCTCGTGCCAGCCGATCCCGGTGTTGATGATGGTCGCGCCCGCCGCCTCGACCTCCTGGCCCAGCGCCACGACCTCGTCCCAGGTCTGCCCGTCGGGCACCAGGTCGAGCACCGACAGCCGGTAGATCACGATGAAGTCGGGCCCGGCGGCCCGCCGGCACGCGCGCACGACCTCCACGGCGACCCGCCGCCGGTTCGCCGGGCTGCCGCCCCACCGGTCGGTGCGCTTGTTGGTGCGGGGCGCGAGGAACTGGTTGATGAGGTAGCCCTCGGAACCCATGATCTCGATGCCGTCGTAGCCGGCCTCGCGGGCCAGCTCGGCGCTGCGCGCGAACGCGGCGACCTGCGCGCGCACCCCTCGGTCGGACAGGGCGCGTGGTCGGAACTTCGAGATCGGGGACTTGATCGCGGACGCCGACACCGCCAGGGGGTGGTAGGAGTAGCGGCCCGCGTGCAGGAGCTGGACGGCGATCTTGCCGTCCGCCTCGTGCACGGCGTCGGTGAGCTCGCGGTGGTGGCGGGCCTCGCGCGGCGTGGAGAGCTTGCCGGACAACGGGTAGAACCAGCCCGCGCGGTTGGGCGAGAAGCCGCCGGTGACCATCAGGCCGACGCCGCCGCGCGCCCGTTCGGCGAAGTACGCGGCGAGCGCGCCGAAGTCCTTGGAGCGGTCCTCGTTGCCGGTGTGCATGGAACCCATCAGCACCCGGTTGCGCAGGGTGGTGAAGCCCAGGTCCAGCGGGCGCAGCAGGTTCGGGTAGTCGGTCATCGGCGGTCGTCCTCCCGCATCGCGGCCAGCACCTCGTCGCACCACTCGACCAGCGCCCGCTCCGCCCGGACGCCGCCGCGCAGCACGAGGTACTGGTGCAGCCGCTGCCCGGCCAGCGCGGTCGGGTCCGGGAAGTCCCGCCGCTCGATGGCGAGGAAGGCGTCGAGCCGCTGGGCGTGCACGTCCCGGTGCCGGGCCACCTCGGCGGTCACGGCGGCCACGTCACCCAGCGACGCGCCCCGGACCTTCACCGACAGCTCGTGCCGGAGGGTGGTCGGCTCGCCCGCCTCGGCCAGCCACCGCGCCACCTCAACCCGCCCCGCGTCGGCGACCCGGTAGAGCCGCTTGTCCGGCCGGCCGTCCTGGGCGATCTCCTCGCCGGTCACCCAGCCGAGCCCGACCATCCGCTTGAGCGTGCGGTAGATCTGCTGGTGGGTGGCCGCCCAGAAGAACCCGATGGACTTGCCGAACCGCCGCGCCAGCTCGTAGCCGGTGCCGGGGCGCTCCTCCAACGAGACCAGGATCGCGTGCTCCAACGCCATGCTACCGGACAGTAATATGCACTGGCGTGCTGTGCAACCAGTTGCACACCTACTGGTACGGGAGCAGCCCGACGATCAGTCCGAGCAGGAACATCAGCAGACCGACCAGCACGAACACCGCCGCAATACCCGGCCGCGCCACCCACCGCACCACCGTGAACACCGGCGGCAGCGGGGTTGGGCTGTCGCTCCTCACGAGCTGTGGTTGCGGTGCCGGGTGCCACACCTCCTCGGTCACCGGCGCACCATCACTCCGAAGCTGGAGGACGCCGATCACGTGCGCCAGCAGGTGCGCTTTCCCGGCCGCTACCGCCTGACCGACCAGCGCCCGGACGAACTCCGTCGAAATCGTCCCGTCCAGCAGCAGGGCATGCAGCTCGCGGAGGGTGCTCTCGTCCGACGCGGTGATGTCCTCCATGGCGTTGCCGAAACACAGCTTCGCGACCGTCGGGTAGACGACCGGCAGTTGCTCCCCGATGACGTCGATCGGCGCGCGTCCGCTGTCCGTGCCGTACGGAAAGTCCTGGTCCAGCAGAATTGCGCGGTTCGCCCGCCGCTCCGACGCCGACTTCCGCGGTCCTGCCTCCTCGATCGCGGCGAGCACGCCCGCCGCCTCCTCCGGGGACTTCGCGTGACGCAGCGCGGTCGCCAACTTCATGCTGCCGGCGCCCGACGGCCGCCCTGTGCGGGAGGAGACATAGGCGTCGGCCAACCGTGATGCCGCCTGCCAGTGCGAGTCCTCCGGCCCCGGCTCGTCCAGCAAGACCACCGTCCGGTGCACGGCCTCCGGCCGCCGGTCGATCCCGGGCAGGAACACGATCTCCGGCTCGTCCTCGTGGGGGGAGGAGAGGAAAGCCGCCGTCACGTGGGTCGAGAACGTCCACAACCGCGAGCCCGCCCGCTCACCCACCGCCTCGACGAGCCCGAGCAGAAGCGGTATCAGTTTCGCCTCGGGTGCTCCCACCACCGCCAGAGGCGCCTCGGGATTCCGCAGACGCGCGGCGATCAGTGAAGTCAGGTGAGTTTTCGACGGGAAGCCGCTGTCCGCGTCCACTGGAAGATCCTGGGCGGCGAGTTTGGAGATCGGGATGATGCCGGTCCCGCTGTTGCCGTCGGCCGTTCTCCAGCCGTCCCACGTCGCCATCGCCAACGCCCTGCGCGGGGTCAGCACGTGGTCGGGACCGACCACCACATGTGCGTCGAGCCGGCCACGCGCCCGCCACACCACCGCTCTGCCCAACCCGTCGAACGCGTAGTAGGCGAGCCACGAGGCCGGTGCCCCCGAAAACTCCATCGTGTCCTGGAGGAACGGCCGGAGTCTCCGCGCCCACTCCTCTGCTCGCGAGGGCCGCATCGAAGAGCTGCGAATTCTCAAGTAGTCGTACGGCACTTCGAGCACGAACTGGTCGACCACGTCCGTGGCGGTCATCCGAACCTCCTCACCACGGCGTTTCAGAGCAGTTCGTCATCCTGCGCCCCACGACCGTTGTCGACGTACTTCAACCAGATCCCCTCACCCAGGCGCACGGGGACGTCGTGCTCCAGCCGCAGCGGGTGACCGTTGGGTCGAGTGAGTTCCGCGGTGGTCGGTCCGGTCTTCCTGATCTCGTACGCGGGCCCGGTGCCCGGCCCGTGAGCGATCTCGACGTGGTGGCCCCGCACGGTGAGCGTGAAACGGAAGCTCCGCACCGTGCGGTCACCGTCGAACGTCACGGTGACCCCGGCCCTCTGGTCGCGCGCTTGCAGCCGGCGGCTGAGGAGCACAACGGCGAGTGCCACCCCGGTCGCCGCAGCGAGCACGACCCACGCGGTGAACCCGAGCTGGAGCAGCGGCAGTTGCTCGGCCGAGAGGACGTCCGCGCTCGCGGTCATCAGTCCGGTCACGTCCCCGCCTCGCCCTTCGTGGGTCGGCCTCCTGCGCCGTCGGCGACGTGCGGGCCACTCGACCGGAGGTATACCGGACGGGTCGGCGGCTGTTACCCGTCCCGATCTCCGTTCACCCGTCCGGACGAGCCCGGCAACCGAGCCGGTCTCGGTATGGCGGCGGCCGGAGGGACGACCGCGCGGGCGTGGCTACTCTTCTCCCCGACGCCAGGAGGAGGACACGGGCACGTGCACCTGCGACACCCGGCACCCAAGCCCGCCGACTCGCGTGCCGCGCTGGTCCTGGCCAACGGTGTCTACGCGGACGAACGGCTGGCCAAGCTGCGGTCCCCGGCGGTCGACGCCACGGGTATGACCGAGGTGCTGTCCGACCCCGCCATCGGCGGGTTCGACGTCACGGTGGTGTCCGAGCGCGCGGAGTCCGACGTGCGCCGGGCGGTCGACCGGTTCCTGGGTGAGCGGAACTCCGACGAACTCGTGGTCGTCTACCTGTCCTGCCACGGCCTGGTCGACGCACGCGGCAGGCTGTACTTCGCCACGGCCGACACCGATCGCGACTGGCTGGCGTCCACGGCGGTCGAGTCGCGGTGGCTGCTGGAACGCCTGGACGACTGCCGCGCGGGCCGTCAGGTGCTGATCCTGGACTGCTGCTTCAGCGGCGCGTTCGAGCGCGGGGCGAAGGCCGGCGGGACCGAGGTGGACCTGGAACGCCGGCTGGTGGGCGGTCGCGGGCGGGCGGTGCTGACCGCGTCCGGTGCCACCGAGTACTCGTTCGAGGGTGAAGCCCTGGTGTCCCAAGGGGGTTCGGTGTTCACCGCCGCCTTGGTGGACGGTCTGCGCACCGGTGCCGCCGACCGCGACAACACCGGCTACATCACCGTGGAGGACGCGTTCCAGTTCGCCGCCGACCGGGTGCGGGAACACCCGGACCGGCCGCAGACCCCGCAGCGCTGGCTGTTCCGGGGCGTGGACTCGATCATCCTGGCCCGCAACCCGCTCGGCGCGGCCGTCGTCCCGACCCCGTTGCCCGAACACCTGAAGGCGAGCCTGGAAAGCCCTCTGCCGTACGTGCGGGAGGGCTCGGTGCGCTCGCTCGGCGAGTGGCTCACCTCCGCCGAACCCGGCCAGGTCCTCGCCGCCCACCAGCGCCTCCAGCTCGTCGCCGCCGAGGACGTGCCGGTGGTCGCCGAGCGGGCCCGTGAACTGCTGCGCTCGGTGGACACGCCGGGGCAGCAGGTGCGGCCTCCCGCCGCGCCGCCCCGCGCGCCGACCCGGGTGGTCCCGCTGTACCTGGTCGTGGACGTCTCGTATTCAATGACGGGGAAGCGGATCGACGCCGTGAACGCGGCCGTGCCGGAGATCCTGCGCCAGATTCGCCAAGCCGCCTCCGGCGCCGAGGTGCTGAGGTTCGGCCTCATCGATTTCGGCTCGGACGCCCAGGTGGTGCTGTCCATGACTTCCGAGGCCGCCGACACGACGCTGGTGCCGGCATTGCGGGTGCGGGGCGCGACCTCGTACGCGGCCGCGTTCACGTTGCTGCGCGAGCGGATCGGCCAGGACGCGGCGCGGTTCGCGGCCACCGGCCAGGAAGTGGCCGAGGTGGTGATCGCGTTCCTGACCGACGGCTGGCCCACCAACCTCGCCGACCAGTGGAAGGAGGCGTACGCGAGCCTGGTGGGCGACGCGCCCGCGCCGCTCACCGTGCTGGCGCTCGGACTGGGCGACGACTTCGAGGCCCTCGCCGCGCTCGCCCACGTGGTGGACGACCCGAAGGTGTCGGGGCGCAGCCGCGCCGAGAAGACCACCGCCGACGAGCCGGGCCTGCGCCGCATCGCGGACTTCTACCTCGAAGTGGTCGCCGCCCTGCCGGCGGCGCGCTGACCGGTCAGCCGGCGTCCAGCAGGACGCTGCCGGCCACGAACGCCGACGCCGCCAGCGGGCCGCCGCCGTCGGCCACCCGGCGGTACTCGCGCAGTGCCGCCGCCCGGTCGCCGAGCCGGTGGAAGTTCTCCGCCACCAGGTAGCGGGCGTGGTCGGCCCACTCCGCCCAGCCCGCGTCCTCGGTGTCGCGCAGGTGGTCCAGCCACGCCGCCGCGCGCAGGCCCGCGTCCACCGCGTCCTCGTGCCGCCCGGCGGCGTCGTCGGCCTGCGCCAGCCGGTACCACTGCTCCACGGTCGCGCCGCCGGCCCGCAGCGACGCCTGACCGATCGCCTCGTTCAGGTCGTCCGCCGCCTCGGCGAGCCGGCCGGCGTCGATCAGCGCGCACGCCCGCAGGTAGCGCAGCCGGCCGACCAGCCGGTCCCGCCGGCCCGCCAACCGGGCCAGCAGCGGGTCGACCAGGCCGTGGTGCGCGTCGGCGTTCTCCAAGTGCGCCAACGCCTCCAGCGCCTTCTCCGGGGCCTCCGCCTCGACGAACGCGGTCAGCGCGGCGGTGGCCGACCCCACCGTGCGGTCCGGGAACAGCGACGCGTCGAGCAGGAGCAGCGAGCCCCGGGCGAGCGGGTCGCCGGTCGCGTGCCGCAGCCCGCGCCGCACCGCCTGCTCCGCTTCGGCCGGCCGGCCGAGCGCCGCCGCCACGTAGGCCGCCCAGTGCTCGCCCCATGCGCACGCCGTCTCGTCGCCCAGCCGGCGCAGGCCCGCCACCGCGTCGGCGGTCAGCGCCGCGCCCTGCGCGGGCCGCCCCTCGGCCACGATCCACAGCCCCAGCCAGCAGTGCACGAGCAGCGCCCGCCGCAGGTCGCCGTTGCGCCGGTGGACGTCGGCCGCCCACCACAGCTCGGGCTCGGTCCGGCCGCTCTGGAAGAACTTCGCCCGCAGCTCCGCCTCGCGCGCCGCCAGGTCCTCCGGCAGCCCGGCGGGCAGCACCGCCAGGCACGCCCGCGCCTCGTCCGGCTCGCACCGCAGGTCGTGCCACTCCGCCCGGTCCAGCAGCGCCGAGGCGGGCAGCGGCGGCGGCAGGGTGGGCAGCGGCCGGCGGGTGGTCGGGGCCAGCGGCAGGTGCTCCACCAGCGGCCGGGCGGCCAGCCGGGCGCGGATCCGGTCGCCCTGCGCGGACGTGCCGTTGCGCCGGTCGAACCGGTCCGCCAGGTCCAGCGCGAGCCGCCGCATCCGGTCGGCCAGCACCCGGAACGGGCCCGAGTTCGGGTCCTCGCCCAGGTCCAGCTCGGCGTCGCCGCGCCCCAGCTCCACCATCCGCCGGGCCAGCACCGCGACCGACGCGGCGAACTCCATGGTCGCCAGCGGCCGGCGGCGCGCCTGGAACCCGCGCATCGGACCGAGCCAGTCCACGCCCGCGTCCTCGTTGCCGGTCAGCGCGCAGAACTCGACGATCCGGCCGTGCTCCTCCAACGAGTGGAACTCGCCGGACATGCCGCGCAGCAACCGCCGGTAGAGCACGACGGCGTCCGCCCACGCGCCCGTCCGCGCCACCGGCAGCAACATCAGGCTGCGCGCCGACACCGCCGCCCGGTCGACCGTCGACGGATCGGCCAGCACCGGCCGGGCCAGCTCGTGCGCGCGGGCCGTCGACGCCTCCTCGCCGCGCGCCAGCAACTGCTCCACCTCGACCAGCCGCCGCCACCGGTCGTCGCCGGCGGGATCGGCCGTGTCGGCCCAGCGGCGGAACGCGCGGTCGGCGGTGGGCCAGTCGCCCAGGTGCGCGGCCACCCCGCGCCGGGCCGCGTGCACCTCGTGCAAGCCCAACCCGGCGGCCAGGAACCGGCGCTCCACGTCGTCCAGCGCGGCGGTGATCTCGACCAGCGAGAGGTCCGGGAAGTCGACCATGCAGCCGACCAGCCACGCGTGCCAGCTCAGCAGCGAGACCTCGTCCTCGTCGTCGAACCGCCACGGCCGGTGGTCGTACTCGTCCAGGCACTCGCGGAACAGCCGGAACACCTCGTCCCACCGGCCGTCGACCCGGTGCGCGTCGGCGAGCAGCCGCCGGGACAGGTAGGTGGCGCGCGGCACGTCCCCGGCGTCGGCCCGGCGCACCAGCCCGGCCAGCAGTTCGGTGCGGCTCCCGGTGTGCTCCATGGCCTGGGCTTCGCGCAGCGACACCCACACGTCCTGCTCCACGGAATCCACCGACGATCTCCCCCGGAGTGCGCTCGGCCGCACACTAACACCGGGCTCCGACCCCCGATCACCCCGCTGCGACCCACACCCGACGACCGTTGATGACCTGCCGGCGATCGTGAATGAGCAGCGGCGGCACGGACCGGGTGCGTGTCGCGTGCCCGGTCCGTGCCGCCGCACGGGGTCACAAGGCGGAGTAGTGCGTGGCGTCGCCCTTGCGCACCACGCTCGGCGTGCCGTCGATGCTCACCGGCACGTCGCCCGCGAGCGTGATGCGGTGCAGGCGGCGCGGCTGGTCGTCGTAGTCGGCGACCGCGTAGTGCTGCGTGGCGCGGTTGTCCCAGATCGCCACGTCGCCGTCCTGCCAGTGCCAGCGCACGGTGTGCTCCAACCGCGTGACCCGCTGCTGGAGCAACTGGAACACCGCCTGCGACTCGGTGGAGGACAAGCCGACCAGCCGCTTGACGAAGTGCCCGAGCAGCAGCGCGCGCTCGCCGGTCTCCGGGTGCACGCGCACCACCGGGTGTTCGGTCTCGTACAGGTCGGACACGAACTCCTTGCGGTATTCCTCCGTTTTCACGTCCACACCACCGATGCGCAACTCGTCGATGTTGGCCGCGTAGTCGTAGGCGTTGGTGTGCACCGCCCACAGGTTGTCCACCAACGCCTTCAACGACGGCGGCAGCGTCTCGTAGGCGGCCACGGTGCTGGCCCACGTCGTGTCGCCGCCGTACGGGGGCAGGTGCACCGCGCGCAGGATGCTGATGGCGGGCACCCGGTCCACGAACGTCACGTCGGTGTGCCAGCTGTTGGCCTTGCCGTAGTCGGAGTCGATCGGCAGCACGTTGACGTTGTCACGCCCGCGCACGGTCGGGTGCGCCAGCGTCGGCGTGCCGAGCAGCTCCCCGAACGCGAGCTGGCCCGCGTCGTCCAGGTGCTGCTGGCCGCGGAAGAAGATGACCTTGTTGGCCAGCAACGCCGCCCGGATCGTCGCGACGGTCCCGGGGTCGAGGTCGCCGCCCAGGCGCACGCCGTCGACCCGTGCGCCGATGGCCGAGCCGAGCCGGGCGACCGACGCCCCGACCGACGCCTCGGCCACGTCCGCCCCCACGCTTTCCACAGACACGCTCACGGTGTTCCCTTCGGCTGAACGGTTCGCGCCGCGGATTCGCGGCCGGCAGAGCGGGACCCGGCCCGCGTCTCGACGGTACGAACGGCCCGGCCGCGCCAACAAGGTTCCGTGAAGCACTGAAAATAAGTGGGCGTCGGCATTCCATATCCCGGACGTCGTTGACTTCCGAAGTGGACACACGGAGTCTTCGCCTGTGCACCGCTGTTGTTGACCTTCGCCGCCGGCCGTCCGCCGCCTCCCGTGACTTCCTTGCCCGCCCGAACGAAAACGGGCGTCCCCGTGCTGCCCGAGAACCGCTCCGGAGAGGTTCGCCACCGTGATCGAGACCCCGCGCGCCCGCCCCGGCGTCCGCGCCGCCAACGCCGCCGCCGTGCTGTCGGTGATCCGGCGCGAGGGCCCGCTGTCGCGCGCGGCGATCGGGCAGCACACCGGGCTGAGCATGCCCACGGTGAGCAGGCAGGTCGCCGCGCTGATGGACGTCGGCCTGCTGCGCGAGTTCCCCGACCTGGTGCCGGCCGGGGCGATCGGCCGGCCGCGGGTGCCGATCGCGCTGGACGAGACGGTGTTCGCCGCGTGCGGCGTGCACATCGGTGTGAGCACGACCACCTACGGCCTGGCCGACCTGCGCGGCACGCTGCTGGACTCGGACGAGATCCCGACGCCCGGCGGCAGCGCGGAGGACGCGCTGGCGCACATCGCGGGCAAGGTGCGCTCGTTCCTGCGCCGCCGCGCGGGCCGCACGGTGGTGGGCATCGGCCTGGCCAGCGGCGGCCTGGTCGACTCGGCGCGCGGCCTGCTCGACCACGAGCGGCTGGGCTGGCACCGGGTGCCGGCCGCCGACCTGCTGCACCGCGCCACCGGCCTGCCGGTGCACCTGGACGGGCACGTCGCCGCGATGGCCAACGCCGAACTGCTGTTCGGCTGGGGTCCGCGGGTGTCGAGCCTGCTCTACTTCTACGCCCGCGAGGTGGTCGGCGTCGCGCTGGCCGTGGACGGCGCGCTGCACCGCGGCCCCGGTGGCGGCGGCAGCGTCGCGCACCTGCCGATCGGCGGCGACGCCCGCTGCCCGTGCGGGTCGACGGGCTGCCTGGAGGCGACCGTCGCGGATCGCACGGTCGCCGAGCGCGCGGTCCGCGCGGGTGTGGTCGCCGAAGCCGACATCCGGCTGGTCCGGGCCGCCGCGCGGCGCGGTGACGGCACGGCCGGGCGGCTGCTGGCGGACCGGGCCGCCGCGCTGGGCCGTGCGGTCGGGCTGCTGCGCGACGCGTTCAACCCGGACCGCGTGGTGCTCGGCGGCCAGGCCATCACCGACCCCGCCGAACGCCTGCCGGACCTGCTGCGGGCGTTCGCCGAGACCACCACCCTGCCCGGCGCGGACATCGTCTCGGTGACCCGCCTGGGCCCCGCGCTGCAGGCGACCGCCGCGTGCACCGGCCTGCTCAACCGGCTGTTCGACCACCCGCTGGACCTGCTCGACGACGCCAGAAAGGCAACCGCCCGATGAACCTGACCAGACGTGCGACGCTCAAGGCCCTCGCCGGGGCCACGCTGCTGTTCGCCGCCACGGCCTGCCAGTCGGCGGTGGACGCGCGGACCTCCGCCGGCGACCCGTCGGCCGCGCCCGAACAGGGTGGGGTCGCCGAGGTGGGGGTGAACCTGGACCTGGTGCCCGCCAACGTGTTCACCAACAGCAACGCGGCCATCACCACCCTGGTCGGCCTGGTGTACGACAACCTGGTGCACTACGACCGGGACAGCCTCGACCCCAAGCCCGCGCTGGCCACCGAGTGGTCCGCGACCGACGGCGGCCGGACGGTGACCCTGAAGCTGCGCCAGGGCGTCAAGTTCCACACCGGCCGGCCGTTCACCTCGGCGGACGTCAAGTTCTCGCTGGCGACCTACACCGACCCGAAGTGGAACGGCCAGCTGATCAGCACCGCCAAGGTCGTCACCGCCGTCGAGACGCCCGCGCCCGACCAGGTCGTGCTGCGCCTGGACCACCCGGTGAGCAACCTGTTCGACCTGCTGGCGACCGTGCCGGTGATCGACTCCGAGACGGCGGGCGACATCGCGACCGGCAAGCGGTTCGTCGGCACCGGCGCGTTCGCGTTCGAGTCGTGGCGGCCCAACACCGACCTGACGTTCACCCGCAACGCCGACTACTGGGACGGCGCGCCCCACCTCGACGGCGTGCACGTGCGGGTCGTGCCGGACGGGCAGTCGCTGCTGGCGGCGGTGAAGTCCGGGCAGGTGCACCTCGCGCGCGGCATCGGCTACCGGGACGCGGAGGCCGCCGCGTCGACGCCCGGCCTGCGCTCGATCCCGTTGGACGGCGCGGAACTCCAGGCGTACGTGGGTCTGAACGTGACCGCGCCCGGCCTGGACGACCCGAAGGTGCGCCAGGCCGTGGCCTACGCGCTGGACCGCGACCGGATCATCAAGGAAGTGTTCCGGGACAAGGGATACCCGGCCTCGCTGCCGTGGCCGCGCACGAGTCCGGCCTACGACGAGGAACTCGACGGCCGCTACCGGCGTGACGTCGGCAAGGCCAAGGCGCTGCTGGCCGAGCACGGCGCGCCGGTGCCGGAGATCCCGCTCGCGTACGTCGGCAACGACCCGGTGTTCACCGCCATCGCGCAGGTCGTGCAGAACAACCTGGCGGAGGCCGGGATCACGGTGAAGCTGGAACCCGTCGACTCCACCCAGTTCGTCAAGCAGCTGATCGGCGCGCAGTTCCCCGGCCTGTGGACCACCAACCACTCGTGGGCGCAGTTGTCGCCGGCGACGCTGACGGTGAGCGCCTACCCGTTCAACGCCCGCCGCAACGCCTCGCACTTCTCCTCGCCGGAGTACACGGGCGCCGCGGAAGCCGCGTGGAAGCTGCCCGCCGCGACCGGCCCAGAGGCCGTCGCCGCGTACCGGAAGGTGTCCGAGCAGTTGCTGGACGGCGGTTTCCTGGCCGAGATCGGCGTGGTGCTGGAGCAGTTCGTGGCGCGCGACGCGTTGCAGGGCGTGGACTGGTCGCGGCGGCGTGAGCTCGACCTCGGCAAGGCGCACCTGCGGTGATCGGCTACCTGCTGCGCCGGCTGCCGTCGGCGCTGGTGGTGCTGTGGCTGGCGTCGGTGCTGATCTTCCTGCTGATCCGGGCCATCCCGGGGGACGCGGCGGCGGTGCTGGCCGGTGCCGACGCGCCACCCGAGGCGGTCGCCGCGATCCGCGCCGAACTCGGCCTGGACCGGCCGGTCGTGGCGCAGTACCTGCACTGGGTCGGCGGGCTGCTCTCCGGCGACCTCGGGCGGTCGTTCCTGATCGGCGGCGACATCGCCGGGCTGGTCGCCGACGGGCTGGCCAACACCGCGACGCTGACGCTGGCCGCGCTGCTGCTGGCGGTGCTGACCGCGCTGGTGCTCGGCCCGGTGTGGGCGGCGACCCGCAACCCGTGGGTGGACCGGCTGCTGACCGCGTTCCACACCGCGTCGGTGGCGCTGCCGACGTTCGTCACCGGCGTGGTGCTGATCCTGGTGTTCGGGGTGTTCTTCCGGTTGCTGCCGACCGGGGGAGTGCCGCCCGCCGGGTTGCTGGACCGGGTCGACATCACCGCGCAGTACCTGGTGCTGCCCGCGGTGTGCCTGGCGCTGCCGGTGGCGGGCGTGCTGACCGGGTTCCTCGCCGAGACGCTGCGCGGTGAGCTGCGCCAGGACTACGTGACGACGGTCCGCGCGGCCGGCGTGCGCGGACGGGAGATCGTTGTGCGGCACGCGCTGCGCGGCGCGCTGCCGGTCGCGGTGACCACGCTGGGGTTGCAGACCGGTGCGCTGCTGGGCGGCGCGGTGCTGGTCGAGTCGATCTTCGCGTGGCCGGGCCTGGGGTTGCTGGTCGAGCAAGGTGTCACCCGGCGCGACTACCCGGTGGTGCAGGTGTTGCTGATGCTGTCGGTGACGGTGTTCGTCGTCGTGCAGTTGCTGACCGACGTGGCCCACGCGGCGTTGGACCCCCGGATCCGGTTGGGCGGCAAGAGGTGAACGCGCTGCTGCGGGGTCGTGGGCTGGTCGGGCTGGTCCTGGTCGGGGTGGTCGCGCTGGCCGGGCTCGTCGGGCCGCTGCTCGTGCAGTGGGACCCCTACCAGCAGATCCCGGACGCCAACCTGCTCGGGCCCTCCGCCGCGCACCCGCTGGGCACCGACGACCTCAACCGGGACGTGCTGGCGCGGCTGCTGTCCGGCATCCGGGTCGACCTGCTGATCAGCCTCACGGCGGTGCCGCTCGGGGCGCTGATCGGGTGCGCCATCGGGGCGCTGGCGACGTTCACCAGCGCGCTGGACGTCGCCGTGCAACGGCTGTTCGACGTGCTGCTGGCGTTCCCGCAGCTGATCCTGGCGGTGGGGCTGGCGGCGGTGATCGGGCCCGGCACGACGTCGGTGGTGATCGTGGTGGTGGCGGTGGAGATCCCGATCTTCGGGCGGCTGCTGCGCTCCGCCGTGCTCCGGGTGCGCGAAGCCCAGTTCGTGACCGCCTCGGAGGTGATCGGCGGCGGGCGCGGGCACGTGCTGCGCACCCACGTGCTGCCCAACTCGCTGGAGCCGGTCGTCGTGCAGCTCGCCCTGTCCATGTCGGTGGCGGTGTTCATCGAGGGGGCGATGAGCGTGCTCGGCATCGGCGTCAGCCCGCCGGACCCGTCGCTGGGCGCGGTGCTCACCACGTCGCTGCGCTACCTGGACCTCAACCCGTTGTTCGCGCTCAGCCCGCTGGCCGTGACCGCCCTGCTGGTGCTGGGTTTCCAGCTGATCGCCCAGGCCGCCAACGCGGCCCGGGGCTGAGGAAGGACTGCTCCCGATGACCATCCCACCCCACGCCCGGGGCTACGACGGCTTCGCGGGCCGGGTCGGCCGCACGTTCGCCGCCTCGCGCCCCGCGTGGCCCGCCGAACGCCGGTCGCGCGGCCCGAACGTCGTCGTGGTCCTGGTCGACGACCTCGGGTACGCCGACATCGGCCCGTTCGGCGGCGAAGTGGCGACCCCGAACCTGGACGCGTTGGCGGCCGGCGGCCTGCGGTTGACCAACTACCACACCACGCCGCTGTGCTCGCCGTCCCGCGCGGCCCTGCTGACCGGGCTGAACCCGCACCGCGCGGGGTTCGCGTTCCCGGCCAACGCCGACCCGGGCTACCCGGCGTACTCGTTCCAACTGCCCGACGACGCGCCCTCGCTCGCGGAGTCGTTGCGGGACGCGGGGTACGCCACGTTCGCGGTCGGCAAGTGGCACCTGACCCGGGACGCGGCGAGCCACGACGCGGCGGACCGCTCGTCGTGGCCGGTGCAGCGCGGGTTCGACCGGTACTTCGGCAGCCTGGAGGGCCTGACCAACCTGCACCACCCGCACCGGCTGGTCTGGGACAACAGCCCCTACGACGGCGACTACCCGGACGGGTACTTCCTCACCGACGACCTGACCGACCGGGCCGTGCGGATGATCGACACGTTGCGCGCCAACGATCCCGACAAGCCGTTCTTCCTCTACTTCGCCCACCACGCGATGCACGGCCCGCTCGGCGCGAAACCCGAGGACCTGGCCCGCTACCGGGGCCGCTACGACGAGGGCTGGGACGTCATCAGGTCCCGCCGGTTCGCCAAGCAGCTCGCCGAGGGCCTGTTCCCGCCCGACACCGTGCTGCCACCGCGCAACCCCGACGTGTCGCCGTGGGACGAGCTGTCCCCGCAACGCCAGGAGCTGTTCGCCCGGTACATGGAGGTCTACGCCGCCTCGCTGTCCAATGTGGACGACAGCGTCGGGCGGATCGTCGAAGCGCTGCGGCGGCACGGGGAACTGGACGACACCGTCATCGTGTTCACCTCCGACAACGGCGCGACCGCCGAGGGCGGCGTGGAGGGCACCCGCAGCTACTTCAGCCAGTTCGTGCACGTGCCGGGCGTGCCGGGGGACTGGGAGCGGGACGTGGCCAGGGAACTGGACCTCCTCGGTGGCCCGCAGACCACCATCCACTACCCGCGCGGCTGGGCGCAGGCGTCCAACACCCCGTTCCGGCTCTACAAGTTCGACACCTACGCGGGCGGCGTGCGCACGCCGTTCATCGTGCACTGGCCCGCCGGGCTGGAACCCGGGCTGCGCCACCAGTACGTCTACGTCACCGATGTCGCGCCGACCCTGCTCGACCTCGCCGGCGTGCCCCGCGCGGAGCACCGCCACGGCGTGCCCGCCGCCGAGCAGGACGGCGTCAGCGCCGTCCCGGTCCTGCGCTCGCCCGACGCGCCGAGCCCGCACACCACCCAGTACACCGAGACCGGCGGCAACCGGGGCTACTACGCCGACGGCTGGAAGATCGTCACCCGGCACCGCCCCGGAACCCCGTACGACGACAGCGAGTGGGAGCTCTACCACGTCGCCGAGGACCCGACCGAGACCACGGACGTCGCCGCCGGGCACCCGGCGAAACTCGCCGAGCTGGCCGCCGCCTGGGAGGCCGCCGCCTGGCACAACGCGGTGTTCCCGCTGACCGACCACAGCCCGGCGGCATCGCTGCGCCGGCCGTCCGACGAGCGCCTGGAACGCCCGGTCGACCTCTACCCCGGAACCCCGCTGCTGGAGCGCTACCGCTCGGCGCAGCTCGTCCAGTTCCGCTCGTTCACGGCGTTCGCCGACGTCGAGACCACCGCCGGTGACCGGGGCGTGCTGTTCGCGCACGGCGACCAGGGCGGTGGTTACGTCGTGCACGTGGACGACGGCCACGCCCACTTGACCTACAACGCGTACGGCGACATCCACCGCACCACCCCGGTCCCGGTCCCCGAAGGCGAGGCCCGCGTGGTGCTGCGCGCCGAGGCGCTGCCCGGGTTCCGCTGGAAGTTCGTGCTGGAGACCGGTTCCGGCGCGGCGGCGCTGGACCCCGTACCGCAGTTGATCGGCCTGGCCCCGTTCACCGGGATCAGCGTCGGCGCGGACCGGGGCGGCCCGGTCGACTGGGAATCGCACGTGCGCGACGGCACGTTCCCGTTCACCGGCACGCTGCACCGGGTGCGCTACGAACCGGGGGAGCAGGCCGACTACGACCCGAAGCTGGTGGCGCGACTGTGGGCGGAGGCCGAACGTGTCTACGACTGACCTGCTGACGATCTCCGGCCTGGAGGTCTCCTTCGGTGACGTCCGCGCGGTGCGCGGCCTCGACCTGACCGTCGCGCCGGGCGAGATCCTGGCGCTGGTGGGGGAGTCCGGCTCCGGCAAGTCCGTGACCGCCCGCGCCGTCCTGGGCCTGCTCCCGCCGACCGCACGGGTGCGCGGCAGCGTGCTGCTGGGCACCCGCGAACTGGTGGGTGCCGGCGAGGAGGCCCTGCGGGAGGTGCGCGGGCGTTCGGTCGCCATGGTCTTCCAGGAACCGGCGACGGCGCTCAACCCCGTGCACACCGTCGGGTGGCAGATCGCCGCCGTGCTGCGGGCCCACCGGGGGCTGACCCGGCAGACGGCCCGCCGGGACGCGGTCCGGCTGCTCGACCTGGTCGGCATCCCCGACCCGGCCACCCGGGTCCGGCACTACCCGCACCAGCTCTCCGGCGGCCAGAAGCAGCGGGTGGTGATCGCGCTGGCGCTGGCCAACGAGCCGGACCTGATCATCGCCGACGAGCCGACCACCGCGCTGGACGTGACCGTGCAGGCCGAGATCCTGGCCCTGTTGCGTGACCTGCGCGACCGGCTGGGCACCGCGATCCTGCTGATCACCCACAACATGGGCGTGGTCGCCGACCTGGCTGACCGGGTGGCCGTGCTGCACCGGGGCGAACTGGTCGAGCAGGCCCCGGTGGACGAGCTGTTCGCCGCGCCCACCCGCGCGTACACCCGGGAGCTGCTGGCGGCCGTCCCCCGGCTGGGGCACCGCGACCCGGCCCTGCCGCACACCGGCGCGGACGCGTTGAGGCTGACCGGGGTGACCGTGCGCTACGGCGACTTCACCGCACTGTCCACAGTGGACCTGCACGTGGCGCGCGGCGAAGTGGTCGGCCTGGTGGGCGAATCGGGCTCCGGCAAGTCCACCCTGGGCCGGGTGGCGGCGGGCGTCCTGCGCCCGGACGCGGGCACCGCCCTGGTCCTGGACACCGATCCGCGCTCGGCCCGCCGCCGGTTCGGCTTCGTCTTCCAGGACCCGGGCAGCTCGCTGAACCCCAGGATGACGATCGCCGAGTGCGTCGCCGAACCGCTGCGCGTGCACCGCGCCCCCGGCGACCACCGGGCCCGGGTCGCCGAACTGCTCGACGCGGTGCGGCTGCCCGCCGACTTCGCCACCCGCAGGCCCCGGGAGCTCTCCGGCGGCCAACGCCAGCGCGTCGGCATCGCGCGGGCGCTGGCCCTCGACCCGGACCTGCTCATCGCCGACGAGCCGACCAGCGCGCTGGACGTGTCCGTGCAGGCGTCGATCCTGGCGCTGCTGACCGAACTCCAACAACAACGCGGTTTCGCCTGCCTGTTCATCAGCCACGACCTGGCCGTGGTCGACTCCCTCGCACACCGCGTCGCCGTGCTGCACAACGGTCGTGTCGTGGAGCACGGCCCGCACCACGAAGTGCTGCGGACCCCCACCGCCGCCTACACGAGACGGCTGGTCGACGCCGTCCCGCTGCCCGACCCCGTCGCCCAGCGGGCCAGACGGACGGGCCTCGCCGACGTCCCGGCGTGATCGGCCGAAAACGGGAGTTTCCGCTGGAACACCGTCGTGGACCTGGGAGGATGGAGGTGTGACGGGCAGCGAGAAGTTCTCCGTGAACCCATACCTGCACACGGTTCTGACCTTCGTCTTCGGCCTCCTGCTGCTCGTCGGCGGCTCCGGCCTGGTGCTGACCATCGGCGTCGAGGGCGGCCGGGGCGAGGCGGTCGACTGCGGCAGCGTCGCCACCGGCCTGCCCAGCTCGGTCGCCCACGACCCGGGCGGCAAGCGCCCCGCCTCGCAGGTGGCCGAGACCGTGGCCACCTGCGAGGCGGCCCTCACCACCCGCCGGACGTGGGCGTGGCCCGCGACGGCGGTGGGCGCGCTCGGGCTCGTGCTGGTGCTGCTGCTGGTCCGCTGGGTGCACCCGCCGCCCCGGTGGTGGTTCGAGGACGTCAAGGGCAGCCACCGCTGACCGGTTTGGCCCGGCCGGGGCCGGCAACCCCGGTCGTGGAGGTGCGCCATGACCGAACCGAGCGAAGCCGACCTCGACCACACCCGCGAGCTCATCGACGAGGCCAAGGAGACCGCGCGAGACCTGCGGCAGGCCACGCCCGACCCCGACCCCCTCGGACTCCCGGTCGACACCGGGCGGACGACTCGGAGCGTTAGCGCTCGGGGGCGGTAGCGTCGCCGGCGACTTCGCGCCCGGCCGGTTCGACCTGGTGCACGCGCGGTACCTGTTCTGCCACCTGGCCGACCGCGCCGACCTCGTCGCGCGCGCCACCACGTGGCTCAAACCCGGCGGCTGGCTGGTCCTGGAAGACCCGTTCCACCTGCCGCCGGAGTCCTCCCCCTACCCGGTCGTCACCCGGATCATGGCGGCCTACCTGCGGCACTACCGCGACCGGGGCTCGGACGTCCAGTGGGCGCGCGGCCTGCCGGCTCGGCTGCTCGCCGCCGGCCTGCGGGAGGTCGACCACACCGGCCTGCTGGGCCGCATGGGCGGTCCCGACGACCGCTGGGCCGAACTGGTCGCGAGCGCCGCCCCGGACCTGCTGGCCACGTCCGCGATCACCCCCGACGACCTGGCCCGCTTCCACGACCTGCCGGCCGACCCGACCTTCCGGGACGTCCCGCAGTTCACCCTCGCCGCGTGGGGCCGGGCCGGCTGGTGCTCAGGCGGCGGTGCCGGCGGCCATCCCGTGCGGTCGGGTGCGCAGCAGGTGCTCGGTGCGCCGGTCGTAGCGCTCGACGGCGTCCCCCACGGCGCAGTGGAACTCGTCGCGGATCGCCTTGATCGCCTCCATGCCCGGCCGGTCCAGCACCACGTCGTCGATCGCCGCCCACCGCAGTTCGTCCGCGCCGGCCGCGAGCGCCGCCACGCACGCCGCCACCCGTTCCACCTCCACCAGGACCCGGTGCGGCGGGAGCGGGTCCACCGCCTCCGGCACGCCGTCGACCGGCGTCACCGGCAGCCCGAGCGCGCGCAGGATCCGGTCGCGCAGCACGCCCACGTCCCCGGTCGACGGCAGCCGCGCGACCTGCCCGGCCAGTTCCTCCCCGGAGCGCGCCGTCACCACCCGGCGCGGCACGCCGCCGGGCCGGGTGGGCACCAGCGCGGCCACGTCGGGCAGGGTGTGGAACCCGGTCTGGTGGATGGCCGTCTTGACCCGCGCGAACTGCTCCTCGCCCAGCACCGGGCCGGCCGCGAACGCGACCTCGAAGCCGTAGCGCCCGACCACGATCGTCACGGGGCCGGGCAGGGTGAGCCGGCCGTGGTGGTCGGCACCGGCGGGTGACCGCTCGACCGCGCACCGCCCGGCCGCCCGTTCCAGCCGGAAGGCCAGCCGTTCCACCCGTTCGTGCAGCACCTCGGGCGCGGTCAGCCGCGGGCGTTCCAGCCGGCCCGGCGCGTCGAGGTCGGTCAACAGCTCGCAGAGCGCTTGGGCGGTGACCACGACCGGATCGTCGCAGAGCACGCCGGCCCGGCCGAGCCCTTTTCGCGAACCGGCGGCGGGCGACCCGCCGCCGGTCCCACCTCAGAACTGCAGGTACCAGCTGTTGAGCTTGCCGACGTCCTGTGGACCCGCGTCGCGGATGCGCAGCTTCCACACGCCGTTCGCGGCTTCACCGGACGCGTTGACCGTGTAGGTCGTCACGAGGTTGTCGCCGCTGTCACTGCTGGAGTTCTTCACCCGGAACGCGGTGCCGTCCGGCGCGACCAGGTCGATCACCAGGTCGCCGCGGTAGGTGTGGGTGATGTCCACGCCGAGCACCAGCGCCGTGGGCGCGTTGCCGGAGATGCCGGACACGGTCAGCGAGCTCTCGACGGTGGCCTGGTCGGGCAGGTTCAGGTCCTCGTCCTGGGTGAACTTCTCGCCGCCGGGCGGGGTTCCGGTGCCCGCGAGCGTCCACAGCGAGTACGCGATCACGTCGGTCATCCGGTCCAGCGCGGTGTTGTCGATGTTGCTCGACGTGTCGCACGCCCGGTGGTAGCACCGGTCGAACGCGACGCCCGCCTGGCCGCCCCACTTCGACGCCTGCGCCGCGGTCTTGGTGACCTCGGCGCCGGTGAACAGGCCGCCGACCGGGATGCCCGCCCGCGCGAACGCCGCGTGGTCGGAGCGCCCGCCCACCGACGTCAGCTCGGTGGCGACCTTGCCGGTGAACCCGGCTTCGAGCGTCTGCTGGAGCGCCAGCGAACCGCTGGGCTGGCCGCTGGCGCTGTAGACGAAGTAGCCCGGGTTGGGCGAGCCGGTCATGTCGAAGTTCAGGTACGACTTGATCTTCGACTTCTCCGCCGCCGGGAGCTGGTTGACGTAGTAGGTGGAGCCGATCAGCCCCAGCTCCTCCGCGCCCCACCAGCCGAACCGCAGGTGCTTCTGCGGCTTGAGGTTCTCCCGAGCCACGGTCAGCGCGACCTCCAGGATGCCCGCCGACCCGGTGCCGTTGTCGTTGATGCCGGGGCCGGCGCTCACGCTGTCCAGGTGGCCGCCGAGCATCAGGATGTTGTCGGCGTCGCCGCCGGGCCAGTCGGCGATCAGGTTGTAGCCGGTCGCGCCGCTGTTGGTGAACTGCTGGATGGACGTCGTGTAGCCGACCGCGTCGAGCTTCGCCTTGACGTAGTCCAACGAGGCGCGGTAGCCGGGCCGGCCGTGCGCCCGGTTGCCGCCGTTGTTGTTGGCGATGGTCTGGAAGCTGCTCAGGTGGGCTTGGACGTTGGCCAACGAGATGTCCGGCACGGCCAGCGCGCCGGGTGCCGCCGAGGCCACTGGTGGGCTCAGCAGGGCCGTGGCGAGGAGCAGGGCGCTCGCCAGCGGCGTCGTCCTCTTCAAGGACATGGCTGCCTCCGCAGGGTGTAGGGATAGCCGGTGTCGAGCCTGCGGCCTGCGGCAATTCGGCGGTAGCGACGTTCGTCGTAGCACATTCGGACGCAATTCCGACATCTCCGCCGGCGCTGTTGTTTCAGTTACGACTAAACCCCCTCGTTGTCGCAACACTCCCTCGTTCCAGACACACAGCGCAACGACCGGGCGGCCGGCAGCCGGCCCGGTATTCCGGTGGGAGCACCGGCGGCGCCGACCTACGCTCGGCGGTATGTCCACAGAGGATCTGCACCGCCTCGCTGCCGCCGGGGACGCCGACCTGGTCGACGGGTGCGGGGCCTGCTACGCCGACCAGGACCTCCGGCTGCTCGCGGGCGACCCGCACCTGGTACCGGACGACCTGCTGGAACGGGCCGTGCTGGAGCCCTCGGGCCACTGGAGTCCGGCCACGTGGCGAGGGCTGTGGCGGCGGTTCGCGCCCAGGCTCGTGGCCCTCGTGGCGGCGCGGAGCACTGACGTGGACCGGGCGCTGCGCAGCCTCGCGCCGGACTTCGCCGACCTGTCGGCGTGGCCGGACGAGGACCGCCGAGTGCTGGAGGACGCGCTCGGCGACGTGCTGGCAACCGCGGTCGAGACCTGGCCCGCCCCGGACGTCGTGACCCTGCTCTGCGGACTGGCCTGTGTCCACGACGACCTGCGGCCGTGGTTGGCCCGCGTGGACGCGCTGACGGGCCCGGCCGCCGACGCCGGTGTGGTGCGCCTGGCCTGCCACTGGGCCACGAGCCTGCACTGGGGCGAGACCGACTGGTGCACCTGGTGGCTCACCGACGACCAGGCCACTCCGGTGCGGGAGTGGACGTTCGCCGTGCGTCCGAGGGTCGTGCGGTTCGCCGCGGAGCACCCGGAGTGCAAGACGGCCCGTGACGCGGTGATCACCTACGACCGCCTCGACCGCGACGAGCCGGGCCCCTGGTACTACCCGGGCACCGGGTGGAGCCGCTGGGAGCGGATGGGGCAGCCCGGCCACTACAACTGGCTGGAGCCCGTCTCCGGGTAGCCGTCTCCGGGTAGCTGTTTCTGGCTAACCGGTCACTCCGAGCCTTCGGCCCGACGGGCCCGTGCGCGGCGCTTGCCCTCGTGCATCGCGACGACCCGGGCGACCGGGATCTCCCGGCCCTCGGCCACGAGGTCCTCGGGCAGCGCCTGTGGCGCGGGCAGCGCGGACGCCCACGGGTCGGCGTCGCCGAGCAGGTCCACGGCCGTGCGCAGGGTGAAGTCGCGTGGCGTGACCTGGTCGAGGTCGTCCCACGACACCGGGAACGACACCGGCGTGCCGGGGCGGATCCGGGGGCTGTAGGCGGCGACGACCGTCGCGCCGTACGCGCGCGTCGAATCGAGGAACACCTTGCCCTCGCGCTCCTCGCGGATGTAGGCGGTGGTGGCGATCGCGGGGTCGATCCGCTCGGCGCGGGCGGCCAGCGCGCGGGTTGCGGCGGCCGCGTCGTCATCGCTCGCCGTGATCGGCACGAAGATGTGCAAACCCTTGGCACCGCTGGTCTTCACCGCGCCGGACAGGCCCGCGTCGGTCAGCGCCCGGTGGACCAGGCGGGCCGCGCCGACCACCGCGCCGAACGGCTCGCCCTCGGGCGGGTCGAGGTCGAGGACGACGTACTGGGGGTGCTCGCGGTCGTCCACGAGGCTGAGCGGGACGTGGTACTCCACGGCGCGTTGGTTCCCGAACCACAGCAGGGTCTTGCGGTCGTCGCACAGGGCGTAGTTGATCTGCCGCTTGGACGCGTCCGCCCACACCGGAGTGGTCTTGACGAAGTCCGGTGTGTACTTGGGGACGTTCTTCTGCATGAACGGGTCCTGGCCGCGCAGCACGCGCACGACGGACAGCGGCCGTCCGGCCAGTCCGGGCAGGATCCGGTCGCGCACGGCGTCGAGGTAGTCGACCAGGTCGCGTTTGGTGGCGTCGGCACCGTCGAACAGCGCCTGGTCCAGGTTGGTCAGCGACACACCGTCGCGTTGTTCGGCAGCACCCACCCGACCACCCTCCCCGGTCGCGGTCCGCTCGGCAAGTGGGCTCGCGGATGGGGCAGGGTGCCCGGTCGTGAGCGGTGTGCGGGCGGGGCGGGGTGCTGGGTGTCGACCAGTTCACCGCACCCGACCACGCCGGTGCCCACTCGCGCAAAGCGATGGCCATCCACCCCGGCTGGTTCGACCGTTCCCCGTGCGGGCCGGGAGCCTGCGCCCGGATGGCCCAACTGCACGCCCGCGGCGAACGCCCTTCGCACCAGGACTTCGTCAACGACTCCTTCATCGTCACCCGCTTCACCGGCCGCCTGACCGCCAATTCCTTAGCCGACCACACCGCCGTACTGGGGACGTTGTCGGCCGAGCCTGGACAACCGGGCATGTCCCAGTACTTGCTGGACCCGACCGACCCGTTCCCGCGCGGCTTCCAGCGGTGGATCATCAGCGGACCGGCCGGGCAAGATCAAGCGCATCCGCGCCCGCTGCCACCAAACCGGGCGCGTCCCCTGAACGGTGGAGAAGTTGAGCAGCGTCGACCCGAAGAGGATCATCGAGGATCGCGCGGTCAACCGCGTGACCGCCCTCATGCAGGAGCACTCCCACATCGTTCAGAAGATCGATGGCCACAACGACTTCGGCGAAGATCTGTACGTCCGGTTCGTCGAGGGCGGACGAACCACCGGGGACACCATTGCCGTCCAGGTCAAGGGCGGCGTCTCGTACCGCGCGGGAGGCGGGTACCGGGTCAAGGTCGGACGTCACGGCAGTTCGTGGCTCAAGTCCAACGTCCCGGTCGTGTGCGTCGTCCACGACCCCGGTACGGACCAGTTGTACTGGGCGAATGCGTCGCAGCAGCTCCGCCGCGCCAGAGCTGACGGGGAAGTGCTCCGTTCGATCGCGATCTCGCGGACCGATGTGCTGAGTGAGGCGTCGATGCCGCTGTTCGTGGGGAGGATGCGCGAGTACGTGGCCGAACGCGGGCAGCTGCGGTTGGCGTTGAGCGAGCTCAGCGGGCAGGTGTTCGACACGACCGACTACATCTCGTTCTGGATGAACAAGTACGGGGAGGAGATGGTCTACCACCAGCGCCGGGGCGATCACAGCGCCAGCTTGCTGCACCACGACTGGGACTGGCGGCCCATCGAGATCACCCCGGAGGCGCTCACCCGGGGCGACCGGTACGCGGCGCTCGGTCTGACGACCTTGGCCGAGCTGGCCGATTTCCTGGGCAACGCGGAGAGGGGGCACCTGGCCGAGCAGTTGCCGGAGGTGGGCCTCCGGTCGTTCGTGGACACTCCGCCGGTGGTGGGAGACACCTTCATCGTGAACCAGGGTGAACTGGCCTGGCTCCGCGCGTGCGCGGACGCGAGCCGGTCGTGGCGGTCCGCGCCGGCTCTTCCGGACGTCTAGGACAGCAGTGCGGTGAGGCGTTGTTCGACGTGGTCCAGGGCCATCCGGACCGCGCCCAGGGCCACGTTGCGCGCGCCCAGCGCCGACACCCGCAGGTCGACCGGGACCAGGAGCATCCGGCCGAGGCGTTTGCGGACCGCGTCGAACAGGACCTCGCCCGCGCGGGACACGCCGCCGCCCACGACGACCCGTTGCGGGTCCATGATCAGGAGCTGGACGGCCAGGCCGCGGGCGAAGCGGGTCGCGATGGTGTCCACCACCGAGGCCGCCGCCGGGTCGCCGGCTTCCGCCGCGGTGAACAGCGGGGCGATGTCGGTGCCCTCGGCCAGCAGGTCACGCAGCGGGCTGTCGCAGCGCTGCACGCCCAGGCGCAGGATCTCGCCCGCGCCGACCAGCCGTTCGAACGCGCCCAGCCCGTCGGTCGCCGGCTTGGGCTCGTCGTCCAGGTCGGTGACCAGGTCGATGAAGCCGAGCTCGCCGGCGGCGGAGGACGCGCCGCGGTAGGGCTTGTCGTCGATCACCATGCCGGTGCCGATGCGCTCGCCCCACTGCACGAACAGCAGGTTGTCGCCCGCCTCGCCGCGCCACCGCTCGGCGACCACGGCCAGGTTGACGTCGTTCTCGATGCCCACCGGGCAGCCCAGCCAGTCGCGCAGCTCGGCGATCACCGGCAGGCTGGACCAGCCGGGGATGCTCGGGGCCAGCACGACCTCGCCGCGCTCGTGGTCCACGATCCCGGGCGTGCCCACGGCCACCGACCACAGGTCCGTCGGCGTCACTCCCGCCTCGACGGACACGGCGGTGAGCGTGCTGCGCAGCATGGGGACCATGTCCGGTCCGGTCGGGCTGACGGCCTCGCGCTCGGCCAGCACGTTGCCGGCCAGGTCGGCGATCATCACCAGGACCTTGTGCGGCCCGACGTCGATGCCCGCCACGTGGCCCAGCTCCGCGCGGAAGCGGGCGCGTTGGGCGGGGCGGCCGATCTGGTGCTCGGTGGGGCCGGAGAACTCCGCGATGCCCGCCTCGGCCAGCGCGGTCAGCGCCCGGGTGACCGCCGGCCGGGACAGCCCGGTGGCCACCACCAGGTCGGACACCGTGGCGGTGTGACCGTCGGCGTCGCGCAGCGCGTTGAGGACGGCCGCGGCGTTGATCCGCCGCAGCACGTGGGGCCCGGTGGCCGCCGATCCGGATGACACGTGCGCCTCGCTTCCGTGCTCTCGTCGCGCACGCTAGCAGGTCCAAGCCCTTGACAGATGGTCCAGACCATAGCAGAGTATCGAACGGTTCGTTACTAAGTGCGCCCAGCTCACGTCCCTGCGGTGAGATTCGGCTTGGGGGGAGCGACTGTGGAAGACGTGAAGTACCGGCTCATCGCCGATCACCTGATCGGTGCCATCGACCGGGGCGAGTACCCGGTGGGCAGCGCGTTGCCCACCCTGCACGACCTGATGCACAAGTTCGGCGTGGCCCGGGGCACCGCGCGCGCGGCCGTGGCCGTGCTGGTGGCCCAGGGCGTCGCCACGTCCAAGCAGGGCCTGGGCACGCTGGTCTGCGGCACGACGGTCCCGTCGCAGCCCCAGGCGCCGCGGATCCTGCCGGACGGCGCGACCTACCCGAAGGTGGTCCTCAGCGGCTGGACCGCCGCCGGCCCGGACGTCGCCGGCCGGTTCGGGCTCACCACCGGCAGCCTGGTGGTGCACCGGATCCGCCACCACCACACCGGCACCAGGGTGACCAGCATCGACCAGCAGTGGCTGCCCAAGGCGGTGGCGACCACCATCGAGCAGCACACCGGGCACGACATCTCCGACCGCACCGACACCCCGCACCCGGACCTGACCCCGTTGCTGCGCAACGCCGGGCTGGACCCGATCGTGGCCACCGTGCAGCTCGACGCCCGCCTGCCCAGCAGGCACGAGGCCGACACCCTCGACATCCCGGTCGACGCCCCGGTCCTGGTGGTCCACCGGATCACCCACGGCTCGTCCGGCACTCCCGTCGAGGCCACGACAACGGTGTCGAGCACCGGCGGCTCGGCCCCGAAGTTCACCATCCCGCTCACCGGCTGACCGCCCGGCCGCCCAGCCGGTCCGCGCCCAGCCGGTGCGCCCAGCCGTCTCGACGATGGTCGCACCGCCGTGTCGACCACCGAGACCGTCTGCTCGTCCCGCACAACGGGGTGCGCGAGCAGCCGCAACGGCTCCGGCGCAATCCGGCTCTTCCATCGTCCACAAAGGACACTTCGCTCGCCGAGCGGCTGTCGGTCACTCGGCCGGGCGGGTCCGCTCCGGTCCGCCGGTGTGGGTGCGGTGTCGCGTGCGGTGCACGGGTGAGTGCTCGACCACGACCGGAGCGCGCGTGGTGGAGATGCCCGCCGCGGCGAGGATCCGGGCCGGCAGGCGGGTGTGGTCCGCGGCGGCGAGCGCCAGCGCGCGGGCAGCCGCCGGGCTCTCCGCGTCCGGTGGGATCACCAGCAGGTCCAGGTGCCGCCGGTCGGCACCGGCGACCTGCACGACGTCGGTGTCCAGCGCGGCGAACCCGACCAGCGCGACGGGGTGCGCGTTCACCTCGACCTGGGGCACCGTCGATCCCCAGAACGTCTCGGCGAACACCACCCGGGCCACGACGCCGAGCCGGTCGGCGAGGGCTTCGGCCAGCGCGGGGAGTTCGGCGGCGAGGTCGCGCGAACGCGGCCACCACGCGCCGTCGACGTGCCCGGTCGGCAGCGCGGGCGGCTTGAGGCTCAGCCGCAGCGGCGGGCGTGTCCGGTCGGTGGTGGGGGTGGTGGACGGGACCGACGTCATGCCGGTGCTCCGATCTCCGGCCGCGACAGCGGTCAGCCTGGGTTCTTGCGGACGGCCGGCGCAGTCGGGCGGTTCCGACGGCCAGGGCAGGACGGCCACGGCCATCAGGGCCCCCGCCAGTGGTGTGTCGACCGAGATTCACAGGAAGCGAGATCCGGGTGTCGCTCGGACAGGGCGCCTCATGCCGGACAACACCGACCCTACGCGCCGGAACGCGTACGCGCCCCGCAGCGAGCGCACGACAAGCGCCCACTAGTCAACGCCGACGGCAGCCCGCAGGTCACCGTGATCCGGCTGGGCCTCGACGGTGACGACCTGGTCAGCGGCCACATGTCCCGGCACCTCAAGGTGCGCAACATCGAACGCGACCCGCGCGTGGTGCTGTCGAGCGCATCGGCGGCGTCGGCCCCTGGGGGCATCGAGCTGACCCG
The DNA here is from genome assembly GCF_000328705.1 of Saccharothrix espanaensis DSM 44229. Taxonomy (NCBI): domain Bacteria; kingdom Bacillati; phylum Actinomycetota; class Actinomycetes; order Pseudonocardiales; family Pseudonocardiaceae; genus Saccharothrix; species Saccharothrix espanaensis. The sequence goes on along the minus strand of NC_019673.1, from coordinate 6,515,306 downwards.
GCGCGTCACGCCGGTGTGGCGAACGCCCGCCGGCAGTGCGCCACCAGTTCGCGCACGGCCGGGCCCCGCGAGGGCTTCCAGACCAGGGCGAGCAGTCCAGGCGTGTCGACGTCGCTGATCGGCACGGCGTCGAGCCGGTCCCGGTAGTGCTCGGCCATCGACTCGCTGAGCACGGCGACACCCAGTCCGCGCGCGGCCAGGTCGGCGATCGCGTCCGCCGCACTGGCTTGGAGCGCGATGGCCGGCCGCACCCCGTGCGCCGCGCACGCCTGGTCGAACACCGCGCGCAGCCCGGTTCCCGGCGGCATGCACACCAGGGGGTGTCCGACCAGGTTCCGCAGGGTGAGCGGGCCGTCCACGGCGGGGTGGCCGGGCGGGGCCGCCGCGACGAGCCGTTCGCTGACGACCGTCAGCGCGGCGAGCCCGTCCGGGGTGCCGCCGGCCGCGCCGATCAGCGCGAGGTCGAGGGTGCCGGCCCGGACCCGGTCCACCATCTGGTCGGAGTTGGCCTCCTGTAGCGAGATCTCCACCCCGGGGTGCGCCCGGTGGAACGCCGCCAGCGCGTCGAACAGCGGCGTGACGGTGCAGCCGATCACCATCCCGAGGTCCAGCCGCCCCCGGATCAGGTCGGTCACCTCGCCCACCGCCTGCCCGACCGCCTCGGCGGCGGCGAGCGCGGCGCGGGCGTGCTCCAGCGCCGCTTTCCCCGCCGTGGTCAGCGTGGCGGTCCGCGCGGACCGGTCGAACAGCTCCGCCCCCAGCTCGCGTTCCAGCTGCCGGACCTGAGCGCTCACCCCGGACTGGCTGATGTGCACGCGCTCGGCGGCGCGGGTGAAGTTGCGCTCCTCGGCGACCGCGACGAAGTACTCCAGCTGCCTCAGCTCCATGACTGAGGATTCTAGTTCCCATCAGAACCATCTGTTGGACTTCTGCTCCGATCGCGGCGAGGCTGGTAGCACAACGGCTCAACGAGGAGGAACCATGACGGACCACGAGAAGGCCATGCGCCCCGAAGACCTCACCCGCCTGTTCGTCGAGCGGTCGAACGCGGGCGACGCGGCCGGTGTCGCCGCCCTCTACGAGGAGAACGCCGTCCTGGCCTACCCGCCGGGCAGTCAGACGGTGGGCCGCGAGGCGATCCGCGAACTGTGGGCGGGCGTCCTGGCCCACAACCCCCGCTTCGAACTGGAAACCCCACTGCCGACCCTGGTCAGCGACGACATCGCGCTCACCTCGACCCCGCCCAAGGACGGTTCGGGCGCACGCGCCCAGGTCGTCCGCCGCCAGCCCGACGGCAGCTGGCTGCGCCTGCTCGACCAGCCGGAGTTCGTCACCCCGACCGGCTGATCGCACCCCTCGACGCACGGCGAGTGCGGAATCATGGGGCCCTCTGGGAGGTGGCGACCGTGGGGCATTCTGTTCGATTCGACAGCGTCGAGTTCACGCGAGCGGTGCTGGAGGTCTTGGACGGCGATCGGGACTACCGGCGGATCCACGCGTTGACGGTTCGGCGTCAGGCCGACGGTGTGCCGGAGGGGCTGCTGATCGACGTGCTGACCGGGCTCATGCTGGACATGCGGAGCCAGGGCCGCGAAGCCGAGGAAGAACTCGTCATGGAGGCTCTCGACCACGTCACCGGCTGGTACGGGACCGCCGCGAGCTACCGGATGCGGCTCCACGAGATCGCCGAGTTGGTGGTGGACCTGCCGGAGCACGATCTGCGCAGCGGCGCGGTGGGCACCGTGGTGGACGAGTACCCGACCGACTACGAGGTCGAGTTCGTGGACGACGACGGCCGCACGACGGCGCTGCTGACGTTGCGCCCTGATCAGCTGCGCTTCCGAGGTCGACCCGCCACGGGCCTGGGGGCGTCGGCAGTCGGGGAGGCGCGGCGGAGCCGCCGTGACGGGGCTCCGCCGCTCCCGGGTCAGGCCGTCGGCACGGGGAGGTCGGCCAGCCGGGCCAGGATTTCCTGTTGGCGGTCGCGGTATTGCTTGACGTTGGCCAGTTTCACGTCCTCGTAGCCGCGCACCATGTCCGGCAGGGCGGCCAGTTCCGCCACCGCCGCGCGGTCCACGTCGGACGCCCGGAACGCCCGCACCACGGCGGCCTGGTACTCGGTCACCAGTTCGCGCTCCACCCGCCGCACGTGCGCGTACCCGAACAGGTCCAGCCGTGTCCCGCGCAGCTTCCGGCCGGCCGCCAGCACCCGGAACACCGGCCGGAACCACGGGCCCAGCGCGATCTTCTTCTTCATCCCCAACGCCCGCAGCACCGGCGGGTGCAGGCGGTAGGCCGCCCGCGCCCCCTCGCCGAACTCCGCCTTGATCTTCTCGGTCAGCGCAGGGTCTAGCGACAGGCGTGCCACCTCGTACTCGTCCTTGTACGCCATCAACTTGTACAGGTTGCGAGCCACCTCCACCGTCACGTCGGTGGACCCGCCTTCCAGCACCCGCACCCGTTCCACGAACTCGACGTAGGCCCGCGCGTACTTCTCGTCCTGGTAGGCGACCAGCTCCGGCACCCGGATGTCCAGCACCCGCGCCAGTTCCGTCCCGGGCTCGGCCCGCACCACCGCGCGAACCGCCCGCGCCGCCGGAGACAGCGCCGGTGCCGACTCGGCCGGAGGGGTGGGCGCGGCGGAGGCGGGGGAGGCGACCAGGCGGCGGCCGTGGCGGAACGCCTGCACGTTCGCGGCCACCGCCACGCCGTTGAGTTCGATGGCCCGCTCGATCGCGGCCGCGGGCAGCGGCAGCGCGCCGGTCTGGTAGGCGGCTCCCAGTTGGAGGATGTTGGCGAACTGCCCGTCCCCGAACAGCTCCTCGGCCACCGCGCGGGCGTCCAGCGCCACGGTCCGCGCCGTCGCCGACTCCAGCACCGAGTGGATCCGGCCGGGCTCGGGGAACGCCACCGACGTGTCGACCACCATCTTCCCGGTCGGCACCTCTGTCGTGGACACCACGGCGACCGTCCGCGCGGGGTCGGTCGAGGCCAGGTTGGCCGGGTCCGCACCCACCAGCGCGTCGCACGCCAGGTACAGGTCGCACTCGCCGGCCGCCAGCTTGGCCGCGCGGTCGGTCGGGGCCGCGGTCACCTTCAGGTCCGACACCACCGCGCCGCCCTTCTGCGCCAACCCGGTCTGGTCCAGGGTGCGCACGTGCCGGCCCTCCAGCACCGCCGCCGTGGCCAGGATCTGGCCGACGGTCACCACTCCAGTGCCGCCGATGCCGGTGATCCGCACGGCGAAGTCCGGACCGCCCCGCACGGGTTCGGGCACGGCGTCGGCGGCCAGTTCGCCGGCCGCCGACCGGCGCGGCTTGCCGCCGCCGGGCACGACGGTGAGGAACGACGGGCAGTCGCCGTCCAGGCACGAGTAGTCGACGTTGCACGACGACTGGTGGATCGCGGTCTTGCGGCCGAACTCGGTCGGCACCGGCTGCACGGACAGGCAGTTGGACTTGGTGCCGCAGTCGCCGCAGCCCTCGCACACCCGCTCGTTGATCACCACGCGGGTCGCGGGCGCTTCCTGCTTGCCGCGCCGCCGCTTGCGCCGCTTCTCCGCCGCGCACTCCTGATCGTGGATCAGCACGGTGACGCCGCCGACCTTGGCGAGTTCCTCCTGCGTGCGCAGCAGTTCGGAGCGGTCGCGGACCTCGACGCCGGCCGGGAACGAGCGACGGCGCAGCGCGCGCGGCGCGTCACTGGTCACCACGACCTTCCGCACGCCCTCCAGCAGCAGCAGCGCGGCGATCTTCTCCACGGGCAGCCCGCCGACCGCGTCCTGCCCGCCGGTCATCGCCACCGCCGAGTTGTAGAGCAGCTTGTAGGTGACGTTCACCCCCGCCGCGACCGCCGCCCGCACCGCGAGGCTGCCGGAGTGGGTGAACGTGCCGTCGCCGATGTTCTGGGTGAAGTGCGGCGTCTCCACGAACGGCGCCATGCCGATCCACTGCGTGCCCTCGCCGCCCATCTGGGTCACCCCGACCAGCGAGCCGACCTGCTCGGGGTCCATGAACAGGCTCATCGTGTGGCAGCCGATGCCGCCGCCGACGATCGTGCCCTCCGGCACCTTCGTGGACGAGTTGTGCGGGCAGCCCGAGCAGAAGTACGGCGTGCGCGCCAGCAGCGGCACGGCGATCCGCTCCCGCCGGCCGCGTTGCCGCCACGCGTCGACCGACTCGATGCCCAGCGGCGCGAGCAGCCGGGCCAGGCCGGTGGCGATGCCGTCCGGGTCGAGTTCGCCGATCTCGCCGAACAGCGTCCGCCCGTCCGGGCCGGTCTTGCCGTGCACGGCGGGCGCGTTCGCGCGGCCGTACAGGACGTCCTTGACCGCGGCCTCGATGAACGACCGCTTCTCCTCCACGACGACGACGGTGTCCAGGCCGTCGGCGAACTCGCGCACGACCGAGGGCTCCACCGGGTGGATGACACCGAGCTTGAGCAGCCGGATCCCGTGCCGGGACAGGGTGTCCCCGGTCAGCCCGAGCCGGTCCAGCGCCTGCCGGACGTCGAGGTAGGACTTGCCCGCGGTGACGATCCCGACCCGGTCGCCGGCGCGCCCCCGGACGATCCGGTTCACGCCCGACGCGCGCACGTACTCCAGCGCCAGCGGCAGCCGCACGGTGTAGAGGCTGCGCTCCAGACCGGCGAGCTCGGTGCCGAGCAGGCGCGAGGTGGGCTTGTGCCGGTAGGCGTGGCCGGGCATCTCCGGCGCGGTCCAGCCCGGGGAGACCAGCGCGGTGCTGGACGCGTCGGCGACGTTCGCGACGATCTTCAGCGACGACCACACGCCGGCCGCGCGGGAGAGCTCCACCGCGTGCAGCCCGTGGTCGAGCACGTCCTGCGAGTCGGCCGGGTAGAACACCGGGATCGCCAGGTCGGCCAGCGCCAGGTCGGACGCGCACGGCACGGTGGACGACTTCGCGTTCGGGTCGTCGCCGACCAGCGCCACCGCGCCGCCGTGCGGGTCGGTGCCGGCCAGGTTGGCGTGCCGCAGCGCGTCGGTGGCCCGGTCCAGCCCGGGTGCCTTGCCGTACCAGACGCCGGTGACCCCGCGGTACCGGCGACCGGGCAGCGCGCCGGTGAGCTGGCTGCCCATCACCGAGGTCGCGGCCAGCTCCTCGTTGAGGCCGGGCCGGTGCACCACGTCGTGCTTGGCCAGCAGGGTGGCGCGGCGGGCCAGCTCCAGGTCGTAGCCGGCCAGCGGCGAGCCCTCGTAGCCGGAGACGAACACCGCGGTGTCCTCGCCCCGGCCCCGGTCGTGGCGGACCCGGTCGAACAGCACCCGCACCAGGGCCTGCACCCCGCTGAGGTGCACGACCCCGTCCTCCCGGAGGTAGCGGTCCTCCAACGTGAACGCCTCCACGCCGTGCTCCTTCACTCGACACCGATGCGGTGTGGGTCACACCACACGGTGTCCGAACGTGCCGCAACATCCGGCGCGCATCTTGCCGTCGCGACGCAAAGAACACGCGCCCACCCCCGTGACAGGACCGATCCTTTGCGTGGTGAACTACCCTGGCGGCCGTGCCGGAACAACTCGACGCCACCGACCACGAGATCCTCGCCCTGCTGCGCGAGGACGCCCGCCGGACGCTGTCCGACATCGCGGGCCGGGTCACGCTGTCCACGGCGGCGGTGAAGCGGCGCATCGACCGGCTGACCCAGATCGGCGTCATCACCGGGTTCACCGTGCAGATCGACCACGCCAAGCTCGGCTGGGGGATCGAGGCGTTTACCGAACTCCGGTTCGTCGGCAACACCAAGGTCTCCGACATCCTCGACACCACGACCCGGATGCCCGAGGCGCAGGCCGTGTTCACCATCGCGGGCGACCCGGACGCGCTGGTCTGGCTGCGGGTGCGGGACATGGCCCACCTCCAGCGCACCATCGACGAGATCCGCCGCCACCACCAGGTCACCGGCACCAAGACGCTCATCGCCCTGGACTCGTGGACCAGGGGCCAGGACGGCTGACCGGCCCGCCCGGCCGCCGGGTCAGAACCAGTGCACGCAGTGCGGCGGGCGCTCGGTGCGGAACAGGGCGTCGGCGCGGGCGGCCGCGGCCGGGTGGTGGGCCGTGACGTGCCCGGCGCGCACCAGCGTGCTCGGGGCGGTGCCGCCGAGGTAGACCGAGCCCAGGTCGTCGATCCCCAGCGACAGGTCGGGCTCCCGGTCGGTGGGCACGCAGGTGGCCACGCCGTCCCGGACGGTCAGCAGGTGCCGGCCGCGCTCGCCCAGGAACGGGTCTTCGACGTCGAGGACCAGCTCGCCGTCGGCGGACCAGCCGCGCGCGGTCAGCGCGCGCGGGACGTCCAGCAGCCGCACCCACAGCCAGTCGGTGTCCTCGGCGACCACGCCGGCGCGGAAGTCCGCGAGCTGCCAGCGCACCGGGTGGTCGCGCGGCACCTGCTTGAACACCACCTCGGTGACCAGGTCGTGGCCGAGCGCGAACCGGGCCAGCGCGGTGAACACGGCGTCGTCGGCGGTGATGATCTCGTCCACGGTCAGGGTGCCGGCGTTGCCGAGCGAGTAGCAGGCGTACCCGTCCGGGACGCCGGCGGCGTCGCGGTGCAGGGCGATGTAGCGCGGTGCCGGCGCGATCGGCGGCTGACCGGCGCGCAGCGCCCACCAGCGGTGCGGACGGCCCAGCGCGCCCGGCTGCGCCCGCCGGTACCGGTCGTAGACCTGTTCCAGCAGCTCACCGCACTCGGCCCGGCGCAGCACCTCGACCGTGCCGGTGTCGTCGGCCGCGCCGGCTCGCGGGGTGGCGAACGCCCCTCGGTGGCGCGGCACCTCCAGCCGCTGCGCGTAGGTCGCCGGCCCGTAGCCGAACCGGCCGTAGATCCGGGCGTCGGAGGCCAGCAGCACGGAGACGACCTCCCCGCGCGCCCGCAGGTCGGCGAGCTGGTGCCGCATCATCGCGCTGAGCACGCCCCGGCGGCGGTGCGTGGGCAGCACCCCGACGACGCTGACCCCGGCGACCGGGACGACGGCCCCACCCGGCAGGGTCAGCTCGAACGAGTACGCGCCGGCCGTGCCGACCGGCCGCCCGTCCGCCGTCACGGCGAGCAGGTTGCGGTCCATCTCGGTCGCCGACCACCACAGCCCACCGCCGTCGGTCGGGGTGTCCGGGAAGCGGCCGAACGCGGCGTGCAGCGTGGCGACGAAGACGTCGAAGTCCTCGTCGGTCGTGGGGCGGATCTCCATCGCTGCCGCAGCCTCCTCGCGCTACCGGCGCCACGACCCGTGGCATCCCTCCACAGTGCACAGTCGACTCGTTGCCACGTCAAGCGGATTGCGTCCGGCCGGCTCGGGCCTTCCGATCAGCGGGTGGTCGTGCCCAACGCCGCCGCGACGAGCCGGACGGCACCGGTCAGCGCGGCACGGGGGTTGTCGCGCCAGTGCGGGGTGAGCGGGACGAGGCCGGTCGAGAGCGGGTAGCGGTCGCGCAGGTCGGGGATCTGCTCGGCGGTCGCCCGCGCGTGCCGGCTCCACTCCGTCACGTCCTGCCCGTCCATCCGCCGGTACGCGGCGGCGGTGTTCGCGGTGGCGCGGACGGTGGCGTAGAGCATGGTGACGGTCGGCGGGAGCGCGCCGGACGGGACGTCCCAGGCGTGGAAGATCCCCAGCAGGCGTTCGAGCCAGTCCTGCTCGTTGGGGCCCTGCGTGGCCTGCGACCACGGCCGCTCGGTCAGCCACGGGTGGGCCAGGTACAGGTCGAACAGCGCGTCCGCCCACGCCTGGAGCGCGTCGGCCAGGCTCGTGCCGGGGTCGTCCCACACGGGCAGGGCGCAGGCGTGGTCCTGCATGAGGGCGAGCAGGTTCTCCTTGGTGCCCACGTACGGGTAGAGCGCCATCGCGGTCTTGTCGAACTTCGCCGCGATCGCCCGGGTCGACACCGCCGGCAGGCCCTCGGCGTCGGCGATCGCGATGCCGGTCCGCAGGATCTCGTCCAGGTCCAACTGCCTGCTGGGGCCGCGGCGCGGGGTGGGCAGCGTCGTGCCGCGGTGTCGCCACAGCCGGCGGACGTGGGCGTCGACGTCCTGATCGGAACTCATAGTCCTTACAGCCTATAGTATTTACCGCGTATAGTGTTTTCATGACTCCCGGGAGGCACCCCATGACCACCGCACGACTCCACGACGGCTCCACCCTGGAGGTGTCGGTCCTGGGCGACGGGCCGGCGGTCCTGCTGCCCGTCGGCACAGCCCTGAGCGACGACGCCACGGCCGAGCGGATGCGCGCGTGGGGCGCCGACCCGAACCTGGGGCACACCCTCGCCACGAGCCTCGCCGACGCCGGCTTCCGGGTCGTCGCCGCCGACTACGAGGGCCACCTGGCCCAGCACCCGAAACCGCACACCCTCGACGCCACCGCCGTCGCCGCGGACCTGCTCACCATCGCCGACGCGGCGGGCGCGGACCGCTTCGCCTACTACGGCTACTCCTGGCTCGGGCTGGCCGGCCTCCAACTGGCGATCCGCACCGACCGCCTCACCGCCCTGGCCATGGGCGGCTTCCCGCCGCTGGACGCCCCCTACGGCCCGATGCTCACCGTCACGCTCGCCACCCACCGACTGGCCCTCGCCGGCGGGCAACCCGCCGAGACCGAAGCGGTGCCGGGGGACTGGGACACCGTCGAGGTGACCCTGAACCCGGACCAGACCCGCCAGTACGTCACCCTCTACGAGTCGCTCCAGGACTTCGACGAACGCGCCGCCCTGGACCGGCTGGACGTCCCGAGGCTCGTGTTCGCCGGCGAGAACGACAACATCACCTACGGGCCCAAGTGGGACAACGCCCACGTCGTCATCGCCGACGCGCTCCGACGCCACCGCGACGAACTGGTCCGCCGCGGCTGGGCGGTCGAACTCGTCCCCGACACCGACCACATGACCGCCATGCGGGCCGACGCGGTCCTCCCCGTCCTGACCCCGTGGCTGAGGACCGTTGCCACGTCCTGACTTCCGCCGCACCTCCACGGCCGCCAGAGCGCCGCGCTGGAACGACAACGGCTGCCGGCTCGGGTGAGCCGGCAGCCGCCGTCGATCAGGTGCCGTCGATCAGGTGCCGTCGATCAGGTGCTGGGAATCAGCCGCTGGGGGATCAGCAGGCGCCCTGGTCCTGCCACACGGCCCAGGAGTTCGGGTGACCCGGCTCCGCACCGACCGAGTACCAGACCGACTTCCACTTGTGGCTGTTGTGCGAGACCAGGTCGTTCGGCACGTAGGACGCCGAAGCGGTCCACGCCGGCACGCCGTTGCACCCGCCCGGACCGCCGCCGCCGGTGACGGTCAGCGTGTACGTGGCCGAGCGGGACGAGGTGCCCGAGCCGGTCACGGTGATCGTGTACGTGCCGGCGGTCGCCGTCGCCGCGACCGACACGGTCGCCGTGGACGACGCGCCGGACTGCACGCTCGACGGGTTGAACGCGACGGTGACCCCGCTGGGCGCGCCGCTCGACGAGAGCGACACGGTCTGCGGCGAGCCCGCCGTGGTAGCGGTGTTCACCGAGAACGTGCCGGAGTTGCCGACCTCCACCGAACCCGAGGACGAGCTCAGCGACAGCGAGAAGTCGCTACCGCCGCCGCCACCGGTCACGGTGAGCGTGTACGTCGCCGTCTTGGCGACGGTTCCCGCGCCCCGCACGGTGATCGGGTACGTGCCGCTGCCCACCGTCGAGCCGACCGACACGGTCGCCGTGGACGACGAACCGGACTGCACGCTCGACGGGTTGAACGCCACCGACACGCCGGTGGGCTGGCCGGTCGCGGTCAGCGCCACGTTCTGCGCGGTACCGGACGTCGTCTGGGTGTTGACCGTGAACGTGCCGGTGTTGCCGACCTCGATCGAACCCGAACCCGGGCTCACCGACAGCGAGAAGTCGCTCGCCGGCGTGTCGCTCACGGCCTGCTTCCAGATCGTGTACGCGATGCCGTCCGACGCGCGGTCCAGCGCCGTCGGGTTGATGTTGCTCGTCGTGTCGCACGAGCTGTGGTAGCAGGCGTCGTACGCGCCGCCGGCCGTGCCGCCCCACTTCTGCGCCTGCGCGTTGGTCTTGCGCGCCGACGCGCCCGTGGCGTAGCCCGAGGACGCGATGCCCGCCCGCTGGAACGACGCGTCGTCCGAGCGGCCCGCGCCTTCGACGTTCTCCTCGGGGGAGAGGTTCAACGACGTCCAGTACTCCCGCAGCGGTGCGGCCGCGGCAGTGCTGATGTTGTTGATGAAGTAGCCCGCGTTGCGCGAGGCCACCATGTCGAAGTTGTAGTACGCCTTGATCGCCGACTTCTGCGCGGCGGTCAGCTGGCCCACGTAGAACCGCGACCCGTTGAGGCCCTGCTCTTCGTCGGTCCACCAGGCGAACCGCACGTGCTTGGTCATCGTGGGGTTGCGGGCGGCGAGCTGGAGGGCGTTCTCCAGCAGCGCGCCGGAACCCGAGGCGTTGTCGTTGATGCCCGGACCCGCCGACACGCCGTCGAGGTGCGCGCCGAACATGATGGTCTGGTTGGCGTCGCCGCCGGGCCAGTCCGCGATCAGGTTGTTCGACACGTAGGTGCAACTCGTGCACCGCTGCTCGGTCACCGTGTAGCCGGCGGTCTGGAGCTTGGCCTTCACGTAGGCCAGCGACTGGGTGTAGCCGCTGCTGCCCGCCCGCCGGTTGCCGCCGCCGCTGGTGGCGAAGGACTGGAACTGGGTCAGGTGGCCCTGCACCGCGGCCACGTCGATGTTCGGCGCCGCGAGCGCGGTGGCGGTGGCGGTTGCGCCGGGCTGCTGGGCGTCGGTCGCCAGCGCGGGCCCCGCGGACGTCGTCACCCAGGCGAGGGCCGCGAGAGCGACCGCCGCACCCAGGGTTCTGTGCTTCATCCGAATGCTCCTCGTGAGGCAGGGATTGTCCGGCCGTCCCCGCCCAGCAGGTATGGGCGGTGTGCGGTGGCCCCGGCCGAACCAGCGAAGCGTCGCATTGCGGACGCTCGGCGAACTAGGGCTTCCGGTAGGTACCGGAGACGGCGGCGTACCGGCACACTTTGGGGTTGCCTACCGGACGACTGTCCCAAGGGAACGGACATTTCGGTAGTTTCACCGTTGACGCAGGGGTTTTCGGTGCAACTCCGGGCCGTGCCCGCTGCCGACCGCACCCGGAAGGCGACGGTGGACCGGGAAGCCGGACGCGGCGACATGCAGTAGCTCCCGTACGCCACTTGGCGGGTCGGAGCCGGTGTGATGGCGCACGCCGGCGGTACGTGCCGCCACGGGCTCGTGCTTCAGCGGCCCGTCGTCCGACGGCCGGGATCCCGAGCCGGCCACTGTGGAGCATCCCCGCCCGGCGCAGCACCACCGGACGTCCTGCCCGGTGCCGCTCACCGGCGCGCGTGGAGGCGGCGGCCGAGTTCGGCGAGCAGTTCCTCATCGGTGAGCAGGGCCAGATCGGGTTGGGCCCGTTGCAGGTGGACCTCGTCGTCCCCGAGCAGCCCGGCGGCGACCAGCACCTCCAAGACGCCGGTGTCGAACAGGCCGGCCACCGAGCGCGCCGTGGTGATGGAGATCGACCGCCCTTGCCGCCACTGGGTGAACCGACTCCGGTGGACACCGGTCGCCCGCGCCAGGTCGCCGGTCGTCAGCCCCCTGTTGTCGAGGTTCTTCCGGATGTAGTCCCACAACTGCGATGAGGTTTCCGACTTCACGAGGCCAGTCTAGTACTGTGTGCGCGACCGACGTACCGTGTGTGCATCGCACGTGTGGGTGGTTCGGAGCGCCGGCGGCGGGGACTACTCCGGTTCGGGGAGGTCGGGGACGACCCGCAAGGTCCGGTTGTGGCGTGGTTCGGTGCGGGTCTTGGCCTCGTCCACCTGGCGGATCAGCTCGTTGCGGACCTCGCTCAGCGCCGCGGGCAGGTCGCGCTTCGAGGACGTGGCGACCAGGTGCAGGCGCGGGGTCCGGTTGATCCAGCACTCCAGGGTCACCCGCTGGTCGACGCCCTGGCGGTCCTTCAGGCTGATCTCCAGCTCCACCTGGTCGTCGTGGAACGAGCGCAACCGCGACCCGAGTGCGGCCAGGTGTTCGGTGACCCAGCCGTGCTCGGACGCGAGGAAGCCGGTGGAGAGGTGGAGGCGCTGGGCGATGATCGATTCACCCTGGGGGGTTTCGCGCATGTGCTCGTCCGTCCTGTGTGGATGGTGCTGCGCCCGCTGACGTCAGGGGGCGGTGGTCTTGAGGTTGCGGGCCAGTCGTTCCGGGCGCGGCCAGCGGACCCCGGTGGCCCAGCCGAGCTTCTCGAACACCCGGATCAGCCGCGCGGAGACGTCGACCTGGCCGCGGCGCACGCCGTGCCGGGCGCAGGTCGGGTCGGCGTGGTGGGAGTTGTGCCAGGACTCGCCCATCGACAGGATCGCCAGCGGCCAGAAGTTCGCGGACTTGTCGCGTGCGGTGAAGGGCCGGTCGCCGATCAGGTGGCAGATCGAGTTCACCGACCACGTGACGTGGTGCAGCACGGCGACGCGCACCAGGCCGGCCCAGAAGAACCCGGTCGCCGCGCCCCACCAGCTCCACGTGATCAGCCCGCCGGCGAGGGCGGGCGCGAGCAGCGTGACGACCGTCAGCGCGGGGAACCAGCGGTTGACGCGCTGGATGTCGGCGTCGGCGAGCAGGTCGGGCGTGAAGCGGGCGGCGTTGGTCTGCTCCCGCTGGAACAGCCAGCCCAGGTGGGCGTGCCAGAACCCCTTGGCCAGCGCGCGGGCCGAGGTGCCGAACAGCCACGGGGAGTGCGGGTCGCCCTCGCGGTCGGCGTAGGCGTGGTGCCGGCGGTGGTCGGCGACCCAGCCGATGATCGGGCCCTGCATGGCCATGCTGCCGGTCACCGCGAGCGCGATCCGCAGCCCGCGGGTGGCTTTGAACGCGCCGTGCGTGAAGTAGCGGTGGAACCCGATCGTCACCCCGAGGCAGGTCAGCGTGTAGAAGAACGCGGCCAGGCCGAGGTCGACCCAGCCGAGGCCCCAGCCCCACGCCAGCGGGACCGCCGCGGCGAGCGCCAGCGCCGGCACCACGGCGAACAACTTGACCAGGAACATCTCGGTCGTCGTCTTCTCGCCGGCCACCATGGGCTGCGGCGCGGCTGGGGAAAGGTCGGATGCGATTCTCGTGCTCACTCTCGTACCTCCGGAAACGGGATGTGTGCTCCATCGCCGGGGTCCGGGGCGACCAGTGCGGAGTGGGGGCGATCGGCGGGGATCGGGCGCGGCTGGATCAGGCGTGGCGGGATTGGGCGCGAACACGGGCGGCGGACGACTCGGGCCAGATCGTCATGCTCGACGGATACCCGGTTCGCGGTGGCGGCAACCCTCGTGATGCGGCCGGTCCGTTCGGCGGCTCAGGCAGGGGCGTCAGCGGCGCGCGGGTGGGCGGTGAAATTCCGGAAAATCGCCTCCACTTTGATGCTACACGTAAAATCGGGCATGCGGTGAATTTCTCCGGAAAAATCACGATCGGGGAGAATTTCCGGATAAACCGAAATGTGGCAGGATCGCGAGCCGATGAGTGTAGGGTCGGGTTGTCGAGAACACCCCGAATGTGGGCGGTCAAGCCCATGTCGTGCTCGACGAAGCAGCGAATCGGCCGTTTCCGGCCGGAGACGGGAGTTCCGGCATGACGTCGGCACCCCACCTTCCCCTCGCCCCGCCGGTCACCGAGCCGCCCCGGCACCCGCGGCGACTTCGGCTGCGGCCGGTGGCGCACGCCGCCGGGCACGTCGACGGTGCCTGGTGGCCGCGTTCCCGGGACCTCGCCGCCGAGCTGCCCGCGTTGCCGGCGGCGCTCACGGCGCGGCTGGGCGAGATCGTGCGGGTGAACTACGGCCTCGCCGAGTGGAACTCCGCGCACCGCCGCGTCGCCGCGAGCGGCCGTCAGCTCCGACTGGACGGGTTCACCTCGCAACCCGCGCACACCGTCGACCTGATCGCGGCGGACAAGCGCCGGATCACGCTGCTGGTCGTGCCGCCGAACACCGAACCGGCCGCCGCGCACCGGATCATGACCCTCGCTGTGGACCGCGACAACGTCCAGACCGTCGGCGAACTCCTCGCCGCCGGCGGCGAGGCGACCGCGCCACCACGACACCCGACCGACCCGACCCGCGTCGTCTTCGACGGCCGGGAAGCGGGCGGCGGTCGGATCCCCCAACAGAAGAACAGGTGCACTTCATGACGACATCGACCTTCGTGTCCTTGTACGAGCACAGGATCGCGCTCGTGCAGGAAACCCTGTCGACCCACTCCAAGCTCAGCACCAAGGACGCGCGAGACCTCGCCGTGCACGTGCTGGTCGCCCTCGACCGCATCCCGGAGAAGGTCCGCTGATCGCCGACCCCCGCCGCACCACCCCGCCTTCGAGGTCGTGAAGACCGCGCCGCGCCGCCGACGGGCAACCGCTGCACCCAGCGGCTCGTCGGCATCGCCGGGACAGATCGCGACGAGTCGGCCGCGGCTGGTGGCCCACTGCGCGCCAGACTGTCCACTGTAGACGGCACTGTCCCTGTTCGGCGTCCGGTCGCGGCGATCAGGACGTCTTGGGCGAGCCGGTGATGTTCGTTGAACAGAGCCGTGCCGGGGCGCGGAACCGGGTGACGACCACCCGCCCGAGCCGGTCGCGGAGACCACCCTCGGAATCGTCGGCGCACCGCCCGCCGCCGAGACCGGGTGCGGTCCCTGCGGCGGTTCGGCGGATCGTCTTGCGACACGGTGACCACAGCGTCGTGCGCACCGTGCCGAACCTCCCGCGAACCGCCCACGCCGACAGCCGACCTCCCCTACCCTCGCACTCCTTCGACCGCCGTTCGGGAGAGGTGTGCATGAAGGTCCGTTTCAGCCCGGTCATCGCCTGGTTCGTCCTCTTGATCGGGGTCGCTTTGCTGGCCCTGGGGATCTGGGCGACGGTGGTGGGCACGTTCAGCGTCGCGATCGTGGTGGGCGTGGTGGGGATCGCCCTCGGCTGGTCGTACTTCGTGCGCCCGTACTTCGCGGTGCTGCCCGACGCGGTCTGGGTGATGGTCATCGGCCGGGCGCCGAAGGACTACCCCTACCAGCGCCTGGAGTCCGAAGGCGGCCGGTTGTTCGCGGTCGGCCGGAACGGCAACCGCACGAAGCTCCCGTTGGCCCGCTGGTCCTGCCACTCCGGTGACTGGGACGCACTGGTCGCCTCCCTGGCCGACCCGTCCAGCCGCCGCGCCGACCGCTGACGACAGGCCACGACCCGTTCGCGCAGGTGCGCACCTCCCTACCCATCTCGGCGCGGTGGGCCGCGCCTGCGAGAGCGCCTGAGGCACCACGTCGTGATCCCGCTATCTTGCCTTTCGTCCACGAGGACGGGAAACGACCGTGCCCCGCTACACCGCAGCGCACCTCGCGCTGGTGGACGAGTTGTGCGCCCAGGCGGAGCGGGCGGGTGCCCCGGGGCGTGAGGGACGGGAACGTGTGCGGCCGGGCAGTTACGGGCGTCGGCTGGCGGCGACCCGCTGAGGGTCGCGGCGGAATGGGTGGCGTTGGGGGAGGCCCTGCGCCTTCTGGCGGAGTACGGGGTCGGCGCCGACGCCCTCGCCCAGGACGACCGGATGGCCGCATCGGCGTGGCCGCCGCTGAGCACCGTCCTGCCCGCTGTGACGCGCGGTGGTGTCGAGCGGCTGTTCCCGGGCGACGACCTCGACGTGCTCGTGACCGCGTTGTCCGACCACCTGGTCGACGGGCCGGCGGCGGAGCTGGACGACGTGGCCGGGTGGCTGGAGCGGTTGGTCGACCGGACGCCCGGTACCGAGCGCCTGCGCGCGGAGATCTCCGCACTAGCGGACCCGTTGCGGGTGCTGGATGTGGAAGAGGCGGCGCACGAACGGAACGGCGCCCCTGAGCGCCCTCTATGACGCCCAACGTTCCCTCCGCTCGACCTGCCACTACCGGCCGGCCCGCTGCCCGCCACCCGCTTCCCGCACGCGCCCGCTCCACCCGGCTGACAAGGGTGGTGAGCGTGGCTCGGGAGGTGCACCTGATCCGCTCGCTCGCCGACGAGCCCACCCCGGACTGGACGGAGGCGGTCTCGATCCTGGGACGCGCCTACCGCAAGGCGGGTCTGGGCGCGTTCGCCGAGATCCTTTCGGCGCGCTCACGGCAGGCGAGGTGCGCACGTCAGGTCGCGCCCGACACCGACCGGCCCGACAATGCCGAAGTCGCCCGTCCCACCCGACAACCGTGACGCCCCGGCGCTCGTCACACCAGGAGGATCCCGCATGGCCAAGCGCATCTTGAACGTCGTCACCAACGTCGGGCACTACGACGACCCGTCCCACCCCACCGGCCTGTGGTTGTCCGAACTCACCCACGCCTTCCGCATCTTCGAGGATCGCGGCTTCGAGCAGACGATCGTCAGCCCGAAGGGCGGCCCGTCGCCGCTCGAACCCCGATCGCTGAAGTTCCCCAACTACGACAAGACCGCCAAGCAGTGGCGCGCCGACCCCGCCCGCATGGCGCTGCTGGAGAACACGGCCGCTCCCGACGAGATCGACGCCGCGGACTTCGACGCGATCTACTTCACGGGCGGCCACGCGGTCATGTACGACTTCCCCGACAGCGAAGGACTCCAGCGGATCACCCGCGAGATCTTCGAACGCGGCGGCATCGTCTCCTCCGTCTGCCACGGCTACTGCGGCCTGCTCAACACCCGCCTGTCCGACGGCTCCCACCTCGTCGCCGGGCGCGAGGTCACCGGCTTCGCCTGGCGCGAGGAAGTGCTCGCGAAGGTGGACGAGCTGGTGCCCTACAACGCCGAGGAGGAGATGAAGAAACGCGGTGCGCTGTACCGGAAAGCGGTACTGCCGTTCGTCTCGTACACCGTGGTCGACGGCAATCTCGTCACCGGCCAGAACCCGGGCTCCGCGCGGGAGACGGCGAAGAAGGTCGCCGACCTCCTGTGAGCAGCCCGGCGGCGCTCGGCACGACGACGCCGGCTCAGGTCGGCGGTGCGGTCGGGAATCTCATCGGGGCGCCGGTTTGTCCTGGGCCATGGAGGGCAGGGTCGCCGCGAGGTTGATCATCCCGGCGGCACCGAGCAGGGCGAACACCAGGCGGTTGTCGAGGCAGGCGAAGCCCACGTAGCCGATGGCCGCCGCGGCTGCCAGGGTCAGCACGGCCGTGGCCCCGAGCACGAGCCCGGGTAACCGGTGCGCGGTGATCGAGGCGACCAGGGCCAGGACGGTGATCGCGGTGGTGGCGACGACGATCACGGTCGTGGTGTCCACGTCCAGCGGGGAGTCCGACGCGACTTTCCGGTCCAGGAGCAGGTGCAGGAGCGTCAGGCCGTTGGTCAGCAGGGCGACGCCGCCCCAGACGAGGGCGCGGCGCCCGGAGCGGTCGAGTCGGGTCACGAGGCCTGCTCTCCGTCGAAGTCACGTGGGCAGGTGCGGGACCCGAGTCGAAAGGCCCGCCGGGACATCGTCCGCACCCCACGCCGTTCTACCCCACCACACCGCGCCCCGGCCCCGGCTCGCCCCCGGAAACATCCGCTTGGCGGCAGCCGTGGATACCGCCGGCGCCCACTTCGCCGACCTCCTGGCTGCTGCGATGCCCAGCCCGGAGGTGGACCCCGGCCAGGTCCCGCGCAGGCCGGTGGCGAGCAGGGCGGTGAGGGTGTCGAGGACCTGGTCGTCGGACAGCCCGGTGGTGTCGGTGCGCAGGATCGCGTAGGCGAGGCTGGACAGCATGCCGCCCATGGCGGCGGCGACCAGGGCGGGGTCGCCGGGCAGCGGGCGGCCCTGCTCGGCCAGCCACTCCAGGTGTTCGCGCAGCACGGCGGTGTCCTGGGTCAGTCGTCGCCACGCCTGGTCGGGGCTGTGGCCGTCGGTCATCGCGGACTCGTGGAGCGCGATCAAGGTCACCGTGTACGAGGCGTACGAGGACCCGGCGGGTCCCGTGGGGTCGTTCGTGAGCCTGGCGGCGAACGGCCTGCGCTGCCTGGAGGCCTGGGCTGCCTGGAACCGGTGCGGCAGGCGGGTTTTCCGGTGTGGCGGCAGCGGATGTGGTCGGGTGGCGGCAGGCTGCTCGGCGACGTGCCGCGTGGTCGGCTCGCCGAGGACCCCCGGCCCGCCATGACGCTGTGACGTGCCGACCTGGTCGCCGCGCTGCGCGCCGAAGCGGTGCGGTCGGGGGCGCTGGTCGTCACCGGTCGGCGGGTGGGCGGTCGGCCGGAAGGCGCGGACCTGGTGGTGGGAGCGGAGGGGATCTGGTCGGGTATGCGGGCCGTGGTCGAGCCGACCGCGCCCGAGCCGCGCTAGGCGGGCATGTACACGGTGTCGGGCACGTCGACCGGGCTCGGCCGCCCCACCGGGTCGTTCGACATGATCTTCGCGCGGCGTGGCGCGTTCGTGCACCTCACCGCACCTGACAGCACCACCTGGTGGTCCGCCCAGGTCAGCGCTCCGCACGTTCGGGACCCGCGGACCGTCGAGATGGACGAGCTGCTGGAAACCTTCGCCACCGGGACCGGACGGTGCTGATCGGCGACGCCGCGCACCCGGTCGGCGCGGGCCAGGGCGCATCCATGGCGCTGGAGGACGCGGTCATGCCGGCACAGCGACTGCGCGACGCGCTGTCCGTCGAGGACGCGCTGACCGGGTTCGACCGGGAGCGACGGGCACGGGTCGGCAAGATGGTCGACGCGGCCGCCGCCAACCGCGACGCCAAGACAGCGGGCCGGTTCGCGTCCCGCATCCGCGACCTCGTGATGCCGATCGTCTTCCCTCGGGTCTACCCGAAGGCCACGAGATGGCTCTACACCTACGATCCCGGCCCGCTCACCACCCGACCGGACACGGCCGAGTCGGGAATGGCCGACCGCCCGACCCCGTGACGACGTGCGGCTGCGTGGTCGCGGTTTATTGCCGCGCGATCACCTGCGGTGTCCGCTACGGTTACCGGCCGTGCTGGGTGCACCGGTCGATCTTCTGATCCGCTGGTCGCGGGCTTGACCTTGACACGGTGACAAGGCGTCCACTGGGCGCAGGAGGTGGTCCCGATCAACACGACACACGGAACCGCGCACAACACGCACGTGGCCAACGCCCTGAGCGCCGGCGACTCGTCGGTCCGGCTCCAGGCGGCTTTGGCGGTCGGCACGAACCCCGACCCCGGCTACCTGGAGACGCTCGTCGAGCGGTGCGCGGTCGAGCCCGACTTCTTCGTGCGGGACATGCTGTCCTGGGCGCTGACCCGGCTCGCGCCGGAGATCACCCTGCCCCGGATCCGCCGCGAACTCGACTCCGAGCGCGGCCAGGCCCGCAGCCAGGCGCTGCACACGCTGTCCAAGATCGGCGACAGGAGCGCGTGGGCGTGGATCACGCGCGACATGCTGCGCGACGCCGACGACGAGGTCGCGCGGACCGCGTGGCGCGTCGCGGTCGCCCTCGTGCCCGAGGACGAGCGGACGGGCCTGGTCGACGTCCTGGTCACGCAGCTCGGCCGCGGTGACCGCGACGTGCGGCTGAGCCTGAGTCGGGCCCTGGTCGACCTCGGTGACGTGTTCGAGCCCGCCTTGGCGAAAGCGGCGACGAACCCCGACCCGGTGATCGCCGCGCACGCCCACGCCACCGTGCTCCTGTCGCGGAACCCGGACCTCGGTTACGACGCGGCCATCGCCGAGGCGACCCGGGTCGTCGCGCTCGGCCCGGAACGAGCCGCCGCCGTCGCCGCGTCCGGGGTGGTCGAGCCGGCGGAGACCGACGGTGCTGATCGGTGACGTGGCGCGCCACTCCGGCGTGAGCACCCGGATGCTCCGGCACTACGACGCCCTCGGACTGGTCCGACCGACCGGCCGCACCGTCGGCGGCTACCGCGAGTACTCCGCCGAGGACGTCCGTCGGATCTTCCACGTGGAGAGCCTGCGGACCCTCGGCCTCTCGCTCAAGCAGGTCGGACGCGCGCTACAGGACCCGACGTTCACGCCGTCCGCCCTGGTCGGCGACCTCATCCGGGTCACCGAAGAACGCCTGGAGCGCGAACGGGAGCTGCTGGAGCGGCTGCGCGCGGTCGACGCGTCGGCACCCGCCGGCTGGCAGGGCGTCCTGCGCATCGTCGAGCTCATGCAGGGGCTCGACTCGACCAGCGCCGCGCGCCGGCAGCAGGCCGTGCTGGCCCGGCCGGCGGACGGCCCGGTCCCCGCCGAGCTGCTGGCCGGCGCGGTCCTGGCCGAGTCCGATCCCCACGTCGCGGGTGCCCTGCGCTGGGCGCTGGCCAGGTCGGGCGAGGACGGCGTGGCGACGCTGGCCGTTGGTGCGCGGTCGGCGGACGTGGAAGTCCGGCGGCGGGCGGTGTCGGCGATCGCCGCGATGGACGAGGCACCGGGCACCACCGCGGTGCTCGCCGACGCGCTCGGCGACCCGGACGCGACGGTGCGCGGGCACGCCGCCCTGGCGTTGGGCAGGCGTGGCGTGCCGGCGGCCGTGCCGGCACTCGTCGCGATGGTGGTCGAGGGCTCCCACGACGTCGACGCGGCGGAGGTTCTGGGAACGCTGTCCGCGGACCCGGGGTGGGCGGACCGGATCATGACCGCGCTGGTCGCCGAACTCGCCGCGCCCACAGCGGATTCCGCGACGCGGATACGCCTGACCCAGGCGCTGGTCGAACTGGCGGGGACGACCGCGCGGGACGTCCTGCGTCGCCTGTCCCACGACGACGACCGCGCGGTCGCCCTCGTCGCGACGGCCCTCGCCGGAGTCCTCGACGAACGCTCCGCACGGGATCGCGAGGATTCCTAGGTCGCCGTCGCGACACTCCGGCCGTGTTTCGCCGGACAGCACACATGCACGGTGATCACGCCGCTGTCCTGCGCGAGCGGTGCCGCGACCCTGACGGCCCGGCTGAGGGCAGGCTCGCGTCACGTCCGTCCGTCATCCTGTACCTCAGGCGGAGGTTTGGGTGATCCGGCGCAGCCGTGGTCGTGGTCGGCTGGTGGCCGTGGTAGCCGGAGTGGCGTTGTTCCTGGCCGGGCGGACGTTGGCCGAGGCGGACGACTGGGCCAGTGTCCTGGGGCTGCTGCTCAGCCTCCTGGTCGGCGTGCCGGGGCGGTACGCCTCGATCGCCGCGTTGCGCCTGGCGAGGCAGCAGAACCGATCCGCTGACCGGCTGCGACCGGACGACGTGACCACCTACCTGCGAGAGGCGACACCGCAACGCTTCGCCGCCAAGTGGGACCCCGTGGCCGAGCACCCTGCTCCACCAACCCGCGGGCGCGCTGGCCACGGCCTTGTCGACGCCCCTGATGGTCGGCTTGGCGCGTACCGCATACAGCCGGAGGCCGCAGCCGGACTCGGGTTCGCCGTCGGGACCGGGGTGATGGCCACCGGACGTCTGTCGAGCCCACCGTTACGCACCGAACCGCTTCCCGACCAGACCGGCACAACTCCTGCGCGCTCTGCGGGCAGCGGGGATGGGCGTCGCGGCGAGCATGGCCGTGGGGCTCGGTTTCGCGGTCTTGTACGGATACCTGCTGCTGGTGTTCACCGGCGTGGACCGACTCCGCCACTCCTTCGAGGTGGAATTCGCTGTGGGCGGCCTCGGCGTGGGGAGCGCTCGGCGTGCTGCGTGTCGCCGGCCTCAAGGTGCCCAGCCGCCTGCCCGTGCGCATCGTGGCGTTTCTGGACGACGCTCATCGGCGAGGTGTCCTGCGCCAGGTCGGTGCCACCTACCAGTTCCGTCACCTGCGGCTGCACCAGTACTTGGCGCGCACCCATCCGTACCACGACCGCGTCGGCGACGGCGGTCACCGTTCAGCGGTGTTGCGAGCCCTCTACGCCGCCACGCTGGTCGCGGGCCTGGTGATGGCGCTGGTGGTCTACGTCGGGGGTTCCTCCGAAACGTTCCTCATCCGCGTG
Source organism: Saccharothrix espanaensis DSM 44229 (assembly GCF_000328705.1). Classification (NCBI taxonomy): domain Bacteria; kingdom Bacillati; phylum Actinomycetota; class Actinomycetes; order Pseudonocardiales; family Pseudonocardiaceae; genus Saccharothrix; species Saccharothrix espanaensis. The sequence goes on along the minus strand of NC_019673.1, from coordinate 6,493,406 downwards.
GTCGCGCTGTGGCTCTTCCCGGTCGTGTTCAGGTTCTACGGGCTGGTGTCCGAGGCGCTCCTGGGCCGCGTGGAGCCGGGGGTTCCGCTCTCGAACGCGGCACGCGGCGTCGTGCGCGAGTACGGCAAGCCGGCGTGGCTGGTCGTCCACCCCTTCCTGCTCCTGCCGTGGCGGAACCCGCTGCCGATCCTCCTGGCCACCACCGCGTTCTGGGCGGTGCTGGTCCAGTGGTTCTTGGTGGCTGTCTTCCCGAACCTGTGAAGGGCAGGGGAGGCCGCCGGGCTGGATCTCGAACGGGAATCCCCCCGAGCGGGAATTGTCCACTGTGGACCATCGTGGTGCTGTCGTCGAATGCGCCGCAGTCACCACGAATCAGCAGAGACAGGAAGAAAGTAGGTTCCGGGTAGCGGCTCGAAGGGAGGAGGATTCTCAGACTTGGCCGTCCGCAGCGCTGCTGGGCAACGGTTGCGGCGGCAGTGGGCACGTCGCGTGTGTCACGGCGCGTGCGCCACCACCCTGTGTCCGGGCATCGCGACCGAGGACCCGGATCAAGCGGCAGATCGAAAGGTGACCCATGACGACGACCCTTCGCCGTACCGCTCGTTCACTGGCGACGGCCATCACCCTGTTGCTGTCATTCACCCTGGTACAGGGGTTCGGCAGCGGCACGGCCGTGGCAGCGCCGACCGCTGTACGCATCGTCTACTACGACGCGAGCCAGGCCCAGGAGTTCAAGGCCGCGGTCGACGAGGGCGCGGAAGCTTGGAACAAGGCCGTGCGCAACGTCCAGCTCAAGCCGGCCACCGGAGGCAACGCGACCATCCGGGTGTACGCGGACAACGGCTGGCCGCGCGCCACCACGTCCGGCTTCGGCCGGGGCACGGTGTACATGGGCCGCCAGGCCGTGAACGACGGCTTCTACCCGCCGAGGATCGCCGCGCACGAACTGGCGCACATCCTCGGCCTGCCGGACAACCGCAACGGCCGCTGCGACCACCTGATGTCGGGCCACAGCTCGCCGGTGTCCTGCAAGTCGACCACGCCGCACTCGACCGAGGCGGCCCGGGCCGAGCGCAATGCGGGCGGCCGTGCGGCGGCCGTCGCGCCGGACTCCCGTGAAGCCGGCTTCGCCGACTGCTTCGTGTTCTAGGAACCACACCCTCCACGGCGGCCGGCCCCGAACTCCGGGCCGGCCGCTCGTCCGGATGACCGCCGTTCACAGCCGGCGGCGGCCTCGGCCCCGTAGTCGGGCGCGGAGCGCGGCGTGTCGGGCCCCGGTGCCGAGGTGTCGTTCTCGTCCGGCTCGTACCCGGCCTTGCCGGGTGGCGTGGCCGCCCCGGCCGGATGACGGGCCGTGGAGGTGTTCGTCGCCCTGGAACATCCGTCGCCGGTCGCGTTCGGGCAGTGGGGCGTGGATGCGTTCGCGGACGGGTGCCCGCTGTGCGTGGACGGCGGACAGTCCGAGGGTGTCGACGGCCCAGAGCGCTTGGCGGTCGTGGCCGGACACGGTGCGTTCGGCGGGCAGGACGGTACTGCGGAGGTCGCTCATGGCTTCGGTGGTCTCCGGTGCTCGTGCAGGAGGCGTGGTGCGGTGAGTCGCCTCGGAACCAGTGGAGTGCGGCCCGCACCGATCACGCGGTGCGGGCGTCGGGCGGCACGGCGGAGGGCGGCGGGGGAGTTGCTCGACCCCGCCGTCAACCCTTGGGCTTCACTGGTCACTGCTGCACGTCGGCCATGATGTTCACCCTGCCGACCGCCGGTCAACGCTTTTTCGGCACCCCGGCCCGACCCAGGCGGGCGCCGTCACCGTTCTGGACGGAGAGCTTTCGGGCCACAAAGCCTACGCACATCGGCAGAAGCAGGCGTTTCAGCGTCCGATCGGCGGCACGACAGGGCGTCCGGTCGCTGGTCGTTGCTGAAGGTGTTGGGGGTCAACGCTGCCGGAGTCGGGCGTTCTCCTGTTCGAGTTCGGTGATCCGCTCGCGGAGCGTGCCGAGGGCCTGTTCGACGGCGTCGCGGGGGAACAGCTGGGGGATGTGTTGGCGGCAGTTCCAGTCGTACGCCTCGACGTCGATGAGCACGGCGCGCTCGATCTTGCCGCTGTGGCCGGGAACCGAGAGCCGCTCGACCATCTCCGGTGAGTCGTCGGCGCGGGCGCGGCCGATGAGTTTCATCCGGGTGCGGTTGGCGTAGTCCATCAGGAACAGGGCCACGCGATCGTCGTGGTCGAGGTTGCCGCGGGTGATGTACTGGCGGTTGCCGCGGAAGTCGGCGAAGCCGAGCGTGTGTTCGTCGAGAACGCGCAGGAATCCTGGTGCGCCGCCGCGATGCTGGATGTAGGGCCAGCCCGTGGTGCCGACGGTGGCGACGTAGAAGCTGTCACGTTCGGCGATGAACGCGGCCTCGTCCGGACCGATCCGGTCGCGGACCGGCCCGGCGGCGTCGGCCATCCTGGAGTAGGCGTCCCGGCTGCCGTGCTGTTGCTGGTGGAGCTGGACTTCCGGGGTGAACATGACTTGAGCGAAGCGGCTGGTCATCGCTGTCCTCCAGGTCAGGGAGCGGCCTCGCCGGTCGCGGCCTCGGGTTGGCGCAGGGCAGGCGTGAGCGGGACTTTTCGATTCTAACGTTTGACCTCCGGTTCAACCGTTAGATCGTGGGCGGTCATTCCGGCGGATGTCGATCTGTGACCACGGTCATACTTGGGCCTCGCAAAGCGATGTGTTGGTCGGGCGGTTGTGGTGTCGTCTGTCGAGCAACTGCGGGCCGGGTGCCTTCCGTCCACTTGGTGACCGACGAGGCGCACGGGGAGTGAGGCGCACATGCCGTGGACACCATCGATCACCGTGGTGCTCGGACTCGCCCTGGTGGTGGCGACCGGATGCGCACCCGGCGGCGACCAGGCGGCACCGTCCCCAGGAGGCGAGTCGGTGGAACGGACACCCGACGAGGTCGCGGCCCTCGCGTGCGGGGACGGCGTCGACGTCCTGCCCGGCCGGGTGGACGGCCTGACCCTGACCGGGGAGTTCGCGGCCCGGGTCGACCGGGGTGGGGACGGGGCGTTCGCCGGCACGGTGAAGCTCACCAGCACCGGGGCCGCGGTCTCGGGCACGACGTCCCCGGAGGCCGACGTGTACGTGGCGTCGGGCGGCAAGGTCGTGGCCACGCCGCCGGCCAAGGACTCGGTGGGCGCGTCGATCGACCTCCGCCCCGGCACTGGCCGGGAGTTCAGCGCGCGGGGGAGCGTCCGGGGTTGTGCGGCGGCCGAGCCGCTCGACGCCGGGCGCTACGACGTGTTCGCCGTGGTGGTGGTCAACCGCGACGACGGGCCGGCGGTCGTGGTCGCGGGAGGCCCGTGGCCGATCGAGGTGGTCTGAACGGGTGCGGCCGGGACGGTGCGGATCCGCTCCCGGCCGCGTTGCGGAGCAGGGCTCAGGTCACGATCGACACGCCGTACCGGGCCTGGACCCGGCTCCACGGTTCGGCGTACCGGGTGCTGCCGCTGCTGGCGATGTGGTGGCCCCGGATGTGCTTGTCGGTGCCGCCCACGCTCAGGGCGTAGAACGGGGCGCCCGAGTCACCGCCCTGCGGCAGCGTGCCGCCGCTGTAGACGATGACCGGCGACTTGCAGCCGCTGGAGGTGCACACCGTCCCCGTGGTGCTGCTGACGGTGTGGCCGCAGTGCTCGCCGGTCGTCCGCCCGCTGTGGCAGTAGTTGGCGAAGCCGATGACGGGGTCCGACGCCGACGCCACGTGGTGGCCGGTCCCGCTGTCCACGCCGCCGACGTAGATGAACGGGCTGTACGACTGCCCGCCCAGCAGCACCATGTCCTGGCCGGACAAGCCGTTGCCGCTCGCGGTGCCGACGACCCGCCCGCCGAGCTCGGTCACCGCCACCGCGTTGTCGGCGAAGCAGTGCCCCGCGGTGACCATGAACCGCGTGCCCACCGAGTTCTGCACCGTGTAACCGGCCGAGCAGTGGCCGTTCGGGGCCGCGAAGGTGATGCCGGAACCGCCCCAGAAGGCCGGGACGTCGTCCCGCCGGCTGTAGTCGTCCTTGGCGGTCTGCCGACGGACCTCGACCGATCCGGCGTGATCGCCGACCAGCGAGGCCACGACGTGGGCGGGCGCGTCCGTCTCCACGACGACCTTGCCGGTCAGGGCGTCGGCGTAGGTGCCGAACGTGTGCGTGGTGCCGCGAGTCCGGACGTGGTCGACGATCCGCGACTGGATCGTGGCCGAGACCTGTCTGGCCGCGGCGCTCACCGTCGGGGAGGACTTCGCCGCGGCGACGTCGGCCGCCACCGGCGGCTGCCCGCCCAGCTTCGCGACGCCGCCGTTCTTGTCGTCGGCCTGGGCCGTCCCGGCGGAGAACGACACGACGGCCAGCGCGGCGATGAACGAGGTCAAGAGTTTCTTCCTCAGGCGCACGTGCTTTCCCTTCACAGATGGGATGTTCGTGAGCTGGGAGATGCCTTCCGCTTCTCCCGCAAGGGAAGACGGACCGATGGGGATGCCAGATACGGCTCGGTCGACGTGTGCCCATAGGGGCAGTCGTAAGAGCAGGGCACGACCCGCCGTCTTTGCCTTGCGGCAGAAAGCGCGCCGGTCGAATCCGAGCAACGGGCGAGGCGGCGGGAACGTGATACCGGCTCTACTCCTGGGAAACGTGCGGCGCCGTGACCCAGGAGGCAGGCATGGCGATCTGCCGGAGAGGGCGCCTCGGGAAACCCCTTACCCAACCTCGTCGTCCGGGATCAGCGCGTGGTAGGCGGTGTTCGGCTCGCGGATGTCCCGTGCCAGCCGGTCCGCGTCGGCGCGCAGCCCGGCCACCGGCAAGGCGGAGACATACGGCAGTCCGGAGCGGAGCCGACGGGCCACGCCGTGCTGGTTGCGCCCGTGGCGGCGTCGGGGGTGGAGGTGAACAGGCCGTGGCGCAGGCGCAACGCGTCGCAGCGGGCCAGGGCATCGGTGATCGAGCCTTGCACCGCACCACGGCCATCACTGGCCTTCACACCGCGACGCGCCGGTCCTGCGCCGTCCACGAAGTGTGGCGCACCAGCCCGACCCACCACACCAGCGTCAACGCGATGATCGTCGGGTTCTTCACGAACAGCAGCACCGCCTGGTAGCCCTGCCGCGCCTCCGTCGGCAGCAGCCCGCCGACGACGGTTTCCGCCACCACGTCGAACACCAGGAACGCGACGCACAGCAGCACGCCCTGCCACACCAGGCTCCGCCAGTGCGCCGTCGCGAACGTCGTGAACCGCTCCCACGTCGCCTTCCCGCCGCGCAGCGCGAGCCGTCCGACGGCCAGCACGAGCCCAACCCGCACCGCCACGACGACGATCTCCGACGCCACCGCCCACCCGCCGGGGATGCCCCAGTTCACGGCGATCAGCCGCTGAACGGACGGGATCAGCGACAGTCCCACGATCAACGGCAGGTGCCGCAGGTAGAACCGCCACGTCCAGTGCGGCACCTCCAGCGCCAGCTTTAGCTCCGCGCCCCACATCCGCACAGGTTCCTCCCAGGTTGAACATTTTAGTTCAGTGTACTGAAATATTGGCCACGGTAAAGTGCCTCCCATGAGCGACCTCGGGCGTGACCTCGGACGCGAGCTGAGCACCGCCGTGGTGGCGTTCCACGAAGCGGTGGGCGCGCACCTCGGCGTCACCGCCGTCGACCAGCGCGCGCTCGCCCTCATCGGCCGTCACGGTCCGATGACGGCAGGCGACCTCGCCAAGCGGATCAACCTCACGCCGGGCGCCGTGACCGGCGTCGTGGACCGCCTGGAACGCGCCGGCCTGGCCCGCCGCGACCCCGACCCGACCGACCGTCGACGCGTCCTGGTCACGGCCGTGGGCAATGCACTCGGCAGCGCCTTCGCGGGCCTCAACGCGGCAATGGGCGAGGTGACCGCCCGCTACAACCCCGAACAGCAGCAACTCATCGCCGACTGGGCGACCCGAACGGCGGAGGTGCTCCGCGAAGAAACCCGAAAGCTGACCACGAGCCGCGACACGTCCGGAAGTTGACCGCCAGCGAGTCGCCAACCCTGCTCGGCACTTAACGCCCTCAACCCGCCAAACAACGGACCCAAACTGTCCTTTGTGGATAGTGCCTAGATCGCTCTCCGTTGGGGCGCAGGGTTCACAGCCGGTGGCAGCGGTCAGTCCGCATCGCCGCTCGGACAGTGGTGCCGTGAAGCAGTCCCGACGCCTGATTCGGCCGGGAGGTGGCACTGGGCCATGTCCGCAGTCCTGCAGTGTGCCGGGCTGGCGAAGGTGTGATCGTTGCCGTGCCGCGGGTCGGAATCGGCCGAGGCGTGGAGAGCGGGATCGGGTGAGTGAGCCGGTGGGCGGGGTTCCGGCGGAGGGCGGCCAGCACGCGGTCGCGGTCGATCGCGCGACGGTGGCGCAGGCCGGTGTCCTGCACGGTGACGTGCATCTGCACGCACCATTCGCAGGGCCGGAACAGTCTGTCTGGTTCGGACAGCACAATCCTCGCGCTCAGCAGGCCGGCGGCAACTTCCGCGATGCTGCCCATTTCCCGGGCGGGGACGTCCGGCAGGCGGCGGTGACCGTCGCGGCCCCGTTGGGCAGGATGAGCCATCGGTCGGTCAAACGAGCGGTGTAAGTCGGGGTTGAAGAGGGTTGCTTGCGTCCGGTGCTGGTCGAGTCCAGGCTCGTCACCGCGAGGTATACGCACTCGAGTGCGGCCTGCTCGTGGGGGAAGTGACCGCGCGGCGGATGCGGGCGTTGACGCTCTCGATGGCGTTGGTCGGGCAGATCACCTGCCGGATCTCGACGTCGAAGGCCAGGAACGGCACGAACTCGGCCCAGGCGTTGTCCTGGAGCCGGATGATGGCGGGGTAGCGGGCGTCCTGCCAGTTTGAGGCGTGGACCAGGCGAAGGATTGTCGAGTTCGGCGGTCCGACTTTGTCGGGAGCGACACTGCCGGTGTGGAAACGGCTGTGCGGTGCGGGTGTGACAGCGTCCCGTTCAGCGTTGCGACTGATTGCTTTCTTGTTGCCGGACGCGACGGAGATCGTTCTGACGTTGCTGGGCTAGATAAAGCGACGCCGCGGCCCGCCGGTGTCGGCGGGCTTGGTCGTGGTGGTCGAGGGCGTCTAGTGCCTCGGCGAGCTTTTCCAGGGTGTCGGCCTGCATGAAGGTGTTGGCATCGTCGCGGAAGAGGGCGAGAGCGGTTTCGAGCTGGGTCACGGCGTGTCGGGTGTCACCGGTGCCAATGGCCACCAGGCCCAAGGTGAACAGGACGTTGGCCTCGATGTCGCGGTCGGGGTGTCCGCGCAACTCCTGCAGGACGGCATGGCAGTGCGCCGTGGCAAGGTCGTGGTGTCCAAGGCGGGCCGCGTGGTGTGCGGCGATGGTCCGGGCCGTGCTCGTGCTCGGCGAGGGTTCAGTTCGACTGATGAGGTGGATGGCCTGGGTGGCGCTGCGCAGTGCGTCCGCGTGCCTCCCTTGGTCACCCAAGGCAAGGGCGAAAGCGATGTAGACCCCTGACAGGCAACGGTCGTCGCCGGTCTCCTCGGCGATACCGAGCGCGGTGTCGAGGTAACGTGTCCCCTCGTCGAGTCGGCCCACTGAACACAGTGCCCAGCCGAGGGAGCGGTAGGCGTCGCCATGTGCTGTCGGGTCGTCAAGTCGCAGAACGGCGGGAAGCGCGGTCCGCCACGACTCGACCTCGTGTGCGAAATCCGCAGTCATGAAGTGGAACGGGTACAGATAGCGCGCGATAAGGTAAGCGGTCCGGTGGTCGTCCAGGTCGATGGCGAGGCGTTGGGCGGCCAGTACGCACCGTTGTTCATGGCGGAACCACAACCACGCTTGTTCCCGTGATGCCAGCGGCTCCGGGGCGTGTCCTGGTAAGCCAGGGTCGTGCGCGAAGTCTCGCATGCGCGGATGCACCAGGCGCATCGCGGTTCTCGCCGTGTGGGCGTAGTGGTCGAGGACCCGCCGCCGTGCCAGGCCGCCGTCCCGTACGGGCAACGAGGCGGCGTACTGGCGGACCAGGTCGTGCATCCGGTAGCGGCCCTGCGAGTCCTGCTCCAGCAGGGAAGCGTGCACCAGGCCCCGCAGCACCGTGCGCGTCACGGACAGAGGTCGGTCGAGCAGTGCGGCAACGGCCGCGAGGGCAATGTCAGGGCCCGGCGCGACTCCGAGCAACGCGAACGCGGTGGCTTGGTCGGCGTTCAGCGCCCGGTAGGACCAAGACAGCACGGCCGGCAGGCCGGCGGTTTCGTCGTCGAGCGCGTGCAAGCCCGATTCGATGATTTCGGTGGCCAGTAAGGACAACGGGAGACCGGGCCGCAACTGTGCCCGGCCGGCGATGATGCCCAACGCCAGCGGGAGGCCCCCGCACGCTGTGATGATCGCGTCGATCGCCGCGGACTCGGCATCGGCGCGGGCCGCGCCCAGGCGATGGGTCAGCAGTGCGCGGGCCTCGGCCTCGGTGAGCGCGTCCAGCGCCAGGTGGTGGGCTCCGTGCCGGGTGATCAGGCTGGGAAGGTGGTTGCGGCTGGTGACCAGCACGGTGCAGGAACCACCGCCGGGCAGCAGCGGTTCTACCTGGTCGGCGGTAGCCGCGTTGTCGAGCACGATCAGCATCCGCTTGCCGGCGACCAGGCTGCGGAACAGCGCCGACTGGGCGTGCGGGTCCGCGGGGACAGCGCCCGGCCGTACGCCCAGCGTGTCGAGGAACCCGCGTAAGGCCGTGCCTGCCTCCATCGGTCGTCCGTCGGGACCGAATCCGCGCAGGTCCACGAACAGTTGACCGTCGGGGAACCGGTCCAGCCGACGGTGTGCCCAGTGCAGCGCCAGCCACGTCTTCCCGACACCGCCGTTGCCCGCGATCGCGGAGACGACCGTGGTCGTGAAGGACGCATCCCCTGCGATGTCCAGACGACCGAGTTCGTCCAGACGGCCGACGAAGGCCGCAGGGACCGCGGGCAGTTGCCGAGGGACGACCACCGGTGTGACTGTCGAGGCGGGACGTGCAACGGCGTCCAAGGTGGGGTCGGAGGCGAGAATCCGGCGATGCAGGCTCCGCAGGGAATCGCGCGGATCCGCGCCCAATTCCTCCGCCAACCAGTCTCGATGCCGACGGTAGTGCTCCAACGCGTCGGCGGCCCGGCCCGCACGGTAGAGAGCGAGCATGTACTGCCCCGTCGCCCGCTCGTCCAGCGGATGCTCGGCTGTTCGTGCCGCCAACCAGGCCACGAGGTCGTCACCCGAACCGTTGCGCAACCGTAGGTCGATCAAGTCCGCCTCCGCGGCGAATCTCTCGAGGTGCAACCGGTCCCGCTCTGCGGCCACCCACTCGCCGTCCAGCCCACTGAACGCCTCGCCCCGCCAGAGTTGGACCGCCTCGGAGAGCAGCAACTCCGCCTCCTCGTCCCTGGCAGACCGGGCACGGGACCGCAAAGTGGAAAACCTGTGCAGGTCGACCGCCATGTCGTCGAGGGACAGGACGTACCCGCTCGCCCGCTGGAGCAGTTCGCCCCCACCCGGTGAGCTGCTCGCCCGAGCCAGAACGGTGCGCAGACGGGAGACGTAGCTGGACAACGTCGCCCGAGCACGATGAGGCGGATCGGCTCCCCACACCCGTGTCACCAGCCGTTGTGTCGGCACCACTCGACCGACCTCGACAGCCAAGGCGGCCAACACGCACCGCTGCCGCGCCGGTCCGGGATCGACCACCCCGGTCGCGCCGCGGACGGTCACCTCGCCCAACACCCGGATCTCGATCTCCACACGCTTCCCCCAACCGGACCGGCAACCTACAGCCTCGCACCTTGCCATTCGTTCGGGAACTCCTTCACGGATCGAGGATTCTGCAGAGAAATCGCTGACACACTTCGACACGGTGACGCCATCGGACCACTCCGACAGAACGGCCGGACGTCATGTCGTTCCGCACACTCGCCACCGTCGTGGGGCCGTCGCGCTCGCGACGGCGACACTCTGGTCGTCACAGGTCCCGCGCCGGGCGACACGCTCGACCGTTCCTTCTGCACAGCGCCAGCATCGGCATCTTCGGCCACACCTGCGCCCCGCCCCGACAACACCGTCCAGGTCGAGACCATCGGCCACCCCACCGAGGGCAACAACCACGTCACCGGCCTCACGTACAAGAACTTCAGCGCCTTCAAGTTGTATCACCGACTGCGAGCGGGTCTTGGGCCGCGACCACCCCACGATCAAGATCGTTCGCCAGGACCTGAACCGCCACGGTGCCCGCTCTGCGACATGAGCGGACGTTCGTCTGGTTGCCCCGGTCCAAGACACGATGCCTCCGCGCTCGACTCGGCCGTGCGGACGTGACCCGACCTCCTCGTCGAGCACGTGAGGGCAATCAGCGTGCCCGAGGTTTGCCTTTCGGAACCTTCACTGCCTTGCCGGAGCGCAAGTAGACAGGTCCTGTTGCGCATGCGGTCCTGCGCGGAACGGAGACGATCGTGCACACCCAGGATCAGCCGGAGCGACAGCACTCCACGGACAGGAGTCGCCAGGACCGTGTTGCCGGGTCGGCGGGGGACACCCGGGCGACGGGGCCGGCGGCCGCGTATCCGGAGCACCTGTCACCGGACATGGTGCTGAGGCTGCAACGCAGCGCGGGCAACGATGCGGTGGCCAGACTTATAGCCGCCCGGCGCGGTGAGGAGCCTCCCGCCGATGCCGATCAGCACCCCGTCCAACGATCAGCGGTGCACGGAGTGCTTCGCTCCGCGGGACGTCCGCTGGATGGTCCGATCCGAAGCGAGATGGAGTCCAGGCTCGGTGCGGACTTCTCCGACGTCCGGCTGCACACCGACACCGCCGCGCGGTCGTCGGCGGCCGAAGTCGGTGCGAAGGCCTACACGTCGGGCGAGCACGTTGTCATCGGTTCCGGCGGCGGCGACCGGCACACCCTCGCGCACGAGCTCACCCACGTCATCCAGCAGCGCAGCGGCCCGGTCGCGGGCACGGCGACAGGTGACGGCCTCGCGATCTCGGATCCCTCCGACACCTACGAACGGGCGGCGGAGGCCAACGCGCGGCGCGTCATGGCGGGCGGCGCGCCGCAGGTGCACCACCATGCCGGCGATGGGCACGTGGGGCACGCGCACCACCCGGTGCAGCGGATGCCGCTCACCCAGTTCAAGGAGCAGGTCGGCGCGCTGGCGGACGAACCGGACTTCATCACCTTCTTCGAGATCCGGCGCGGACGGGTGAACCCGGCCGCGGTCGTCAACGACTCGACGCCGGGCTCCCAGGACAGGCTCCAGCAGCTCGTGGAACACGAGGACGTGACGACGGACCTGGTTGCCGAGTACATGACCGACTACGACCAGGGCGCCGCGGGCACGCGGGCCCAGCCGAAGAACCTGAACAACCCTATGGTCGTCGGGCTGGAGATGGAGATGCGCAACGCGGTGCTCAAGCTCGAGGAAGGCATGGTCAACGGCCAGCAACTCGCGCGCACGCCCGCTGAGACCGAGGTCGGGCTGCCGGTGATGAAGCTGGTGATCGAGGGAATGGAGCCCGGCGACCCCGCGATCGAACTCGTCTACGGTCCCCTCCCGCCGCAGACCTACCGGAGCGACGCGCTTCTCGAAGCCAGGAAGAAGCTCAAGACCGCCATCCGCAAGGCGGGCACCATCGCGCAGCTCATCGGCGACTACAACCGCTCACTGAGAACGGCGGATGAACGGACGTACCGACTGGTGGCGAGCCCGCCGCCGCGGTCCAAGAAGCAGACGGCCACGCCGAACTTCAACACCCAGACCAACGTCTCGGCTCCGTACTCCAAGCTCGGGCGGACGAACACCGAGTCGGCGAAGGACTTCGGCGCGTTCTTCGAGCGCCCGACGCAGCGGGCGGTGCACGCCCGAGCCAGGACGCAGGCCGCTGCCCTGGTCACCCAGATCACCGCGAACTGGACCACGAACCACGCGGCCGCGGGTCCGCTGAGCCCCGGTATCAACCTGGCCTCGATGCTCACCCACCTGGTGAACCAGGAGGCGATGTACGTCAACCACGAGCTGAGTCGGGAGCACGTGGGCCACGACGACAAGCACGCGTTCCACGTGCTGCTGAAGCTCAGCCCGCAGGACGCGGTGATGACGATCCTCACCGACGACGACGCGAAGCTCCTGCTCGCGTGGCTGGTCGACACCCACGCCGGTCCGTTGGCCGACGCCGTGGTCACCACCTTCCAGGCGTTCAACAGCCCACGCACGAGCGTGACCGCGGAACCCGAGGCCATCTACAAGTACATGGTCGACGTGCTCGTCGCCCGGCTGCTCGCCGGCCAACAGCTGCTGCCGGCGGCCGACGACGAGAACCGCACGTCCGCGGTCTTCGGCAACGCCCGGCAGGTCGGCGAGGTCACCCACGTCCACCCCCGCCCCGGCAACCGGGTGCCGATCACGACGGGCGGCGCCGGGAGGTACTTCATGGTCGTCGAACAACGCGCCGCAGCGCACAGGGTCAACTCCGCGGCCGACTCGAACCCCGGGGTATCGGTGGAACAGATGAAGAACCTGCAAACGCCGACCCTCGCACCCCCGACCTCCACGTGACTGTCGGCGCACTCGCCCTGCGAGCCGATCACCGGCGAAGGCTTCCACCTCCACCGCGAACCCTTCCCTGCTCCTCGATCATCCGCACACCGGCTCGGCAGTCCAGTGACCGTTGTGCGAGCGCCGGATGACGTCAGCGTCACTCCCGAGGTCGGTGACTTCGGGAGTGATCGTTTACAGCGCCGCAACGAACCTGGGAAGGTCGGTGCGCACGCCGCGACCTAGGAGAGATCGCCATGACGCCGATCATGAGCAAGTCCGACGCCGCCGACCTGGTGGTCGCCGCCCGGGTGCGCAAGGGCCTGACCTGGGCGCAGATCGCCGAAGAGCTGGGTGCCCCGGTCGTGTGGGCCACCGCCGCCCTGCTCGGACAACACCCGATGACACCGGAACAGGCCGGCACGGTCTGCGGTCTTCTCGACCTGGACGACGCGGTCGCGGAGAGCCTCCGGCGCCAGCCCACCCGCAGCACCGACCCGGCCGTCATGAACGACCCGACGATCTACCGCTTCGTCGAGGCGCTGTCGGTCTACGGGCCGGCGCTCAAGGAGTTGATCCACGAGGAGTTCGGCGACGGCATCATGAGCGCGATCAACTTCAAGGTCGACATCACGCGCCGTCCGGACCCCGACGGCGACCGGGTGGTGATCACCTTCGACGGCAAGTTCCTCGACTACCGGTGGTGACTCAGGCGCACAACGCCGAACGGTGTGGAGCGAGTGCCCGCTGAACCGACACCCGAGCCGGTGTTCGTGTGGTGGAACGGGGCTTTCCAGCGCCAACAGGTAGCGGTGCCCGGGGTGTCCGGCCAGGAAGATCTCCTCGAAGGCACCGAAGCGGTCCCCGGCCGTCATCGGCACGAGCGGACGTTTCGAGGTCGAGCAGGCAGACCGGCGGCCAGGAGCAGGTGCTTGGGCCATTTGGGTGCTTGTTTGCGCCACCTGCGCACGAAAGCGCTTTACTCGATGCGAATGTCCAGTGGACAGCCGATCCCGGAGTGGCCATGAGATCAACACGGCGGAAGTTGTTGCCCGCGGTCGTGGTGGCGCTGTTCGTGTCGGGGCTCGTGCCGGTCCCCGCCGGGGCGGCGACGCCGATCACCGAGTACGGCCCGGTTCCCTCGTCGCTGCCGGTCGGGGGTGTGTGCGAGGTGGAGTTCGACCACAGCGGGGCGCTGTGGGTCGAGCAGTACCTGAGCAGTCAGGTCGCCCGGTTTGACCCGGCCACCGGGCAGTTCGTCAACTTCTCCACGCCGATGCCGCTGTCCGTTCCCGGCGGCATGGACCTGGACCCGGCGGGCGACCTGTGGATGCCCCAGGTGACGGGCAACAGCCTGCTGCGCGTGGACACCGCCGACGGTTCCATGACCGAGTTCCCGCTGCCGTGGGCCAACGCCTTCGACCTGCGGCCGCTGGGCATCCCGCTGCACAGCGGTGTCGGGCTGGCCAACGACCTGGCCCTGGGAGCGGACAACGCGTTGTGGTTCACCCTGGGCGGGCTGGATTCCATCGGCCGCTACGACCCCGCCACCGGGCAGTGGAGCAAGTACCGCGTGCCCGGCGAGATCCTCGGCCAACTCGGCGCGCTGTTCGGCATCATCAAACCGGGACCCGGGCGCACCGTGGTGTTCGACGTGCCGCAGCTGAACAAAGTCGCCACCCTCGACGTCGACACGCACGTGTTCACCCAGTACACGATGCCCACCCCGGCCTCGTTCCCGGTCGGCGTGCGCACTGCCTCCGACGGCACAATCTGGGTCGCCGAAGCCCTGGGCATGAAGATCGCCCGCATCAACCCCGCCACCGGGCAGATCACCGAGTACCCGCTGCTGGGCGTGGGAGGGCTGCTCACCAGCATCCTCGACGGGCTGGGCGTCGGCAGCATCGGCAACCCGCTGCCGATGCCGGGCCCGATCGCCGAGGCCAGTGACGGCAACATCTACTTCGCGGTCAGCTTCCCGGCGTTGTTCGGGCTGGGCAACCAGATCGCCCGGTTCGACCCGGTCACCCACGAGGTCCGGATGTGGAGCACGCCCTCGTCGGCCTCCTACCCCTGCGACATCAACGTCCACCAGCCCGGTGCCGTCTGGTTCGGCCTGCTGACCACGAACAGGATCGGCAAGCTCGACATCGCTGCCACCTGACCGAACGTCGGTACCGTCCCGGACCAGGTCGGCCGTCGCGGCTGCCGGCGTGTGCTGCCGAGCCGCCCTCACCCCTGGACAACGCCCGGCTTTGGCTTGTGCACACGCCCTGAGAGCGTGACCGGTCCACGCCTCGGCCCGCGATCGCGTGGTCCGGCAGGATGTCACGGTGGGCATCAGCGACAAAGACCGCAAGCTGCTGTGGGGGCGATCCGGGAACCGGTGCGCGCTGTGCCGCCGACTCCTGGTCACGGAACGGACATCGACCGACGAGGACTCGATCGTCGGCGACGAGGCCCACATCGCGGCGCGCTCGCCGGGAGGCCCGCGCCACGGCGAATGTCCTCCTGCCCAGGTCGACCGCTATGCGAATCTGGTGCTGCTGTGCCGGGTCGACCACAAGAAGGTCGACGACCAGCCCCTGCACTACACGACCGAACTCCTGCGGAAGCTCAAGAAGGATCACGAGGCTTGGGTCGAGCGCCTCCTCGACTCCGCTGCGCATCAGGCCGGGAACGGGGTGGAAGCCGATCTGGTGGCATCCGGCCGTTCCGAAGAAAACGCTGTGCACGCCCAGGCACCAGAGCCGGCCGCAGAGACGGCGGTGGTCCCGGTCGCCGGTACGCGGGTGGCGGCACCCGACTTGTTCGTGGGCCGGGCACCGGAGTTGCGGACGTTGTTGGACAGCCTGGCTCCCGCTCGGGGCGGGTCCGCCCGGCCGGCTGACGTGCCCGGTGCCGTGGTGGTCTCGGCGGTCGCGGGCATGGGCGGGGTCGGCAAGACCGCTCTGGCGCAGCACGCGGCGGCCGTGGCCGTGGACCGGGGGTGGTTCCCGGGCGGTGCGGTGATGGTCAACCTGCGCGGCTACGACCCCGACGACCGGCGGATCCGGCCGGGGCAGGTGTTCGCGCCGTTGCTGTACGCGCTGGGTATGCCGACGGAGCGGATCCCGGCGACCAGCATCGAACAGGCCACCGCCTACCACCACCACCTCGCCGCTCTCGCCGCACGCAAGCAGCCCGTGCTGCTCGTCCTGGACAACGCCTCGACCGCCGAGCAGGTGCTCGACCTGTTGCCCCGGCACTCGGCGCACCGGGCGGTGGTGACCACCCGCGACACGCTGACCCTGCCCAGCACCCGCCGGCTGGAACTGGACGTGCTGTCCCGGCGTGAGTCGTTGACCCTGCTTTACCAGAGCCTTCGGCGGCACAGCCCGCAGGACACCAGGGCCGGCGAGGACCGGGCCGCCGCCGAGCGACTGGTCCTGGTCTGCGGCCGATTACCGTTGACCGTAGGGATCGCCGCGGCGCTGCTGGCCGACGACCCCGCCCTGACCGTGGCGGCGCTGGCCGACACGCTGGACGACGCCACCACCCGACTTGCCGTGCTGCAACACGGAGGACGAGAGGTCGCGGGCGTCATCGAAGTGTCCTGGCGACGCCTACAGGAGCGGGACCCCGACGCTGCGAGCCTGCTGCGCCTGCTCACCATCGACCTCGGCCCCGACATCTCCACCGCCGCGGCGGCCGCGCTGGCCGACGTGTCCGAACCCCTCGCCGCGAGCCGGCTCCGCGCGTTGCACCAAGCGCACCTGCTGCACACCGCCCACGGCCGCTGGCGGATGCACGACCTGGTCCGCGCCCACATCCACGCGACACACCAGGAAGACGACGACCACCACGCCGCCGTGACCAGACTGTTCCAGTACTACGTCACCACCGCCCGAGCCGCCGGCGAGTACTACCAGCCACCGTCGAAACGAGCGGCCTCGACGGCGTTCCGGAACCGGTTCGAGGCGGAGACGTGGCTGGACACGCACCGGACCACGCTCGTCAAGACCGTCGCGACGGCCACCCGCACCGCCCGGCACATGATCGCCGTGGACCTGACCGGTGCGATGTGCATGTACCTGCAAGAGCGCCGGGACGGCGCGAAGGACCAGTTGGACCTCGCCCGGCACGCCCACGCCGCCGCCACCGAACTCGGCGACACGCGGCAGCGAGCCCGCGCCTTGAACCTCCTGGGCCTGGCGCTGGGGGAGAACGAGCAGCACGAGGCAGCCGTGTCCCGGCTGCGAGCGTCTCTCGCGCTGTGGCAGGAGGTCCCCGACCGCAACAACGAGGGGTTGGTCTCGGGCAACATCGGCCTTGCCCTACGCAGGGTGAAGCGCTTCGACGAGGCGCTCGCCGCGTACTCCACCTCCGTGGCCATCCTCCAGGAGACCGGCGACCCGGACTACGAAGCGTGGATGAGGAACAGCATCGCCGTTGCGTACGTCGACATGGGTCGGCTGGACGATGCGATCACCGAGTACCGGCGAGCTGCGGACATCGCCCACCGCACCGGCTTCGCGGACCAGGAAGGTCAAGCCTGGAACAACTTGGGCGTCGTGCTGAGCGACGCGCGACGACACGACGAGGCCGCAACTGCGTACCGTCACGCGCAGATCGCATACGGCAAGTCCGACAACAAGAACCGTGAGGGCAACACCCTGCGCAACCTCGCGTGGACACTGGAAGACCTCGGAAGGCCGGAGGAAGCGCTCGACACCTACCGCCAAGCCCTGACCGCCTACAAGGCCGGAACCGATCGGCACGGCGAAGCCGCCACCTGTTCGGGCCTGGGGCGGCTGCTCCACCACCGCGGCCGGTTCGGCGAGGCGGACACGGCGTTCCGGCACGCCCAAGCCCTCTGGCGGGACCTCGGTGATGCCGACAGCGAAGCCGGTGCCTGGCACCACCTCGGTCAGGCGATGCAGGCGGCGGGTCGCGTCAAGCCGGCCATCGCCGCCTACCGCCGTGCCGTCGCCCTCTACGAACAGGTCGGTGACCGCGACGCCCAGAGCCGGACCTGGAACGCCTTGGGCAACGCCCTGTCGCGGGACAACCGCGAAGTCGAAGCACAACAAGCCTTTCGACAGGCGCGATCCGTCCTGGCGGAGTGACCGGCCAAGCGCCAAGGCCGGGGCACCCTGGCCTACCGCGCTATGGCGACATCGCCGGATGCCGGCATGTCGTCCGGACGGACGTGTTCCGAGGGCCGCACGGGGGCAATGTCGTTGGACCCGAAGGCTGTTCGGTCGACATGTCGGTGGATTGGTGCGGTGGGTGGCAGGCTGGGGCGGTGAACCCGGTTGTCGCGCAGGTGTTGACCATCGTCGGGGTCCTGCTCGGTTCGGTGGCCACGTTCGTCTTCACGTCCGCCGCCGAGCGGACCCGGTGGCGGCGGGCGCAGGCGGCGCGGTGGGACGACAAGCGGCTGCTCGCGTACTCGGAGTACGGGGAGGCGGTCAAGCAGATGGTCCGGCTGTGTCGGCGGATCGCGGAGACCAAGGGGTTGCTGTCGACGGGCCGGGACGTGGACCTCGACTCGTCGCTGGACGCCTTGGCGGAGGCGGAGACCGTGCGGGCGGCCCGGTGGGAGACGGTCCTGCTCCTCGGCGAACCAGCGACGATCGCCGCAGCACGGGCGTGGAGCGAGCAGGTCTGGGGGCTGGAGCAAATCCTGCGGGACAGCCACCCTGAGGCGTCTTCGTTCCTGGACGCCTACCGCCGGGCGATGCGCCTGCGCAACGAGTTCTACGACCGTGCCCGTCTGGACCTCGGTATCTCCAGCGGCCCGTTGCCCGCACTCACGTGGAAGTCCCTCCAGCCCATGCCGCCGGCGGGCAAACCGCAACTGCCCGAGGCCGAGGGCGGACAAGGGGACCGGCCGACCGGTTGACCCCGAACGACTTGCTCAGTCGTTCCGCGATCGCCGGCAGGCCGTCGCGGTGCCGTAGAGGTCGGTCCGGGGACAGAGCCGGCCGGTGTCGACGCCCGAGCGGGTGAGCGGGGTCAGGTGGGTTCCGGGTGGTTCAGCAGGCTCGTCAGCAGGAGGTCCAGGCGGGCTCGGTGGTGGTCGGGGCGTAGGCGGCGGCCGGCGGTCAGGGTGGCCAGGCCGTGCAGGGAGCTCCAGAAGACCTCGATCAGGGTTTCCGGGTCCCGGTGGCCCGCCAGGGGGGCCACCGTCGCGACGAACTCCTCGAACGCCGCCCTGAGCTCCGCCGGGGTCTCGGCCGTCCCGAACGGGATGTCCACGCGTTGGACGAACATCGCGTCGTAGAGCGCCGGACGTTCGGCGGCGAAGTCCAGGTACGTCTCGGCCGTCGCGCGCAGGGCGGCAGCCCCCTCCTTGCCGGTGCGCGCGGTGCGCAACAGGCCCGCCAGGACGGCGAAACCGTCCACGGCGACCGCGCGCACGATCGCGTCCTTGCCCTTGAAATGGCTGTACAGCACGGGCTGGCTGTACTCCACGCGCTCGGCGAGCCGACGCGTGGTCACCGCGTCCCAGCCTTCGGACTCAGCCAGGTCGCGGGCCGCGTCGACGATCAGCCGGTGGCGTTCCGCTCGTTCGCGCTCGCGGCGCTGCTGGATGGACACACCTCACACTAGCACCGCTAGACAAAGGGGCGTAGCTAGATCTAGTGTCGCTCTCACACCTAGCAGCGCTAGCAACGGAGCGACGATGACCCTCAAGCGCGTGAACACCGGCCTGGCCCTGCTCCTCGTCCTGGCGGGCCTGTACTTCGGTCTCAGCTTCCTGATCGACGGCGAGGGCGCGGCCTCGGGCTTCGGCATCACGCCGTGGCCGACGGACGAGGGCAGCGGCTACTACATCGTCAAGGGCGTCCGGGACATCGCCTACGCCCTGACCGCCCTGGTCCTGCTGCTGCTCGGCCACCGCCGCGCGCTGGGCTGGGTCGCCCTGACCGACGCGATCATGCCCATCGGCGACTGCATCGCCGTCGCCACCCACGGCGGAACCGTCGGCTTCGCGCTCGCCGTGCACGGTTCCGCCGCCGCTCTCGTCCTGCTGATCGGCGTGCTGCTGCTGGTCGAGCAGCGCCGGACTCAGGTCAGTTCGACCGCCACCGGCACCGCGCTGCCCAGCGTGTGACCGACGGGGGAGGACGCGACCACCTTGGCATGCAACGCTTCCAGGTCCGCGCGCGGCGCTTCCGACTCGATCCGCACCTTGACCGCGATCGAGTCGAAGCCCGCGTGCCCCTCCTTCAGGCCGAGGAACACGTGCAGGTCGACGTCGCCCTTGATATCGACGGTGAGCCGGTCGATGGCGATCCCGGCCACCGTGGCGTTCGCCGCGTACCCGACCGCCAGGCAGTTGCCCAGCGCGCTGAGCAGTTGCTCGACCGGGTTGGGCGCGCTGTCCCCGCCGCCCAGCGCGGCCGGCTCGTCCGACGGCGTCGGCTCGAAGCCGCGCACCTTCGCCTCGGAGCGGAAACCGCCCTGCCACGTCACGTGCGCGGCCCACGTCGTGCGGGCCTTCACGGCATCCTGCTGGACGGCGGCGACGAGCGCGCCGACCGCTTGGATGTCGACCTGGTTCAACTGCGTTTCGACGGTCATCGGATCCCTCCGGTCGGGTGCGGCCGGCCACGCCGCGGCGGCTCGACGTGATCCGCAGTGTGGAGTGGGCTCCGGTGTCGCCGACAGTGGCCGCCACGTGGTGGGACGGCGCGAAAATCGCGGGAATAAGCCGCGCTGTCCAGGATCCGGACGTGATCGGGTCACTTCGTGGACGGCGCAATCCGCCGGCTTCCGAGCCCTCAACACGGAAGGATGCGGTGACGTGAGCGTGCACAGCGGTCAGTTCCACGACGTCGTCATCACCCCCGACCGGGTCCTGCGCTACCCGAAGACAGCCGCCGCCGCGGCCGAACTGCCCGGTCGGGCCGCCCTGCTGGAACAGCTGGGCACGCTCGACCTGGGCACGGCGATCCCGCGCCCGTTGGCGGCGATCCGGCCCGCGCCGCTGGGCGAGTACCACCTGGTCCTGACCCGGGTGCCCGGCGAACCCCTCGACCAGTCGGGCGTCGACGTCGCGATCGACGTGGTGGCGCGGGAGTTCGCCCGGGTGCTGCGCGCGCTGTCCGAAGTAGACTTCCCGGACGTCGTTCCGGTCGCCGATCCGTTGCGATGGAGCAAGTTCGCGGACGGCGTCCGGGCCGAACTGTTCCCGTTGATGAGTGGTGACGGGCGGGAGCGGGCCTCTCGCGAGCTGACCGCGGTGCTGGCGTTGGACCACGTCGCGACCGGCCTCGTGCACGGCGACCTCGGCGGCGAGAACGTGCTGTGGGTGGAAGGCCCGACGCTGTCCGGGATCGTGGACTGGGACGAGGTGTCGATCGGCGATCCGGCGGAGGACCTGGCGGCGATCGGCGCGAGCTACGGCCCCACCCTGCTCGCCCGGATCCTGGCGGACCTGGAAAACCCACCGGTAGGCCACCGGATCGCCGCCTACCAGGGCACGTTCGCCCTGCAACAGGCACTGGCCGGGGCTCTGGACGGCGACGACGCCGAGCTGGCCGACGGCCTCACCGACTACCGCTGACCCCCGGCGCCAAACTGTCCACTATGGATCACTAGCTATCGCACTCAGTTGAACAGTTTCACGATTTGCGCCGCCACCGCAGCAGGGCTTTCCAGCGGCAGCATGTGACCGGCGTCGTCCACCACCACGGCCTCGCCGCCGACCGCCTCGGCCAGTGCCCGCGCGTTCGACTCCGGGCACAGCCGGTCCTCGTCACCGACGATCGCGACCACCGGCCGTTCGCCCGCCACGGTGAGCGCGGCCTCCCGGTCGTAGCGGTCGACGGCCGGGCGGAACAGGGCGACGGTTTCCGGCCAGTGCGCCCACACCATGTCGGCGGTCAGCTCGACGTCCTCCGGCCGCGGCTGGTCGCCGAACAGCCACCACCGCAGGCCCGCGGTCTTGGCCGGCTCGATCTTCTCCCGGATCGTGCGCACCAGCGGCCCGAACGCCCGTTCCAGCTCCCGGACCAGCTTGCCCAGCGCCTTCGGCCAGGCCAGCGACGTCTCGGCGAGCCCGGTGGCCGCCGTGGACACGAACACCACCCCCGCCACCCGCTGCCGGTAGAGCCGGGGTCGCCGCTCCGCCATCGCCATCGCGGCCATCCCGCCCATCGAGTGCCCGGCGATCACCACCCGGCCCTCCGGCACCAGCTTCTCGATCAACTCGCCGAGGTCGTCCCCCAGCCGTTCGATCGTCGCGGACTCCTTGTCGGCCGGCCCCGACTGCCCGTGCCCCCGGTGGTCGTAGCTGATGACCTGCACGGACTCCGGCAGCTCGGCCACCACCCGGTGCCAACTGCGGTGGTCCAACGCGTACCCGTGCGCGAGCACCACGGTGAACCCGCCACCGGCCGTCCCGCCGCGCTCCAGGTTCAGCTCGGTGCCGTCCTCCAGCCGCAACCGCTCCGCCACCATGCCGATGCCCCTTCCGTCGTCGGACCTCACCCGATCCAACGACCGGACGAACCGGACGTCACGGTTCCGCAATCCCGACCGGCGGGCTCACCCCTCGCGACGGACCTCATCGGCAGCGACGGAACCCCTGTCGACGGCCAAGTAGGTGTCGGCGGTCGCCGCTTCCAGGAACCCATCGCCAGGGCCGGGGGGAGAAGCGCACGTCTTCGCCGACGAGCTGCTTCCACGGTGCCTCCTCACCGCGTTCGAAGCCCGACCGTGCCACCCGTGCCGCAACGTCCTGTTTGCGTCGCTCCAACGCCAGAAACCGCCGGCTCTGCTTTTCTGGTGTCCGTCGTACCACCCAGGGCCGACCCGCAGAATCCGGCGCGAGCCTGCAGGCATCGTTAGCAGGGCGTAGTAGACCAGTCGGTCTTCGATGTTGAGGTCACGAAGAGGTGATCGGCAAGGCTCATCCCGCACAGCAGCTTCGAACTCTTGGCCTCGGACAGCCACGGATAGACGTCTCGCCCGACGGTGATCGCCGCGTCGATCACGTCCCGCCAGGTCGTCGTCACCAGGTAGTCGCCCGCTGCGGGGAGCGAAGGGCCGGCCCGCCACGGGCGGGACGCCGTACGGACCCTCGCCGTCCTGGGACGGCCGCCGACATCGGGCGGAGAGGAGTGCCTTACGAACACGGGTACGTCGAACGCGTCCGCGGCGCCGATGAGCCTTCCCGACGCACCCGATGGTGGCAGCATGGTCCGAGCGTCTCAGACACCCCCGTGGGGCGTCCCCGGAAAGGAGACGCCCCACGGGGTCACGAGTTGCGCAGGAAGCGGTCCAGGACTCGGACGCCGAACTGGAGGGCGTCGACCGGGACGCGTTCGTTCACGCCGTGGAACAGGCCGGAGAAGTCCAGGTCGGCGGGCAGTTTGAGCGGGGCGAAGCCGAAGTTGCGGATTCCCAGTTGTTGGAACGACTTCGCGTCCGTCCCGCCGGACAGCATGTACGGCAGGACCCTCGCCCCCGGGTCCTCCGCGGTGATCGACGCCGTCATCGCGTCCACCAGCGCGCCGTCGAACGTGGTCTCGACCGGGGGCAGCCCGAGCCACTCGCGTTCCACGTCCGGGCCGAGCAGTTCGGCCAGCTCGCGGTCGAACGCCTCTTCGCGGCCGGGCAGGATGCGGCAGTCCACAGTGGCCTCGGCGGTCGACGGGATGACGTTGGCCTTGTAGCCCGCCGACAGCATGGTCGGGTTGGCCGTGTCGCGGATGGTCGCGCCGATCATCCGGGACAGCGCGCCGAGCTTGCCGATCGCGCCGTCGAGGTCGTCCTCGGGGAAGTCCAGGCCGGTGATCTCGGTGACGCCGGCCAGGAACTCGCGCACGGACGGCGTCAGCACCACCGGGAAGCGGTGCTGGCCGAGCTTGGTCACAGCCGCCGCGAGCTTCGCCACGGCGTTGTCGTGGTGGATCATCGACCCGTGCCCGGCGGTGCCGCGGACCCGCAGCTTGAGCCAGCGGATGCCCTTCTCGGCGGTCTCCACCAGGTACGCGCGCACGTCGTCCTTGAGCGTGATCGAGAACCCGCCGACCTCGCTGATCGCCTCGGTGACGCCCTCGAACAGCTCCGGCCGGTTGTCCACGAGCCACTTCGCCCCGTACACGCCGCCGGCCTCCTCGTCGGCGAGGAACGCGAACACGAGGTCACGGGGTGGCACGACGCCGTTGCGCTTGAAGTGCCGCGCGACGGCGAGCGTCATCGCGACCATGTCCTTCATGTCGACGGCCCCGCGCCCCCACACGTAGCCGTCCTGCACGGCCCCGGAGAAGGGGTGCACCGACCACTCCGACGCGTCGGCGGGCACCACGTCCAGGTGCCCGTGCACCAGCAGCGCGCCCCGGGACGGGTCGGCCCCGGCCAGCCGCGCGACGACGTTGCCGCGGCCCTTCGCGCCGGACTCGACGTAGGTCGTCTCGTAGCCGACCTCGGACAGCTTCTCGGCCACCCACTCGGCCGCCGCGCGTTCCCCGACCAGCGTCTCGGGGTCACCGGTGTTGGTCGTGTCGATCCTGATCAGCTCACTGGCGAGGGCGACGACCTCGTCCTGGGCCACCCGCAGGCCCTCTTCCACGTTGCTCACCCCGCCTTCCTACCACTTAGCCGTGCTCACGACTTGTCGCGGGTCACGTGGTGGGAAGCGGTGCTCGGCGCTGGAGCACGGCCGGGCGGGCACCGGCTGCTTCGCCGCAGCCGGTGCCCGCCAAGTCGAGCGACCTCCTGTCCGACGCCGCCGAGGAACGCCCGCACCCCTCCCACCTCTCGACACCGCCGTCCGAAGCGGTCCCGGCCGGGTGGCCTTGCCGGCGACGCTCGGTGAACGTGCGACACCGTTCCGGCGAACAGGTCTGAACCACGGACCGCCGCGGTACGTAGTCCCGTGGAAGGCACCCCCTACCCCCTGGACCACCCCATGAACCCGACCACCCCACCCACGCGCCTGATCTCGTGGCTGGGCACGGCCACCCTGACGCTCGGTCTGTGGGAGATCGCCACCCCGATCGCGCTGGGCCACGACTTCACCGGCGTCCGCACCCTGCCCGCGGCGTTCACCGGCGGCACCGTCCTGGTCGTCGTCTCGCTGATACCGGCGATGACCCCGTTACACGCGCGGTGGACGGCCCCGTTACTCACCGTCGCCGGCTGGTGGATCGTCGCCGGACCCTGGCTGGCCTCCCGACCGAACCCGCTGTCCCTGGTCAACGACCTGGCGGTGGGCGGTGCGGCGGCCCTGGCCGGCCTCGCCCTGTCCAGCCTGACCCGGCCCAGGAGAGTCGCCTGAGCCGACCAACAAGCCCTGAACCGACCACGAGAACCGTCGCCGGCACCTCACTTCGCCACGCTGGTGGTCCCGCTGCTGCCGACCCTGCTCGACACCACCGCCGACAACGCGCCCTGGGTCACGATCACGCTGCTGACCAGCGCCGTGACCGCGCCGATCCTGCCCAAGCCGGCCGACATGGCGCGCACGGCATCAGCACCATGCGCGACGAGCTGCGCAGGAACGGGTCGGCTCGGCGGACGGCTGGTCGCCCCGGCACCAGGTACTGCCGCCGACCCCCGACGAGCCCAAACGGATTCGCTGTGCGACCGCCGACGTCATCACCCGCACCGGCGAACTAGAAGCGGATCACGATCGGGACCAGTCGTTCTCCGTCACGGGGCTGCGGTCGCGCAGCGGCTCCCACCACGCGCGGTTGTCGGCGTACCAGCGGATCGTGTCGCGGACGCCCTGCTCGAACGGGATCGTCGGCTCCCAGCCCAACTCCTGCCGGATCCGGGAGGAGTCCAGCAGGTAGCGCCGGTCGTGCCCCGGTCGGTCGGCGACGGTCGTCTTCAACTCCTGGCCGCGGCCCAGTTCGTCCAGCACCAGGTCGGCCAGCTGCTCGACGCTCGCCTCGTCGCCGGTGCCGACGTGGTAGGTCTCGCCCACGCGCCCGCGCTCCAGCACCGCCTCGATGGCACGGCAGTGGTCCACCGCGTGCACCCACTCCCGGCGGTTGTCCTTCGACTGGTAGACCGGCAGTTGAGCCCCGTCCAGCGCCCTGGTCACGAACAGCGGCAGCACCTTCTCCGGGAACTGGTGCGAGCCGTAGTTGTTGGCGCAGTTGGTGATGCTGATCGGCACGCCGAACGTCTCGTGGTACGCGCGCACCGCGTGGTCGGCACCCGCCTTGCTCGCGTTGTACGGCGTGCGCGGCCGGTACGGGCTGTTCTCGGTGAACGCCTCCTTCGCGTCCAACGCCAGGTCGCCGTACACCTCGCACGTCGACACGTGGTGGAACCGGCCGATCCCGACCTGCCGGGCCGCTTCCAGCAACGCCTGGGTGCCCAGCACGTTGGTGCGGAAGAACCGGCCCGGGTCCAGCACCGCGAGGCTGTTGTGCGACTCGGCGGCAAAGTTGACGACGACGTCGACGTGGTGCTGTTCGAGCAGCCCGCTGACCAGTGGTGTGTCGCCGATGTCGCCGTGGACGAAGGTGATCCGGTCGCGGACGGCGTCGAGGTTGGCCGTCACCCCGGCGTACGTCAGCGCGTCCAACGCCACCAGGTTGTCGTCGGGGTGGGCGTCGGCCCAGTAGCGGACGAAGTGGGAGCCGATGAACCCGGCGGCACCGGTGACGAGCAACGAAGTCATGACCCCACCCTAGCCGGCTCGACCCCGCCGGAGCGGCTGTCGACCACTGCGGAATCCCCTGGCACTCCGGTGATCTTGGCGGTGGGGTCGGGGTTCCCGGCCCCGCGCGATGTCCCGCCGGCGGGCGCGGGAACAACGTTCACCCAGCACAGACCGTCATCGCGGCCGACACAAGCGACGACCTGGCTCGACGACCTGGTCCGACGACCTGGTCCGATGACCTAGTCCAAGGACAGGCGCCAGTACTGGCGGTCCTTGTGGTCTCGGACGACGACCCCCACCCGCGCGAGTTCGTCACGCAGCTCGCGTGCGTCCCCCGCCGACTTCTCCTTGCCGCGCAACGCTTGTTCCCGTGCCTTGAGCAGGGCGTTGGCCCCGGTCGGGAGTCCCGGCGTCTCCGGCACCCAGCGCCGGAAGGACTCGCGGTGCGGGTCCGCGTCGAGCCAGCGGTAGCCCTGCCCCCGGAACGCCTCGGCGACCTCGGCCGACCGCAGGTCCGACGACTCCCGCGCCAGCTCCTGCTGCCGACGTCCCAGCACGACGATCTGCTTGCCGTCCAGGAACGCGGAAGCGACCTGGTCGGCGGGAATCGTGGTGGACTCGTCGCCGCGGGTGAACACGATCTCCTGCGGGTCCACCGCCAGAGCCAGGCTGTCGTGCTTGGCCAGCACCGTGAGCACGAGCCCGCCGACCAGCCCGAGCACGATCGCGCCGGTCGTCGACCACGGCTCGGGAATGGAGTCGACCAGGCGCAGCGGGCCCTCGAACGGCACCCAGGGCAGCGTCAACAGCCAGCCGGCCAGCACCTTCACCAGGTACACGGCGGCCGCGCCGATCACCGGGAAGCCGAACCAGATGAAGGCGCTCAACCACGGAGGATCGACGACGGTGACGCCATTGGGTCGGTTCACGTGCTCAATACCCCTCGAACGGCCGATTCCACAAGTCCCGTGCCGAGTGTATCGAGATCGCTTCCGGCGGGGTTCTCGCGGGTGCCGGGCCCCGTTGTGCCGCACGACAGCGTGATACCCGCTGCCGCGTCCGGGCGTGCCACCGCTACCACCGCCAGGGTGATGCCGGTATCGCGTTGCGTGACAACACGTTCCTCCTGGGTCGGCGCCTCCCCCCGCTGTCGCCCAGTACCGTTGCGTCGCGCGCACGTACCCGCCGTGGCAATCGGTCCACCCTCCGGACCCTGAACCCGCGCAACGTAGCCAACTGTCCACAGTAGAGGATCTACTTTCGTGCGGTCCGGTCTCCGCTCATCGGCGGCCACCGGGCCGGGACCGCCTCCGGTCGGCGGGAGGTCGTGCGGCGAACGGTCACACCACGCAGGCCGGCACGGTGGTCACATTGGCGGTCACGCTGTTCCACCGGGTGATGAACAACTCGAACGGCGACCACTTCCACACCACAAACTGGGGTGAGGTGCTCTCGTCCATCACCAACTACGGCTACCTCTACGAGCGCGTCGGTGCCAACGTGCCGAGCCAGTGCGTTCGGCGGGCGCGCGCTGCCGGCAGGGGCGGCGTGCGCCCACCGTGCCCGCCGGCCTGTGTATTTCCGGCGGGTCCGGCAGATCCGCCCTTAAGTGACGAGTCCGACGGCGCTGCCGCGCCCCCTCGACGTCGAGGTGACCCGCCTGCGCTTGGTCCGCCGGCTCGCCCGGCGCTGGGAGCACCCGGTGACGCTGGTCGTGGCCGGTGCGGGGTTCGGCAAGACGACCGCGCTCGTCCAGGCGGTGCGCGCCCACCTGCTCGAACCACGCGGCGTCGACGCCTGGGTGTCCTGCGCGCCCGTCCACGAGAGCGCCGAGCACCTGGCCGGAGCCCTCCTCGACGCGCTGTCCATTAAGGACTCAAAGCGGACGTTGCGAGCGGTGCTCGACACGCTGATCTGCGCGGCACCGCTGGAGACGTGCCTGCTGCTCGACGACGTGCACGAGATCCCCACCGGATCACCCGGCGCGGACCTGCTCGCCGGACTCGTGCGCGACCTCCCGGCGACGGCGCACCTGGTGCTGTGCGGGCGGGAACTGCCCGACCTCCCGCTGGCACGGCGGGAAGCGGCGGGAGAGGTGATCACGATCGGCCCCGACGAGCTGTCCTTCACCGACGTCGAGGTGCGCGCGCTGGGCCGTCGGCTCGACCGCGACCCGGCACCGGCGGGCGCCCTGCGCGGCTGGCCGGCCCTCGTCCGGCTGGCGTTCGCGGCCGGCCCGGCGGCCCCGTGGCGCTACGCTCGCGAGGAGATCCTGAACCGGCTGCCCGAACCGCAACGCCACGCGCTCGCCGCCCTCGCCGCGCTGGACACCGCGACCGACGCCGAAGTCGCCGCCGTCACCGGCACCCCGGTCGCGCTGGACGACCTGGCCCGACGAATCCCGTTGGTGGGCCGCCTGGACGACGGCCGCTACCGCGCGCACGACCTGTGGACCGAGGCCCTGTGCCGGACCACGCCGCCCGGCGAACTGCGCCACCTGCACCGGCGCGCGGCCGGGCTGCTGGCCTCGCGCGGCGACCTGCCCCGCGCGGGCGCCCTCGCCTGCCGAGACCAGGACTGGCCGCTGCTCGCCACGCTGTCGGTCGACCTGGTGAACACCACGATGTCCGCGCTGCCCCAGGGAATAGCCGAACGCTGGCTGGCCCACGTCCCGCCCGCGATCCGTGACCAGCCCGCCTTCCTCCTCCTGCATGCCGCCGTCCTGCACGCCACTGACTTCACCGACCCGCGGATCGACCCGCTGCTGGACCGGGCGTGGGCCGACCTGAAGCACACCGCCGTGCTCGGCCAGGCCGTCATCACCGCCCACTCGCGGGCGGATCTGCCTCGCCTGGTGGAGTTGGCGTCCCGAGCCGACGAACCGAACGGCGCACCGACCCCGATAGCGTTGGTGCTGCGGCACAGCGTGGCCGCGACCGTCGCCGAGGTCCGGGGTGACCCGGAGTCCGCGCTGGCCGAGATCGTGCGCGCCCCGACCGTCGACGTGCCGGCCCAGATCGCCTTGGCGACGGTGCGTTTCCACTACCACTGCCTCAACATGTGCGGCCGGGCCGGCGAGGCCGCCGACCTGGCGGACCGGGCGTTGGGCGACGCCGACGAACACCACCTGCGCCTCAACGGTCCGATAGCCCGCTGGTTTGACGGCGACCCGTCCGACCTGTGCCGACTGCGCGGCGTGCCACCCGGCGGCACCGCACGGGATTCCTTCGTGGCCACGGCATTCCTGACGGTGATCGCGTCGTGCTGCGGCGACATCGCGCCTTCGTCTGGGCTCCCGTGCGGCGATCCAGCCGACCACGACAATCCGCGCGACGCCGTGCTCGCGTGCGTCGCGACAGCCGTGATGGCGGTGTGCGCGGGAGAGGAAACCATTGCCTGCCAGACGTTCTCCGACCACCTGACCCGATGGCCGGTGACCGACCGGTTCCACGAACGCCATCTGCGGCGGTTCCTGGCCGTCGGCTACGTCCTGAACGCCGACCTGCGGGCGGCGTGGGACCGGGCGGAACTCGGCCCGTCGCACGACAAGGCCAGAACGGCGGCACGCGCCCTCGTCCAAGCGAGAAAAGGCGACCTGATACCAGGTTCCCGCCTGCCGTTCGAGCACGCCCTGTGTTTCCTGCCCCTGTCCTGGTCGGTGGAGTTGGCGGCACGCCTCGCGGGGACCGGCGACCTCGCACTGGGTCGTTGGCTGGCTGACACCCTGGGTCCCGTTGTCCACCAACACTTCCGCCGAACCGGCGGCACCGGAGCGGCCACCCTGCTGACCGCTCTGCCGTCCCCACCGATCACGCGCACCGGAATCGCCGTACTGGGCCCGATGAAGGTGACCCGGGACGGAGTCGCCGTCGACGTCCCAGAACTGCGCCGCGTCCGCGTCCGACAGCTCCTGGGCCTGCTGGTGCTGCGCCCGCTGCTCACCCGGGAACAGGCGGTCAACATCTTGTGGCCGGACTTGGCCCCGGCGGACGCGGCGCGGAACCTGCGCGTCACACTGACCCACCTGCGCCGCCTGCTGGAACCCGACCGCGCCAGGGGTGACGCCAGCTATCACCTGCGCACCGAGCGCGACACGATCCGGCTGGTCCGCTCGACGTGGCTCGACGTAGACCTGTGGGCCGCGGACCTCCTCGACACCCGAGTACCCGCCGCCAGGACCTCCGGCGACCTCGACCAAGCCAAAGACCTCCTGACCGCCACAATCGCCCTGTGGCGCGGAAATCCCCTCCCGGACCTGGCCGGCCTCGCCGACCCGGACCTGCACGTCGACACCGATCGCCTGCGCGCGCACCACGTCGGGCACCTGCTCACGCTGGGCGAACTGGCCCTGGTCTCCGGCGAGACGACCCGCCCCGCCCACCTGGCCGACCGCGCCTTGTCCCTCGACCCGTACACGCCGCGCGCCCACCGCCTGACCCTCGCCGCCGCGATCAGAACCCGTGACCCCATCCGGATTTGCGCCACCCGCGAGCAAGTCCTGGCCATCCTGGCGCGATTGGGCGCACCACCGGACCCGGCGACGGAACTCCTGCTACGGAGAACGCTGCCCCCGACCGTGGGTCGGGAGCAGCGTGGGAGTGCCGTCAGCAGTTGACGATCGTCTCGTCGTTGGGGCAGAAGTCGTTGAGCGGCCCACCGTCCGCCCAGTCGCCGACGTTGTGCGGCCCGCCGTCGAGCAGGTCCACCCCGTCACCGCCGAACAGGTGGTCGTCACCGAGTTGCCCGAACACGCGGTCGTCACCCGCGCCACCGTAGATCACGTCGTTGCCCGGGAGCCCGCACACGACGTCGTTCCCCTGCCGGGCGTGGATCTCGTCCGCGAACGGCGTCCCGAGGATGACATCCGGCCCGTTCGTCCCGACCGTGACCACCCCCGGCACCGCGAAGATGGTCGGTACCAGCCCGGCGCACAACTGCGCCCACGGCGGCGGGTCGTCAGCCGCCACCGCGACCCCGTTCATCCCCACCAGCCCACTGCCCAACACCAACGCGCCCACCAGGGCGACAAATCGAGCCCGCACAGCCATGTCGAAGCCTCCAACGAGTCCAGTGGCACCGATCGGCGACCACCGCACCAGCCTCCACACAGCCCGCTAGCGAAACGCTAACCCACGAACGTCACGCGACGCTGCGAAGCGTCACCGTCCCACCTTCGCGCCGAGCGTCCCGCCTACGCAATCCGCGCCGCGTGAACTTGACCAACAACGTCCCGACGACCGCCGCGACGCACCCGCCCAGAATCCGAAGCCGCATCTGCACAAACCTCCACTGATCGGTCCTTCTCCACTCCACCGGGAGCCGTGATGCGCGCATGGACAACCAGCAGCAGAACGCACAACCCACTCACCACCCCCGCCACGATCCGCGCGGAATACCCGACACCGACCAACGGAGCAAGCGCGTTGACCCCGCCACTGACCCCCAACACACCCCACAACAACAGAGGAACCAAAGCGCGAAGACCCCGTTCCCCACCCACCCGGCAGCTCATGCCCCCAAACCTACGAACCCCCACCGCCTCAAACGATCCCGCCCACAACCGAACCGAGGTGAGGCAGGCCCTACCCTCACCGCCCCCCACACCCCACCGGTGTTGACCGTCAGGCCGGTGGCCTCCGTCGACGCGGAACCAACTTTCGCCGCAGCGCCGCGACACCGAGCGCGGCACTGCTCAACACTCCCGCACCCAGCACGTTCATGGTGCCGAGAAGCAGAGCAGCAGAGCCCGTTGTAAGCACAAGGCACACGGCGGCGGCGATCATCAGCCTTGTCACGCGGCGAGTGCGCTCGTCGCAATCCACAACCTTGTCCAGCAGCCGCCAGAGACCTGCCTCGGGCGTGCGTCGCCCGGTCACGAGTCACCCGCCCCGGTGGCAAGGCTGAGCGGCCTCAACACTATTTCCGGTAGGGAGAACATGCTCTGCGGATCTCCGGTGAACCGATCGGGGGTCACCCGGATGTCCTGCACGTGGGCGTACTTGCCGTCGCGCTCGTCGAAGACGGTCGATTCCCCGCAGACCCCCGCTATCGGATCACGGAGTGCTTCGACCACCGAGCTGACCGATGGTCCGTTGTGGATCTCCACGTGGATCTGGGTCTTGCCGAGTCCGGCCCACACGTCGACCCCGTCTGCCCCGGAGAGCAGCCCGATCCTGCGCAACATCGCGCTGCCAAGACCTACCGGACCACACACTCGACGGTGGTGGGCCAGGCCGGCGCGCTCTCCCCGGCTCAACTGGGGCGTGCGGTCGAGGAAGGGATCGACGGGCCGTTGCGGCGCGGAACGTCGGATCTCGGTCCAGAGGTCGTTCCAGCGGGGGACGGGGACGTTCTTGATCTCGACCTCGGCATCGGTCAGGTCGCCGCTCGCGTCGAGAAGCCTCAGGGTGATGCCGTTCTGGCCGGGTGTCAGGCGCAGACCCGGCACGCCGTCGCCGGTGGGGTTCGGGTGGACCGGAGCCAGAAGGGCGCGGAGGAACGGGAGCACGACAGCCTCGGCGAGTTCGACCACGAGCCGCTGCCTGCGCGGACTCACCAGGCGAAACACCTGGTGGAACCGGAACGGGTCGGCCGGGATGGGCACGTCGGCCTCGTGGATGGCCAGCAGCAGACTGGTCTCCAGGATCCGTTGGTGAACGGAATGGGCCTCCGCGATCAACCTCGCGGCCGGCGCGCTCGGACCGGTCGCTTCCGCCTGAGGGGCGATGCACCTTTCCGCCACCGGAGGATCCTCGCTCGTGTACCTGCACCGCAGTGCGACCAGGCCGTCAAGGTCTCCGGCGGTTCGCCGTCGCCGCGACGGTGCGGACCTGGCTTCCCACGCGCGCCAGATGTTCGCCATGGCGCCGGCCTTCGACCTGATGGGGTGGGGCTCGATGTCCTCGAACCGCTTCACCACCAACCGTCCCGTCATCGCGGTGGGGGAGTCCACCGGCCGTTCCGGTGCGCCCAGGTCGTTGATCTCGGCTTGCCGGCCGTCGGGTGACTTCCGTGCGGTGAACCCGCCGGCCGCGATCTGCGTGACCGGGTGGCACAGGGCGGTGAGCAGGCTTTCCACTGGTGGTCCACCGCGCCACTCCAGTTGAAGCGTGTGGACGCCCTTGCCGACGACTTTGATCGACCAGACGTCGCGGAAGATCCTGATTCGGCGCAGCAGCCCGCTGGCCAAGCGCACCGGCAGATGGAGGCGGGGACCTGTGCGAAGCCTTTTGGCCTCGCGTGGCGCCAACACGTTCGGATACCTCTCGCCGAGCAGGAGAACGGCCGGCCGTTCGTCCCGTAGGTAACCCGTGGTCGCTCGCCACTCCCGTGACCTGACACCGGTCACGATCACCCTGGTACTGGACATCTTGTCGACGAGGAAAAGTTCCAAGTGGTCGTCTTTCCAACGCACTCGTGCGCCCGCGACGCCGCCGAGTTCGTCGTCGGACTGCTCGTCCTCCATCGGAAGCAGTTCGGCCAACATCGGGCCGAGCAGGAGTGGATCGAGTTCGAGGCGGATCGAGTCGGATGCGGGCGCGACGCGCTTGATCGCCTCACCGAGACGGAGTCTCCACGCGCTGGGGTGGTGGGCGAGGCGGTCGAAGCCGCTCACCAACGCGCCGAGGACGCCTGTTTCCAGTTCGCACTGCGCCTGTTCCATCGCGACCGGCAGGACCCGCCGCCGCAGGGCACAGGGCAGCGGAGACGTCGACCGGGTCCCGTCGAACATCGGCGCCGGGGCTCGGAAGACCTCATCAAGGGCCGACCGCTCAGCGAAGGACAAGGTGGGTTCGAGATCATCCGCCCAGCGACGGAGGACCCGACCGGACTCGTTGGTGAGCGACGCGCGTAGCTCGACCAGTCTGGCCAGAAGAGTGCCAGTGCTCACGACGTTCCCCGTTTCCGCCGCCCGGCACGGCTGACAAGG
This sequence comes from Saccharothrix espanaensis DSM 44229, assembly GCF_000328705.1. Taxonomy (NCBI): domain Bacteria; kingdom Bacillati; phylum Actinomycetota; class Actinomycetes; order Pseudonocardiales; family Pseudonocardiaceae; genus Saccharothrix; species Saccharothrix espanaensis. Next base: position 6,459,299 of record NC_019673.1, on the reverse strand, counting down.
ACGAAGCGCACAGCGAAGAGGGTGGTACGCGGAGCAGTCGCGCGGTGGGATCAACCCTGTGGGGCCCTTGTCGCCCGATGCCGGGGGGCGACGACCCAATCGGCGGACCGCGCCCGCCGAGGCAATCGTAGCGCGGCCCGCAACGGACCTGGTCAGCGGTCCAGTTCTTGTTGGAGTTGGAGGAGGTCCACGAGGACCGCGCCGAGTTTGGCGATCACCACCTCCAGTTTCAGCAGCAGGTCTTCGGCCTTGAACATGGCCTTCGCGATGGCCTGGAGGGCGCGGCGCACGCTGTCCGGGGCTCCGACGCCGGTCAGGGCTTCGGCTGCGCACGACAGCAGCGTGCCGACCAGGTCGGCGAGGATGTCACGGACGCCGCCGCGCACGGTGTCGACCACGTCTTTCATCTTGTCCGTCGCGGACGCCAGGGCTCGGGCGTTGAGGGACGCGCCGATCGTCCGCAACGCCGTGTGCGCGGCGTTCATCCGGTAGGCGGTGGCGGCTCGGCCGGTCCAGTCCGGGGCGCCCTGGGTGATCGTGGTGGTCTGCTCGCCGGCCTTCTCGGCCAGGCGGTTGGCGATGGAGCGCCACGTCGTCGCGTAGCTCTCCACCATGTCCGGGTTGCCGGTCAGCTGGTGCAGCGCCAGGCGCAGCGGTTCCACGTGTTCGAGCATCCAGCCGGTGAGCTGGCCCGCGACGAATCCGATCGGGTCGAGGACGGCGCCGATCGCGTCGATCGCCAGGCCCGCGCCGCCGACCACCGCGGACGCCCAGTCGCCGGCGTCGATCTGCTCGCACACCTGCTGGATCGAGTCGATGACGGTGCCGTCGTCGAGACCGTCGAAGTCCCCGGTGTTGGCGAACTGACGGGTGGCCACGCCGACCGGCAGCAGCACCGGGTTGAGGGTGGTGGCCAGGGCCGCCAGCGAGCTGGAGACCATCTTCTCCTTGCTGTACTGGGAATCCAGGTCGGTGCCGCGGTCGACCAGTTCGTTGTCGCTCTTCGCGTCGTCGCCGATCAACACCATCTAGCGGCCTCCGACCTTCGGTGCGCGGGCGGCGCGGTCGAGCATGTCCAGCAGCTTGCGCAACGTCTCGGAGACCGCGTCCTCGGCACGTTGGTAGGTCTCGGCGGTGTCGGCCAGGCCCTCCGCCTGCTCCACGAGTTCCGCTGTCACCTCGACGGCACGTCGAGCGCCGTGCTCCTGGGGCCCTCGAAGCAGCTCCGGCAGGCCCATCGCCTGGCAGATCCAGCCGTACGCGTCGTCCAGTGACGTGACGTGGCAGGCCGCATCGGCGGCCACGGCGGTGCCGGTGGCGATGCCGCGCACGGCCTGGGCCTGCTCGCGGACCTGCTCGGGAACGACGGTGAAGTCGGTCATGACATCCCTCGGGGGCCGTCGGACCCACCGCGCGGTGGGTCGTCGTCCTCGGGGTCGAAGCGCAGGACCTGCACGGTCGAGGTCTCGGCGGCGGGCGGGTCGGGGAAGCGCGACCGGTAGGAGGCCAGGAACTGCTCGGCGGCAACGTCCTCGCCCACGGTCTCGGCGGCCAGCTCGGTCACCTGGTCGCGCAGCCGCGCCTGGGCCCGGCGCAGGGTGGCCTGCACCTGGTCGGCCATCGCGCGCACGTCCAGCTCTCGGAACCGCTCGGCGAACCGGAACGCCGTGGGCACGCCGTTCGCGTCGACCGTCACATGCACCGCGTCGTCGGGGGAGGACGCCGTGGCGGCCGTGCGGTCCAGCCGCGTTTGGAGCTCACCGAACCGGTCGGCCCTGCGTCGCAGGTCCTCGGCCATTCGGCGCAGGTTGCTGGGCAGAACGGGCCGCTGCGGATCGGTCACCGGGCCGAGATTAGCAGCGGTTGTCACGGTGTGTGCTCACGGGGAGCGGTTCTGGTGACGATACGCTCACGGCCGGAGGTGGGGTTGGTGCGTTTGCCGTTCGCTGCGCACCCCGCGGTGCGTGCCGAGTTCGAGCGCCGCTGGGCACGGGTGGTCCCGCTGCTGTCGGCGGGATTCTTGGGGCCGCCGCTGGTCAGCGTGGTCGCCGTGGCGGTCGGCGAGCCGTCGGGGGTCTTCGCGTGGGTGTTGCTCGCGGTCGGCTGCGCGGTCCCGGTCGGGTTCTTCGCGGCCCGGACCCACCTCCGGCGCACTGGCTGGTGGGGGTGGCTGGTCGGGCTGTCCGGTGCCTTCCAGGCGTTGGGCATCGGGTTCCTGACCCTCCGGCCTGTGCTGATGGCACCGACGGCGGTCGCGATGGTGGCCGGGGTCCTGCTCGTCCTTCACGGCCGGCGGATCCTGCTCGACCCGGCGGACGGCACCCTGGCCGGCACGTCCTTGGGCCTGCGCAGCGGGTCACGGTCGGTGCGCAGCGCCGCGGGCCGGCTGCTGCTGGGCTACGCGAGCGCCGACGACCGGTGGCTGCGCTGGCGGATCGGCACCGGGCCCACCGCCCCGGACGTCCTGGACAAGAAGGTCGCGCTGCGCGAGATCGCCCGGGTGTGGGTGGCCGAGGCGGGCGGCTCGCCCGGCGGACCCGTGGTGGTCGTGCGGACGAACTCCGGCGTGGTGGAGCTGGTGGTGGGTGATCCGGAGAGCTTCGCGTGGCAGCTCGACCGCCGCCTGCGCGCGCTGGCCGACCGCGCGTGGCCGCGCCCCTGACCAGGCACGACCGGGCAGCGGCCCGGAGCGACGGGTTCGCCGGGATGGCAGGTCCGCCGGCCCCGCCCTACGCTGGCCGCATGACGGACTCGGAGATCCACGACCGGATCAGCGGCCTGGTGGACGAGGAGCACGAGCTGCGCCGGCGGGTGGAGTCGGGCGAACTCGCCCCGGAGGAGGAGCAGGCCCGGCTGAGCCAGCTCGAGGTCACCCTGGACCAGTGCTGGGACCTGCTGCGGCAGCGCCGCGCCCGCCGGACCGCCGGCCAGGACCCCGACGACGCGCAGGCCCGACCGCCCGTCGAGGTCGAGGGCTACCGCCAGTAAACCCCTCCGGAAGCCCGGAAGCCCGGAACCGGAAAGCCGGACGGTCAGGCGCGCGGGCGGCGGAAGGCGAACAGGGCGATGTCGTCCTTCTTGTTCGCGCCGAACCGGGCCACCAGGTCGTCGCACAGCGCTTCCATGTCGGCGTCCGGCCGGACGGCGTCGCGCAGCAGGTCCATGCCCTCGTCCAGGTCCGCGCCGGAGTGCTCGACCAGGCCGTCGGTGGTCAGCAGGACCAGCGCGCCCGGCGGGATCCGGACGTGGGTGGCCGGCGGGCGGGGCAGGCCGATGCCGAGGATGGGGCCCCGCACGTCCAGGTAGTCCGCGCCGGTCTCGTGCGCGACCAGCGGCGGGATGTGGCCTGCGTTGGCCACGACCGCCGAGCCGTCGACCGGGTCCACCAGCATCAGGCACATGGTGGTCAGGCCCTTGACCGGGTGGTAGCGCGACAGCATCGCGTCCAGCTTGCGCAGGATCTCGGCCGGGTCCTCCTCCTCGACGGCGTACGCGCGCAACGCGTGCCGGACCTCGCCCATGATGATCGCCGCGCCGATCGAGTGCCCGCAGACGTCGCCGATCGCGATCAGGAACCGGTCGCCCTGGCGGGTCACCTCGTAGAAGTCGCCGCCGATCTCGGCGTGCGCGGACGCCGGCACGTACCGCGCGGCCATCGGCAGCGCCGGCACGGTCGGCAGCTCGCGGGGCAGCAGGCTGCGTTGCAAAATCAGCGCGAGCTGGTGCTCCTCGGCGTACGCCCGCAGCGCTTCGGCGGCCAGCACGGTCGCCTGCGCGAGCTGCACCAGCAGGTTGCGGTCCTCGTCGGTGGTCACGGCCGACGGCGGCACGGCGAGCAGCACCGCCGGGCGCTTGGGCGTGCTGCGCGCCACGACCACCGCGGCCGGCACGCCCGGGTCCCACGGCGGGTCCGCCACCGTCGACGCGCCCGTGGGCAGGTCGTCGAAGTCCGGCGCGCGGGCCACGAGCACCTCGCCGTCGCCGACGGTGCGGGCGATCCACCGGCCGCCGTCACCGGGGACGACGGCGGCGGCCGGGCTCGCCAGGACGGTCGCGGCGGCCCGCGCGGCCTCCGCGACGAGCGCGTCGAAATCGGTGGCGGCGTTGATCGCCAGGGTCGCCGAGGTGAGTTTGGCGAGCCGGTCGGCGAGGCGTTCGGCCAGCGCGCGGGCGCGGTAGTAGCGCAGCGCGGCTTCCACCGTCGCCATCAGCTCGCCGGCGTCGACCGGTTCGGTCAGGTACGCGTCCGCGCCCCGGTTCAGGCCGGTGATCCGGTCCTCGGCCTCGCGGAACGCGGCCGACACGTGCACGACCGGGATCGCGGCGGTGCGCGGGTCGCCCTTGATCCGCTCGGCCACGTCGAACCCGCTCATGTCGGGCAGGTCGACGTCGAGCACGACGATGTCGAACCCCTGCGCCGCCAACAGGTCCAGGGCCTGCCCGCCGGTCACCGCCTCGGTCACCCGGTGCCCGCCGCGGCGCAGCCAGCTCGCCCGCACGTAGCGGCTGGCCTCGATGTCGTCCACGACCAGGACGTGTGCGCTGTCCGGTGTCACGAGGCGCCCTCCGGGCGGACCAGGCGGACGGCGTCGCGCAGCGCCCGGCGCAGTGTCGACGGCGCGATCACCGCCGTGTTGAGCAGTACCGCGGACAGGCCGGTCACCAGGCGTTCCAGGTCCGGGTCGGCCCCGCCCGCCACCACGACCACGGGCACCGCCCGCAGCTCGTCGTCGGACCGCAGGAACGACAGGATCTCCGGGCCGCTCACCCGCGGCACGTCGGCGGCCAGCACGACCACGTCCGGCCGCCGCACGCGGACCCGCTCCAGCGCCTCGCGCCCGTCCTTGACCTGCTCGACGGTGTGCGCCACGCCGTCCAGCGAGATCACCACCCGCGCCCGCACCGCGTCGTCGGCCTCCACGACCAGCGCCGTGTCGGTGTTGAGGACGTCGGTCTCGGAGCGGGGCAGCCACAGCGTCATCTCGGTGCCCTCGCCGGCGGTGCTGCGCAGCACGATGTCGCCGCCGAGCAGCCGGGCCAGCCGGCGCGCGTAGGGCAGGCCGAGCCCGGTACCCGCCACGCCGACCTGGAGCCGGCCGGGCACCTGGTAGAACTCCTCGAAGATCCGGGTCTGCTCCTCCGGCGGGATGCCGATGCCGGTGTCGGCGACGGTGAAGTGGACCGCCTCGTCCTGCTCGTCGGTCCGCACGCTCAACCGGACCGTGCCGCGCTCGGTGAACTTCAGCGCGTTGGACAGCAGGTTGCGCAGGACGCGTTGCAGCATGACCTCGTCGGAGATCAGCGACAGCGGCGGCGCCGGGTCGAAGACCAGTCGCACGTCGGCGCTGCGGGTCATCGGCCGGGAGGTGCCCTGGAGCTGGGCGAGCACCAGCGGCACGTCGACCGGCGCGAACTTGGGGCGCAGGCTGCCCGACTCGGCCTTGGCGGTGTCGAGCAGCTCGTTGACCAGCGCCAGCAGCGTGGAGCCGGCGTCGTTGACCAGGTCGATCTGGCGGCGCTGCTCGTCGGTGAGCGGGTCGCCGCCGGGCGCGACCAGCAGGCGGGTCAGGCCGATGATGGAGTTCACCGGCGAGCGCAGCTCGTGGCTGATGTTGGACCAGAACCGGGTGCGGGCCGCGGCGGCGTCGCGGAGCTGGTTCGACTTCTCCTCCAGCTCCGTGTAGAAGGCGACGACGCCGAGGTTGGTCTGCTCCAGCTCCTCGGACAGCTCCTTGTGCAGCGCCACCACGCCCTGGTTGGTCTCCTCCAGCTCGTCGTTGAGCCGCACCAGGTCCCGGCGCTTGACCTCCAACGACTCCAGGGTCTCCAACAGGTCGCGGTTCTGCGCCCGCAACTGCTCCAGCACGTCCGCGGCGGGCAGCGAGAGCATGTCGCGCAGGTGGGCGGCCTGCGCCGCGGTGGGCCGGGAGTGCCCGAGCGGCAACGACTTCACCAGGTCGACGTGGTCGCCGGCGACGTCGAACCCGTCCAGCAGCCGGCGCGCGGTGTCCCAGCCCGGACCGGCCACGTCCACCGTGCCGATCGCGATCACCAGCGTCGGTTCCGGTTCGGACCGCAGCCGGAACACCAGCCGGGTCGAGGGCCTGCTCGCGATCAGCTCCCGGCCGACGTCGCTGAGCGCGGTCGCCACCCGGATCTGGTCCTGCGGGTCCAGCCCGACCGTCGCCGCCACCTCGCGCCCGCACTGGCGCAGCAGGAACACGTCGGCCTCGCGGGCGACGGTGAACCGCAGCAGGTCCTCGGGGGTCACGTCGCCACCACGAGCGCGCTCGCGTCGTCCTTGCGCACGCCCGCGTCCCGCACGAGCGTGGCGGCCAGCAGCAGGGGAGTGGTGACCCCGGCGACGTCGTCGGCGGTCCAGCGCTCGGTGAGACCGTCGGAGTGCAGCACGACCAGCGCGCCGGGCGGCAGGTCGTGGTCGAACGCCTGGAACGTCCGCGCCTGGTAGCCGGCGATGCCCGGCACCGACACCATGGCGCGCTTGCGCCCGTCGGCCAGCACCGCCCCGGCGATGTTGCCCAGGCCCGCGAACCGGATCACGCCCCGGTCCGGGTCGAGCACGGCCACCGCGACCGCTCCGCCCCGGGTGCCGCGCAACCCGGCGTGCAGCTTCGCCACCACGGCCTCCGGCGCGGTCGGCTCGTCCGCGCGGAACAGCCGGACGGCCTCCCGGGACGCCGACGCGGCGAGCGGACCGTGCCCGGAACCGTCGCACATCATCACCCACAGCCGCCCGCCGACGCGGCGCACGGCGTAGGCGTCGCCGCACACCTCCTCGTCGGCGATCGGCCGGGTCACGCCCGCGGCGGCCGGATCGGCGGCGTAGTCGGGAATCCCGCGCTCACGCCGGTGGAACCGGGCGGTCAGGACGGTGCCGCGCTCCCGGTGGGTGGAGACGTCGAAGTGGTCGGCGCTGCGCGCCACGACGCCCAGCCCGATGCCGAGCGTGCCGGTGGTCGACTCGCCGTCGAGCATCGCGCGGCCCATGTCGGCGATGCCGGGACCGCGGTCCACGGCGACCACCTCGACGGCGGCCCGGTCATCCGCCCGCAGCGCGCGCACCAGCAGGTGGCCGCCGTCGGTGTGCTTGAGCAGGTTGGTGCCGATCTCGGTGACCGCCAGCCCGATCTCGGCGACCCGCGAGTCGCCGAACGCCAGCCGTTCGGCCAGGGTGGTGGTCACCCGCCGGGCCCGCCCGACGTGCGCGCTCTCCTCCACCCGGACCCAGGCCACGTCCTCGGCGTCCGGGACGCAGGTGGTCACCCCGTCCACGGCAGACCCATCGGAGTCGAACCTGTTGGATCCAGAGCCACTTGCGGCAGGCCCGTCACGTCACGCCTTCCACTTCACGACGGTCACCGTCGTGCCCCGGCCGACCTCGGTGTCCAGGTCGAACTGGTCGACCAGCCGGCGCGACCCGCTCAACCCGAGCCCGAGGCCGCTGCCGCTGCTCCAGCCGTCGGCCAGGGCCAGCCCGAGGTCGGGGATGCCGGGCCCGTCGTCGTGGAACACCGCCCGCACCCCCTCCCGCCGGCCGTCGGTCACGATCTCGACCCGCGCCATCCCACCGCCCCCGTAGACCAGGGTGTTGCGGGCCAGCTCGCTGGCCGCCGTCACCAGCTTCGTCTGGTTCACCAGTGACAGCTTCACCCGCTGGGCGAAGACGCGCACGAGCTGCCGCACCCGCACCACGTCGTCGTCACCGGTGATGGGCAGCTGTTCGCTCTCCCCGGCCGAGGCCGTCACCGGGAGCCTCGGCGCAGGTCGCCGAGGATCTTCAGGCCGCGTTCGAGGTTCAGCGCGGTGCGCACGTCGCCCAGGGTGAGCCCGAGCTCGACGAGCGTGATCGCCACCGCGGGGCGCATCCCGACCACCACGGTCGTCGCGTCGAACAGCCGGGACAGCGACGCGATCGTGGCGAACATCCGGCCGATGAACGAGTCGACGATCTCCACGCCGGAGATGTCGATCACCACGCCGTGCGCGCCGGAGGCCGAGATGCGGTCGGCCAGGTCCTCCTGGAGGGCCAGCACGGTCTGGTCCTGGAGGTCGATCTGGATGGACACCAGGAGCACGCCGCCGATCTCCAGGATGGGGACGCGTTCCATCAGCGTTCCCCGCCGGTGACGATCTCGACGCCTTCGCGGCGCAGCGCGTGGCGCAGGGCGTCGGCCAGCGACGCCTTGGTGGTGATGTCGCCGAACTCGATGCCCAGCGCCACGATCGTCTGGGCGATCTGCGGCCGGATGCCGGAGATGGTGCACTCCGCGCCCATCAGGCGGGCCGCGAACGCGGTCTTGAGCAGGTGCTGCGCGACCTGGGTGTCCACCGCCAGCACGCCGGTGATGTCGATGATGGCGTGCTCGGCGCCGGTCTCGACCAGGGCCTCCAGCAGCTTCTCCATCACGACCTGGGTGCGCGCCGAGTCGAGCGTGCCGACCAGCGGGACGGCGAGCACGCCCTCCCACAGCTTCACCACGGGGGTGGTCAGCTCCAGCAGCTGGGCCGACTGCTCGGTGATGATCTCCTCGCGGGCGCGGGAGAACGTCTCGAACGTGATCAGGCCCAGCGCGTCCAGCAGCGAGGAGAAGTCCATCAGCTGGCGGAACAGGGCGGGGTCCTCGTCGTTCTCGGTCAGCTCGAACACCACGCGCTTGAGCGCGAAGATGCTCGACGCGGTCTCCGAGGGCGTGTAGCCGCTGCGGGCCCGGTTCCGGGACATCTCCGCGAGCACGGACCGGATCTCGACGTATCTCTCACCGGCGATGTCCCGCCCGTTGTCACCCACCAGCGGCAGCAGCGCGGTGTACAGCTCCCGGAACTCCCGGTCGAGCTCGGCGGCCGTGATCCGGCCGCGCAACGACTCCGCCGCGGCCCGGACCCACCTCTCCACGATCAGGTCCTTCTGCTCGCGCACCACGACGGCAAGCCGACGCTCGTCTTCCGCAACCACCCGAATCCTCCTCAGCACCGCTGTTGTGCGTGACAGTAGCCGTTGGATCGACCGTGCCAGGAACAGGCGGATGCCCCTTGACAGGCCCGTTCACCCCTCTTGTGAGAAAGCTCGCCGGGCTGTCACGGGACGTGCCGGAGGGCCCACCAACAGTGGTCGTGGGCGGGGTCGAGCCCTCAGTCGCCCACCTCGTCGGGCGGGACCGAGGTGGTCGGCGCGGGGCTGCTCTCGGACGTCTCGGAGGTCGGAGCGACCGAGGTCGTGGTGGGAGCGACGGTGGTGGTGGTCGGGGTGGTCGTCGGTACGGGTTCGGTGCCCGGACCGGGGGCAGGCTGCGTGGCGGGCTGGGCGTCCTGCTGGGCGTCCTGCTTGGCGGCCGTTGCAGCCGGGGAGGTGGGCCGTGCCGCCTCGGAGGAACGGGTGGACCCGACGAGCTGCGGCCGTGCCTCGTCCTGGGGCGTGGCACCGGGGACCTGCGGGGCGTCGGTGGAGGTGGACGTCCCCTCGGGCGTCGACGGCGCCGGGCTCAGCACGGACGTCGTGGCCGCCGTGATGGCCAGCGCACCGACCAGCACGCCCGCCGAGGCGGCGAGCACCTTCCACGACGTCTTCGACGCGGGCCGCTCCGGCGTGCCCTTGTCCGAGACGTCCAGATTTCCCGAAACCGCAACGACTTCGGTCGGCCCGGCGACCACCGCGGTCTGGACTTCGGGCTCCGGCACCTCGACATCCGGAGCCACAGCGCCCAGGACGTAGGCGCAGGCCCGCGCAGGCGGCCGTTCATCCGCGACGGGCGAGGTCATCCGCGACAACAAGTCCTTGAGCTTGTCCGGCAGGTTCACCGGAACCTCGGCCGACTGCTGCCCGTCCTCGACAACCCGCCCTGTCAAGCACTCCAACAACACCAGGCCGAGGTCGTGGACGTCAGTGGCGCCCACGGCGGCCCGCAGTGCCGTCGCGCCTCCCGCGTCGCCCTTCGCCTCGGGCCGTGCGCAGTCCTCTGTGTTCTCCCGCGACACGGCCCGAATCGGGTGCTCCAAACCGAAATCGCTCAGGCAGGCGCTGCCCTCGTCGTCCACCAGGACGTGCGAGGCGCGCACCTCCCCGTGCACCAGACCGTGCGAGTGCACGTGGTCCAGCGCGTCGGCGAGTTCTTCCCCGATCCGGCACACCCGCCCAACCTCCAGCGGCTGGCCGTCGACCAGTTCCCGCAGGGTCCGCCCCTCGACGTGCCGGAGCACGACGAACCGCGCCCCCCGGTGCACATCGGTGTCGTAGACCGAGAGCAGCCCGGGGTGCGACAACCGGGCCAACGCCCCGACCTCGCGGTCGAACACCCGCCCGGCCTCGGGGTCGGCGGTGGGCGCGAACACCTTGACCGTCACGTCGCGCCGCAGCAGCGCGTCCCAGCCGTGGTGGGTTCTGACCAGGCCGCCGTCGCCGATCGGTTCGAGAAGCCGATACCGACCTGCCAGCAACTCCGCGTCCAGCGACCGTGACACCGTTCACACATCCCCTCGGTTCTCGGCGGCTTGTCACCCGGTTGCCCCAGCCGGGCGACCGACAAACCCCCGGACCCCACCCCTCACCCGCTCAACACGAACACGAACCGGTACCCGACCTCACCCCCACCAGCCCGCGAAACCGTCCCCTCGCCCCGAGCCCCCGCGTAAACCCCGGTCCCACCGGTCACCGCCACCACGGTGTCCGAGAACCCACCCGCGATCGACGGATAAACCCGAACCCCGGAAAAGTGCAACTCCCCGTCCCGCAACCGAAAAGCGGACGTGCAGTGCGCCGTCACCTCAGGCGGCACCGCCACCGAAACCGCCACAACCCCACAGTGCGAATATCCCTCACCAACCCGCGCCCCACCCACGTCCATCAACATCCCCCCACTGACAAACCCATTCCCGACCGACGGCGCCGCAGGCGCAGACATCAACGTCCGCCTGCTGACCACCTCAACAGTGGTACCCCGCTCACCGACCTGCCCGCCCCCCACCAACACCCAGCCCAACCACAACCCACGCCCTGACCTGCACAACCCCACCTCCCGACCAACCTCCTCCCACCTTCCCGACACCCACCCCGCCCTCGAAACCCCACTCACCGTTTCGAGTGTCATCACCCACCCATCCGGGTACAACGCCACCCAACAGCCGCATTATGCGTCGTCGACCCGTCGACCCGTCGCACCGAATCCCGCAGACGCAATCAGCATTCCGGACGGCAATACACGATGCCTCGGCCGGCGATGTACCGGAACAAGTGATATGACGCGAATGCCCGCAGGCATGAAACCCCGCCGCAGTCTCTCGTCCTCTTGTTGCATACACCGCCCACGAGATGATGTCGTCGCAGGGAGGTTCACCAGCGGTGAGCGTCCGATTACAGGATCGGTGTGCAGCTGCCCCGGGAGTTTGGTAGAGCCGAGAGACGGTCCAGATACCCGGATCCACGACCTCGTGGCGGTCAGCGCCGCCGCGCGCCCGACGGGATCACCCCGACGAACTCATTCACCTGCTCAAGAGCCGCCAGTAGCACAGCGCGGAGGTGTCGATCTGGTTCCAGGACCCAGGCAGCTGCTCAAGATCAGCAGACACGCCAAGCTGTCCGAGGCCCGCTTCCCCACCCACGTCGCCCTTTCTGCTACAGCCGACGCACACCTCACCGCCCTCCCCAACCCCGACCGCGCCCAGCGCATGATCCTCTCGGGCGACCCGTCCGCCAACGCTCCACCACTCGCCGCCGGAACCCACCTGAACAGCCCAAACCCGACCCCCCTCGCCAACAACCACCCCGATTTGGACCATGAAAGACGATCATGTAACCTATGACCACACCACGGCGAGAGCCGAGTCCGGGTGGCGGAATGGCAGACGCGCTAGCTTGAGGTGCTAGTCCCCGAAAGGGGGTGGGGGTTCAAGTCCCCCCTCGGACACGAGCACTATTCACATAGCCCACTGGCTTGATCATCACATCAGCCACGTGGGCTTTGTCTTTGTAGAGAACTTGCAGGTCAAGCCCCTGGTAGACCCGCAACAGGCTCTCGGTCTTCGCTTCCCTCAGCGCCGCTCCGACGTCGCCGAGTGAGTCGATCATGGCGTGCACTTCGGCCGCTGTGAGGGTGTCCGGCGGGGGAGTGCCCTCCAGTTCAGCCTTGGCAGCAGCCCTCACCGCTTGGGCTTCGTTCATGGGCTCTACCAGCGCCATTGGGTCGATACCGGCTATGATGGCGGCTTGGAATCGGGCCAACTCCTTCTCTGCCTTCGCCAGTCGCTTCCGCGCTGAATCGTGGTTCGTGGGGGTCACGGTCCCCTGTGAGTCGACCAACGCGCACACGGTCCGGTCGACGTTCTTCGGCGCGAACAGTTCGCCGAGCCACTTGTTCACCGCGTCCACCAGAACGTCCTCACGGAGGTAGATCGTCGGCGGGTGGATGCCCAACGCCGGCGACCCGTTCGGCAAAGTCCTTGCGGGGCACCGGTAGTACATCCCGCGCGCCCGTGGGCTGGCTTCCATCTTCCGTTCGCAGACCGTGCACCGCAGCCGACCCCGGAACAGGTACGCCTGCTTGGTAGGCCGCTCAGCGCGCTCCGTCTTCCGCGCGGTCCGGAGCCCGCCGGCGTACTTGGACTTGCGCAACAACTGGGCTTGCGTGAACACCTCGACACTGACGATCTCCGGATGCGCCGGCCTGCGCGACCGCACCACGCGATCCGCACTCGCACGCCGGAACCGGATCACATTCCCCGCCGCAACATCGTCCGGGTCCAACAACATCTCCTGCCGCATCCACCGCCCGAAGAACGCGTACCCCGTGTACCGGGGGTTGTCGAGAATCGCGCGGACAGTGCTGCCTTGCCAACCGTCACCGGACCGGTGCGGATTCTGGTCCGGCCGCCGCGCCGAAGGACAGGGAATCCGGTCCCGGTTCAACCCGGTGGCAATCGCCCGGTCACCACGTCCGCTCAGGTACTCGGCGAAGATCCGGCGCACCACCCAAGCCGACTGTTCGTCAACCGCCAACACCCGCAACCGGTACCCCTCCACCGACTTACGCGGGTTCGGGTGCGGCCCACCGTCAACCGTCTCGTAGCCGTAGGGCGCACGGCCACCCTGGTGCCGCCCTTCGTTGAGCACCTGCGCATCCATAGCCGCCCGTACCCGCGCTTGGACGTGCTGACGCTCGGACTCGCTCATGCCGCCGAGCACGCTCATCAGCATTTTGTGCGAGGGGTTGCGCGGGTCGTACTTGCCGCCCAACTCCGGCACCCACAGATCGACGCCGTACGCCTCGAACCGAGGCGCGATCAGCGAGAACTGATTGCCGAACCAACACCGCGTACCCTCGCCCACCACCACGGCGTTCCACCCACGATACGGATTCTTCAACGCCGCCAACAACTCCGACGCCGCATCCCGCCGGTCCCACGGCACAGACCGCGACTGACCGATGTCGAAGAACTCCTCCGTGACCACCCCGCCGAACGGCTCCACGAACTTCCGGGCGTTCCCGAATTGCCACCCGCGCGACGTCTGAGGATCTTGGTTGTCCTCAGTCGAGCACCGGCCGTAGCCCGCCATCGTCCCGATGCCGTCCTCGACCGTGTCGGCTACCTCGATTCCCAGCAGCTCATCCAACGTCGCCCACGGGTCCCGACTGATTTCAGCAGTCACGGTCTCCACCTCCCCGAGGTCCGTCCAAGACCTCCACTGTGCTCAGCTCGACCAGTATGGCAAGCAGAGCACGGCTGGTCACGGGCTCAAGCGGCGGCAACCCGTCCGGCAGGTTCACCGTGACGTCCTCACCTGCGCTCATGTCGCCCCAGGCTCATCGGAGCCGATTTCATCATCAGCCAGGCCAGCGGCCGTGCGGATGTCCGCAGTGAGGTAGCCGCGCACCCTGCGCACCCCGTCACCGTGCGGGACGTACTGCCTCACGGGTGGACAGCCAAGCTCGCTCATCTCCCGACCGAACGTGCCCGCGTCGACCTCCAACGCCTCGACAAGCTCAGCGGTGGGCACGAACCCCCGCGCGTCCAGCTCATCCCCGAGGTAGTTCACCACCGCAGCCAACAGTTCGGGCACGTCGTCCACCCACATGTCAGCCGCCCCACCTCCGATCACACCCACCACGGCCGACGCATCGACCGGCCGAGCAGCGTCATCCCCAACCGCGTGACCGCCAAGCGTCCCGGCAGCCTCCCGCAACGCCCGTCCACGCTCGCAGATCACCCGCCAGTCCGCGTTCGGCATGTAGTACGTCCGCACGGTCATGGCGACCAGGTCCGCCCCGGCGTCCGTGTCTCCGTCCGGCCGCAGGATTCCCACGCCCTTGTGACTGGGCAGCAACGTAGACGCGTCGTACCCACGGGTGTTCATCTGCTCGCCCAGCACGATGTTCGAGTCCCGCCAGTCCATCACCCGCAACGCGAACCGCGACCCCAGCACCGCCCGCAACCGCGACGGAATCGTGTTCGAGTCCGGCCGCTGGGTGGCCAGAACGACCACCACCCCAGCCGCCGGTCCCTTACGCACCAGGTAGGTCAACAAGTCCGCGATGTACGCGCCCAGCGTGGTCTTCTTCCCGCCAACCTCTTCCTGAACGGGGTTCTCCAGGAAGACCTGCACCTCATCGATGATCACCGCCGTGATCGGCATCCCCAGCCCAACATCCCGCGACATGGCCGAAGTGATCTTCGACTCCGGACACACCTCATCGTCCAAAGTGGCCATGCGCGCATACCGGGACTGAACCTCCGCAACCAATTCCACCAGGTGATCCCGCACCGCGTACGCCTGAGCCAGCTCATCCCCACATACATACCGGTACGCAAGCTGTTCAACGGCGTCCCAGTCCTTACCGCCCTTGCCGTCGAACACGTACAGCCGCGCATACGGGTCCAGCACCAGCCCCGAGGCAGCAAGCCGAGCAGCAAACGTCTTGCCCTGCCTGGGGATCGCCCCCACAAGCAACGACGTCCACACCAGCGGCAGATCAACCCGCCGCCCCCGAGCATCACGCCCGAACGGCACCGCCCGCCAAGCGTCCCACCGTTCCACCTCAATCAACGGCGTCCGCACCGGCGGCCCCGCGTACGGGTCCTCATCCGCCACCCAGAAGAACACCCGCCCGGCATGACCTCCACGACCACGCACCCGCTCAACGATGAGCTGCACCTCATCCACAGCCAACGCCGAAGCAAGAGCATCCCGGTTCTTGATCACATCAACGGCTTTGCGCGTAGCTGGCAGGTCAACCGTGACCGCCCACCCATCACCGACCCGCGCGGCCCGCTCGACCAGCCGCAAGGACTCGTCCTTGCCGATCAACTTCGCGTCCCGGAAGGCATCCACCAACACCTGAGCGTCCATCGTCCACGTCAGCGTCCGAGGCCCACCCAACACAGCCTTGCGCCCCGGTGCCCCGTCCTTCCGACGCCCGGTGATCGCCAACGCGACCGACACAACCCCACCAGCGACCCACAACGCCACCCCGCCGTAGACCAGGTGCCCAACAGCAACCGCCACCGAAGCCGCACCCAGAACGACCCCGGTCACCTTCCACCGGAACAGAGTCAACGCCCGAATCTCAACGAACTTGTCCGCCAACTTCGCCGACTGCTCCGCAGCCTCCCGGTAGTCCCGCACCCGCACCCACCGCCGCCAAGCGCGAACGGCAACCACCAAACCGCGACCCACCGACCGGAGAAACCGCCCAGGCAACCGCACCAACCAGGCAAGCGCATCGTTCACAACCCGCCGCAGCCCGTCCCGCGACCTCAACCCAGAAGGGACCACCCGCGACCGCCGCCACCCACGGCTCACCCTCGGAACAACCTCACCCCGCTCAGCAACCAACTCGCCGTCATAGACGGGCTCGACCGGCACCAGGTCCCCGTTCACGACCGGCCCCCGTCCTCACCAAGCGTCACCGCAAGCCGAGAGGACAACCCGCGCGAACACCCCGTGACCTGACGAACCCACGCCGGCGTCACCACCACATCCGCCGTGCGAGCAGCCCGAGCAACCTCCAAGTACTCCGCAAAGGACGTACGCGGAGTGGGAGGCCCGGACGGCTCCGCAGCACCACCCGGCGAGGCGTTCACGACCGCCACGCCAAGCTTGTCCCGCAACTCCGTCACAGCCTCAGCCGCAACGAACACCACCAGCGGCGGCACCGAGTGCAGCACCACCAGCGCAGCCGAGCCGTCCATGAACGCACCCCACGTGTTCATGACATACGTAGCCGCAAGCGTGAACCACTTGGCACCGCGTACCCATCCACCCATGCGCACGCCGTGCCGAGCCGTCACCTGCTCAGCCCGCAGGATGGCCAGCAGCACCAACGACACCATCGGGTCCAGCAGCCAAGCCGCACACCAAGCCAACGACCACACCGCAGCCCCGGCCGCCGCGAACTGCTGAACGTTGGTCATCGTGAACGCCAACCCCAGCAAGATCCCGGTCCAACACAGCCGGTCCACCTGAACCGCCACCCGCGCAACCGGCTCACTCATCGCCGCTCACCCCGCCGACGACCCGGTTCATACGTGGTCACCATCAACGCCCGCGTCAACGTGTACGACGCGAACAACGCCGGCACCACCAGCACAGCCACCAGCAGCCACCCATCCCCACGATGGGTCACGACCACCCACTGAACAATCACGATCAACGCCGCGTTGACCACCACCCGCCCGGCCAACGACACCAGCCGAACCCCGCCCCGAGCAGCCCGAGCCGTCGCCTTGGCTCGCCGAGCACCAGCCCGCCACACCACCAACAGCACCAGGACCACGCCCAGCCCCGCCACGACCTCGACAGGCGTGAGAACAAGACCGTTCATGAACACGGCCCCCTCTCGGCACGTTCACCACGCCGGAGCCAGTGCGCGTACAACTCCCGCCGATCCTCAGCGGCCATCGCACCCCACACCCCCACGGTGTCCGCACCGGCCGTCCGCAACTCCAGTTCCAAGCACTCATCCCGCACCGGGCACCCCGCACACATCCGCGCGGCCAACTCCCGATCGGTCATCTCCTCATCGCCCCACGGCGGCACGTCCGTGAACGCCCCGATGCACAAGCCATCCCGCGAGACCACGTCAGCAAGCACCCCAGTGGGCACCCACCGCAGCCGATCAAGCTCCCAAGCGATCCAGATCAGGTTCACGGCGTGCCCCCACCGCAGGACTCACCGAGCAGCCGAACCACCACACCAGCCGGAACCACACACCGCCCGTGACGCCACACCACCGGCAGCGCCCCGACCCGGATGGCCCGGTGGACAACGGACGGCTTCACCCCGAGCAGCCAAGCGGCACGCTGAACGGTGTAGCCGGAAGAAGACAGAGAAGTCCGCATGAGAAAGGCCCTTCAAGTAAGCGAAGCTGACGATTTCAGCTAGTAAATGCTGATTTCAGCGCTCGACAATGCGCGTTTGATCAGGCGTTGCGTGTACGCACGACGCAACAGCCGAAGTTGGCTAATCTCAGCGCCGAGGCGGAGCGCGGAGGAATACGTGTCGGAGGACTGGGCGGCAGTCGCCAAGGCCATCAACCAGCGAGTCAACGAACTGGGATGGCGTCAACGGGAGCTTGCGGAGCGCTCGCATGTCTCCCAAGCGATCGTCCGCGAGGTGCAACACCACACCGTCGAACGCCGCCGCAGCCCGCGCACCCTTGAGTCCCTGTCGACCACCCTCGGCTGGCACCCGCAACACCTCGATGCCCTGCTGCACAACCGAAGGCCACCCGAGGCGGGCGAACCGATCGCCAACCCGACCGACACCCTCTGGTCCCGATTGGACAGTGTCGAACAGCGCTTGGCGGAGATCACCGAACGCCTCGACGGCCTCAAATCGGACCTGGCGACGGTCCTCGAACATGTCCGAGAACGCCGGTAGCCCGGTGGGTTCTCGCTGGTGGGATGAGGTGTTTTCCATGGGGTTAATTCCACTGCGATTACCCGCCGGACCCCATGCATCACCGATGCAGGTCCCATGCACAACCAGTGCAGGTTCTCCACACATCGCGCTCGGGGGAGTGGCGACGAGATGAGCTTGAACGACGGCTGGACCGGCCGAACCGCGTCGGCGCTCCAACTCGCACTCCGACTGACTCACGAGGCATTCGCGGAACACCTCGGCATCGGCGTCCGCACGGTCGCGTCCTGGCACCAGAAGCCGGACCTGCGCCCGAAGACGGAGATGCAACAGCTCCTAGACACGGCCCTCGACCAGGCACCCGCAGCCGTCAAGGCCAGGTTCACCGCACTCGCCGAAGAACCCGCCCTCGACCTCCCCGATGGCGCAGCCGAAGACGCCGAAGTGCGCCTGAGCGCGGACCCGACGATCGTCGCCGCTCTCGACTGGTTGGACGATCACGCCGGCTGGGAGCCAGGCACGGCCCGCCGCCACGTCGCCGAACGCCTCGTACGCCTCGACGTCCGCGCACTCCAAGACCGAGGCGTCCGCCGCAGCCGCGTCAACCAACGCGACACGGCCCGCGCGCTCACCACCTACTACGGCACGCCAACAACCAGCCACGGCCGCTACACAGCCACGCTCGGCGACACCCAGGCCACCACCACGGTCCTAACTCACCCCGACTGGCTAGACCTAGCCTGCCCACTCCTCCCAGCTCACGACCGACTCAAGCTCTCCGGCGTAACCCCGGACGATGATCTAGCGATGGACGAAGAGACCGCCGGGCGCGCAGCCCAGCGGTTGGCCGAAGCGCTGGCGCTGGGAAACCGCATGGTCAACCTGCCGCTGTTCCGGCTGCTCGACGTGGACGCGCGCAAGAGCGCGATCACCGGTTCCGTAGGCGTGACGAGCTTCGTGGGGTACGTGGTGACGATGGACCTGCTCGAAGGCGAGCTGGTCGACGCCCTCACCACCAACAACCCAACCACCCCCGGCGCCCTCCCACTCCGAGACGCCTACCTCCCGAACCTCTCCGCAGCACTCGACGTCTCCGACCGCATGTGCGCCGGCGGCACCCTCGCCCTCACGGCCATCGCGCGCCCAGCCGACCCGTTCCGCGGCGGCCCGGACTACCTCCTCCTGGTCCAGGAACGCTCAGGCCACGTCATCAACGCCGCCCGTCGCCTGGCCGTCATCCCCAAGGGCTTCCACCAGCCACTCACGGACTACCGAGCAGACGCCCAAGTCGGCGCGACCCTCCGTCGCGAGATGGAAGAAGAACTGTTCGGCCGCGAAGACATAGACCACACGGTGGGGGAGCAGCGCCACGCGGACCCCATGCACCCCAGCCGCATGTCCGACCCGATGCGCTGGCTCACCGCCGAACCCGGCCGCCTGCGCATGGAATGCACAGCCTTCGGCCTCAACCTGGTGAGCGGAAACTACGAATTCGCCAGCCTGATCGTCATCGAAGACGAAGAATTCTGGACCCGCTACGGCGGTCAAGTCCAAGCCAACTGGGAGTCCGCAAGGCTGCGCCAGTATTCCAGCCTTGACCACGAACAGTTGGAAGAACTAGCCAACGATATAGCGTGGAGCAACGAAGGACTGTTCGCGCTCCTGCAAGGTCTCCGACGCCTACGCGAACTAGGCGGAACCCGCGTCAACCTGCCCGCGATCGAATGGGAGCTAAAGTGACCGCCAACTGGCAAGCCGGAAACGCCAACGAAGACGGCGAAGTCACCCGCGGATGGCTGGTAGGCCACTTCATCGACCCATCCCAAGGCGTCCGTTCCCAGAAGGACGTAGAAGTCAAGTGGGCGAACCACCCCGCAGGCGACAAGCGGACCGACTGGACGTCCGACGACCAGCGCACAACCCTCGTCTTCCTGGTAACCGGCCACTTCCGCGTGGAGACCACCGAAGGCAACTCCACCATGACCCGCCCAGGCGACTACATCATGTGGGGGCCAGGTATCGACCACTCATGGGAAGCCGTAGCCGACTCCACCGTTCTCACGGTCCGCTGGCCATCACAGACCTGATAGTTCAACGGCAGGCAGATCAACCCGCCCGCCGCCGATCTCCCGAAGCCGCCGAAGTCCTTGGAGCAACGCAAACAGCCCTTCGTTGCTCCAAGACTCCCGCGCTACCAGGTCCCCGATCAATTCACCATCAAGGCTCGAATAGAGCTGCAACCCGGCCGCTTCCCAGTTCGCTTCCACCTGCCCGCCGAACCGCGGCCAAAAATCCTCATCCTCGATGACAATCAGGCTGGCATATTCATAGTTGCCACTCACGAGGTTGAACCCGAACCCAGTGCACTCCAACCGCATCCGCCCCGGGGCCGCAGCAAGCCACCGCATCGGCTCCGACCACCGCCCCGGATGCATAGGCGAGGCCGCGCGAGTCTCGCCGGTCGTTGAATCCAACTCCGCGCGCCCGAACAACTCCTCTTCCAGCTCACGGAGCAGCGTCGCGCTGACCGCCACGTCCCCACGAAGGTCGTTGAGCGGCTGGTGAAACCCCTTGGGGATGACAGCAAGCCGCCCGGCCGCGTTGAGCACGTGCCCAGACCGCTCCTGCACCAGCAACGCATAGTCCGGCTCACCCCGGAACCGGTCCCGGGGCCGCGCGATGGCACACAACGCCAGCACCCCGCCCGCACACGTTCGCGCCGGCAAGTCGAGCACAGCCCCCAGGTCCGGCAGGTACTCATCTCGCAACGGCAACCCGCCCCGCCGCTGGCTCACGGCGTCAACAAGCTCGCTCTCCAACAGATCGGCCGTCAACGCATACTCAACGAACGGCACCAGCCCGACCGTGCCTGCAAGCGGGTTGCCCTGCTCAATCCCCAACAGCCGATACAGCGGCAGGTTCGCC
This sequence comes from Saccharothrix espanaensis DSM 44229, assembly GCF_000328705.1. Lineage (NCBI taxonomy): Bacteria > Bacillati > Actinomycetota > Actinomycetes > Pseudonocardiales > Pseudonocardiaceae > Saccharothrix > Saccharothrix espanaensis. The sequence continues at coordinate 6,438,508 of NC_019673.1, read as the reverse complement.
ACCCGAACCCCAAGCGCAGCCGACTCCGCAAGCTTCGAAGCCGCGGCACCCGCCATCGCTCCATCCAGCATAGGCAGCGTGTTCCCGTTCTCCTGCAACAACTTCAGCCGCTCACCGCCATCCGCCAACGGCCGAACAGCAGTCCACCACTCCGACACCCCGAACATGGTGGTGGCAACGTCCTGACCGCCGAACCCCGCGCGGTACATGCCGTACCCGTCCACCTCACCGCGGTAGTAGTGAGCCAGCGCCCGCACGAGTTGCCGACGCCCAACCTTGGTCCGCACCGCCCGCCGATCAAGCAAGGCCCCAGGCTGCAACCCGGACAGTCCAGACCGGACCTTGGTACGACTCGTGCCCGCAGGCCACCCAGCCCGATCGTCCAACCAGTCAAGCGCCGCAGCGAACTCGACGTCAGCGCGCACAGGCGGTTCAGCAGTCGCAATCCGAACGAGACCGTCATCCGGCGCAGGCATGGCCAGCAGCTCCTCAATGCTGACCTGAAAGATGCTCTCCAACAACCGAGCCGTGACCGCCCGAACAGGCCCCAACGGCTCCCCGGAAGGCTTCCGCCCAGCGGCCAGGCGCTGAAGGTGCCGCAGCCCCAACGTGCCGGGCTCACCACGCTCACGCGCGAACGTCTCCGCGTACTCGGCGAACTCCTCCAACGTCATCCGCCGCTCGCGAATCTTCTCCTCAAGCACCGTGCGAGGCGTCCGCATGGCTACGCCCTCCCATCACGTCCGACCGATGATCAGAGCTGATCAAGCGCTGACAGCGTCTTGATTTTAGTCTGACATGCCAGCGCGCGGTTGATTCCAAGCCCCACCCGCAGAGATCAACCAGCCGTCCCAACGGCCGTCCCACCCGTCCCGTCGCCCACCACCACGGGACACCCCGAACTACAGCTCTGACCAGCTGAAACATCGCTACGGGACGCCGGGACACCTTTCCGCAACCCCGTCCCAACAGCCAGAAAACGGCCGCAGGCGGCACATCCGAAGATGTGCCACCCACAGCCGTCCCGTCCCACTCACTCCCGAGGGGAGGCAGGCCCTACCCCATGAGCATCTTCTGAAGCGCCATCGCCGGCGACACCCACACCACCCGCGCCGCCACCTCGTCCGACTTGCTGTAGGGCTTGAGCGCTTCCTCCGTCGTCCCGAACGTGCCGCACGCCTTCCCGTCCACCGACACCACGTGCACCCACTCGTCAGCAGAGACCCCGAACCCCATCACCCGAGCGATCTCCGGGTGCGCCACCTCGTACTCCACCACGGCGAACAAGCTGGGAGCCGACGCCATCACCATGGCCACCATCTCCGGGTCGTACGGCTCAGAGCCCAGATCTCCCGAACCCCGCCGCGCCTCCGCAGCCTCCTCCTCAGTCACGCCATCCTCGGACCCCGCCAAAGTCGTCACAGCCGCCATGCCGATCACGTTCCTTCCAGACGATGCCGACCAACAGACGACGGCCCCTCAAGCACAGCGAGAACTTCCTGCTGCGCCCACACCGCCGCCGCAGCGCTCTCCACGCACTGCCGCACATACCGCCGACCAAGGGCGATGACGTAGAGCGGAGGCAACACCAACCAGACCAGGAACAACACGATCCCGCCCACGTCGACGCTCAAAGCGCTCCACATCTTCACCGCCACCTCGCTCGGAGTGAATGGTGCCGTGGTCGACCATGGTGGAATTTTCGCTCCTTCGGGATGACAGTTGCACGACATGGAGCGACTTGTGGTGACACCGAGTCTAATCACCTTGGGTGTCGCGGCATGAGCCGGACCATATGGAAAGGGTGCTTCTCTGTGGCGGTATATCGAGCGAGCTGTCGATGGAAGTGGGGAAGGTATACAATCGTTCAATGACGTCGTCAAGCTCCGATGTGGTGACTATCCACCTATTCGCTCAACCTATCGTTGTCGACTTGCAAGTCGAGGGGGACAGGTTGTTGAATGGAATTCAAGCTTATTTGCTGCGGAATGTTGAATCAACTGGAAGTCGCTGTAGCGTGGAGTCGTTGGAATCTTTCGAGGACTACCGCTATGTGAAGTGCCGTATTGACTCCGAAGTTCTGACGTCCTCGCTTATGATAGTGCCGGTGAAGGAGGGTTTCGAGTTCTTTGTTGAGGTTGCTGTCAAAGATATTTCGGAGCCTCAGATTGAACTCTGGCGAACCGCCATTTTGTCCGCTATGGATTCTTTGCAAGTCGAGCAAAGTGATCATATCTGGCTTGCTGTGATTGGCCAGGTCGAGCATTCGGCCGTTAAAGCTCAAGTTCTATCTGCTGGAATCTCCATTGATGGCATCACCATTGAACCTGCCACAACTTGCTTCGTGGATATCGAGACTGATTTTATTCATTCTCCGGATCTAACCAGTCGCGGACTGGTCCATTCATTTCCGGTGCATGTTCGAGGAACTGCGAAAGGTTTCGACTGGAACTCGGCATCTCGGTCAGCCGCTCAAGATATAAATGCTATCTGTGCCCTACTCTCTATCGCTTTTGATGCGAGGTGGGACGTTCGTCAAGCCCCCTTGAACACTGATTCAAAATTGCGTGGCTTGCCGGCCGCAAGGGTGAGGGAAGACGATTCGATGGCGGATGAAACGAACTTTGACTCTGAGACGGTTTCAATTCCGGATTGGTTTGGTGATGGTTTGTCGCGCATGAGAGAGTCTGAAGTCCTTGCGACTGCCGTCCATTCTCATCATCACGCACTGCGCCTCGAATCGGCTTCCCCCTCGTATGCGCTCGTGGCCTATGTGGCAACGATCGAAGGTCTCGGGCCCAAGCTGCAGAAAGCGGAAGTGTGCGACTGTTGCGAAAAGTGTGATGCAGTCAAAGATTCAGGGAAGCGTTTCAGGGATGCGCTGAAGTTGATTTACTCGGGTAGTCAAGTGAAAAAGCTATGGAAATCGTACACGTACAGGTCAAAGACGGCACATTCAGGTCAAATGCATGGTGGGGAAGCGGCCATCGGTGATCGTTATCACGGCGGATTCTTTAGTCCACCGCCCGAGCATGACGATTTTAGGCACATGCTGCTCCGGCAGATGAGGAAGGCTTGCAGGGAACTTCTTGTTCATCATCTCCAGGTGGAACGGTCCCCAATTCAGTAGTCGAACTGGAGGGCTTAAGCGGCCCGGCGGCAGACGTGGACCACTGGAGTACAGTAAAGCGGTGTCAATCGACAATGGCATTGCTTTTCGTAATTTATCGACTTGGGCGAAATTGGGTGAGGAATTTTTCCTAAGTAGCGAGTTCGACTTGTGTGAATAGTGCACAAGTCCGGCCTCGGACACAAGATCGTGTGTTGGATCCCCGTCCCGTAACACCAGTTCAGGTACTCGATCGCAACTATCGGTCGGGTGTTCAAGTGGTCGGCACGGTTTCTACCGCTCCAGGCGGTGGTGGCCGTGACTGACAAGGTCATCTCCGGTCTTCTACCGGGCACCACTGCCCGTCGGAACCGTTCTGGAAATCCAGGCGGTGTTTCCGGCGTGCCTGCCGACAGGGCTGCGTCGGCTGAGGTCGGGCAATCATCACCCGCTGCTCCGCGGCGTCGGGTTCTGGACAGGCGGCGTACGCCCGCGCCTTCGGTTCGGGATCTGGGGCCGTTGAGTGTGCGGGATCGGCCGCGTTATGCCCTGGCGCGTTTCGACGACCGTGGCCGGTTGGCCAACCAGCCGTTGTTGGCGCTGCTGCGGTGGGTTCCGCAGGAGCGTCTGGACATCCGGTTGCACGGGGCTTCGCTGGTGCTTCAGCGCAATCCCCGTGGTGTGTTCGCGCTGAGCAGGCGCGGGTTGATCCAGATTCCGCTGACGGTGCGGCGCTGGTGGTCTTTCGAGACCGGCGATCCGGTGCTGCTGGTCGCGGTTCCCGAGCGCGCGGCGATGGTGATCCACAGCCTGGTGGTGCTGGACAAGGCTCTTCCCGATCCGCGTCAGGTGGTGGTGGCGTCGCGGCCGTTCGAGGCCGAGGGCGCCGTACCCGTTGCGGGTTCGGCACGGGTGCATCCCGATGGGGCGGGCAACGGTGCGCTGGAGGGTGGGTCGTGACGGACCGGGCCGAGCCGAGTGCGGAGGAGTTGGAGAAGGCGCGTCAGGTGCTGGCGCTGTTGGGGGTGTCGCCGGAGGCGTTGGTGGCTTCACAGCCGGCTGCGCCGCCGCGGGAGGTGCCCACGTTCGCCGAGTGGGTGCCGGTGGTGTCGGGGTTGGTGGGCGAGGGCACGCGCAAGCTGTACAGCACCTATTGGAACAGGTTGGTGGCGCTGTGGCCCGAGCGCCGGTTGGACGAGTTGCCGGCCTCGGACCTGACGTGGTTGTTCGGCCACATCCGGCAGACCGCGGTGCGGCGGCGCAACTGGCGGGGTGGGCACAGCGCGGCCGAGCACATGTTCAGCGCCACCCGGTGCCTGTACAAGTTCGCCGTCAACGACGAGCTGATCCCGGTCGGTCGGGATCCGACGCGGAAGGTGAAGAAGCCCAAGCGGGCGATACCGACCCGGCGCGGGCTGAACAACACGGTGCTGGAGGCGGTCACCGAGGCGGCCTCCACGACCGGTGACGATCCGGCTCTGGACGCGTTGTTGATCCGGTTCCACGTCGAGACCGCCGCCCGCCGTGGTGGGGCGTTGGCGTTGGAGCTCGACGGCCTGGACCGGGAGCAGGGTCTGGTGCTGTTGCACGAGAAGGGAGAGCAGAGCCGTTGGCAGCCGGTGTCGCCGACGCTGATGACGCACCTGGTGGACCACGCCCACCATCGCGGGGCGCGTGAGCCGACCAGCAAGGTGCTGCGCTACCACAACGGCAACCCGTTGACCTACCGGCGCTACGACGGGCTGTGGGAACGGCTGCGCGAGCACGTCGAGCCGGTACGGACCCAGAACATCTCCACGCACTGGTTGCGACACACCACCCTGAAGTGGGTGGAGCGCAACTTCGGCGAGGCGGTGGCCCGCGCCTACGCCGGCCACCGGCCCAGCGGCGACGCCAGACCCGGTGCGATCGCGGTCTACACGAAAGCCGACCTGGAGGAGGTCGCCACCGCACTGGCCGTACTGACCGGCGAACCTCACCCGCTGGCCGTCAGCACGCCGACCGAACTGTCCGACAGCGACAACGCATGACCGATGCGGTCTGGGGCGGCGGTTCTACCACTGCTCCAGACTGCGCTAGCTGTACTGCCCTGTGAGGTTGGGGACGCGGGTGGCGGGTGGTTGGCCGCCGAGTGCGGTGTGGCCGCGGTGGTGATTGTAGGTGTGCAGCCACGGTGGCAGCGCTTCGCGGCGTTGAGTCTCGGAGGTGTAGGGCTGGGCGTAGGCCCATTCGTCGAGCAGGGTGCGGTTGAAGCGTTCGACCTTGCCGTTGGTCTGGGGCCGGTAGGGGCGGGTGCGTTTGTGGGTGATGCCCGCGTCGGCGAGGGTGTCGCGCCACAGGTGTGAGCGGTAGCAGGAGCTGTTGTCGGTCGGCACCCGCTTCACGGTGATGCCGGCGGCCTGGAAGAACGCCTGCGCGCGGGTCCAGAACGCGGCGGCGGTCTGCTTGGTCTCGTCGGGCAGGATTTCGGTGTTGGCCAGGCGGGAGTGGTCGTCCACCGCGTTGTGCAGGTAGGAGTAGCCCAGGTTGGGGCGGCCGTGGACCTTGCGCGTTCGGGTGGGGTCGCGGTGGGCGGAGCTGTTGCGGCCGCCCGCCTGCCGTCGGTGGATCTTGTGGCCTCCGCCGTCGGGGATGTTGCCCGGCTTCTTGATGTCGACGTGGACCAGGTCGCCGGGCCCGGCGTGCTCGTAGCGGCGCACGACCCGGCCGGTGGCGCGGTCCAGCCACGTCAGGCGGGCCAGGCCATAGCGGACGAGCACCCGGTGCACGGTCGAGGCGACCAGGCCGAGCAGGCCGGCGATACGGGCCGGGCCCCACCGGCGCAGCACCCGCACCTTCACGATCCGCCGCTCGGTGCGGGTCGGCGTCCGGCGCGGACTGCGCAGTGGCCGGGAGGACCGGTCGGCCATACCCGCCTCGCCCCGCTCGCGATAGCGGCCGGCCCACCGCGAGGCGGTGGACACCGACACCTGGAAGCGTCCGGCGGCCCGCCGCAACGGCCACCCGGCCTCCACGACACACCGGGCCAGGCGCAGCCTGCCGGTCTCGGACAACGGGGCGTTACGGTGGGACACGAGGGCCTCCGTCGGCTCGGTGTAGACGTCGCAATCCACACCGAACCCGGAGGCCCTCCCTCATTCCAAGATCATCCGACTACGTGTCCTCACGTTCGCAACCTCTCCGGGCAGTACACGGTTCACCCAGGGCAGAGGTTAGATTCGGGCACTGACCGCCCGTCGCGCCAGGGTCAAGGGAGTTCCGCAAGGCACGAACAACGTGTGAGGCTTGCTTCGCCCCCCGATGTGCGACGGCACAGACAGAGGGCTATCTGGGTATGGCGCACCGCCCTGTATCGGCTAGCCTGCGTCGTGTCCTATGAACACAACACCTGGCGCAAACAATGAGCAAGGTGGCTGGTCGTCGGACAGCACAACGGCCGGGAGACCGCCGCGTGATCCGGGTGCTCACTACACTCGGTGCGACGACCGTCCCAGTCGCTGGCGTGGGCCGCTTACCGCTTGCGTAGCTGGCTTGCAGCGAAGTGGAGACCGAGGAGCCCGGTGGTCATGTAGATCACCGGGATCCCGCCGGTCAGGACCGGTCCCGTCAGGGACGCGGCCTCCACACCGACAGTCAGGTGTTCACATGCCTGGGCGACTCGTGCTCGGGACCACCACTGCGGCGGCGAACCCTCGGCGTCGTCTTTTCGGTCCAACGGTGGGTCGTCCTGCCTTCCCCCGGTGGAGCGGGCTTCGGCTCGAACCTCGCCGCCCCAACCGGTACCGGGGTGGGGGTGACGCCGTGGTCGGATCAGGACACCGGCCTGGAACGCGAAGCCGAACGCCGCGAGCGGAGCCTACGAACGACTCGGGCGACAGCCCCGGGAGATCCACAAGGAGGTCATCAGCAGGTACAACGTCGTGTTCCTGAATCGCGACGGCACAGTGAAGTTCGGGCGCCCGCTATGGTTAACACCGGCTGGGCGGTGGAGACCGGCCTCTCTAACTGGTATTCAGAGTGTGCGGCGAGGCGATGGTGTACGAGTTGAGCAGGGCTCGACTATTCCGGGTAGGTCCTCCCGGCGCGTGGTTCGACGACGTCACCATCGACTTCAGGGACGGTGCCGCCACGCTTGAGTCGTCCCGAACTCCGGCCCGGGCGGCAGTGTTGGTCGGCGATAACGGTACGGGCAAAACCGTGCTGCTCGATCTCGTGCAATCGGTCCTGACTCCCGAAGACTCGAGCGCACACGACATCCAACACCACAGTGTGCGTTCGAGCGGCCTTTCACACGTGGTGGTGGAGTACCAAAGTCGGGCGGGAAACCAGGTCGTGGTCGGCATGGTCTTGACCGGCGATCCGGACTCGTCCCATACTCCAGACCCGGTGCGCCGAAGCTGGTACGTCTTCACTCCCACCGAACAGTTCAGTCTGGACGCACCTCCTTTTACCACTGCGGACACGTCGCTCGACGATGTCGCCGGTCGCGTGCGCGCGACAGCGGTCGATGGCTCAGGGCCGAACTGGTTTTCCTCCTATGCTGACCTCCACGCGTACATTCACAGCCTGGGCTTCCCTGTAGGTCTCCATGACTCCCGTCAGAGAATCAAGAACCTATGGCGCCAGTCACAAACCGAGTTTCGATACATCGATCGGGAACTTATCCGAGAGGTGCTGCCGACCGGTACGGTTGATCGACTGGTCCGTCACGTGGAGGCGAGTCGAAAAGCGGCCCCGGATACGCTGCCTACAATCCTGGATGCTCTGCGGATCGAACTGCTCGAAGCGGCCCAAGAGGTGGTGGCGGCCTTTCGGGCCGTCGGACGCTTGTCCAGCCTCTTGAGCGCCACCGGCGACGATCCGGTCGTCGGTATCGACACGGATTCCATCATGATCGCGCAATCGTCCGACGAACTTATGAACCACTTGGTAAACGGTCCGCGGCTTCTGAATGGCGTCGAGGAACTCGTGCTCAGCGCATTGGAGCGGATGTGCGAGGGTGGCATTGAGATCACCGTAGGCCGTCGCTCCACATCGCGCAGAGGGGCGTCCTTCCGCTTGCTCTCCGGGAGGGAATCGCTCCTGTTCGGGTGGGCCATGTTCTCCGCGCTGGCATTGATCAAGAGCAGGTGGCCGGCGCGAGGCGATGGCGATGTGGTTGGCACGCTCTTCATCGACGACTACGTCGACCTGCTGCGCGATCCAACGTGGTTGGCCCGCGCGTTCAAGGTAAGTCGCGCCATGGGCTTCCAAGTGGTGCTGTCTTCGGCCCGTACGCAGCCGGGATTGGCTGCCGCCGATGTCGTGATCGGCATTCGAAATGAGTCCACCAACCAGCTCAGGAAGGTCGAGGTCACCACCCACACGCGCACCGGGGTGTGGAGAAGTCGCCCCGAAGGCGAGGCCGATCCCGGAGAGGAGGTCATGGAGCACGTCCCGCTGACGGACGTGTTCGACTTCGTGCCGGTGAACGACCACGTGACCGGAGATTCCGCAGCGCGTGTGGGCGACATCGTGCTGTCGGCGTTCGTCCCTCCGATGTTCGGCTCGGTCGTCCAGGAACCCGGGACCGTAGAGGGCGACTTTGTCGTGGTTCTTCGTCCCGTCCGCGAGTTGGACCACCGCGAAAAACTGTTCTATCGGCGCTACTTCAACAGCGAAGCTTTCACCACACGGTTGCTCGGCCGGGACAGGATCGCCTGGCTGCGACCCTGGAACCTCAGCGGCCTTCGTATCCCCAGACCGGACACCGCCACCCTGCATGCCCTGTCCGAACTTGCCGGCGCCGCGCGGCAATTCTCGCAATGGAGCAACGAAGCCGAGCATGCGGTACGCAGCTACTTCAAGTGGGACAACGTGACTGCCGCACGTTCCCACATGATCAATGCTGGTCGGCTCACCAGGCAGCGCCGGGAAGCCGGAAGCCTGATCGATGCGCGAGAGTCGCGCCTGCGGACCACGCTGCCGTTCCCCATTGCCACCAGGTGGCGTGCCGTGCAGGCCGCCCGGCACGACCACGGCGGATACGCCATGGTTCTGGAGTGCGCGGAGGCCGTGCTCGCCTACTGCGGCGTGCTTGGTCTAGTGCTGGCCCGTGCGGACGATCTGCCCGTGGGACCGTTGCGCCACCAGGCCAACCGCTTCGCGAAGGGCGGCAGCGGGCCCACCTTCGGCACGTGGGGAACCATCGTCGACTACCTCGCGACGGCGAACCCGTTCCGTACGTTGCCTGCCGACTCGCTGCTGGCACACTTCGCCAGACTGGCGAAACCCGAGGTCAGCGAGGCAATCGCCGCGAACAAGCGACGCCGCGACCACAATGCGCACCGCAGAGGACCGAGTCCGCACGAGACGCGATCCGCATTCGAGGACGCCAAGAACGACCTGCTCATCCTGCTGGAGGCGGTGGAATGGCTTGTGGACTTCCCACTGCGCCACATCGAGCACTCCCGCTGGGACACCTTCGAGAAAGTGTCCCACCTGGCCTACCGCGAGCTCATGGGCGACCACAACGTGGTCTCGCTCCACGATGACACCATTGACCACATCATCGAGGCCGACAGTCCCTACGCGGTAGACCAGTTCGGTCGATACCACCTTCTCCGACCGTTCTTCGTATCCCGGCACTGCGACAAGTGCGGCCAACTGACCGTCTTCGTCATCGACGAGTGGGACCCGACCGCGGAAGCCGCGACCTACCTGGCGCTGGACCACGCTCACACGATCATGTTGACCAACCAGCGCAGCCCGATGGAACAGGTCGGCCTTCTTCCACCCTCTGCCGCGCCGTAGCGCCCGCACACTGAGCACCACCTCCGACGGATTCCCCTACCTTCCCGCACTTCTACGGCGAACGACAGCACGACGTCGGGACCGGTGCGCAGCCCACCGACGTGGTAGAGGTTCAAGGTGGCGAACTGGGTCACGTTGTCGGGGCTGCCCTCGGGGCGGGCACCGACTCTGTTCTGCCAGCTCGTCGGACAGCCGGATCGGTTCGTCGTTGTAGCCATCGATCATATTTGCCGTGTATCGACCTCGTCACTAACGAACCGGCCGACCCTGCTGCGTAAACGGGGCGGTGGAGGGACGGATGCGGCGTCCCTCCACCGCCTAGTGCGTTGACCACATACGTTCACCGGGTTGGTCAGGCGGCGCGTGGTCGGCCCCAGCGTTGGTGGCGTTCGCTGCGGATGCGGGCTCGTTCGCGGCGTTGGGCGTCGAGGATGTCGGGGTGGCGGGCGTTGGCGTTGCGCCAGCGCAGGTGTTGTTGGAGCCGTCTGGCCAGGACGGTGTGGTTGGGGTGGTTCGAGTTGGCGATGACGAAGGTGCGCAGTGGTCCGAACTGCGGCTCGATGGGGTTGGCCCAGGAGGCGTAGGTCGGGGTCAGGCAGATCTCGACGTTGTTGTCGGCGGCCCACTGGATGATCTTCGGGGTCTTGTTGGCGGACAGGTTGTCCATGATCACGTAGATCGGTGCGCCGTCGGGTCTGGCCGCCCGGATCGATTTGAGGGCGGCCAGGCTGTGGTCGCCGCCTTGCGGCGTCTGGTCACGCCCCAGAGTTCGTCCCCGCCGATGGAGTAGCAGCCGTGGAAGTAGCGGATGCCGTGGGTGCGGCGGTAGGTCGCCGGCAACCGGTCGGGCCTGGTTTTCGGTGCCCAGCCGGAACCGTGGTGCGGTCGGATCGACAGCGGCCCGAACTGGTCGAAGGCGAAACACCGCTTCGGGAACCGGGTCAGGACCTCGTCGATGCGGTCGAGTTTGGCGTCGAAGGCGGGATCGTTGGAGGTCTTCCAGGTCCGGGTCCGCTGGAAGCTGATCCCGTGCTCGCGCAGGATCTGCCGCAGTCGTTCCCGACCGATGCGGACCCGGCGGGTCGGGTTGCGGTGCAGGTGGGCTGCCAGTTTGCGCAGGCTCGACCGGGTCAGGGGCAGGCCCGACCTGGCGGGGCGGGCCCTGGCCGTCGCCACGACGAACGCTTCGTCGTCGGGGCCGATCAGGCGGGGACGGCCTCCCGCCCAGCTAGGGTCCAGGGCCGCCAGACCGCGGGCGTTGAAGTCGTGGATCACGTCCCGCACGGTGTCCGGATCGGCGGCGACCAGGCGCGCGATCGACGGCGCCGGGGTTCCCGACGACGACGCCAGGATGATCATCGCCCGGCGCATCCGGATCGTGCCCTGTTTGCCCCGCCGCACGTAGTTCAGCAGACGACGGCCCTCGTCCTCGGTTAATCGACGTGCTCTGACCGGCTCGGCCATCGACCCGTCCTCATGCTCGGCGGCGACTACGTCACCACCGAGCATGAGATCACCACGGGTCACCGTCGGGGATCTTGTCCGGCGTGTCCCCAACCCGGTGAACGTTCGTGGTCACCGCACTAGGCACCCGCCGGCCGGGGGTGCGCGGGGCCGGCGGGGGTGGCGTGTCGAGCGGCCCGGGTCGGGGTCGCGGGCGTCTCGACGGCGATCAGGTGCTGGTGTGCGATCAGCAACACGCGGCACCTCGGGGGGCGGATCCGCCACCGGGGCTGACAAATGCGGCACCGGCCGCGCGGGTCGGACCGGTGCTGGTCGAGCAGGTCTCGGAGGGTGCCGGTCAGTCGCGGTACGGCGCTGTCCGCCAGCGCCTGGTGGGCCGTCGGACCGCCCTCGGTGGCCATCAGGTCGTAGGCGTCCAGGATGCTGGTCAGCCCGTCGTGGAGGTTGGCCGCGAGCACTTCGTCCACCGGTGGTCTCCGATCTCGGTCAGGCCGGGCCGTCGGGTCGCTCCGGCGCGGCAGGGGCGACCCCGGGAGGCCAGAGGACGGCGTGCAGGTCGAGCGGAAGCAGGTAGCCCACGGGCAGGTGCTCTTCCTCCAGCGCCCGTGCCGCCCGGTCCCACGGTCCGCAGGGCCACGGGGTACGACAGAGGGCGCACAGGCCGCGGCCGGCGGGCGGGGGCAGGTGGCCGGTGACCGTCTCGACGTGACGGCCGCCTCTGCCCAGCGGGGAGTCGGCCGGGACTGCCAGTCCGGTGACGGCGCGCCAGTCGGTGGGCACGGCGTCTACAGGGTGAAGGCGCCGAGCGGGACGCCGGGGAGCCGTCGCCGTCCGGAGCGGAGGTCGGTCAGCAGGTCGTCGTAGGCATTGGCCAGGGTCGCGAGCGCGTCGGCCGTGTCGTGGGGGTCGCGGTGGTGGCGGGGGTGGCCGGCCAGGGTGCGCCAGGAGACCCAGGCGGCGGCGAGCCGGTCCACCAGCTGGCCGAGGGTCTCGGTGTGCAGCAGCGCCGCGGGCACCGCGTCCGGGAGCCGGTCGGCGGCCCACTGGTCGATCTGGTTGACGAGCACCTGCCGTGCGGTCGCCCCGGCTCCCAGGACCCGGGCCGCGGACGCGGACCCGGATTCGTCGGCGTGTTCGTCGTGGGCGGAGGACACCGCGTCGGCGCGGTCCCAGTGCGTGCGGACCAACGCCGCGATAATCGGGAGCAGGTCGTCGGGGAGTGTCGGTTCGCCGCCGAACGCGCGTACAAGGCACGTGCCGGAGGGCAGGGAGACGTCCTCGGGCAGTCCTGGCGGGGTTCGGGGGTCGGCGGTTGCGAGGACCACGATGTCCACCTCCGGGAGGTCGGTGTTGGTCTGGGGTGCGATCCGGCAGCGTGGCGCGACCGCCCGGCCGAGGCGAGACGGTGGGGTTCGCCTTTCGCTGAGCGGTCCGGGAGTGACCGCGAGGTCTGCGAACACGCCGGGGATTCGTGCCTCGGCTTCCGGTCCGGGACGGCTGGCCGGCTGCGGGGTTCCGGGGGAGCGGCGGTTCGGCCTGCTAAGACTGGCTGTTAGGTCGAGGAGTGTGGGTGTGAAACGGGCGGCCGACGCGGATCGGCCGCGGCGAAGTCCGCTGCGTCGTTACCTGGCGGCGACGGCGGGGGCGGGGATGGCCGTGACGGCACTCGTAGTAGCCCTCGACCGTGAGGTACTGGCCGCAGGTGTGGCCGTTCACGAACTCCAGGACAGGCCGCGAGGAATGCAGCGGCGCGGACGTTGTGGCGGAAGGGGGATCGGTCGACGGAGCCATGGGGGTCCTGTCGGGACGTTCGGGTGACGGTTTGTGGGTGTGGGTGGTGGTCCGGCAGGCAGGCGGGGCGCCGTGTCGGGGAGCGATGTCTCGTTCTCCTGCCTGTCGGAGTCTGGGGGCGGTCTGCTTGCTCCAGCCAAGCGTCTCTGGCGCCGGTCTGACAGGTGTGGTGCCGCTCGTGCACAGGCTGTGCGCATTCCGGGCGGGCTCTTGACCCGATTGGGGCTCGCGTAGTAGGGCGCCGAGGGGTGAGGATGCTGGGGATGTCGGAGCCGTCTCCGGGAGACGTCCTGCGCGCGGAGCGCGTGCGACGCCGCCTCACTCTCGCCCAGGCAGGGAAACTGCTGGGCTATTCGGGCTCGACGTTGTCACGCATCGAACGCGGCCGGCCGGTGGGCGTGGAGGAGTTGCGGCGGCTGGCCGCGCGCTACCGCATCCCCCCGGCCCGGTTGGGACTCGCTACGGTAGGGCCGACGGACGCTCTGGATGGCGGTGATGACGTGCTGCGGCGAGAACTGTTGACCGGGATGCTCGGGGTGGCCGGTGCCACGCTGCTCGGACTTCCCCCCGCCGGCGCCGCCCCTCCTGGCTCCCGCCCGGTCACCGTCGACGGATTGCGCCACCTGGTCGGGCAGGCCCAGGCCGACTACATGGCCTGCCGGTACTCCCAGTTGGCGAAGGCCGTGCCCGACACCATCCGCTACGCCCAGGCCGTCCGCGCGGTGGTGGACGGCGAGCGGTGCGGTGAGGTCGAGGCGTTGACCGCCACCGCGTATCGGCATGCCACTTGGCTGGCGTTGCGACTGGGCGAGGACGGCATGGCGGTCGGGCTGTCCGAGCACGCCATCTCGACCGCCCGTGTGTCGGGCGATCTGCTGGTGGAGGCGGAGGCCGCGCAGATGGGGGCGGTGGTGGTGCGTCGCTACGACCGGACCGATCAGGCCCAGGCGTTGGTGGTCGACACCGCCGCCAAACTGGAGTCGACGGCCGGTCTTGCCGACCCGCGCCACGCGGCGGCCTACGCGATGCTGTTGGAGACCGGCGCGTACACCGCCGCGATCGCCGGCCGCCGCTCCGACGCGCTGGACCTGCACGCCGAGGCGACGGCCGCTGCCCGCACGCCCCGGGCGGCGCTGCCGGACACGCTCGCGACCTCCGTGGTGGACGCCCGTTTCCTCGGGCTCTACGAGATCAGCGTGCACCGCAAGCTCGGCGACTACGGCACCGCGATCGCCGCCGCCCGCGTGATCGCACCCGACTCGATCACCGTCACCGAACGGCGCGTGCGCTACTTCGAGGACGTCGCACTGGCCTACGGAGCCTGGGGTAAGCGCGAGCAGGCGTTCCACGCGCTGCTCGCGGCGGAGAGGACAGCGCCGCAGGAGGTGCGGGTGCGTCCCTGGGCCCATCGCCTGACCCGTGATTTGCGCTCCTCCGGACCTGCCCTGCGCGGCCTGCCGGAGTTCGCCGCCCGCGCCGGTGTCGCCTGACCACACCGCTTCTCCTCCGATGATCTCGTAGCAGCAAGGGAGATTCCGCGTGACCGACGGTGCCCGTGTGTTCCGTGAAGCGTGGATCGCCGGGGTCCGCCGGCACTACCCGGGTGAGCCCAAAGCCGGCTACGTCACACCGTGGGAGGACACCCCGGAATGGGAACGTGAATCCGTCGGCGCGGTCTACCGGCAGGTCCGCGACTTCCTCGCCGTAACCGACGGCGCCGCCGCGAAACTCACCCGCGTTCAGAAGGGCCAGTTCGTCGCCGCCTGCTGGACCGGACAGATCCACCGGCACTTCCCCCATCCGAAGCCGTCCTACGTCGCCGAATGGGACGCCCTGCCCGACTGGCAGCAGCAAACCGACGCCGACATCTTCCAACGGATCGAACAGGACCACGCCCAGGACGGGACGATGTCCAAGCACAGTTGAGCCGCGGCCCAGCTACGCCATCCGACCTTTGGCGTGACGTGATGGTCACAGCGCGGAGTTCCGCAGCGTGCGTAGGAAAGCCGCCGGAGACACCGGCCCCGAACATGGTGCGCGACGTGCTCGACTTCCTTGCTGGCGTGCGCAGTCCGCACATCGGCGGTGTGCGTGGACAGCTCGCACGTCGTCCTCGGCAGCAGCGGCCCGGATGCGTACCGCCGCGACATCCGGGATGCCGCCGACCAGCGGGGACACCTGCACTACGTGCAGGTGTCCCCGCCAGATCGGGCGAGGATCGTCGGCCTGATCTCAACACGCCGACTTGACAGGGAACAGCACCGCGCCGCGTCGCAGCCGGAACTCGTCGGCGCACAGGGCGAGCACGTCGACGCAGAAGTCCTCGCGCAGCCGCCGGTCGACCTCGGCGGTCAGGACAGCCATCGGGGAGAACCGTTCCGGGGCGGCGTCCAGGGCGTCGGCCAGGATCGCCGCGGCGGTCTCGCTGGTGCCGCCGCCGTTGTAGCCCCACCCGAAGCCGCTGTGCTCGGGTTCGTGGATCTCCCGCAGGAACCGGGCGAGCTCGCGCTCGGTGGCTCCGAACGCGGTCTGCTCCACCAGCAACCGTGACTCGGAATCGTTGGTCCGGTCCTGGACGCCGTGGTACGTGCGGTCCTGGTCGGCCTGGTCGTAGACGTGCTCGGGCACCGTGTTCCCTCCTCCGGCCGCACCCCGTCGTGGGCGCGGTCCCGCCGTGCCCGCACAGGATGCGTCCCCGGCCCGCGGGTGCGGGCCGGGGACGCGCCGACCGTCGCTTCGGACACCCGGTTCGGAGCAACGCCGCTCCAGCCCGGCGCGTCCGGTGCGGATCACCGGTCGGGGTGGCTGTGCTCCCAGTCGGCGGTGACCCGGGCGATGTGCTTGTGCCAGTTGAGCTCGCAGGCGGTGACCGCCGCTGCCGCCGAGGTGCCACAGCACGTCGACCACCTGGTAGGAGCGGTGCGGGTCGAACCCGACCAGCTCGCCGAGGCGCGGGACGTGCTCGGACCGTTCGACCTGCTCGTCGCGGCTGTCGCCGTCGGCGCCCAGCAGCCGGTAGCTGACGTGGATCACGCGGTTCCCCTCTCCTGTGGGTTCATTCGCCGCCGCCGGCGTTCTCGGCGTTGGACAGCAGTTCCCGTGCCAGGTCGCGCAGGCCGGCGACGGCGGAGAACCGCGGGTCGTCGGCGGGGGCGAGCCCGTCGGCCTTGGCCTTGTCCCACATCGCGTCGACGTGGTCGAACAGCGCCTGCCGTGCCTCGTACTGCGCGATCAGCGCGTCCTGGTCCAGCTTGCCGAGCGCGACCAGGTCGTACGGGGTGAACCCGTCGCACAGCTCGATGGCCCTCTGTTGGTGGTCCAGCTCATCGTCCACACCCGCATCCTTCCGACATCACCGGCCCGACCACACCCGGCACGCCGGGGAACGCGAGAGGCGGGCCGCCCGACATCCGCACCGCCGTGACCGCCCACACCACCGACGACGGGCTGGAGGCGATCGCCGCGCGATTGTGGGCGGACTTCGCCGAACTCCACGCCGGTGAGCTCACCGGCCTGGAGGACTACCCAGGCACGCCGCCGCGCCGCGCGAGCTGCCCACGGCGGGGGCCGGTGGCCGCCCAAGCCTGACCACGTTCCTGTTCGCCACCAGCATGATCTGCTGGACGCTCGACCGACCCGCGCTTGCACCGCACTATCCCCGCGTTCGCCCCGCGCTTTAGCCGGCATCCTTCTGGCTGGCAGCGACGTCCGGACATGTTGGACGCTGCACACGTTCGGCCAACGCGAATCCCACGCTGGCCCCCGTTCACCCGCCCGCCATCGGACTCATTGGTTCCCCGTTCGGTTGCAGAGAGTAATCGGTCCTGTGATCCACGCATGATCGACTAGCCGTGCGTCCTGACGTTCCCGCTCTTCAAAGCGGGTTTCATCGCCGATCAGCAGTGCGCACGGAGTGGGCTCCATGCGCCGCACGCATGGAAGTCAACCCGACGAAGTGGTCCTGACGGAGGATCCGCCCTCTAGCGTCTCGCTGCGTCCGGTGGTGGGACCGGCGGGCGGCCCCTCACGGGGCGCCCGCCGGCACATCGTCCGGCTCCGCGGCACGGGGTCGGACGGGCGCCCACCGCCGGGTGCGGGCGGGGTGGTCGTGTGGCCTTCGACAGCAGCGCGACCGCCCCGCGTCCCGATTGATCACTTGACGGAGGACGCTGGATGAGACTACGACGAGGCGGCCGTGGGCGAGACGACCACAGTGGGGGGCTCGGAATACTTCTCTCCACCTGGCAGGGCACCCTGCGGCTGCTGACGGTGCTGTCGGTCGTGGCGATGCTCGTGGTCCTGGTGGCCCAGTTCGCAAGGGTCGAGGCCGAGTTGGGGCCGGTGAAGGTGCGGTTCATGCGGGGGCAAGCCCAGTAGCCCCGCGTCACGCGGGTGGAGGCGACACCCTGCCGGACTGGCACCGGAGCACGGCGCCGAACCCGCTCCCGACCTCCCCGGGACGACGACAGGGCCGGTCCACCCGACGTCCGGCCCGGGGCCCTGTCGCCGTCTCGTCCGCGTCTAGGAAGGCGCGCCGGCCGGGCTGATCCGGATCGGGCCGAGGTCGAGGCTTCACCGGACTAAGGAGTTAGTACGACCAAGCGTTGGCAGAGGTGGGCTCGCTGGCTTTCCGGACTGGTAGGAGCCGTTGCTCAAGTGGTCTGTGCTCCGGGGCTGAGCAGGCGGCTCGTCCCTGACGGTGTTGCCTGACACGCGTGCCTGAGGTGGCTTGGCTCTTGAGGCCGGCACGTGGGATGGCGGCGTGTCGCCCGGTCGGGTGGTCTCGTGCGGCCGTACGGGCGACCGGTGCGTCAAATGACGCGGAACACGTCCGCGCCGGTCGGTAGAACGTGGTTCATCGGCGCACCACGCGGTTCTGCCCTCGGAGGGTCGGCATGGCGGGTACGGGTCGGCACGCGGTCCACCGGACGATGGTCCTGGTCGACGTGGAGCGCTACAGCGCCCCGGCCCGGACGCTGCACCACCAGCTCGACACCCGCGAGGGCCTGTACGCGGTGGTGGCCGGGGCGTTGGCGGCGGCCGGGGTGCCGTGGGACGGGTGCTACCACGAGGACCGGGGCGACGGCGTGTTCGTCCTGGTCTCGCCTGAGTTCCCGAAGGCTCCGTTGGTGGAGGTGCTGCCCGAGGCGTTGGCGCGGGCGGTGCGCGGGCACAACAACACCAGCCACGACGCGGCCGGGGTGCGGTTGCGGTTGGCCGTGCACGCCGGCGAGGTCGCCTTCGACAGTCACGGTGTCACCTCGACCGCCCTGGTGGACGCGTTCCGGCTGCTCGACGCCGACGCGGTGAAGGAGGCGCTGGCCGCTTCGCCGGGTGTGCTGGCGATGGTGGTGTCCCGGCTCGTGTTCGAGGACGTGGTGCGGCACTGCGCCACGCTCGACCCGGCCACCTTCCGGCCGGTCCGGGTGGCGGCGAAGGAGTTCCGGGCGCCGGCCTGGATCGCGCTTCCCGACCACCCCTACCCGCCTGACCCCGCGGTCCTCGCCGTCCCGCCGCCCGAGGTCGGGCCCGAGGTCGTGCCGGGCGGCCCCATGGCCGAAGCCGCGTCACGCGCCGCGGCCGACCGGGGTGGCGGTGCCGGGCGGCGCGGGGTCGACATCGCCGGTGGTGTGCACGGCTCCGGACCGGGCATCACCATCGGCGCGGCCACCGGCGACCATCTGTCCATCGGCACACCACCGCCTCCTGCGCAGCAGCCGCACGACCCTCGCTAGCCGACGCGGATCACGGGCACACCGCGTCGGCGGCCGACCCGCCTCACCCCGACACCACCCTGGACGCCGGCACCGCGGTGACGACGAGCATCCACGGTGACCTCGTCGCCACCGGTCACGGTGCCGCCGTCGGTGTGGTGCACGGCAACCTGAACCTGCACCCGCCACCACCGCGACCCGCGCCGGTCGTCCCGCGGCAGTTGCCCGCCGCGCCGGCCTTGTTCGCCGGGCGGAGCGCGGAGCTGGCCGGGCTGGACCGCGTGTTGACCGCCACCGCGGCGCCCGCCGACCCGGCGGGTGCCGGGCAGGGCGCGACGGTGCTGGTGTCGGCGATCGGCGGTGCCGGGGGCATCGGCAAGACCTGGCTCGCCCTGGCGTGGGCGCACCGCCGGCTGGAGCGGTTCCCCGACGGGCAGCTGTTCGTGGACCTGCGCGGGTTCAGTCCCGCCGGCGAGCCGGTGCGCGGCTTCCTCGACGCCCTCGAAGTCGACCCCAGGCGCATCCCCCCGCCGACCTCGACGCCCAGACCGCGCTCTACCGCAGCCTGGTGGCCGGGCGGCGGATGCTCGTCGTGCTGGACAACGCCGCCACCAGCGAGCAGGTCGTGCCGCTGCTGCCCGGCTCGCCGTCCTGCACGGTGCTGGTCACCGGCCGTCACCAGCTGGCCTCGTTGATCGACCGGCACGGTGCCCGACACCTGCCCCTGGACGTCCTGTCCCCGGAGGAGGCCCGCGGCCTGCTTGCCGCCCGCCTGGGCGCCGCCCGCGTCGCCGCCGAACCCGGGGCGGTGGACGAGTTGATCGGGCTGTGCGGGGGCCACCCGCTGGCGTTGTCGATCATCGCGCGCACCGCCGGGCCCCGCCTCGACGTCGCGTTGGCCGAGGCCGCCGCCGAACTGCGTGACCTCGGCCTGGAGGCGCTCGACCACGACACCGACCCGGCCGCCAGCCTGCCCACGGTGCTGTCCTGGTCCCTGCGCCGGCTCACCGACCGGCAGCGCACCGTGTTCGCGCTGCTGGGCATCGCCCCCGGTCCCGACACCACCCCGCCCGCCACCGCCGCCCTCACCGGCCTACCCGAGCGCACCGCCCGCAGGACGCTGAACGCGCTGGAGAACGCCTCCCTGCTGGAACGACGGCCGGGCGGCCGGTACGCGATGCACGACCTGGTCCGCCGCTACGCCGCGGACACCGCCCACACCACCCTGCCCGAGCACGCGCGGGAAGCGGCCCTGACCCGGGCGGGGGACTTCCACCTGCACACCGCTCACACCGCCGACCGCCTCCTCGACTCCCACAGCACGCTCCTGCCGCCCGAGCCGCCCGCGCCCGGCGTGCACCCGCACCCGCTGCCCGACACCGACGCGGCGCTGGCCTGGCTGGACGCCGAGCACGCCACCCTGCTGGCCACCCAACGCACCGCCGCCACCCTCGGCCACCACCAAACCGTCTGGCACCTGGCCTGGAACCTGGACACCTTCCACTTCCGACGGGGACACCGGCACGACGCGGTCACCACGTGGCGGGCCGCACTGGACGCCGCCGAGCACCTGCCCGACCCCGCCACCCGCGGTCGTACCCACCGGCTGCTCGGCCTCGCCTGCTCCCGGCTGGGCCTGCACGAACAGGCCGCCACCCACCTGGAGCAGGCCCTCGACCTGGCCGTACGCCACCACGACCCCACCGGACAGGCCCTCACCCACCGGGTGCTCGCGTACGACTGGGAACAGCGAGGGGACGACCGACAGGCACTGGAGCACGCCCACCACGCCCTCGACCTCTACCGCGCCCTCGACCTGCCGGTGCGGGAAGCCGGCGCGCTCAACGCGGTGGGCTGGTTCGCCGCGCGCCTGGGCCGGTTCGATACCGCCCGCGAGCACTGCCAGGCCGCCCTCACCCTGCACCGACACCACCACGACCCCGACGGCGAGGCGGCCACCCTCGACAGCCTGGGCTACATCGCCCACCACACCGGCGACCACCACCAATCCCTCGACCACTACCACCACGCCCTCACCCTGAACCGCGACCTCGGCAACGCCTACACGGTCGCGGACAACCTCGACGGCATGGGCCATCCCCACGCCGCCCTCGGACGACATGACCAGGCCCGTACGGTTTGGCGGGAGGCACTGGAGCTGTACCGGGACCAAGGCCGCGACGCCGACGCCGAGCGCGTCCAACGCCAACTCGACGACCTCGACCACACCTGAACCACGACGCCGCCCACCAGGGCAGTTACCGGACAACGAGCCATTGTCCGGTGAGTGAGCCTTCTTCAAGGAGTCGGATTTCTCGACTGGCAGAAGCCGTTCCGGCTCGTAGCGCCGTGCTCTGTCTGGCCGGCGTCGCCGTGATCATGTACGCCCCCGCTGACCACGCCCCCGGCCCGGCAGCCCCGGCCGTCGTGCGGCTGGCGCAGTGGTCACCGGATCGGCTTGCCGGCCGCACGAGGACGCGCGTCATGTCGGTAGGCTCGTGGTGTCGGCGAGGACGGGCAGGCCGAGATGGACCGGGCCGCCGGCCGGGCGGCCACGGGTCCGGTCGAGGACACGAGCTTGCCGGCGGCTGCTTTCAGGCTGGTCTCCAGTCCCTGGACTTCGCCGAGCCAGCCGTTGAGCCTGGCCTCCTTGATGCGGTCGCGGAGGTTGGCGATGATCTCGACCAGGCGCGGGCGGGCTCGGGGGTCGACGCGCAGGCTGGGGCAGCGGATGCACCGTTGACTGAACTAACTCCGGGATTTAGGCAGGTGGCGAAACCGCGTGGGAGCGTGTCGGTAGCTTGCCGACGTGATCGAATCGGAAGGGCAAGGCCGCGATCTCGCCGACCTGGTCGTGACTCGTGTCGGTCGGCTGGTGGCCACTGGCGAGCAAGCGGAGCCGTACCGCATGCTCGACGCCGATGGCGCTGTGGTCGAGCCGACGGCGGTGTTCTTGCGGGAGTTGTTGGCGGCTGGACGGTCAGCGGCAACTCTGCGCTCGTATGGCATGGGTCTGTTGCGGTGGTGGCGTTTCCTGCGCGCGGTGGATGTCGACTGGAACCGGGCGACTCGGGTGGAGGCCCGCGATTTCAGTTGCTGGATACAGCTGACGGTGAAGCAGCGTCGTCTGCTGAGCGATCGCAGCGAGGTTGGCAGAGGCGACGTGTCCGCTGCGGGAGTGCCGAATCCGGTCACTGGCAAGCTCGCGTTGGGAGATCGGTACGCGCCGGCGACAGTGGCGCACAGCGAGACGGTGTTGCGTGGCTTCTACGACTTCCACCGGGACGCGGGCACCGGCCCGATCCTCAACCCGTTTCCGCTCGACGCGTCCCGCAGGTCCCGGCGCGCGCACGCGCATCACAACCCGATGGACGGGTGGGCGCGCGAGCGACTGGGACGATATCGCCCGAAGGTGCCGCAGAGAATACCCCGGGCGATTCCCGATCAGCTGTTCAACGACCTGTTCGCCGCGCTGCCGTCCAACCGGGACCGGGCGCTGGTGGCGTTCTGGATCTCGACCGGAGTGCGCGCATCAGAGCTGCTGGGGACGCGGCAGTGCGACATCGACCCTGGCCAACATTTGATCACCGTGGTGCGCAAGGGAACCCGGACCGCGCAGCAGGTCCCGGCGTCGGCGGACGCGTTCGTGTGGTTGCGCTTGTACCAGGAGGAGTTGCACGGTCAGATCCCACGGGGCCGGACCCAGCCGGTGTGGTGGACGTTGCGCCTGCCGCGGCGGCCGTTGAACTACCACGCCGCACATCGCATGTTCGAGCGCGCCAACGCCGTACTCGGGTCGGACTGGACACTGCACGACCTGCGCCACAGCGCGGCGGCGAGAATGGCCCACGACCCGCAACTGACGCTCAGCGACGTGCAACTCGTCATGGGCCACGCACACCTGTCCACCACCGAGATTTACCTCACGCCCAACAAGAACGAGGTGATCGCCGGTGTCCTGGCCCATCACGCCCGCACCGCCGAACAGCGCGAGAAGCCGGTGCCCTCGCCGCCAGCGCCAGGCTACGACCCGAAGACGTTGAGCGTGCTGTTCGGGAGGACGCTGTGACCTCCATCGTCAAGCACAGCACCCGCAAACCGCTGCCCGCTGTCACCTCGGTCGCCGCAGAGCAGCGATTGCGGAACCGTCAGCTGCGCACCGAGTTTCCGCCACGATCGGCCGAGGAACGGTGGCTGCACACTGCGGCCACGGCCGAGCAGGTGCAGCAGCGGCTGACCGTGGCGCCCTTCGCTGCCGCGGCGAACGGCACCCAGGCTGCGCGCCGGCGCGGAGTGACCAAGCTCCTGCGCTGGCTGGCAATCTTCCCGGGCGACACCTGGCAGGACCGTTGGCTGGCCAGCGGTGCCGAGGAGCACCCTAGAGCGGGATGGATCGAGCTGCCGATGGAGTGGCTGGCAGCGCACGG
Source organism: Saccharothrix espanaensis DSM 44229 (assembly GCF_000328705.1). Taxonomy (NCBI): domain Bacteria; kingdom Bacillati; phylum Actinomycetota; class Actinomycetes; order Pseudonocardiales; family Pseudonocardiaceae; genus Saccharothrix; species Saccharothrix espanaensis. Next base: position 6,415,211 of record NC_019673.1, on the reverse strand, counting down.
CGGAGTGGCGTCCTACGACTCCACGGACCTGCCGTCCGGCCTACTGATACTGATCTGCGGCGACGTCATCCGCCCTGGCCTGCCATGGATGCTCACCCGCACCCATCGATATCTGGCGTCGGTGATGGCGCAGGTCAGGGATCCGGCAGGGTTCGCGAGGCTGGCTGAGCTGGCCGCCGCCGAACCGGCCAGCTCCCAGGGCGACGCGAAGATCGCGGCAACCCGGATCGCCACGATCCTGGCCTGCAAGGGCGGCACCATCGCCGAGGTCACCGTCGGCGACTGCGTCGAACTGGTCGAGACGATGCGGCGCGTCCATACCCGCGGCGGACAGAAGAAGGTCGACTTCTACCTACGGCTGCGCGCCCTGGGCGTCTTCCCCGGGGACGCGCCGCACAGCATCCGCGCGTTCGGCCTGGCCGGCGGGAAGTTGACGATCGAGCAGCTGGTTGACCGGTATCGCATACAGTGCCAGCCAATCCGAGACCTGCTGGTCGACTACCTGCGGGAGCGCCAACCATCGCTGGACTTCGTCAGCCTGGACGCCATCTCGCGGACATTGGCCGGGCTGTTCTGGGCCCGCGTTGAGGCCCTCGCGCCCGGCATCGACTCCCTGCGGCTCCCACCCGCGGTCGTCCGCGCCTGGGAGGACGAGCTGAGCTCGGTCAAACGCACCACGACCAATGCGGCCGGCGACCGGATCGAGGTGTCGACCCCTCGGCTGAACGCCAAGGACGAGCTTATGCGCGTCCGGGCGCTCTATCTCGACATCGCGCACTGGGCCGTCGAGGATCCAGCCCGCTGGGGGCCGTGGGTCGCGCCCTGCCCGATCAGTGGCGACGAGGTCCAGAAAGCCAAGGAGCGCAAGCACAGCAAGGCTCGCATGGATCAACGCACCCGTGAGCGGCTACCCGTACTGCCCGTGCTGGTGCGCACCGCCAACGACCGGCGCCTGGCCGCCGCCCGGCTCCTGGCGGCAGCACAAGCCACCGAACCGGGCGAGGTCATCGACAACACCAACGGGACACTGCGACGGGCCGTCGCCCCCAAGGTCATCGGTCGCCATGTCTGGGCCGAGGACACCGCCACCGGCAAGCGACGCAATCTGTCCTATGAGGACGAAGAAACGTTCTGGGCGTTCGCCACCATCGAAGTTCTGCGGCTGACCGGCATTCGCTGCGAGGAACTGCTCGAACTCAGCCACCACAGCATCACCGAATATCGATTGCCCAGCACCGGTGAACTGGTGCCGCTGCTGCAGATCGCCCCGTCCAAGACCGACACCGAACGGTTGCTGCTGGTCAGCCCCGAACTGGCTGACGTCCTCAGCGCCATCGTCCAGCGGTTGCGCACCCCTGAACGGCCTGTCCCGCTGGTGGTCTCCTACGACATCCGGGAGAAGATATGGCACCCACCAATGCCGCTGCTGTTCCAGCGGGGCATCGGCAACGAGCGCCGCGCGTTCACCCCCTCAGCCATCCGCAAGCTGCTCATCAACGCGCTCGCGGCGACAGGGCTTACCGACGCCACCGGCAACCCGCTGATGTTCCAAGCCCACGACTTCCGAAGAATCTTCGTCACAGACGCCATCATGAACGGGTTGCCGCCGCATATCGCTCAGATCATCTGCGGACACAAGACGATCGACACCACCATGGGCTACAAGGCCGTCTATCCCGCCGAGACGATCGAAGCGCATCGAGCGTTCATCGCCCGCCGCCGGGCTACCAGACCGAGCGAGGAATACCGGACCCCAACCGATGAGGAATGGGACTCCTTCCTCGCCCACTTCGAGAAAAGGAAAGTTTCGGTAGGGGTCTGCGCGCGAGCATTCGGATCACCCTGCGTCCACGAACACGCTTGTGTGAGGTGCTCGCTCCTGCGGCCGGACCCCACGCAACGGGCCAGATTGGAAGAAACCCGCGACAATCTGGAGGCCCGCATCATCGAGGCAAAACGGGAGGGCTGGCACGGCGAAGTTGAAGGACTCCAAGTCAGCTACAGCGGCGTCAAAGACAAGCTGGCCCAAGTTGATGTCACCCTCCAACGGGCATCCACTGCTACCGACCTAGGCATGCCGCCCTTCGGATCGATCTCTGGAAGAGCCTCTGTCCTACGAAAACTAAGTCCATAGAAACTTGTGTCAGGTGTTCACTACTGCGGTCTGGCCCAGCACAACGACCACGATTGGAGAAGATCCGCTACAGTCTGGAGGCCTGGACCATCGAGGCAAGCGCGAAGGTTTGCTCGAGGAAGTCGACGACCTATATCGGTGGCCACCAGGGTGTGCAGGCCCTGACTCGACCACTGCGGTGCCCCCGTTCTCGACGAGCATCTGCTGCCGGATTACTCTGGGGCGGGAAGTCGGCGGCAAGACGGACACATGCTCGGCCTGCTTTCGCTCACGTTTGACAAGAGTCGATCGGTCTGGATCAGGGAGGCAGGTCATGGAAAGCGTAGATCCCCTCGAAAAAAATATTGCGGAATGGCTCAAGCGGCAAGGATATATTCTTGAAGTTCGTGCAGCTAGAGCGTTTTTGAGGGCCCATCCACTGCAGGAACATTGGGGGCATTCGGAAACGGTTGAACAGGGCGTACATTACCTCGACCCGCAAGAGAGTAAGCTGCGAGAGATAGATGTAGTTGCATCATGGTGGAATCCAGTAAAGCGATCACATCCATCGATTACAAGGACCAATGGTGACGCCTGGCTAGGCCTGACCGTGGTTATTGAATGCAAACGAAGCCAAGTTCCATGGATACTTCTGGCCGCAGAGCGGCATAAATTTCACAAGATTCCACAATGGTTGGATCCGCTCAGTAAGGCATACATTGCGGATTTTAGAATCTATAGCGGCTATTGGGCAGGTACCCCACTGGGTGATTCGGGTGTTCCTGTTGCCCACTCGATCGTTCCAAGAGTTGAAAAGAATCCAGACAGGAATGCCCCGTTCGATGCGGTCAGGCAGGTGATAAGTGCGACCACCTCACTGCTCGAACAGGGTGGTCCGGGTGAAATTGACCAACCGTGGATTGACCTGTTCGTTCCCGTGCTCGTAACTGATGCACCCCTATTTGTCTGCCGACTTGACAACGAAGGCGATATCGTCGTCAAGTCGGTCGAATACGGGGTCTACTTAGATGCCGAGAATGGTCGCACCCGACACCAAGATATCCCTGTATATGTGGTGAATATCGCCTATATTGATCAGTTTGCGCAGATGTGCCATAACTCGGCAGAGCTCCTCTGGGGACAACCCAGTGGGCAGGGAGACGAGCTTTCCGAAGAGTAGTTGGACTGCATTGGCAATGACGGAAACATATTGGTCCTCGACGGTGCGGCTGCTGAGCCGGTGTCAGCGAAACGCACGTGCTGTTAGTTCAGAGAAGCAGGCGTGTTCGTGTTTGCAGGGGGTGCCGTAGGGGCGTCCGCATTCGCCGAGTTCGAGTTTGCGGGTGTGGAAGTGCTGCTGGAACTCCCGCCACTCGTGCTCGGTGGGTTCGCGGTATTCGGCCTCGGGACGCAGGGCGCGTCGGTTGTCGAGGAAGGTCCGGTAGGAGCGGACGAGTTCGTCGTCGAAGATCGCGGTGTAGGCCTGGGTGGTGGTGATGTTGGCGTGGCCGAGCAGGCGGGCGACGATGTGCAGGGGCAGGCCGCCGGAGACCGCTTCGGTGGCGAACATCCTGCGGAAGTCGTGCGGGGTGCAGTGCAGGGTGCGGCCCGCGCGGTCGGTCAGGCCGGTGCGGGTCAGGGTGCGGGTGAGCCACTTCTGGACGGTCTTCTTGTCGGGCACCTCCCAGCGCCAGCCGACGCGGTGCTGGAACAGGTGCGGCAGGGGCGGCCCGGTCACGCGTTCGTAGGGGTCGTAGCGGGCGGTGGCCGGGACCGGGCCGCCGTTCTCGGCGCGCAGCCGCGTGATGATCGTGGCCAGCACGCTGGCCAGTTCGGGGCCGACCAGCAGCAGGCGTTCGCGGTCTGCCTTGGACGGCACGACCTGGAGCATCGGGACGACCTCGCCGGTGTCGGGCAACCGGTAGGAGACCAGGGCGAGGTGGGTGAGTTCCAGCAGCTCCTCGATCCGGACGCCGGTGTCCCGCAGGACTTCGATCGCGGCCCAGGCCCAGAACGCCTCGTGCTCGTCCTGCGCGACGTCGGCGACCTCGCCGGAGTCGAGGTCCTCCGCCCGCGTGGGAAGGGTGTCCCCGCTGTAGTAGGGGGTTCCGTACGCGGCCGGTGCGACCCGACGGTACCGCCGCCCGTCGAACACGACCTCGCCCCCGAGCCGGGCCTGCCGGACCAGGGCCAGGAACCGGGCAGCGTCGGCCTTCTCCCGTTCTGCCGTCTCCACCAGGACCGGCAGGTGCGGCAGCCGGTCCCGCACCCGCTGGTGCATCTCCGCGGTGCTGCGCCGCCTGGCCTTGGCGTGGCCGACGGTGTCGCTCTTGCGGACGGGGTTCGGAACGCTCCACCGCGCCCAGGAAGGGTCGTCCTGAGCCCACTCCTGCACATCCCGGTAGAAGCAGCGCACCACGACGAACAACCCCCAGCGCTCTTTGCGCGGCCTGGCGCCGGACGCGGCACCGGTCGTGGTCCGCATCCGCTCCTTCCACGCCTCGGCGACCTCACCGGGCAGGTGCAGACTGTCGATGCCGGGGTGATGCCGCTCGATGTCGGCCCAGAAGCTCCCGGCCAGGCGGGCGGCGAGCTGGACGAGGCTGTTGTAGTCCATCGCCGGTCGGCGTTCGTCGAGGTAGCGGATCAGCACCTCCCGGACGTCGCGGGAACGGATGCCGTGCCGGTCCACCATCTCGGCGGTGGACTGGCGGCCGTGGCGCACCGCGTCCCTGAGGGTGGCGTGCTCGCCCATGTCGGCCACACCGCACAGCAACGACCACGCCAGCGGCAGGTCGGGGTCCGGACAGCCGCGTCGCCGCGTGGAGTTCGCGCGCAGGGCCAACAGGTCCTCGGCGGTGAGCAGGTCGACGTCGCGGCCGGTGTGCAGCACCATCCTGCTGACCGCGACCAGCGCCAGCCGCACCCGGTGGGGTTCGGCCTTCAGCGCGCGGCCGCGTTCCTCCACCAGCGCGAACAGATCCGGCCTGAACCGCCGCCGGACGTGCGCGAACAGAGACGTCGCGCGGAAGGAGGCCAGGAAACCGTAGCCGGGCAGCACGATCCGGCACAGCAGCAACGACGTCAGCCCCTCGACCAGGATGTCGCGGCGGGTCGCACGACCGGGCCCGCCCTCCCGGGGCTCGTCGGCCAGCGTGTCGATCCAGGACAGGTCCCGGTCCGCGCCGGAGACCAGCCACCGGTCCTGCCAGCCCTGCCCGGGATGGGCCTGCAACCAGTCCAGGATCCGACGGGCTCCCCGCTCCTGGCGCCGATGGTTGCCGTACCGCTCGGCGTTGGTCCAACTCGGCAACGTCGGAAACAGGGCCAGCACCTCCTCGGCCGAGAGCCGGTCGCCGCAGGCCGCGGCGGCACGGGTCTCCACCACCTCGTCGAGGCGCTTGAACTTCGAGGCCGACCGGGACGGGCGCCGCGGGCCCGACCGCGTCCCTTCCTCCGATCCGGTGGGCGCGGTGGTCATCGGACGACACCTCCGAGAAGGACGGCCAGGTCCGCGGCGTCGTAGCCGGCCGCGACGAGGGGCGGCCGCGGCGCCCGGTTATCGCGGTCGGCCAGGTGCCGCCGCACCCTGTACACGACCTGCGCCTGGCCCTCCACCGCGTACACGTCCGCCGTGGTGGACAGGTGGGCGTGACCGAGGATGACCTGCACGTCCCTGAGCGACAGCGAGTCGTCGCGCGACATGCGCAGGGCCGCGGTGTGCCGCAGGTCGTGCATCGACCAGTTGGTGCCCAACACCGTGTTGACCCAACGGAACACCGCCCGCAGCGCCTCGTAGTTCATCGGCTGCCGCCGCAGCCCTTCTCCCCGCTCACGCCGCCGCAACGTCCACCAGATCGGCTCGTTCGGGTCGGGCAGACCACCGAGGTCGGCCAGGTACAGGCGCAGCCACACGAACGCCTCCGGGCTGGCCGGCAGCCACTGCTGGGCACCGGTCCCCTTGCGCGTCACCCGCACCAACCGGTCGCCCCAGTCCAGGTCCACCCCTCGTACCCCGAGCAGTTCCGACGCCCGCGCGCCGTTGCCGACGTCCAACGACAGCAACGCCCGGTCCCGGTTCGACCGCAACTGCCCGAACACCTCCCGCCAGCGCTCCTCGGGCATCTCGCGCGGAAGACGGTGGGGAAGCTTCGGGTTGTAGCGGACCCGGCCCTCGGCACGGAACGGCTCCAGCGGATTGTGGTGGGCGTGCGGCCTTCCGCCGCGCCACCGCCGATCCAACTGCACCGGATTGACCAACGGCCCCTCGCCGAGGTCCAACCAGAACCCGTAAAAGCTGCGCACCACCGCGTTGGAGTGCCGGATCGTCCGGGGTTCGTACCCGTCGCCCAGATTCCGCTTGCGGGTAACCGGATTGACCGTGCCCGCCGTCACCAGCGTCACCGTGCGCCGATGGCGCCGGGGCTTGTCCGCCTGCTCCACCACAACACCAGGTCACGGACCTCGGCAGGCCGCGCCCGATCCCACGGCACCCCCACCGCCCGCAGCCAACTTCTCTGCACCAAGCAAGAGGACACGCCGGGTTGATCGGTTCAGATGCTCAAGGAGCCGTCGTCTCGCCTTCACATCCGCACCGTGCCGCCAGACGATCGCACAGCGTCCTGTAATGCCGATGGAGTGCCACTATTGACGGGTGATCTTGCGTAGCGCTGAGACATGCCAGCGTGTTGCTGGTGCCGCGTGGCGGTGGGTGTTAGACCAGGTGCGGTGGGAGGATGGGTTGTGGATCCCGGAATCGGTGTCCGGTCCGCTGGTGCCGCAGTACCGGGACGGCATGTACTACGGGGTCGGCGGTCTGGCTCATGCGCTGATCGAGATCCGGCTTTCTCGTCCGTGGACTGCTGAAGAGCAGCGCGTAGCGGACGCCGTCGTTGAGCGGCTGCGCGGTGCGGTGTCCACCACGACCGACTACAGCTTCTTCAACGGGCTGGTCAGCACGATCGGTGTGCTGACCGCGCTCGATGCTGCCGGAGCGGATGCGGCCGTGGACCGGCTGATGGTGCTCGCCGCACCTGATGGCTGGCCTCAGACATCCCTTGGCCCACCGCGGTTCCTGCCCGGCACCCGCGTCCACGATGTGGTGCTGGGCACGGCCGGAGTCCTGCTGGGCGCATTGTGGGCGGGGCGAATGAACGTGGCGGGCGCGCACGCCCTCGCAGAACACGCCGTCGGCGTGCTCATGGCCGAGCGGGAGGAGGAACAGACCGGGGTCAACTGGCGTGACGTACCCCAGCGCTTCCGCACCGATCCCGGCGGGCAGGCGCCCAACTTCTCGCACGGTCTCGCGGGCATCGCGACGACGCTCGCGCTGGCCGGTGCCGAGCTCGACCGGCCGGACCTGATCTCGGCCGCGGTAAGCGGTGCGGAACATCTGGTGGCACTGGGCAAGACGGACGGTCCAGGTTTCGTCGTGCCTCGCCGCATACCCGGCAACCATGCCGACGAGGACGAGTTCAGCTACGGCTGGTGCCACGGCCCCACCGGGACTTCGCTGCTCTTCCTCGCCCTGCATCGAGCCGGCGTGGCGGAGGTGGCCGGTGCGCCGCCGCTGGTGTGGCACCGCCGGTGCCTGCACAGCGTCCGCACGTCTGGTCTGCCATCGCGCCTTTACCCCGGCTTCTGGGACAACGACGGACGTTGCTGCGGCACTGCGGGCGTAGGCGAGGTGTTCCTGGACTCTTGGCATCGCAGCGGCGACCCGGACGACCTGGAGTTCGCTCTCCAGTTGGCAGACACCCTGGTCGACAATGCCGTGGTCGAGGGATCTCATGCCTACTGGCGGTTCATCGAACACCGTGCACCAGCTCCCCTGCTTCCGGCGGGAGTTGGCTGGATGCAGGGTGCAGCCGGGATCGCCGCATTCCTCCTCCGTGTCAGTCGCGTCATGCAGGCAGGGCCGAAGGCCGCACCGATTCCCCGCATGGACAACTGGTGGACACTGCCCAGCGTGAGCCCATAGCGCCATCTTCGGTTTGGCACGGCTGATTCGACGGTCTTCGTCAGCTCTCAGGCGGATTGGCCCCGGCACGAGTCAGCCGGCCGGGAGCGATCCGTCTGGCTCGGTCATTGGACTGCGCCGACGGCGGGCATGCCGAGGTCGACCTGGCGGGTGATCCGGGTGAGCCGCAGGGCGTCGGCGCGCTTGTCGCGCAGGCACTGGAGTGTGCGGTCGATCTCAGGTCGACCTCACTCGCCGGGTCGCCGGAGTCGGCTGGATGCTGGGGATGCCGAGATTGACAGGCGCGATGCGGGCCAGTCGGTTGGTCTCCTCCCGTTTCTGTCGGAGGAGGGCAAGGGTGAGGTCGATGCCCTCGACCTCACCCAGCCAACTCTCACGTTCCGCCCGAGCGCGGCGGGCCAGTAGGTGGTGAGTTCAGGCGGTGGAAGCATCCGCTTCGAGGAGTTCGGTGAATACCTCGCTGGGTTTTCTCCAGTCGTGGATCTTACGGGGTCGGTCGTTGATCTCGGCGGCGATGGCGGCGAGGTAGCGGGGATCGGAGGGGATGTCGACGCCCTTGGGCAGGAACTCGCGCACGATGCGGTTGAGGTTCTCGTTGCTGCCGCGTTCCCACGGTGAGTGCGGGTGGGCGAAGAAGACCGGCAGTCCGGTGGCGGTCACCTGTTTGTGCAGGGCCATCTCGGAGCCGCAGTCCCAGGTCAGGGAAGGTTTGACCGACGACGGAAGGTCGCCGACGGCGGCGATGATCGCGTCGGTGACGGTCAGGGAGTCGCGTCCGCGCAGCGGGACCAGGACCAGGAAGCGGCTGGTGCGCTCGACCAGCGTCGCCACCGCACTCTTGCCCGCCTTGCCGATGACGAGGTCGCCTTCCCAGTGGCCGGGTACGGCCCGGTCGTCGGCCTCGGCGGGGCGTTCGTCGAGGTAGCGGGGCTCGCGGATGCGCGGCGCGGGCGCCGGACGCGGTCCCCGGCGGGCCGTGCGGCCGGTCCGCAGCGCCATCAACTCCCGGTTCAGCGTGGCGACAGGTTGGGCGTAGACCCACTGGTAGATGGCCTCGTGACTCACCCGGCCAGCGTCCTCGCCCGGTTCCTGGCGCGCCAACCACCCCGCGATCGACGCCGGTGACCAGCCCGCCCGCAACAATCCCGCCACCCGCGTCCGCAGGGCAGGGACGCGGTCCACCGCCAGCGACTTCGGTCGCGACCGGGCCGCGCTCGCCGCCTGTTCGGCCATCACAGCCCGATACCCGTCCCGACCGCCGTGCCGGATCACCTCACGCGAGACCACCGAGGCGTTACGGCCGATCCGAACCGCGATCTCCTTGTACTCCAACGACTCGGCCACGCCACGGGAGATCTCCTCCCGATCGGCCAAGGACAACATCCGACGCACGGCGGGCAATCCTTCCCCACCGAACACCAAGATCACATGCTACGACCGCCTGAACCTGCCCACCATGAGCGGCAACTGCCAGAGCAAACCCGTGCCGCGATCGGCGTCGGCTGCGCACAGCGGGCACGCCCGGCGCAGCCCCGGTCCGCAGATCCACGGCCCATCCCAGGGGCGTCCGCGGTTGAGCTGATACGAGGGGGCCGCTCTCGGCGGGAACAGCACCGAGTTGTCCCGGACGTAGTTGTCGAACACCTCCCGGTCCTGGTTCGGGCTGGGCGGGTCGAACAGCCAGGGGGACCACCCGGCCAGGGTCATCATGCGCAGTCGGGCAAGGTCGACGCCGGTGCGTTCAGCGATCGCGGCGAGCATCGCCTCGGGCGGGCACCCGTCGAGCAGTTCCGGGACCTGCAGGTCGACCAGGCCGAGGTTGTGGGTCAGCAAGTCTTTCGCAGGCAGGTCGTAGAGGCGCGCCAGACGGCGAAGCCATGACGACAGCGACTCCAGCGGGCCGGGCTGCGGATGCAGCGGCCACCGGCGAGCCGGACTCATGCCAGTTCGCGCTCGAACAGCCGGCGCCGTTCGGTCGGCCCCTCGTACGGCGCGAGCAACAAGGTGCGTTGGTTGATGAATTCCTCACCGGACTCGATCGCCGCCACGGCGGCATCGGTGAGCAGGCCGGCCAGCTCACCGATGGTGCCCTCGCTGCGGGTCAGCAGATAGGTCGCCATCTCCGGGTTGGCGATCGGCGAGGGCCGGCGCAGCGGAAACGACGCGGCGAAGCTGGCCAGCAGCGAGCAGGCGTCGGCATCGGGTTCCCAGCGGGGCAGGGTGAACGGGGCGAATCGGTTCTCCAACTGGTCGTCGGCGCGGATGGCCAGGTAGGCGTCCCGGATACCGACCCCGACCAACGGGATACGCAGTTCGTTGCCCAGAAACCGCAGCAGGTTCAGAGACTCCCTGCGGGCTTCGCCCCGGCCGCCGAGCACGTTGTGCAGCTCGTCGATCACCAGCGTGCGCACCGAGGCCGCGCGCAGCAACCGCAGCACGAGCTGTTCCAGCTCGGCCAGCCGATACCGCGCCCGCAAGGGCGCGCCGAGCGCGGCCAGCAGCGCGGTGTAGAACCGGTTGATCGACGGCTCGGACGGCATCTGCACCACCAGGACCGGGATCTCCTCCCGATCCTCGTGCGAGATCGGCGGGTGGAAGCGCCGGAACTTCTCGATGATCATCGACTTGCCGTTGTTGGTCGGACCGATCAGCAACAGGTTCGGCATCCGCTGCTTGGACGGCCAGGAGAACAACGTCTCCAACCGCTCCAGCGCGGCGGTGGCCCGGGGGTAGCCGATCCACCGATCCGCCCGCACGTACCGCACCCGCTCCTCGTCCGGCAGGCGTGCGATCCGCCTCGCCGACTCGTGCAGGTGCGCCAAGTCCAGCTCGCCGTCGTCGTCCAGACCCTCGTCGGTGCTGCTGTCCCCGGTGGTCACCACTGCTCGATCACCTCGAACGGTTTCGCCACCGCGCCCGCCTCCTCGTCTGGCGGGGGCGGCGCCGACAGTGAGGCCGGCGGCCTGGCCGGGGTCGCGGTGCGGCGCTCGCGGTCGCGACGGGCCTTGCGGGTACTGGCTCCAGCGTCCTCGGTGATCTGGCGCATCCGCTCGACCATCGTGAACACCGACTGCTCGTCGACCTCGGCGCGCCCCTGCTCGCGCAGCCGGGCGAGCGCAGCCTGCTGCTCCCACACGCTGATCGGCGGCCGCGACAGCGTCCGGTACGGCACCTCCACGTAGGCGTCGCCTTCCGGCGACAGCGCCCAGATCCGGGAGATGTCGCGCGGGTCGCGGCGCAACACGAACTTCCCGAGCCGCTCGCGCCGGGCGATCCACGGCTTGAGCGCGTCGCCGTAGTACTGCACGTGGTCGATCTGGAACCCGGTGCGCGACAGGCTGCGCCGGATCACCGGCAGGAAGTCCACCAGGAACGCCGTCTGGCCGGCCACGGTGACCGGCGCCCCGTGTTCGGCGACCTGCTCGGCCCACACACCGGCAGGGGTGCGGCCCAGCGTCTCGTGCACCTGCCCGTGGTAGCAGGCCGTCGCCAGCGCCAGCCACGAGTTCAGCTCGGCCACGGTCAGCACCGCGTTCCCGTCGCTGTCGTAGCCACCGCGCGCCGCGGTGTTGGAGAAGGTGGTGCCCGGCAGCTCGTCGTGCACCATCCGCATCATCGTGCCGATCAGCCGCTCCACGATCCCGCCGAAGTGCGGCTGCCCCTTGGGGCGGTACCGCAGGGCGATGCCGTGCTGGTCACAGCCCCGGCGCAGGGCCTCGCTCTTGAATTCGGCGGCGTTGTCCACGTACAGCTCGCGCGGTTTGCCGCTCATCGGCCACACCGCCTCCACCCCGAGCCGTTCGAGCCAGGCCCGCTTGTCGGTGACCATGTGTGTCAGGCACAACCCGACCGAGGTCGCCGACGGCGCCTCCAGCGTCACCACCAGGCCCACCACGCAGCGGCTGGCCACGTCGATCGCGGCGGTGACACAGGGGCGGCCGATCGGCAACCGGTGCCGCTCGTCGACCACGATCACGTCCACCGGGGTGTGGTCGACCTGCACCTGCTCCAACAGCCCGGTGACCTCCGGCGGCACACCGCCGGCCGACCGCCGCGATCGGGCCGAGTCGGAGCCTTCGCGCGCCGATACCGACTTCAGTGGGTCCAGCCGCTCGATCCGACGCAACACCGTGCCCCGAGATGGCGTCCGCAGACCCAGCGCACGGCACCGCCGCGTGATCTCCCGGCACACCGCCGCCACCGAACGGCGCTGCCGGGTCAGATACCGAGTCCGCAGCACCTCCCGCACGATGACTCGACCTCATCGGGCAGACGCGCGCCGCCGCCCCCACCGCTGGACCGCTGCGGAAGCAGATCGGTGACCACCCCTTCACCCGTGCGCCACCGGCGCAGCAGCACGTACACCTGCCGACGGGACAGCCCCAACTCCGCCGCGGCGGCATCGGCGGCCTCCAGCCCGACGGCATCCACGCGAGCCAGCCGACCGATCACCTCCGCCCGGCGCACCGCGGCGTCCCAGACCTTCACCGGCGCCGAGAACACGCCGCGCTCCAGCACGGTCGCCAGCTCATCAGCCATCCCGGACCTCGCCCTCGCGCACAGGAGTACGGGTCGAAGCGGACGCTAGTGCACAGAAGTACGGACACGACAGAGGCCCACACCCGTCTGCACTAACACCCGAACACCCAGGTCACCCATGCAGACGACTTCGGACATCGACAGCGGAGGTGTCCTTGACGGCCTTCTCGAAATGGATCGTTTTTGAGAAGTGACTAGGCCGGATGGCCCTTGTGGAGTCAGTGGGCGATCTTTAGCCTTCATCTTTAGTAGAGATCAGAAACTAATCGTGGAGGTCGGATGGACAGCTACGAGGCACTGCGCACCGCAGTGGCGAACAACGACGGACTGCGCAAGACCACGATGGACACGCTCAAGAAGATCCAAGGGGCGGGTCGGCTCGGGGTACACGTACGTACAGAGATCAGTCGGGCCCTCGAATCACACGGTCTCGGACACCTGCCCCAGGAGCTTCCGCCGAACCAGGAGGACGTGGTGCGGCTCTACCTGCTGGGCAGTCCGGTCGCCGACGTCATCAAGGCGGTCCTGAACCCCAGCGACCGGGGCGACGAGACGCTCCGGTCCATCGGCGGATCCGAAGCCGAGGACCTGCTGCGCCAGATCCGGCAGCTCGTCTGCGGCTGACCCCGCGTTTCCCCACTACAAGAAAGGCACTCCCATGACCCTGTACGTCTACGTCGACAACTCCAACATCTGGATCGAGGGCCAACGCATCCAAGCGGTCCGCACCGGCCTGGCCCCCGACGTCCGCACCGCCATGGCACGACAGATCACCGCGCCCTGGACCTACGACTTCGGCAAGTTCTACGACTTGCTCTGTCCATCGGACCAGTTCGTGGGCAGATCGATCCTGTTCGGCTCCAGACCACCGGAGAACGACAGCATCTGGCAGAAGGTCCGCGACGCCGACTTCGAGGTGGTGACCTTCGACCGCAGCGTCTTCACCAACAAGGAGAAGCAGGTCGACACCGCCCTGGCCACCAAGATGCTGGAGGACTCCTTCACCTACATGAAGTCCGACATGGGGGACATGGCAGTCTTGGCCGCCGGTGACGGCGACTTCCTGCCCACGATCCGCTCGTTGCAGGGGCGCGGTCTGGGAGTGCGGGTCGTGTCCTGGAAGCACGCCGTCAGCCGTGAGCTCCGCGACACAGCCGACGAGTTCGTCGAGCTCGACCCTCACTTCGACTACCTGTCCAGGCCGCCGTCGAGCTAATGACTGCACAACGGCCAAGCAGTCGCGTGCGCGGATCGCGCCCCCGCCGGTCGAGGTCGAGCAACATCACAGCGTCCTGGCCAGCGGCCAGGACGCTGTGATGAAGGCGCACAGCTGCGGTGCGCCGGCACGGCGGGGTTCCGTGCGACCAGCCGGTCAGCTGGCCGGTACGTGCGGCCGCGTATGTCAGAAGTCGGTGGTCAACGGCGGCGGAAGCTGTTCTCCGGGCGCCGTTCGGGCATCGAGCTGGGGTGGCTCAGCCTGCCGTTTGAGGCTGTGGCCAACCATCCCGCCCACCTGCCGATGAACTCGTCGAGGTCGTCCACGGTCAACGGTGTGAACGGCCAGGCGAGCTGCCACTCCGCCATGCCGGTCCACAGTGCCTTGGCCGCCTCCGTGCCGGGGTCGAGGGCGAACGGGTCCTGCCGCACCGGGCGGTTGAGCAGGGGCGAGACCATGAACGCCGTCTCGAACCACTGGTAGCTGCCTTGGCCGGTGGGGGCGGCGTCGCAGAACCACAACGAGTGCTCGCGCCCCTCGTAGCCGTAACTGTCGGCCGGGATGAGCAGATCGATCTCGGTGTGCGCGATCACGTCGAAGCCAGGGCGGTCCCACGAACCCCATGCCGATTCCGCCGTCGGCGTGGGACCGGTCAGGGTGAGCACGGCCTGCCCCAAGTGGATCTCCCAGCCGCCACCGCGCACCGCTTGGACGACGGCTCCCGGGGCGTTGCTGGTCAACGCGTCCTTGAACGCGTCGGCGATCCTGGCGAAGCTGCGCGTGGCCGCCTCGAACAACCCCGCGCGCCGCTGCTGCTCCGACTGCGCCACGGACTCCGCTCGCACCGACGCGGCCTTGCTGACGGCTTGTGCGCGGTTGGCCTCCTGCAACGCGGCCAACCCAGGTGAGGCAGCCTGTTCGGCCGCGCGTTCGAGGCGCTTGACCAGGTTTACGGCGTTGGGGCGGGCCTGCGGGGACTTGTACAGGCACTCCTCCACCAACGCGGCCAGTACCGCCGGGGCGGACACCAGGTGCGGCACGTCGCCGTGCAGGTGTGCCTCGCGCAGTTCGTGGACGTACCCGCCGGTGAACGGCGGAGCGCCCGACAGCAGTTCGTAGGCGATGCACCCGAAGGAGTAGACGTCGGTGGCGGCGGTGGCGCGTTCGTTGCTCCACCGTTCCGGCGCCGCGTAGAGCACGGAGAAGGCTCCCTTGCGCGTGTCCGGGGCGGTCGTGGCGTCCGCGTAGCGGGCGATACCGAAATCGGCCAGGCACCAGTGGCCGTCGAGCAGCAACACGTTGCCCGGTTTCAGGTCACGGTGTACGACGCGGCCTTCCAGATCGGCCAGCGTCACCGCGATGTCGCGCAGCACCGCCACCGCGGAGCCGACGTCGAGAGAGCCGCCGACCTGCTTGAGGTGTTCTTCCAGAGAGCGTTCCGCGCGTGGCATGACCAGCACCCACGCGTCGTCGGTCTCACCGTCGTCGATGATCGGCACGACGTTGCGGACCCCGTCCAACTCGGCGAACAGCAGTTCGCGCTCCGCGCCGGGCTCCTTGGGCACCAGCTTGGCCGCACCGTTCACCCCCGACTCGGAACGCGCCTCCAGCACTTGGCCGTAGCCGCCCCCGCCGATCCGGTCGCCGAGCTCCCACACACCATTCTTGCAGGTAATACGCATCGAACCATCTCCGTTCACACTAGATCCAGAAATGTTAAACACCGGGTCCGACAATTTCGGACCGGCGGCGGTCACAAGCCTGGCGAGGGGCGGTCACGGAGCGGACGGAACCCTTGGCGGGCGTACTCGGCCTCGACCGGGAACTCGTAGGTGCCGTAGGGGTTGACGTGTTCCATCAGGGCCGGGGAGACGTGGGCGAGCAGGTCGTGGTCGATACGGCCGCGGCGGGCGGCCAGGTGCTCTAGTGCGAGTTCGAGGTAGGCGGTGTTCCAGGTGATAATCGCGTTGACCACCAGTGACAGGCACAGCGCCTGTTCGGTCTGCTGTTCGTGGTGGCGGCGCCGCACCGAGCCCTCATGGGCGAAGAACAGATCGCGGCGCAGGCTGTGCAGCGACTCGCCCTTGTTGAGCTGGCGGGTGATGCGCCGTCGGTAGGCCTCGTCGGCGAGGTAGCGCAGCGTTCTGTGGAATCTGATTTGTCAAGTTTGACCTGTTTCACCGTTCAGGCAGGCACAGGTCGAACTCGAGCGTCTTCACTGCCTGCGACGTAGAGTGCGGAGTGCAGTACTCTCCGTAAATATGGGTCTGTTTGGGGAGCGGAAGTCGCCGGAACCGCCTCGACCTGCGGGGATTCCGGCTGACTGGCAGCTGTGTGACCACTGCACAGGACAAGGTCAGGTTCAGACGATGCCCGCCAGCCCCACTGAGGTTCACCATCGCCAGACGCGAAACTGTCCCCAATGTCGCGGCTATGGCTGGCATCCGCGCTTCGAGGGTGCCCCGTATGGCTTCCCGGGCGAGATCAACTGGCCAGATGGCCAGACGACCCACCCTGTGAGTCGACGTATGCGGAGGTAGCACTTGTTTCGCAGCGGCCAGCTCAGGTCGCATTGCTCCTGTCCACCGGCATGATCGGCAGTAGCGTGGCGGTGGCCGGGATGCCGATCTCGCGCGGCGAAGGCCCGCTCGGGGTGGGGACGTCGGCCAGCCGTTCCAGGAGTTGGTCGAGGGCGGCCTGGCCGTCGTCGACGGCGGCTTGTTCGTCGTCGGTCAGTGGGAGGTTGGCCAGCATCCGCTGGAGGTTGTCCTTGGCTTCCAGCAGTTGGCCCTTGCTGGAGTCCTTGGGGGTGTAGAAGTCGCAGCGGGCGCAGGCATCCGGTGCGGGCACTGCTCGAAGAACGTGTAGGTGCAGTAGCCGTGGCCCAGGTCGTAGTGCTGCCAAGGTTCGCCGGCGGCGGCCTGGCCGGAGGTGACGGCGTCCCGGTCGACCAGGACTTCGATGGTGTGGACGTTGCGGGCGAAGTAGCCGGCGTCGTTGTAGGCCCTGGCCAGTGTGTTCGGGGTGATCTTGGCGTAGTGCTGGGTGGCTTCCGGACTGCGGTGTCCGAGCCAGGCTTGCAGCTCGAACAGGGTCATCGGTGAGGTTCCCCCGATAGCTCGGAGGCTTTCAAGCATGGTCCGATAGGGTCTGAAGGGAGTCGTCCGTGGCAGCACCGAAGAAGTACCCCGACGAGTTGAGGGCTCGTGCGGTCCGGCTGTACAGGGAGTCGGATCCGAAGCCCGTGATCGCGCACCTGGCCCGCCAACTCGGCGTGCATCACGAGGCCCTGCGCAACTGGATCCGGCAGGACGAGGCCGACCGCGGCGAGCGGGGCGACCGGCCGACGACAAGTGAGTCGGAGGAGCTGCGCAGATTGCGGCGGGAGAACGCGGAACTCAAGCGCGCCAACGAGATCCTCAAGGCGGCATCCGCTTTTTTCGCTTCGGAACTCGACCCGACCCGGCGACGGTCGTGACGCTCGTGGGGGAGCTTCGCAGCCGCTTCGGGGTCGAGCCCGTCCTCCGGGTACTCGGTATCGCCTCCTCCACCTATCACGGCTGGGTCCGACGGCAGGCCGAACCGCCGCGGCGGCGGCGCGACGACGAGACGATCACCGCGGAGATCGTCGACATCCGCACTGCCTCCGGCGGCACCTACGGCAGCCCGCGTGTGCACCAGGTCCTGCGCCGCCGGGCCGTGCGGGTGTCGCGCAAGCGAGTCGAACGGCTGATGCGCCAGGCCGGCCTGCAGGGGGCGTTCCTCCGAAAGAAGTGGCGGACGTCCTCCACCAGGCAGGACCCGCGGGCGACACCGGCGCCGGACCGGGTCAACCGGGACTTCACCGCACCCGCCCCGAACCGGTTGTGGGTCGCCGACGCCACCCGCATCCCCACCGGCGAAGGCACGTTCCGGCTCGCCGCCGTGCGCGACGCGTTCTCCAACCGGATCGTCGGCTGGAAGACCGGCGACCGCTGCGACACCGACCTGGTCCTCGGCGCGCTGGAATACGCCATCTGGTCCCGCGACGTGCGCGACGGACAGTTGGTCCACCACTCCGACAGGGGCTCGACCTACACGTCGATCAGGTTCGGAGAACGGCTGGCGGACAACGGAATCCTGCCGTCGATGGGTTCGGTCGGCGACTCCTACGACAACGCCCTGATGGAGAACTTCTTCTCCACGCTGAAGATCGAACTCGTCTACCGGAAATCCTGGCGCACGCGCGACGAGGCCGCGAACGCGATCTTCGGCTATATCGACGGCTTCTACAACACCGAGCGCATCCAGAAGGACCTCGGCTGGCTCAGCCCGGACGAGTACGAAGCCGCTCGGAACGCCGCCCAGACCAAGCCGTCTATCATCCCCACATCACCGACCGGAGCCAGGTAACCACCGCTCCGAGCTATCGGGGGAACCTCAGCCCGCCGCATCGCCCTGGAACTGGAAGCCGACGGCGTCCGCATCTCGGTGCGCACCGTCGGACGGCACCTGACCCACCTGGGCCTGAACCGTCGCCGATTCCTCGATCCGACCGGCGAGAACCGGCTTCCCCGCCGGATCACCGCCCGGTGGCCGGGCCACATGGTGCACCTGGACGTCAAGAAGGCCGGCGTGATCCCCGACGGGGGCGGCCGGCGGGCCCATGGCCGCGGCAGCGATCAGGCCCGACAGGTCGAACGCACCAAGAACAAGGGCGCCCGCGCCGGCTACACCTACCCGCACTCCGCGGTCGACGGGTTCTCCCGCCCGGCCTACACCGAGGCCCTGCCCCACGAGAAGGCGGTCACCGCGATCACATTCCCGCACCGGGCCAGGGCGTTCCTCGCCGCCCACGGCATCGGCCACATCCACCGCGTCGTCACCGACAACGGCTCCCGCCACCGCGCCCACGACTTCGCCAAGGCCCTGCTCGGAGCCCGCCACCAGTGCATCAGGGCCCACACCCCGCGCCACAACGGCAAGGTCGAACGCTACAACCGCATCCTCACCGAGGAGTTCCCCCACGCCCGGACCTGGACCAGCGAACAGCAACGCACCGACGCCCCGGCCGTCTGGAACGTGCACTACAACCACCATCGACCCCACACTGCCGCTGGAAACCAACCGCCAGCCACCCGGCTCCACGACGGCGTCACCAACGTCGTGGCCTCATACAGTTAGCTGGCATTCGGGTGTAGCCGGCTCCGCTCCGGTCTTGTACTGGCCGGCGGAGGTCATGCTTTCTGGTGTGACCGAGCACTTACCTGCCGCGACACCCCGTACCGGCACGTCCGGTGTGTCGGCGCCGGCCTCGCCGGTGTCCGCATCGCCGGATTCCGCATCGCGGAATTCACCACCGGCGACGAGGGTGCCGCTGGAGCCGATGCCGGCGCGAATGATTGCAACGGTCGCCGCCGTGATCATGGTGGCCACAGCCGGACTGGTGGTGATGTTGTTGTGGTGGACAACAACCGCTGGCTTGACCGGGCAGGGGGTGATGACGGTGCGGTTCGACGCACTGCGCACCGGATTGAGCATCGGCCTCGGTAGCGGTGGTGTCTTCGCGCTGTACCTGGCGTGGCGTAGGCAGTACGCCACGGAGGTGAGCCTGGTGCAGAAGGAACGCGACCAGGAGGACGCCCAACGCGACTACAAGCTTCAAAGCGACACGGCCGACCGCTCCCACGAGTTGGAAAGCCGGAAGGCGGATCGCTCCCACGAACTTCAACGCCTGTCCGCCGAGCACATCCGCACCGACGCCGAAGCCCGCCGGATCACCGAGCTGTTTGCCTTGTCCGTCGAACAGGTCGGGTCGGATAAGGCACCGGTCCGGCAGGCCGGAATGTACGCGCTGGAACGCCTCGCCCAGGACAACCCGCCGCAGCGGCAGACCGTGGTCAACGTGTTGTGCGCCTACCTGCGCATGCCGTTTGCTCTGCCCGGCGATCCACCCGTAGCCGATGCCGACGAAGCGAGCTTGGCCCGCTACGACCAACGTCGACAGGAACTAGAGGTCCGGTTAACGGCCCAGCAGATCCTGCGCGACCACCTGCGGCCCGGGCCCACCGTAGACCGCCAAGCCATCACCTTCTGGCCCGACACCGACCTCAATCTCACCGGCGCCACCCTCTGTTCTTTTGACCTGAGTCGATGCCAGCCACGTCACACCGCGTTCGGTGGAGCTGTGTTCCACGGACCCGTCAAGTTCGACGGAGCGCGATTCGAGAATGCCGCAGCGTTTAACGGAGCGAAGTTTGCCGGGGACGCCGAGTTCGATCGAGCTGTCTTCGCCGGGGACACGAGGTTCGACCGAGCGATCTTCAACGGAATTGCCGGGTTCCCCGGCGCGAGGTTCGCCAGTGATGCCAGATTCGACCAAACGACCTTCACCAGGCCCGCGAGGTTCGATGGAGCGGAGTTCGCCGGACACTCAGGGTTCGGTCGAGCAGAGTTCGCGGGGGATGTCGGCTTCACCCGAGCGGAGTTCACGGGGCCCGCAGGTTTCGCCGGAGCGATCTTCGCCGGGGATACCCAGTTCGACCGCGCGAAGTTCGCCGGGGACGTCGGGTTCACCAGGGCTGAGTTCAGGGGACCCGCGGGGTTCGACGGAGCGACCTTCACCGGGCTTGCCGGGTTCGACGGAGCGACCTTCACCGGGCTTGCCAGGTTCGACGGAGCGACCTTCATGGGGCATGCGAGGTTCGATCGAGCGACGTTCACGAAGGACGCCATGTTTAAGAACGCGAGATTCGCCAAAACCACCCGGTTCGAACACGCAGTGTTCAACGGGTACGCCGAGTTCGGCTATGCGAGGTTCACCGGCGTCGCTAAGTTCGATGGCGCAAGGTTCTCCGGCGTCGCCGGGTTCCACGAGCGCCCGTTTCCAACGGTGTTCCACGGGGGCGTCGTGTTCGACGGATGCCTGGTCGTTCACGCGAGCGAATCGACCTGGCCCTCCGGATGGCGGCCCGCCGACGAACAGCAGCACATCGAAGGTCTGAAAGGCACCTGGCACCAACTCCTCCGGGACGGCGCCCGACCCGTTGTCGACGACCAAGACTGACCACCGGCCATCGCCCCAGAACGCCCACTCTGCGTCTGCCCACGCGGGAGGGCTGGCTCTACCTGGCCACGGTAATCGACCTGCACAGCCGCGAGGTCATCGGGCTCGCGATGGCCGACCACATGCGCGCCGAACTGGTCCGCGACGCCGTCGACCTCGCCATCAAACGCGGCCTGGCCGGCGGCGACGCGATTCTTCACGCCGATCGCGGGTCGCAGTACACCTCCGGACTGTTCCGCTCCGCGTTCGCTGGTCATGGCATCCGGCCGTCGGTGGGACGGACCGGGTCGTGCTTCGACAACGGCGTCGCCGAGTCGTTCTTCGCCACCGTCAAGACCGAGATCGGGACGACCGTCTGGGACACCCGCGCCGACGCCCGACGCGACGCTTTCGCCTACCTGGGCTACTACAACCACGACCGTCTATATTCGAAAGTCAGCTACCGGACTCCGCACGAAGTCCGTGTCGGCTATCGTCGAGGCCTCGCCCTTGTAGCATGAAATCCGGTGTCCGGTCTGCGGGGACGAGGCATTGACCGAACGACATTTCGTCCGACACGACATTTCGTCCGATGCGCGGCGTTGCCATAAAGGCCCACCACATCAGAAAAGCAACGATCAATGACACTGCCGAGTTACCGTTAGCCATTGTGGACGGTGTGACAGCGGAGGATCGCTTGTGCTACGTTCTACGTGTGACACGTCCCCGCAGCGGGACGGGCACCAACAACACCATCGCTGTGACGAGGCGCGGAGATTCGACCCCCCGGCGGGGATGCATCCCACGCGTGGGGGTTCAAGTCCTCGGACACACAGTTTCCCCACGGGGCAGGTTGACGATTTGTCGGACCGGCGTTGTGGGGTTCATCTTTTCCACCGGCCCGTCGATACGCGCGGTTCTTCGGCGATCACTCTGTCGGCATGACAGATGATCACGGCTCGGTCTCAGCGCAGTGCGTCGACGGCCAGGCGCGGGCTCGCCGCTGCGGGCAGGTGCAGGGTGTGCCCGATCCTGGTGATCAACTGCTCTTCGCGGAAGTAGAGCGTCGGCGGCGTCGCCTCGGTGCGCGGACCGCGAAGGTGACGGCAGCGGTAGCCGGGCCGCCCGTGCACCCAGCGCGACTCCATGCGCCGCCCGCACGCGCCGCAGCGCAGCAGCCCGGCCAGCAGATACTCCCGGGCCTCCCCTCGCCGGTTCGGGCGTTGGGCGCGGATGCGCTGGACGGCGACGAAATCGTGTTCGCCGACCAGCGGGGTGTGGGCGCGCTGGCGGGACAGCACCCACTGGTGCGCGGGTTTGCGCTTCGTCATACGGTGGCGTCGCTGATCGCTCGGGGTGGTGTGGTCGTGGTCGACGCTCTGCCGATTCCACACCTGCCAGCCGGTGTAGCGGGGGTTGCGCAGGATCGTGGTCACCGTCTCGGCCGTCCAACGGCGTCCGGCGCGGTGGGTGTTGCGCGCGGGGTCGTGTTCGGTCGGGCACGGCGTGCGTCGCTGGTTGAGGATCTCGACCATGTTCCCGATGCTGCGTCCGGCCAGGCGTTCGGTGAACAGCCACCGCACGGTCGGTGTGGTCTGCGGGTCGGGTTCCAGGCGGGTGACGTTGCGGCCGCGGCGCGCGCCTGCGGGCTGGGGGTGCGGGCCCGCCTCGACCAACCGGTAGCCGTAGGGAGCGCGTCCGCCCAGGTAGCGGCCTTCCTCGGTCAGTGCCCGCATGGCCGCCATCGCGCGGTGCCGGTCGCGGACCACCTCGCGCAGCGACTGCGCACCCAACATTCTGACCAACGCCCGGTGCTCCGGTGTCGCCCGGTGCTCCGGTGTCGCCAGGTCGACCGGTCCACCGGCTTCGGGCAGCCACACCTGCACGCCATGGCGTCGGAACAACGCCAGCAGTCGCTCCAACTGGTCACCGGCGAAGCCTCGTTCGTACTCGCCCACGACGATCGCGTCGAACGTTCGGTCCGGATCACGCAGGGCGGCCTGTAGATCTGCGGCCTGGGGCCGGTCGCGCCACCGGTCGCGCCGTGACCGTCCGGCGTCGAAGAAGGTGGTGGTGATGGTGCCGTGACCGGCGATCAACTCCTGCGCGACCTCCAACTGCCACGCCCGCGAGGTCACCGGATCCTGGTGCTCGGTGGTCGAGGTCCGACCGTAGAACGCGAACCGCAGGCCACCCGTGGGAGCCGGCCCCTGGTCGCACCGGACCCCGGTCCAATCTTCCGCCCGCAGGCCCATCCAGTCCGTGAGCACGTCCCGACCGGACAACACCACGACAGCCGACTTCCACACCACCACAGGAAAACAAGATCATCTCAAGATGGCCTCCCGGGCGGCATGGCAGGCTCTGAATCGACCGACGCACCAGCCGGGCCGGTGGGTGCCCCGTCAGCAAACGTCGCCGCCAGCTGCAAGATTGACGCCCGCTATGCGGCAGAAGCGGATGTTCGCGACCACGCGATCCATCTGGTGGGTAGAGCTGATCCATTTGGTGGGTAGCGCTAGAGTCTCGACCTGGCCACACCCGGTCGCGAGGTCGACGTGCGGAGGGCCCCGTCAGCTGATGCCTTCCTCCAATCCGATCACCTGCTGCTGAGTGAAACCGGCGGGTACCTGGAGTTGGAACGCCAGGCCGTCGGTCAGGTGAACCAGTTCGCCAGCCGGCCGTTGACGGACACGGGGATGGCGCGGCGTGGGCCGTTTTCGACGACGTTGCCATAGTTCGGCACCAGGCCGAGCGTGGTGTTCACGTGGAGGCGCGTTCCGGGTTGTACGGATCGTGCAACGAAGACGCTGCTCCGGCACCGGTAACCAGCACCTCGTTCGCCACGCCGCATGGCGACGAACTGTCGATTTCGAGCCGTGAGGCGTGGCGGCGTCCGCAGTTGTGCGTTGCGGTGTGCAGGTCGCCAGCGTTGGCTCACAATGGAATTCCCGGCTCGCGCCTCGAGCAACCAGGGTCGCTGACGGTGATCTAGAGGAGTACCGCGCCCTCGGCCTGTTCGTGCTCACTCCTGCCCGACAGAGAGGCGTTGTGTGTGCCAGCGGTGAGGCTGGCAATGCCGTGGGCGACCTCCGTCACGCCTGCGGCTGACAACCCGCTGTGCCGCGTGTTGAAATCGGTGAACGCGGCGCAGTCGGCCCACCCCAGCCAAGGGCACGTACCAGCGGGAGGAATTGCGATGTCGAGATCGTCCCGAAGGCGTCTCCGCTCGACCCGCCCACCACGGGCGTCGTCCGGCCGGTTCGCGCTCGCGCCCTGGGATCACAAGCCCTGTGGCTGACGGCGACCCGCGTCGGTCAGAGTTCGAACACGACGCCGCGTCCTGCGTAGTACCGGTCGAGCAACTCGTGCCGGACGAAGGCGAACTCCTGGGACTTCCCGGGCAGACCGGACGGGTTGTGCAGCAGCAGCCCGTCCGGTGCCGCGCCGACCGCGAGCACGAGGTGCCCGCCGCGACCGCCCGCGGTCCCGGCCGGTTCGCGCACCGAGGGGTGCACCGAAATCATCACCGGCTTGGCGCGTCGTACCAGGTCGCCGACCTCGACGAGGCCGACCGCCGTGACGACCTCGGCCGCCAGGTCCCACTTCCGCTCGACGTACCGGGCGAAGGGCGCGTAGATGAGCCCTTTCACCGACGTGCCTTCGACGACGTAGGCACCCTCCACCACGCAGTCGTCCTTCAACAACATCGCGGGAGGCGCGGAACCGTCCCGGTGCGCGAGCACCATGCGCAGGCAGGCGATCCCGCACATGCGCCACGACCAGAACTCGTACTCCTGCGGTGTCGAGGCGCCGGACCTCGCCCATGCGGGGTCCGAGGCGGCCGAGACCTCACCCGCGAGCAGCGCGGGCACGAGGTCGGCGGACTCCCATTGCGAGAAGTAGGGGATCGGCAGTTCGACGGTGTCGTCCACGGCGCGACCCTAACCGAGAGGGCCGCCGACGCCGTCCATGGCGCGGTGCCACACGGCGTCGTCGATGTTCCCGCCCGACACCACGCAGAACGCGTCGAGCTCTGGCCGCGGTTCCCGGAGCGCGACCGCGAGGGCCGCCGCTCCGGCGTACTCGGCCCGGATGCCCGCCTCGTACCAGAGCAGGCGCAGGGCGGCGGCGATCTCGTCGTCGGTCACGACGGCCACCCGCAGCCCGAACCGTGCCGCGATGTCGAACGGAAGCCTGCCGACCCGGCGCACCAGCAGACCTTCCGCCGGGCCCTGCACCGTCGGCAGCCGGCACCGTGCACCGGTGTTCAGCGAGCGGCGCATGGCGGGCGCACCCGCGTGCTCGACGCCCACGATGCGGCAGCTGCCGCCCCAGGCTCCGATCGCCGCGGACACCAGGCCACCGCCGCCGATCGGCACGAACGCGACGTCGGGATTTACACCCTGCCTGCTCGCCTCGACGAACAGGCCGGTGTGCCCGGCGATCACGTCCGGGTCGTCGAAGCTGTGCACGTAGGTCAGCCGCTCGGACCCGGCGTGTGCCATGGCCGCACGTTCCGCGTCGTCGTAGCCGCCAGCGACGGTGAAGACCCGGGCGCTATGGTCGATGATGCGGCGCCGTTTCACCTTGGGGGTGCTCTCGGGCGTGAAGACGTGCAGTTCGTGGCCCGCCGCCTCGGCGGCGACGGACAGCGCGGCCGCGTGGTTACCGGTGGACGCGGTCACCAGCGGGGTGCCGGGGCGCAGCTTCGACAGCTTGTGCGTCACGCCGCGGAACTTGAACGCACCGGAGACCTGTCGCGTCTCGTCCTTGACCAGCAGGCGGCACCAGCCGTGCGCGGCGAGTTCGTGGATCGGCGTGACGGAGGGGACCGGTCTCGCGGTGGTGGTCGGCTCGATAGTCATCGCGGTCCCTCAGTGCTCGATGCGGTAGGCAAGGTGCTTGCTCACGGCCGGTCGGCCGTGAGCGGCGTCGACGCAGGCGTCGATCAGGTCGCCGATGGACCGGCCGCCAGCGCGCAACATGGCGGGGAAGAGGCTGCCGCTCATCAGGCCGGGGATCGTGTTCGTCTCCAGGAAGTGAAGCTCTCCACCGGAGACGATGAAGTCGAAGCGGCTCCAACCGAACAGCTTCAGCTCGCGGAACAGCAGCTCGGACACCCGTTGGACGCGACGCGCCACCGCGGAGGTCTCGACCCGCACGCCGGCGAGGCCGTGTCTGTGCTTCTCGGCGTGCCCGAAGAAGCCGTGCTCGGTCTGGATGCGCAGGACCGGCAGCGCCACCGGCTCCCCGTGCTGCTCGACCACGCCGCAGCTGTGCTCGTCACCGTGCACGAACTCTTGGACCAAGGCCTCGGGGTCGTACTCATGGATCGCCGACACGGCCTTCAGCAGGTCCGCTCCGTCCCAGTCGGTCAGCTTCTCGATCAGCAGGGAGGCGCCCATCCGGTTCGGCTTGACCACGACGGCACGGTCGCCCAACTCTGCAAGTGCCCGGTCGACTCCCGACGCGATGTCGTCCCGCCGAACAACCGTGACGGGAGGGCAGCGCAGATCGGGGATCACGGACGCCGCGACGGCAGACTGGAGCGACTTGTCCATGCCGAGGGCCGAACCGAGCACGGGACCGAAGCTGCCCCGGAGTCCGAACATCTCGGCGACGCCCTGCCAGCAGCCGTCCTCGCCCTCGGTGCCGTGCAGCAGGGAGAAGACGAAGGCACCGCACTCCGCCAGGAAGCGGACCGCGTCGATGGTCGGGATCTCGGGGCCCGCCAGCAGGTCGGCCTCGTCCACGGGCCACGGCGCGCGGCGGAAGACCTGGGCACCGCCGAGGCGCCGGATGTAGACCACGGCGACGACCTCGTGCCTCTCCGGTTCCGCGCCGACTTCCGCCAAGACGTGTCGGTAACTGTGCAGGGACGCGTCATGCTCGGTGCTCCTGCCGCCGATCAGCAGTACGAGTGGACGGGGCACGGTTCCTCCTGGGTGAGAGGGCTGACGGGAGTTCGCCCAGCCAACACGGGACACGTCACGGGGCAGAACGCCCTCCGCCGAGGTTCGTACAGATCCGTACACCTCCTGTCCGCAGGTCCCGGAAGAGCACGCCCTGGAGGACGCGCCGATGACCGACAAGGACCCGTTACCGCGCGACGAAGGCAGACCGGGTGCCATCAGCACACCGGCCGAGTTCGCCCAGGAGCTGGACCGCCTGCGTCGACGCTCGGGGCGCTCGTTCCGAGCCTTGGCGACCGACACCGGGCTGGGGTTCACCACGATCTCCGGCTACTGCCGGGGACGGCATATGCCGCAGATGGCAGTGACCGGGCAGTTCGCGACCCTGCTCGCAGCGATGGGGGTGACCAGCGCGCAGGCCAGGCAGGAGTGGCTCGACGTGCTCGCGACCCTGCGCGGGCAGGTCGAGCGCGAGGTGGCGTCGGCGCCGAATCCCTACCGCGGCCTCGAACCGTTCCAGATCAAGGACGCCGGTTTCTTCTTCGGTCGCGGTGAGCTCGTGGACCGCTTGCTGGCCGAACTGGCCCGACGCCGCGGGACCGGCAGCCCGCTGATCGTGGTCGGCCCTTCGGGATCGGGGAAATCGTCGGTCCTGCGCGCGGGGCTGATCCCCGCCCTCGCACAGGGACGTCCACCGGTGTCGGACGCGGAGTCATGGCCGGTGCTGCTGATGACGCCCGGCACGGCGCCCCTGCAAGAACTCGCAGAGCACACCGCGAAGCTGACCGGGCAGCCAGCGGACGAGGTGTTCCGGGCGCTGGTTGAAGACCCGACGTCGTGGCGCGAGGTGGCGGGGTCGGCGGCCGGCGATGGCCACGTCGTCCTCGTCGTGGACCAATTCGAAGAGCTGTTCACCCTGTGCGAGAACGAGGACCAGCGACGGGGTTTCCTCACCGCGGTGCTCGCGGACGAAGCGGAGAGCGCGACATCGCCCGGTCCGCTGGTCGTGCTGGCCTTCCGGGCGGACTTCTACGGCCGGGTGCTGCGCGAACCCCGATTGGCGGTGCTGTCCCAGGACGCGCAGGTCGTGGTCGGCCCGCTGACCGAGCGGCAGGTCCGCGAGGTCGTCGTGGAACCGGCCCGGATCTCCGGTTATCAACTCGACGAGCCCTTGGTCGAAGTCTTGATCCGGGAAGCAGCTGCACGGCCCGGCGCCAGCGCGACCTACGAAGCGGGTGTCCTGCCGATGCTGTCGCACACGCTGCAAGCGCTGGTCGACGCCTACCGCGAAGACAAGTCGGACCGGAGGACCATCGGGCTTGCGCACTATCGGATTGTCGGCGGTGTGCGCGGCGCGATCGCCCGGACCGCCGAACACGTGTACCTGTCGCTCACTCCCTCCGAGAGGACCATCGCCCACCGCCTGTTCCTCCGACTGGTGCGCTCAGAACCGGGGACGCCGGACACGCGCAGACCCGTGCCGATCGACGAGCTGCTCACCGGGGACGACGACGCCACTGCGGTGGTGTTCGAGCGGTTCGTCGCCCAACGCCTGCTGATCGTCGGTTCCGAGACCGTGGAGATCAGCCACGAGGCGCTGCTGAGCGGGTGGCCCAGGCTGGCAGAGTGGCTCACGCACGACCGGGCGGGCCACGAAACCCACAGCAGGCTGACCATCGCTGCCCGGGTGTGGCGCAACGGCGGGTGCCACGACGACGACCTGTACCGAGGACCGCGCCTGACAACCGCGCTGGCCTGGGCGTCCGACGACACCGACCGGCTCAACGTGCTGGAACAGGAGTTCCTCGACGCCTCCGCATCCCGGCAACGCGCCGAGGCGATCGCGCTGCGCCGCCGACTGCGCCGCAGATACCAGGTGACCGCCGTGCTCATCATCCTGGCGCTTGTCGCAGCCGGCACCGCAGGCTACGCGAACCTGGTCGCCGTCCAGGCCGACCATGATCGGGATGCTGCGGCGCACAACGACCGGCTGTCCGCATCGAGGCAGATCGCGGCGACGGCGGACCGCCTCGTGGGCAAGGATGCCGCGCTCGCCGCGCAGCTCGCCCTGGCCGCGTACCACATCGCGGCCACCCCGGAGGCCCGGTCCGCGGTACTAGACTCCTCCGCCCGAGTCGTGCCTCACCGCTTCCGCGTCGACAAGGGCACCACCAAGTCCGTCGCGACGTCGGGTGCGTTCACCGCGTTCGGCACGGACGCAGGCCTCATCGACCTGCGGCACGCGGATGGCGGGCGGGCCGCAGCCACGTCGTCCGTGGCGACGCTGACCGGGGGCACAACCACCACGGCCCTGACGTTCACCCCAGGCGAGACCGCTCTCTTCTCGGGTGACGAAACGGGCGCGGTCCGGATGTGGCGCCTCGACGACCCCGCCAGACCGGTCGAGGTCGCGCACCTGCCCGGCCGCGGCGACCCCGTGACCGCGCTGACGGTCCGCAGCGACGGCGGGCTGCTCGCGGTCGCTGCGGGCACGGCGATCCGCTTGTGGCGCCTCGACCTCCCTGTCCCGACCGAGCTACCGACCGTCACCGGGCCGACAGCGACCGTGCGGGGCGTGGCCTTCGCCCCCGACGGCCGGACGATGGCATCCGGCGGGGAGGACCGATCCGTGCGGGTCTGGGACGTCACCGATCCGGCCCGCCCCGAAGCGCTCACCACACCGGCAGGCCCGATCAGCCAGGTGTTCGCGGTCGCGTACTCGCCCGACGGCCGCACCCTGGTCGCGGGCACCGCCGGTGAGCACGTCGTCTACCGCTGGGACGTCACAGACCGGCAGAACCCGAGGTCCGCAGGCCCTCCACTGAGCGGACCCACGAGCTGGGTGAACGCGGTGACGTTCAGCCCGGACGGCGGTGTGCTCGCCGCCGCGGGCGCCGACGGCATGGTGTGGCGGTGGAACACGGCGACTTGGGAGTCGTTGGCCGAGTTCAGCCACTCCACCCCGGTGACTGCGGTCGCGTACGCCAGCAGACATACCCTGACCACCTTGGCGGAGGACGGCGTCACCCGCACGTGGACCACGATTGGCCCGGTGTCGACCGGTGCGGACCCCGTCTTCGCGGTCGCGTTCGACGCGAGCGGCAGCCGCCTGGCCGCCGGCACCGGGCGTGGCAAGGTGCACCTCTGGGACACCTCCGACCCCCTGCGGCCGGTGCGGTTCGGCGAACCGCTCGCGGTGGGGCCCGACGACCCGCTGCTGACCGGCGCGGTCGCCATCACACCGGACAGCGGCACTGTGATCGCGGGTGGCGACGACGGCTCAATCGTGCTGTGGGACGTCGCTGGCGGTGGGTCACCGGCTCGGGTCCGCGCGCGGCTCGCGACCGCGACCGAGTTGGTCGAGGGCATCGTGGTGAGCCCAGACGGCCGAAAGGCGGCGGTGTCGAGCGACGACGGCACCGTCCGCGTCATCGACATCAGCGTCCCCGACAGCCCTCGGGTCGCCGCGACGATCGCGGTGTCATCGACCAAGGTCTACGGCGTCAGGTTCAGCCCGGACGGCCGCCGACTGGCCGCGTCGGCAGGTGACGGCAAGGGCTACCTCTGGGACGTCGACGACATCGCGGACGTGCGGCTCCTCGGCACCGCCACCGGGGCGAGCGGCCCGGTCTACGCGGCGGCGATCAACGGCTCGGGCACGCTCGCGGCGTTCGGCGGTGCCGACTACACGGTGCGCCTGGCGGACCTCTCCACGGTCGGCCCGCCGGTCCCGGTCGGCCCGCCGCTCCTCGGGCCGATCGACGAGATCTTCGAGCTGAGCTTCAGGCCGCGGTCCGACGTGCTCGCAGTCAGCAGCGTCGACCGGACGATCTGGCTATGGGACCTGGGCGATCCGCACCGACCGCAACGCCTGGCGACCCTCCAGGCCGCGTCAGAGGGCGTGCTCACCACTCAATTCAGCCCGGACGGGCGCACCCTCGTCGCTGGCACCCGGGCTGGTGGGATCCTCATCTGGGACACCGACCCGGAATCCGCAGCCGGTCGCATTTGTGAGGTGGTCGGGGACGCCATCACTGCGGCGGAGTGGGCGCAACTGGTGCCCGACCAGCCCTACGACGCGCCCTGCGACTGATCGGCCGAACCGCAGTCGCGCCACCTGGGTAAGGGCGCGCGACCGCGGGCTCGACCGGGCGACGACTACAGGGAGAAGGTGCCCTCAGCCCTCCAGTTCCACTCGTTGATCCCAGGTTCGAACAGGTAGACGTAGCCGTTGATCTGCGCCGTCCCGGGCGCGTAGACCATCATCGAGTAGCTCGACCCATACCCTGGGTCCCACTCGCTGTTCCACCCGCCCAGCGACGACGCGATGTACTTGGTCGCGTTGCCGCCGTACGGGTTGCCGGTCACCCGGATCCAGTTCGCGCCGCACGACCAGGAGTAAAAGATCTGGATCGACGCCACCTGCTGACCGGTATTGCGGTCGAGGATCGGCCGGGTAGCGATCTGCGACGCGTTGACGTTGCAGCCGGTGGCCGCCGGGTCCTTGCCGTCGTAGTAGTTGCTGCCGCCATTGGCACCTTCGGCCTGCGCGGAAGTCACGCTGGCCATCAAAAACGCCAACGCGGTCACGAGGGCGGCGGCCAGACGACGGCGCACCCCCTGATTCCCTGTCACGTTCTTCACACCGGTTTCCTCACTTTCGGATCGGTGATCCGGGGATTCGGGCTGGAGCGCCCGCCGCTCAGTGGTAGCAACACCTCGCCCGCCGGCGGCAGCCCTCGGCGATGGCCCCGTACACGCTGGTCACGAGTCCGTACAGATCCGTACACCGCGCAACGCCGCACGGTCGGCAACGGCGACTCGCCCACCAAGTGCTTCCTCAGCCGGTCGAGGTCGGCCCGTTCGACCAGGTCTTCCACGTTTGCATCGGCACGTGGTGGACCCCTTGGCTGATCATGCACGGCCTGCTGA
Source organism: Saccharothrix espanaensis DSM 44229 (assembly GCF_000328705.1). NCBI lineage: Bacteria > Bacillati > Actinomycetota > Actinomycetes > Pseudonocardiales > Pseudonocardiaceae > Saccharothrix > Saccharothrix espanaensis. Next base: position 6,383,492 of record NC_019673.1, on the reverse strand, counting down.
TCGAGTATCGACGTCGCATGTGGATGGACAGCGACGCATTCCGCCACTCCGAGCACGCGGCAGGCGAGCTGGATCGACCGCCCTTCGGAGGCGATCACCGTGACCGCCTCGTACCGCCTTTGGGGGGCTGCCCTCCTTGAGCAGTTCGGCGGCGCGGCGGTGGACGGCGACCTCGGCCTCGAGTTCGGCGATCCGCCGACGCGCCGCGACCAGTTCGGCGTTGTCGGTGCTGGTGGTGCCGGGTAGTTGTCCGGAGTCGATGGGCTCCTGGCGGCGCCAGGCGTAGATCGTCTGGTCACTGATGTCGAGATCCGCCGCGACCTGGGCGACGCGGCGGCCGGACGCGACCAGGTCGAGCACCTTGCGCCGGAACTCGGGTGGGTACCGCTTGGGCATCGTGGGTTGTCCTCCGGGCTACTGAGACGAGTGATCATCGAGTAACCCGACTCCGTACAACCAGGTGAGGATCAAAGCCACCGACCTACCGGGGGAACCTCAAGGTGTCGATGCCGCGCGGTAGGATTGCCGGATGCCTGAGCCTGGTGGCCAAGCGGGGGTAGCGGTGGAAGAGACCGTGCGGGAGATCGGGTCTGTCGGAAACCGGGTCGTGCAGGTCGCTCGATGACGCGTCCTGACGGAACGGTGTCTCGAACCCCTCAGGGGCGCTACCTGTATGAGCGGCTTGAGGAGAAGGCGTTCCAGCGGATGTGTGGTGCCTTGCTGGCGCACGCGTTTCCTGACGTCACGTGCATGCCGGTCGGACAGTCCGATGGCGGCAGGGACGCGGTCCGGCGGGAACCGGGCGGCCCGTACGTCGTTTACCAGGTCAAGTGGTCGGCGAACGCGATTCGCAGCCCTGTCGCATGGTTGAACGCGGCGATCAAGGGCGAAGCCGACAACATCAGGCGTCTCGTCCGAGAAGGTGCCACCCAGTATCACCTGATGACGTCGGTGGATGGAACGAGCGCGCCCGACCGCGGAACGATGGACCGACTCGACGAGCGTCTTGCGGAGTACTCTGCCGAGTTCGGTATACCCATGCGCTGTTGGTGGCGGGCCGACATCGACGCGCGGCTGAACTCTGCGCCGGAGACGCTTCTGTGGGCGTACGCGGACATGCTGGCCGGTTGGGACCTTATGCGGTACCTGATCGAGGCGCCTCGGCTGCGTGAACGTGAGACACAGTTGCGCGACCTGGTCGTCAAGGTCGTCGCGACTCAGTGGGACGAGGATTCGAAGGTCAAATTCAAGCAGGTCGACCTGGACTCCTATGCCCTTGCGGACCTGTATGTCGATGTCGTGGCGGAGCGGATCGCGATGCCGCGCGCGGTCGGTGTGGCGCGAGGTCGTCGTGATGGTCTGGAGGAGTTGGGTGGCGTCGTCGGGTACCTGTTGCGTACCGACCTGCCGTTGACTCTGATCAGGGGTGCCCCGGGGCAGGGCAAGTCGACGTTATCGCAGTATCTGTGCCAGCTGCACCGTGAGGCGTTCCTGCCGGGCAAGGAGAGCGGTACGCCGATCGGCGCGTCGGCGTTCGAAGTGAAGAAGCGGCGTGTGCCGTTGAGGGTCGATCTGCGTGACTATGCCGCTTGGTTGGCCGGAAATGATCCTTTCGATGTCTCCGAGTCCGTGACGGACGGTGGGCGTGGTCGGCGTCGCTCCCGGTCGATCGAGTCGTTCCTGGCCGCTCTGATGCGGGTGAAAAGTGGTGATCTGCCCGTCGCCATCGGGGATGTCCACGACGTGATCGCGCGGTTTCCGCTGTTGCTTGTACTTGACGGGCTCGACGAGGTGGCGTCCGCGGAGGTCAGAAGCGAGGTCGTGTCCAGGATCGACGAGTTGTGCGCTCGTCTGGGGGCCAACGATTGGCCGCCACAGGTCGTGGTCACTACCAGGCCGAATTCCTCTGGTCTGGCTGAGCCGTCTGCGGATAGATTCGAGACGATCGCCTTGCGGCCGCTCGAATTCGTCCTGCGCCGGGAGTATCTTGACAAGTGGGCGGATTCACGAGGTCTCTCCGTCGCCGACCGTGGCGCGCTCACACGCATCTTCGTGACGAGGTCTGCTGAACCGCATATCGCGCAGTTGGCCGAGAACCCGATGCAACTGACGATTCTGCTGTATCTGATCCAGAAGCGTGGCGACTCCATCCCCGACGAGCGTACTGAGTTGTACCGTTCGTACATGGAGACGTTCCTGGACCGGGAGGCGGCCAAGAGTCCCGCGGTACACAGGCACAGAAAGGACCTGGAGGAGGTGACAGCCTATCTGGGTTGGCACTTCCAGATGCTTGCCGAGTCCGCTGCGTCCAACGGGCAGTTGTCCATTAAGGAGATCAAACGGGCGATCCTGAACTATCTGCACGACGTCCGCAAGGACGTCGGGTTGGTCGATGAGCTGTTCACCGCTGTCACCGACCGGGTGTGGGCGCTGACGAGCAAAGAGCAAGGGACCTTCCGTTTCGACGTGCAACCGGTGCAGGAGTACTTCGCGGCGAATCACCTCTACAACGTGGCGGGCGCGGAACTGCCGAAGTTCGACGGGTCGGAAGTGTTTCGGGCATTGATACGACGGCCGTATTGGTTCAACACCTGCCGGTTCTATGCGGGATTCGCAGCGGTCAGGGAACTCGCCGCGCTCGCGGAGATGCTGGAGGAAGAGGTCCATCGAACAACTCCCGTGGTCGGCGGTCCGGTAGTGCGCGGCCTCATCACCCACACCCGGAAAGTCGCCTGGACGTTGCTGGCTGATGGTGTCTTCGTCGCCCGGCGAAGTTCCCAGGCGAGGGTGGCGCGTCTGATCACGGACGACCTGAGCGTCCGTCTGCTCGTCCACGCGCTGGGCGTCGATCACGACCTTCCCGCGATGGCGGAAGACCGCGGCGGGGGACTTTTCATGAAAGCACTGCTGGAGGCCATCGCTGACAGGCCTCACGATCCGATTAACAAGTTGCGCGGCCACCTTCTGGAGCACCTTGTGAGGTCGTCACAGGGCGATGCGGGAGAGGTCGTCGCCCGCTGGTGGCGGTCAGGTGTCGAGACTGCCGCAGGCACCGAGGATGAAGCCGCGTGGATGTACTACGGCAAGCACGTCCCCCCCGGCATTCCTTTGCCGGAGCACCTCGTGTCGCGGCTGGTGCTGGACGATCCGCGCAGCGTCGTCGCGGCGATGGAAGCGGGCCTCGCGCTACCTGAAGACTCGGCGCAAGCACGGCAGTCTCTCCGTGCCGCGCTCGATGGCCAATGCAGTGACGCGGTCCCGAGAGACGGTCTGAACGAAGCCGATGACCTGGTCTCCCTCTTCGCTGCGGGCCGGTTCCGCCAGAAAGCCCACAGCTACCTTCCGGACGGCCTACCGGATACAGGGCACCCTCTCTATACTCTGGGCAACGAGTTCGCCAGGCGTGTGGCGAAGCGGCTTATTGCCCGCGACGGCCGGTATGAACGAGTCTTCAAGGCGACTCATACAGGGAAAGGGCAGAAGGACACCACGTCGGTCTGGGGAAACACTGCTCGCGAACTCGCCGCCATCCACGGCCCGTGTCTACTCGCGGCAGAGATAGCCCTCATCGGAGCCGCACTGCCCGCCAATGCCGTCAAAACAGGCGGAGACATCACCCCAGGATCGAGTGCACTGGGTCCTCAAGCCGACTATGGTCGACTCATCCGCGACGTCCGACACCAGCGTGCCAATCAACGCTGGTGGGTCGACCTCTTCTACGCCCATTCGGACGCGTTGTCCCATATCACGTGGGCTCTTGCCTTGCTGGCCATGGCGGATACCGCTGTCGTCGCCCGCTGCCTGGACTTTGTGGATGAGACTGTCCGCTCGGTCACTGCCGAAGAGCTTCGGGGTCTCCGACTCGCTTCGAGCAGAATAGGCGCCTTTGGAGTCAGCCGTCGCCTTCAACGCTCGATCCTGGACGACCTTGCGGCCCACACGGTCGACACCGCACTTCTCGTCCTCCATCACACAGCTGAAGTCGATCGTGTCGACACCCTCGACCGGCTACCTGACGAAATGCTGGGCTCCATGATCGATCTGGAGCCGTGCTCATGGCCTGCCGTCCGTGCGATCGGACAAAGGATGATCGAGGCGCCGTCCCTGGAACGCTGCGACCTGCTCCGGTCGTCTGGGCCGTTCAATCCCGTCGGGGCGGCACGTCCGAGCTCAGTTCCGGAATACCTGATTCAAGACATACTCGCTACGCCTGCGGACGTGCCAATCGAATGGCTCTTGCAGTCCGAACTGCACTGTTCGGAGCAATTTGACGAGTCAACCCTGGGTGACCTGGCCTCCGCTGAAAGTTGGTTCGGTTGAGAGATTCGGAACTCGATGGTCGCTGTCGTCGTGGTTAGGTGCTCATCGCCTGGTGCAGGTGGAACTACACTCCCTGTACCTCCACGCGGTGAACGTTCACTAGTTTTGATGGTCACATCACCAATTGGAGACCCGATGGATGTGCGCCGCAGCGCTTGGGTGGTACTGGTCGTAGCTGGTGCGGTGATGGCGGTGGGCGGCGTGGTGTGGTTGTTCGTCGTCTTGGGCACGGAGGAAGCCGACCGGATCTCCAGTGGTATCGGCGCCGGCACGGCAGTGATGGGCTTGGCGGTCGGGGTGTTGGGCATGGTGAAAGGCCGAGTTCCGGAACCTGACGGTGAGAGCACCGTGGCTGCCGGGCAGTCCGTGATGCACAGCATGATCACAGGCTCGAATGTCCAGGTCGGCGGTTCGGTGCACGGTGACGTGAATGCGACCGGGCGGACAGCGGGCCGGTGAGATTCCGACGCGGTCACCGACGCCCCGCTCAAGGTGCGCCGGAACTGGGCCAGGTGGTTCGGGACAGCGCCGTCGGTGGGGACAACGTTCAGGTGGGTGGGGACGTCGCCGGCTCTGTGATCGCCGGGGGCCTGACCGTGCAGTCCGTGGTGGTGAACGTGTTGGGCGACGGGCGACACGCCGCGACTGCCCACCACGACCGCTACGCCGCTACCCGCAGGGCGCTCGAGAGCTTCCACACCGAAGTCCTCGACCGCGAGGACGAGTTGTGCAGCCTGCTGGACGCGCTCTGCGGCACGGGGACGTACCACGTGGTCGAGGCGCCTGCGTTCGCCGGCAAGACCGCGTTTATGGTCGAGCTGTGCCGAAGACTGAACGCCTTGGGCTGCCCGACCGCTGTCTTCTACATCGTGGACCGGTACTCCAACAGGTCCGGCGACTTCCTCGAGGCGGTGATCGGCCAACTGATCGGCGTTCTCAGGGTGGACGAGGAGGTCGCCGCCGCGGAGAAGCGGTCCGCGCAGTTCGCGCGGCTCTGGGACGCCGTCGCCGCGCTCGGCACCGCCGAGCGCCCGGCAGTGTTGCTTGTGGACGGCTTGGACGAGCAACTGCCCATCGACGCGATCAGCCCGCTACTTCCGGTGCACGTCTCGGGATATGCCCACGTCGTCGTCGCGACGCGGAGCTTGCCCGATCCACGCACCGCCACCCCACCTCACCACCCACTGGGTGCGTCGCGGTTCAGCCTCGTTCACCTGATCCCCAGTCGGCATGCCAAGGCCCAGACAGAGAACGCGAAGCGCCACCTTGAGGCGTTCTTGGCGTCTGCCGATCCGGTACGCGAGGAGATCGCCGCACTGATACTCGTCGCTAGCGCGCCATTATCTCGACTCGACCTGGCCGATCTCCTGGGACTTGCTGTCTGCCAGGTCGCACAGCACCTGTACGACGTGGAACGGTGCCTGCTGCCCATCGCCATTGCCCCCAGCGGGGTCGGCTACCAGTGGGCCCACGCCAAATACGGCGAGTTCGTGCACGACTGGATCGGTGCGGGCGGGCGGGCGCGGGTCGGCGAGCGGATTGTCAAGTGGGCAACCCGTCACGCGGCCGCGGGCTGGCCCGACACGACGCCGTCCTTCCTCCTGCACGGCTTGCACCACTTCGTACGCGCGCACGCCGCCACTGCCGACAAAGGCTTGCTGACGGCCCTCGTGTCGCACGAGCGGAGGCAGAGGTTGCTGGCGACCTTTGGGCACGACGGCGTCTTCCTCGACACCATCGCCGTCGTACGTGCGCTGACGGAGAAGTCCGGTGGACAGTCGACAGACGACCTCGAACTGCTGTTCCGACTCGACCTCCACCACCTTCTGGCCGTCTCGTACAGCCCGTTCCTGCCCGAAGGGATGCTTCGGCTACTTGTGTTGTCTGGGCAGGCGGACCAGGCGGAAGGCGTTGCCTTCGCCACCGAAGAACGATTTCGCGCCGTGGCTCTAGCGGAGGTCGCCGAGGCCCTGGCAGACACAGGCCTCCTCGAACGCGCGAGAGGGCTCGTCGACGCTTCGTGGACATGTGCTTCGATGGTTGACGAGCACTTGCAGCCCGTCGTCCTGCGCTCGTGCGTACGCGCCGCGAGGAAGGCCGGGGCGAAAATCCCCCGGCTGGAACTCGATGACTACGTGAGGTCACGACATGCGGTTAGCGCTGAGGCCGGTGTCCTCGGGGAGCCGGGTGAACACGCCGCCGCCCGTGTCGGGCTCGACGCGCTCGCCGAACGACAGCGACAGCATCCCGACCTCGGCCCTCGGGAGTGGGCAGACATCGATCGGATCCGCCGTCTGCTCGACGGTCCCGACGCGGGTGGGAGCACCGGCAGGCTAATCGATGCAGATGGACCCGCGCATGACGGCGACAGCGCCCTGCGTGAAGCGGATGAACTGCTTCGCGAACTGGCCGATAACGAGGACCTTCTCGAGGACGTGTCGGCGCGTCTCATCCGGTTGGGGAACACCCTGCTGGCGACCGGGCGAGTCCAGGATGCGGCGCACGTGGCCCAACAGATGCTCACTGCGAGTCGACGGTACGGCCACCCGTTCATCGACTACAACATGCACGACCTAGCTCTCGCGCTCATCGAAGCGGGCGACCTCCCCGGTGCCCGTGAGGTGGTCGAGGCCAACCCAAACCGAGCATGGCGGCGTATCGGAGCGCGCGAGGTCGAACTGGCCGAAGCCACGACCGGGCTGGCGGTGCCCGACTGCGAGGACTGGCCCCTGTCCGATCAGGCTCGGCTGGCGGTCGCGATGGCGGCTGTGAATGGTACCCGGAACCAGGCCCTCCGACTGGCGACCGATCTCATCGAGGGATGCGCACCTGCGGACCGATGGCTAGGTTGGGACTACGCCCTGGATGCAGTCGAGGCCTTCCATCGCGCGAACGACATCGGGCGCGGCGAGGCGGTCCTGATGCAGGTCAAACCCCTGACACGTCGCGCCGAGGCACTGGCCAGGTTGTCGTTCGCCTGCCGCGCGTCGGACTCCCCGGAGGCTGACCGCCTGCTCAACGAGGCGATCGAGGCGGCGTTCCGGGTCAGGAAGGGCGGCGACCGTCTGTCGACGCTGCACGGCGTGTTGAGGGCCGCCGGGCCATTGCCGGCCGCGGTTCGGGGGATGCCGCGGTTGGTGGCAACGTTCCGACGGGCAGTCGATGACTTGGGTGGCGCGGCGAGCGTCGAACTGAGCGCGTCGACGGCGGTGATTCTCTGGCATGCGCGGCAAGACGACCACGCACGCGCGTTCGCGCTCAGGGCGTTGCAGGCCACGGACGACACGACCGGACCGGAGACCCGGCGTGTGCTCTGCGAGGCCCTTGCCTGCGCCGGTGAGTACGACATCGCCCTGGATCTGGCGGATGGGTTGCACGAATTCGGTTACGCGACCATCGCAGACGTCAGTGCTACAAATGGCGACCTGACCATTGCGGTCCGAGCGGCGGAGAAGGCCTTCGAGATCGCCGACGCCATCACGCTCTCCGACGACGGGTTAACCGGGTATCTGATGGACACCATGTTGCGCTCCGGTCGACCGGATCTCGCGCGCCACCTCTACGAGAAGTTCGATGGAGACAATGGGGAACGCCTCGCCTGCACCCTATTCCGTGCAATGACCCCGTCCACACATGAGGCGGACTCCCTGACCTCCTCCAGGAACGTTCAGCTGCACACCTGGCGGGCGGCGGCGCTCGTCGGTTGGGCATCCGCAGCGCACTGGCCACCGGACGTCCGCCGCCGCAACCTGCGGCAGCTGAAGGAGAGCGCGACGAGCCCTTCACATCTCCACGGTCACGCTGAACTCGCAGCCCGACACTGAGTGTGTGGTGGCGCGCGAGGTCTCCGCGGAGCCAGTCAAGGTGGATCCATCGAGGAGGCCGCGGCGTTCTCCGCGCGCTCGATGAGGAACACGCGGCCGTGCGCAGCATCGCCGACGGGCGCAACCACAACGAAGGCATGAAGCAGACCAGATCCACCCAGTTCCTGCCCCGGGAACCGCCGAGTACATCGCCGCGACGCTCAACTCCCTTAACCACCTTCCAGGGCGCGATCCTGACCAGCCGCGACTGGAAGAAGATCCTCGCCGACCGCGACCTCCAGACCTACGACAACCCCGACACCGCGGTCGGCTGCCGCTTCGACCCGCCTGCCAGAACGACACCGAGCAGGGCGCGCACACCGGTCCAGGCCTGGCCACCTGCCATCCACGCTGTGCCAACCGCTTCTATACCGATCAGGACGCCGTCGAGCATGAACGGGAAGCCCACCGACTCGACGCCTGGGCCGGGATCGCACCGGCACCCGAAGCTGTCCGGCTCCGTCGACGGGCCGAGCATCACCGCGACATCGCCCGCGGTTGGGCTGGGCCGATCGTGCGGTGCTCGCCGCGTTGATGCGACGGCTATCCGACTGGTTACGGGAGCACCGGTTGGTGACGCCGGGCACCGTCCTGCGATGGCACCTGGTCGCGAGGAAGTGGACCTACCCGAGCCGGACGGGCCGCCCGCCGGTCGACGACGTTGTGGTGGCGTTGATCGGGCGGATGGCGCGGGAGAACACCGCCTGGGGTTACCACAGGATCCAAGGCGAGTTGCTCAAGCTCGGCCACCGGGCGGCCGCCTCAACGGTCCGTCGCGTGCTCGAGCGCCTACGCGTACCGCCTGCATCCGGACGTGACACCGCCATGTCGTGGCGGTGATTCCTCCGTGCCCAGGCCGCGAGCATGTTGGCCTGTGGCTTCTTCCACGTCGACTGCGCGGTCACCCTCAGACGCGTGTACGTGTTCTTCGTCCTCAAGGTCGCCACCCGCTACGTGCACATCCTCGGCACCACCAACCCCGACCGGGCATGGACCACCCAAAAAGCCCGCAACTTCCTCATGGACCTTGGTGGTCGGGCCGACGACTTCCGGTTCCTCATCGGCGACAGGGCAGGGCAGTTCACCGCCTCGTTCGACGCAGTCCCCGCCGACGTCGGTGTTCAGGTCGTGAAGATCCCGCCACGGAGTCCACGAGCGAACTGTTTCGTCGAGCGGTTCGTCGGCACCGTCAGACGCGAGGTCACCGACCGACTGCTCATCATCAACGAACCCCACCTGAGAACAGTGCTGGATCGCTACGTGTCCCATTACAACCACCGTCGACCCACCGAGCACGACAACCCACGCCACCACTACCGGACCACCCGCTTCCGAGGCCGAGTCGCACGTCGGTACGCCGACAACCCGTCCTCGGCGGCCTGATCAACGAGTACGAACCCGCAGCAGCCTGACCCGCAGGCCAGACCGTATGGCGACCTTAGGCACCCCACAGGGTGAGCTTGGCGGGTTCGGCGGGGCGTTCCCAGGGGTGGCGCAGGTCGGCGACCAACGGGCGGGCCAGGCGCAGCTGCGCGTGGGCGGCCAGGACCAACCAGGTCCAGCGGTCGGCCGCCTGAGGGTTGCGCAGCTTGGGCTTGGTCCAGCCGAGGGTCTGTTTGAGCATGCGGAAGGTGTGCTCGAGGTCGAAGCGGCGCAGGAACATCCGCCAGTAGCGGTCGACCTCGGCGGCTTCGGCGTCGGAGCGCCACAGCTAGACCGGTTTGTCTAATACGACAACGACAGGTTGTGATCTGCGGCCATCTTCTGGTATCTGATCTTGTGTGTCGATGGAGTTGGTCTCGGGTTGGTCGGCGGGGTTTGATGCGTTCCTCGGCCGGTTCGCGGGTCGGTTTCCGCGTGTGGAGTCACGGCGCCGAATGCGTTGGTATGTCAGGGGCCTGCTCTCCGAAGTGGAGCGGAAAAACGGGTGGACACTGGCCGAGGCGGCCGGTGACGCTGGCCCGGAAGGCATGCAGCGGCTGCTGAACTTCTACGCCTGGGACACCGACGGGCTGCGCGACGACATCCGCGCGGCGGTGGTCGAGTCGATCGGCGACGCCGAGAACGGTGTGCTGGTGGTGGACGAGACCGGTTTCCTCAAGAAGGGCACCAAGTCCGCCGGCGTGGGCCGTCAGTACTCGGGGACGGCGGGGCGGATCGAGAACTCGCAGATCGGGGTGTTCCTGGCCTACGCTTCGCCGCGAGGACGGGCGTTGATCGACCGCGAGTTGTATCTGCCGAAGGACTGGACCGATGACCGGGAACGGTGTCGTGCGGCGGGAATCGGCGACGAGGTGCGGTTCGCGACCAAGTAGTTGCTCGCCCGGCGCATGCTCGAACGAGCGCTGGAGGCCGAGGTTCCGTTCGGGTGGGTGACCGCGGACGAACTCTACGGCAACGACACGAAGTTCCGGCTGTGGCTGGAGACCGTCGACGTCCCACACGTGGTGGCCGTGCCCAAGAGTGCGATGGTGGTGTCGTTCGGTCTGCTGAAGGTTCGCGTCAACCGTCTGATCGCCGAACTTCCCGACACTGCGTGGAAACGACTCAGCTGCGGGGAGGGCGGAAGAGGGCCGCGGGTGTCGGACTGGGCCGTGATCGACATCCGGCCGTTGCGCAGGCGGGAATGGGGGCACTGGCTGCTGGCCAGGCGCAGCATCGCCGACCCGTCGGACATCGCCTACTACGTCTGTTTCGGCCCGGCCGACACCACCCTGGAGCGACTGGTGCGTGTCGCGGGTGCGCGGTGGGCGATCGAGGAGTGCTTCCAGACCGCGAAGAACGAGACCGGACTGGACCACTACCAGGTCCGCGGCTACCAGGCGTGGTACCGGCACATCACACTGTCCATGACCGCCCTGGCCTTCCTGGTGATCACCCGCGAGATCACCGAAAAGGGGGCTCCTCATCCGGCGCGAGCCAACCGCTGATCCCGTTGTCCGTCAACGAGATCCGCCGATTATGGAACCGGATCGTCAACCGCGTCATCCCCACCGTCGACCACGTCCTGCACTGGTCGAATTGGCGACGAACAAGCCAAGCCCGCACCCGGACTAGCCACTACAAGAGACGCGGACATCACAACCTGTCGTTGTCGTATTAACCCGCCGGAGGGCAGGTGCTCCACGGTCAGGCGGATGACGGTGCCCTCGATGATCGGTAGTGGTCCATTGTGGTCCATTGTGGTCGATCCAGGCGCTGCGGCGGTCAGTCGTGGGTGCAGGCGGTTCCATGCCTGTGCGGTGGCGGTGCCGTAGAGACGGGTTTCGGTGCGGGTCAGCACGTCCTCGGCGCACCAGGTGGCCGGGGTCGCCGAAGACGAACTCGCCGCCGTGCTTGGGGAACCGTCCGCCCAGCGGGTTGTGGACCCGGGGCGGGGTCGGGCGGCGCAGCACCCGGTCCGACCGCATCCGCCCCAGCGCCCGCACCGGCAGGTCACCCAACAGGTAGGCGATGCGGGGCGCGTCGTAGCCGGCGTCGAACACCACCAGCATCTCCGGATCGCCCCGCTTCCACTGGCCCGCGGTGATCAGCCGCTCGACCACGCCGCGCACCTGGGCGACGGTCACCGGGCGGCAGGGGTTTCCGACTGGCTGGTGGAAGAGCCGGAGAGGCCATGGCGGCAGCCTAGCGAGGGGACGCCGTTTGGTCCGGTATCCCGTCCAGCAGTAGGTCTTGGTGGTGCACAGGGCGCGACGAGGTCGGCCCGCTGATGGGTCGCCTGGGTGGTCGTGTTTCTCAACCTGAAGGTCTGCAAGGTCTATAGCTTCAGTGTTAACCAAATATGTCACCCATCAGATCCACACCACCGCCCTCGACAAGGCTGTCACCGCGGAGGCTTCCACGGTGGTGCCAGGAGCGCTCAACAGTTCAGCTCGTTCGACTGGATCAGTCACGAGCTTTCGCATCCGCCAGGTGTGCACCTGCCGGGAAGCGGCAGAGAGGGACCGGCCACCGCCCCTCGAGCGATGGGGAGAGAGCGCGCCGGTCCAGGCAGTCTCGCCTCTGCCGACACGTCGAGCGGACGGCCCTCGGTGGGCTGCGCCGGGTGTCGGTGATGGCGCTATCGTGTGGGTGTGACCGCAGCCGCCGCGCACCAGCAGCCCCCGGAGGTCGGCAGGACCCCCGAGGCGATCCGTGCCGCGCTGCTGCCCGAGGAACGCGACGCCTTCGACGCCGACTGCCGCCACGCCCTGGGCCAGGCCGTCGAGCGTTCCAGCCTGCAACCGGTCCACGACGTGCTCGACCACTGGCGGCGTATCGCCACCGTCACCCGACACGACCCCGCCGCCCACCGGCGGATGCTGGCCCGCGTCGACCAGACCCTGGCCGGTCAGCCTCCGCAGCGGCTGCACACGTGGGACGAACTGCGGACGGAACGCGGCCTGTAGGTGACCTACACGATCGAGTTCCCAGACGAGGTCTGGGACCAGGTCCACGCACTGCCCGCGGAAGCCGGCACCCCGTTCGCCGAGGCGATGACTCTGCTGACCCACGAGCCCTGGCACGGCGAGCCCTACCACCGCGCCAACCCCGGCGGGGCACTGCGCCAACTCGTCTACGGCTTCGGCCACGGCCTGATCATCTACATCATCCTCGAACAACAACAGCGGGTCATCGTCGAACGCGTGCTGTGGTTGGAAGACCTCGGCTGACCCCTGCCACGGCGACGGGTATCCGACGAATCCACCTTCATTCGGTTCCGGCAGGCCATCCAGGCAATCGGGTTCGGTCCCGCCCCATCACGGCCCTGCCACCGGCCGATCCGCCCGTAGCGACCGACCGATGACGACATGTCGCGTGCACTGGTCACCCGGTCAACGTGGTCGGCACCGACGTGTCGAACGTCGCCGCCCCGGTCGGCACCTACACCTTCGCCACCCCGCCAGCAGCCTGACAGCCCCGCCTGAATATCATCCCAACCGTCCGCTCAACGACGCCGCCAGTGCTACTTGAAAGGCAGCCCTCACCGTTCCGTCGCCACTCGGACTACGGCTACCTCGAGGAATGAAGGCCGAGAGCGGCCTCGTCCTTGATCGGAAGTCATTCGCGAGGCGCCTTACCGCCTCTCCGTCAGCGATAGCCGTGGATCTTTCGAGATGATCCGGGTCAAGTCCGCAATTTTGCGCTTGTGCGGCTTGGTTCGACTGCGCGCAACAAGACCGCCCCCATTCGGGTGTATGTGCGCGAACCCGTCGTTCGGCCGACCGTTCGAATCGTGACACCCTCCGTTACGAGGCTGCCTGTGGTGCGGGATGCTCTCCCGATGACCAAGGGCAGGATGGTGCTGATTGTCGCTCTTGTCGCGGTGACCGTGCTTGGTGTCTGGATCGCCGTGGTGACGTGGGATGAAGCGAACAAGATCGCTGTAGTGGCATCGGCGCTGGCTTCCGTGGCTGCGGTAGGGGTGGCTGTGTGGGCTGCGCTGCGAGGAACTCGATCAGCCGACTCGATCGACGTGTCGAGAACCGGCGACGCGGTGTCCACGGGGAACGGGCAGGCGAACACGGGCCTGTCGGGAGAGGTGCGCCGAACCGGTTTCGTGCGCGTCCGCGACACCGGCAGGGCGGAGGCGACGGATGGCGAGGCGAACTCCGGATTCCGGGCTGACTGACTCCCGTCCCGGTGCTCTGGTCGGCGATGAGGGTCAGCACGTGCGGGGCTCGGCTGTAGGTGAAGATGAAATCTGAGAATCACACGGTGTCGAACACCGGGCACGCCACGGCGTCCGGGGATTCATCCATAGGCAACACCGGCTACCTGAAGATCGTCAAGACGTCTATCGTCTTTCACGTCAGGGAACTCATCAAGTTCCATGTGGTGATCCCCCTGAAGGGAGGCGCGGCGGACGACCGCCTGGCCCCGCCTCTGGCGGATGTCCCGGGCGTCGAGGCGAGCGATCCGTCGGAGTCGGTGCACAGGGTGACCGTGTCGCCCAAGGTGTTGCTCGCTGCCTTGCTCGCTGCCATTGCGTTGATCGTTCTGTCCTGCCTCCCGGACCCGGACGACAAGTTCACGGAGGATGCGGGGGAGAGGCCGGTCGGCGCTACGGATGACGCCGTCAGAACCGCGGTGCGCAACGCGATCACGGACTGCGCGAAAGCGGTGGTCCCGGCGCCGGCCAATTGCCCTCAGAGCGAAGCGGTGGTGTCGGGGGAGTCCGTCGCCTGGTCCATGCACGGTGATCCGGTGGATGGCCTCCAGAGCGCCTGGCGTGAGGACCGGTTCAACGTCCGTGGCAACGCGGTGATGTCGATCAATTACCAAGAGGCATGGGGGGAGAAGACCAAGACCCGCGTGGTCGGGTACTCGGCTGAGGTGTTCTGGCGTGACGGTAAAGCGTCTGTGTCTCCAATCACCCGCCTACCCGTTCCGGTCAAGACTGTTCGGAAGATCACCCCCGATGTTTCCCTCGATGAGGTCCGGCCCCTGGTGAAGAGCGTATTCGACGACTGTGCGAAAGCGGGCCGCCTGCCCTTCCCGGCACGCTGCCCGGAAGTGAATCTGGGTAGCGGAGGGCGAGCTTCCTGGACATTCAGCGGCGATCCCTTGGTGAACGCCAGAATGGCTTTTGACGAGTCGAGCGGGTTGCTGCACGTGACGGGCAGCTTCGCGTCCGAGATCGAGTACGAAGTCCCGATATTCGGCTCGGTGAAGTATCCGCTCTCGGGTGACTTCGATGCGCTGGTCGCGGTTGACGACGGTCGGCCACTGGTTCTGGAGGTGCGGAAGACGTGAGCCCTTGATCTCGGCCGGACGGACCTGAACCGGCAACACTCGAGCGGCCGTCTCCACCGGAGTCTGCCGACCAGACCCGCCACGAACAGGAACTCTGAGGTTCCCCCGATAGCTCGGTGGCTTTCCAGGCATGGTCCGATGGGGCCTGAAGGGAGTCGTCCGTGGCAGCACCGAAGAAGTACCCCGACGAGTTGAGGTCCCGTGCGGTCCGGTTGTACCGGGAGTCGGATCCGAAGCCGGTGATCCGGCGCCTGGCCGAGCAGTTGGGCGTGCATCACGAGGCGTTGCGGAACTGGATCCGGCAGGACGAGGCCGACCGCGGCGAGCACGACGACCGACACACCACCGGTGAGTCGGAGGAGCTGCGCCGGCTGCGCAAGGAGAACGCGGAACTGAAGCGGGCCAACGAGATCCTGAAGACCGCGTCCGCTTTTTTCGCGGCGGAACTCGACCCGACCCGGCGACGGTCGTGAAGCTCGTCGAGCAGCTTCGCGGCCGCTTCGGGGTCGAGTTCGTCCTCCGGGTCCTGGGTGTCTCCTCCTCCACCTACCACGGCTGGGTGGCCCGACAGGCCGACCCGTCGGACCGCGAACGCGAGGACCGGGCGATCACCGCGGAGATCACCGACATCCACACCGCCTCCGGCGGCACCTACGGCAGCCCGCGGGTGCACCAGGTCCTGCGGCGTCGGGGTGTCCGCGTGTCGCGCAAGCGTGTCGAGCGGCTGATGCGCCAGGCCGGTCTGCAGGGCGCCTTCCTGCGCAAACAGTGGCGGACGCCGTCGACCAGGCGGGATCCGCGGGCCGCGCCGGCACCGGATCGGGTGAACCGGGACTTCAGCGCAGCCGCACCGGACCGGTTGTGGGTGGCCGACGCGACCCGGATCCGCACCGGCGAGGGCGTCTTCTGGCTCGCGGCCGTCCGTGACGCGTTCTCCAACCGGATCGTGGGCTGGAAGACCAGCGACCGCTGCGACACCGACCTCGTGCTTGGCGCCCTGGAGTACGCCATCTGGTCCCGCGACGTGCGCGACGGACAGCTGATCCACCACAGCGACCGCGGCTCGACCTACACGGCCTTCCGGTTCACGGAACGGTTGGCGGACAACGGAACCCTGCCCTCGATGGGGTCGGTCGGCGACTCCTACGACAACGCCCTGATGGAGAACTTCTTCTCCACGCTCAAGATCGAGCTGGTCTACCGACGGTCCTGGCGCACCCATGACGAGGCCGAGAACGAGCTGTTCCTTTATATCGACGGGTTCTACAACACCGAGCGCATCCAGAAGGACCTCGGCTGGCTCAGCCCCGACGAGTACGAAGCCGCCTGGCACGCCACCCAGACCCAGCCAGATACCATCCCGGCGGCACCGACCGCATCCAGGTAACAACCGCCTCGGGTTATCGGGGGAAGCTCATTCACTCCGAACGCGATGGGCCAGACGCCGCACGGGTCCTCCGGGGCCGCCACGCGCGGTTGATACAGGCCCTTGGCCGGTCGTCCTCCAGCCACTAGTGAACGACCGGCCAAGGGCCACGTCCTCGCTCGGGACAGACGCACGTCACCGGCCCGGCTCGACGCCGACACGACGAGAACGTGCGCTACGAGCCGTCACGCACGTTCGTCATCCGACCCATACCACACGTACTCGCAATCATTTCCGCGAATGACATCCCAGACCTGCGATCCGGACTGACACACGATGTACCTCGGAAGCAGGTCCAGCTTGGAGTAGATGATGAACGGGTCCGGCTTCAGGTTGGGACTTTCCTCCGGTTCGCACCCCTGGGCCTCGACATCGTGGCCGTACCACTCCACAGACTCGCACGAGTACCCTTCCTGATCCGCGGTCCCGACGGTGGCCGAGGCCGAGGCATACGCAGGCGCACCCAGACTCAGCGCCATCGCGGCACCACAGCAGACGATCTTCCCAGCCAGTCGTTGCAGCATGATCCTTGCCTTCCCTTCGCTCGCACGGGATTCACCGCCCCACGGACGGCACCGGAAGGATCGACCGCCTGATGGCGTTCATGCCGGCCACATCCGCCGTTCACCACTCCATTCGCTCAAACCCGACGAAAGTGGCAAGACCGCGCCGCCACGACTACGTGACGTGGCTATCGGTAGCCGGACGAACACCTGGCGGCGACGACCGCCTCTCGATCGAGGTCGAAGGACTAGCCTGACTCGTCAGCCTGTCAGGCCGAGCCCCGGTCAATGTTGCGGCATGTGATTCGGCCCCGGAGGGACTGCTGGAGTCCACCGAAGCCGATGCTGCGCCCGGTCGCGCTGCGCGGCGAGGTGGCGCGGCGCCGAAAGCGCGGCCGACGAACCCGACCTTCACGCTGTCGCCGGCTACGTGGCCGGAGTTGTGCGGCCAGTCGAGGTTGAACTTGCAGTCGGGAACGTCCTCCAGCGGCCGGATCTCCCCGGCGTCGAGCAGTTCGGACTCCGGGATCAGCTCGGATGCGGCTGTCGCCATGGCCGGACGCGCCCCTTTTTGGCCTGGCTGCCGTCCATGACGAAGTCGACCTTGAGGCCGGTGCCGCCCCGCGACTTCCACGGTGGCAACTGCTGTGGAGCGGCCTGTCCGCCACCCGCCTCTCGCTGTGGACCGAGCGACGGGTGGGCGCGCTGGCCCTGGCACCCGGCCAACGCTACGCTCGCAGGTGACGGAGGAGAACTGGGAAGGGACGCTGCGTGACGTCTGTCGTGCGTAACCTCGCCATCGACTGTCCGGACCCGTACGCCTTGGCGCAGTTCTGGAGCCAGGTCACCGGACAGCCGGTGAGTGATGAGGACGCGCCCGGTGACCCGGAGGCATCGGTGTCGTTGGCGGACGGGTTGATCCTGTTCTTCAACCAGGTTCCCGAGCCGAAGGTCGGCAAGAACCGCGTGCACCTGTGCCTGCGGCCGCTGATCCCCCGGGACGAAGAAGTGGACCGCCTGCTGGGTGTCGGCGCGACGATGGTGGTGGACCGGCGCAAGCCGGATGGCAAGGGGTGGGCGGTGCTGGCCGACCCCGAGGGCAACGAGTTCTGCGTGTTGCGCAGCGAGGCGGAACTGACCGCCTCGAAGTAGGGGCGACGGAGCAGAGGTCGACTTCGCCGGGGGGAGGCCGGGTTGACGCTCAACGACCGGCAGTACGCGCTGTGGTTCGGCCGGGAACTGGAGTCCGCTCCCTGTCACCGCTACGTCGAGTGGGCGCTGGACACCGTGGACGCCGAACGGCTGCGGCGCAGGTGGGCCGGGCTGGTTCGGCGGCACCCGGCGCTGCGCACGTCGGTGGGTGCCGAGGGCACCACCGATGTGGCGCGGCCCGGACCGGTCGAGGTGCCCGTGCTCGACCTGAGCGGGGCCCGACCGGACGTCGTCGGCCGGGCGCTGGACCGGCTGCGCGCGGAACTCGGCGCGGCCGGCCGGGACCAGCCCGCCGACCTCGTCGTGAGCTTGCTACCCGGCGGGCGGGGTCTGCTGCACCTGCGGGTCGACCTGATCGTCGCCGACGAGCACAGCGTCTACGGCCTGCTCGGACGTGAGCTGCTCGGCACGGTGGCCACCGGGAACTCCGCGCCCGTGCCGGAGTGCGCCGACCTCGCCGACGCCCGCGCGTACTGGCTGGCCCGCTTGGACGAGCTGCCACCCGCTCCGGACCTGCCCCGCCTGCCCGGTGCCACGGGCCACGAGCAGGCCCGCGAACTCGCCCAGCTGCCCCGCGCGCGCTGGCGGGCGCTGCGGGAACGGGCAGCCGAGCACGGGGTCACCCCGGAGGACCTCCTGCTGGCCGCGGTGGGCGAGGTGCTGCGCAGGTGGAGCAAAGGCGACCGCTTCACCGTGGTCTGCCCGGTGCCGGGCGCGGCCCGCGCCGAGGTCGGCAACGGCGACACCGCCGTGCTCACCGCACTGGACGAGACGGGAGGGGTGTTCGCCGACCGGGCGCGCGCGGCGCACCGGCAACGGGAGCAGGACCTCGCGCACCGGGCGTTCGACGGCGCGCGGGTGCTCCGCGAGGTGAACCGGCGCAACGGCACCCGTAGCGGCTTCCCGGTGGTGGTGGACCTCGCGCTCGGCGTGGCCTCCGACGTGCCCGAGCCGGCGCTGTCACGGGTGTACGAGCCGCACGTCGACCTGGCGTTCCGGTTCCGGGAGCGCGCGGGCGGGCTGCGGTGCGAGGTCGACCACCGGGAGCGGGTGTTCCCACCGGGGCTGGTCGCCGATCTCACCCGGGCGCTCGATCGGCTGCTGCACGGGCTGGCAGCGGACCCGGCGCTGTGGTCCGACGCCCGTCCGGTGACGTTGCCGCCGGACCAGCTCGCCCGCCGGGCGCTGGTCAACGCCACCGACGCCCCGCCGCCGGAATCCCTGCTGCACCAGGCGATCGCCGCGCACGCCCAAGTCCGCCCGGAAGCACCCGCCGTGCTCACCGCCACCCGGCGGATCGACTACCGCGAGTTGGACCGGCGGGTCAACCAGGTCGGCAGACGTTTGCGGCACCTGGGTGCCCGGCCCAACCGGTTGGTCGCCGTGGTCATGGCCAAGGGCTGGGAGCAGGTCGTGGCCGCCCACGGGGTGCTCGCCGCGGGGGCCGCGTACCTGCCGATCGACCACGCGGTGCCGGGAGAGCGCTTGCGGGAGCTGCTCGCGCGCGGCGAGGTCGACCTCGTGCTCACCCAGCGGCGGCTGGCGGGTGCGCTGGACTGGCCGGAGCAGGTGCGGGTGCTGTGCGTCGACGACGACTTCGACGGGGAGGACGGCGGCCCGCTGGACGCCGTGCAGCAGCCGGACGACTTGGCCTACGTCATCTTCACGTCGGGCTCGACCGGTCGGCCCAAGGGGGTCGCGGTCGACCACCGGGGCGCGCTGAACACCATTCGCGACATCAACCCGCGCTTCGGGGTGGGCCCCGACGACCGCTGCCTGGCCGTGTCGGGGCTGCACTTCGACCTCTCCGTGTACGACGTCTTCGGCATTCTCGACGCGGGCGGCGCGGTCGTGCTGCCCGACTCGTCGCCGAACCCCGATCCCGGGCACTGGGCCGAGCTGGTCTCCGGGCACGGTGTCACGTTCTGGAACTCGGTACCGCCGCTGCTGGAGATGCTGCTGACGTACTTGGAGGCGGACGGTCGCACCGGACTGGTCGACCCGCTGCGCTTGGTGATCCTCGCCGGCGACTGGATTCCGGTGACGCTGCCCGGACGCGTGTGGGCGGCCAATCCGGCCGTCCGGGTGATCGGCAGCGGCGGGCCCGCCGAGTCCTGCGTGTGGTCGGTCATCAACCCCGTCGACCGGGTGGACCCGGAGTCGATCAGCATCCCGCTGGGCGTTCCCATGACCAACCAGAGCTACCACGTGCTCGGGCCGGGTGGCGCGCACCGGCCGGACTGGGTGCCCGGCGAGATCCACATCTCCAGCGCGGTGGGGCTGGCGCAGGGCTACTGGCGCGACCCGGAGCGCACCGAAGCGGCCTTCCACACCGACCCGGACACGGGCCGGCGCTGCTACGCCTCCGGCGACCTCGGCCGGTACCTGCCCGACGGGCGGATCGAGATCCTGGGCCGGGAGGACTTCCAGGTCAAGATCCAGGGCGTGCGCATCGAACTGGGCGAGGTGGAGGCCGCTCTCACCGAGCACCCGTCGGTGCGCGCGGCGGTCGTCGTCGCGACCGGTCGCAGTCGGGACCTGCGGGTGCTGCACGCCTTCGTGCTGTCGTCGGGCCGGCCGGTCGACCCGGCCGCGCTGCGCGCTTTCCTGGCGGGGAAGCTGCCCTCGGCAATGGTGCCGCCGTTCGTCACCGCGCTGGCCGAGTTCCCGTTGACCCGCAACGGGAAGGTCGATCGGCTGGCGTTGGCCGCGCGCCCGGTCCGGGCCTCGCTTCGTCGTGCGGAACCGGTGCCCACCCCGTTGCAGCGCGCGGTGTCCGGGCTGTTCGGCCAGGTCCTGGCGGTCGGTGCGGTGGCGCAGCAGGACGACTTCTTCCTGCTCGGCGGCGACTCGGTGCGCGCGGTGGACCTCGTGGTCGCCGTCAAGGAGGTGCTCGGCGTCGACCTGCCACCCACCGCGGTGTTCGCCGCGCCCACCCCCGCCGCGCTGGCCGAGCGGATCGCCGAGGGCTGAGGCTCAGGCGGGCACGAGCAGCCGGTACCGGAGCAGGTCGGTGTAGTACGGGAGGTGGTGCTCCAGGTAGCCGGCCAGCACCGGGTTGTTGTGCACGGTGTCCGGGTAGGTCGAGGCGAGTTCGGTGAAGCCGCTGGTTCGGCTGGTCGCCCCGTGCCACCGCAGGGTGGACCGCCACTCCGGCAGCACCGCCGGCTGCCACGTCATGGCCTCGGCCCGGAACGGGATGCCGACCGCCGAGCAGTAGGCGCGCACGGTCTGCCGCGGCCGGGCGATGAGGTCTTCGGCGGTGACCACGACCGGCCGCTCGCCGGTGGCCGCGTGCACGGCCTGGTATATCTCGTGCAGGCGCTCGATGCCGATCTCGGCCAGCCCGAGATCGCGGTTGAGGGCGAAGTGCGAGGCGATCACCTCGGCGGGCTCGCGGATGATGAAGGTGTGCCGCGCTTCCCGCAGGAACTCGGCGTGGCCGAGCAGTCCCGGGTAGTGGTAGTCGGTGGTGTCCTTGAAGAACACCGGCTCGCGGTGGCCCAGTGCACGAATCGCCGCGATCAGCTCGGTTTCGCCGTGCACCGGGCGACCGTCCACTTCGGTCCGCCCGAAGTTCACGACGTGGGAGAACGGCTCGTGCAGCACGGTGTGGTCGCCGCGTTCCCGCATCATGCGCAGGAACGCCGTGGACCGGGAACGTGGTGCGCTCCACAGCGCCAGCACCGGAGGGGCCGTCGGGTTCCGCGCGGACATGGGGGACTCCTGGCTGTCAGTGGTCGGTCAGCTCGGCGAGCTGCTCGCGGTAGAGCCGTTCCACCAGCGCCGCCTGGGTGGCGATGGTGAGGTTGTCGAAGACGTCGGGCACCGGCACCGCCAGTCCGAACGCGCTCTGCAACCGGGCGGCCAGTCGCATCACGGCCAGCGAGTACCCGCCGAGTTCGAAGAAGCTGACGTCGGCCGGGGGGTCGGCGACGCCGAGCACGTCGGCCCAGATCTCCGCGATGACGTGCTCCTCGTGCGTCTCGGGCGGCCGGCCGGTCTCCACGGCGAACCCACCGTCCTCTTCGGACAGCCGGGTCCGGTCGGCACGACCGTCGGCGGCCATCGGCAGGAACGGGTGTCGCACCGCGCGGCAGGGCGGGTCGAACCCGGCCAGCGCCTGGTCCACGGCCTCGGGGTCCGGGTCGCCGTCGGTGGCCGCGACGACGTGGGCGGTCAGCGCCCCGCTCGCGGCGTCGGCGGTCACCACGCACAGGGCCACCCCGGGTACGGCGAGCACCGCGTGCTCCCGCAGCCCGGCTCGCGCATCCGCACCCAGCGGGACCAGCGCTCCGCCCGCGGCGCGGCGCACCCGGTCGCCGGTGTGGTGCGGGCCCGGCGGCGTGGCGACGACGTCGCCGGCCACCGCCAACTCGTGCTCCCCGGTGACCACCAGTTCCGCGCCGGGCACCGGATCTCCGAGCGGGACGACGGGTTCCGGCTCGTCCGGGTGGAACCGGCCCAGGGCGGCGAACACCGACGTCTCCGCCTGGCCGTACAGCTGCCACACCGCCGCGCCGCGCGCGTGCAGCGCGCGGGCCAGCGCGGTGGGCAGCGGTTCGCCGCTGCTGAGCACGGTCGTCCCGGGCTCGGGCTCCCAGCCCGCGCCGAGCAGGTGCCGCCAGTAGGTGGGGGTGCCGTGCAGCACCGTCGGCCGCCAGTCGCGGATCACCTCCACCTGGCGGGCCAGATCCCGCGCGTCGGCCTCCGAGCCGATGCGCAGGGCACCGCCGCACACCAGTGGCAGGACCAGTTCGACCACGGCGCAGCCCAGCGTCGGTGGCGCGAGAGCCAGGAACCGGTCCTCCGGGCCGAGACCGAGCCGCTCGCGCAAGTGGTGCAGCAGCCGCACCAGCGGCCGTGCGCGCAGCGGGAACGGCCGGGGAGCGCCGTCGCGCCCGGCGGTGTGCACGACCGCCGCGATCTCCGGCGTGCGGGCAGCGGCGCACGTCGGCAGTGGTGGGGCGTCATCGAGCAGGAGCACGTGCACCGAGCGGTCCAGCGCGCGCACGAGCGCGGTGTCCGCGCGGTCCCGGCCGATCGCGGCACGCACACCGGCGTCGAGCAGCATCCGGCCGGGCTCGCCGCGCGGGTAGGCCGGGTCGGCCAGGACGAACGGGTGCCCGGCCAGGTGGGCGGCCAGCAGCGCGGCGGGCAACTCGACGTCCCGGCCGACCAGCGGGGCCACCGGTGCGCCGGCGGGCAGTCGCGCGGCCAGGAGCGCCGCGGCCAGGCCGTGCGCGGTGCGGGCCAACTGGCGGTAGGTCAACGAGTCCGGGCCGGCCAGCACGGCGGGCGCGTCGGGCGTGGTCTCGGCGTGGGCCAGCACCAGGGCGGGCAGGTCGGCAGTGGTCATGGGTTCCCCAGCGCGAACGGGGCGGCCCGCGCCGCCAGGGTGATGGACTCCTGCACGAACGCGGCCACCTCGGCGACCGCCGGCTCGCGGAGCATGGTGTAGTGATCGGCCCGCACCGCGCGGCCCGTCACCTCGGCCACGTCGCGCCACCACGGCCGGAGGTCGGCAGCGGTCCCGGTGGCCCACAGCAGCCGCACCGAGGGGCCGCCGGATGCCGGCCGGTGTCGCTCCAGTGAGACATAGGCGTTGCGGTACAGCAGGAAGCGGTCTACAAGGTCCGAAGTGGACAGTTCGAGTGGTATGTCGTGTGCGGCCAAGTCCGCGCGCAGCCGGGGTAGCACCACCGCGGGCGGTTCTCCCGGTTCCGGCGCGGGCAGGCCCACGCGGTCCGGATCGGACCCGGCGGACCGGATCAGATCGCCGGAGAAGGCTGCCAGCAGGTCGGTCTCGCTCAGCGGGCGCGGCCTCTGGCCGGGAAGCGGTGGCATCGCGTCCAGCACGGTGACGGGGACGGGACCGCCGGGCAGGAGGCGGGCCATCTCGAAGGCCAGCATCCCGCCGAGCGACCAGCCGGCCAGCAGGACCGGCCGCACTCCGGCCGACGCCAGCCGGCCCGTGTAGTGCGCGGCCAGCAAGCGGAAGTCCGGCGGCTCGGACGCGCGCAGCACGTCGTCGGCGGCCATGCCCAGCAGCGGCGGACCGGGCGGCAGCAGGCGCACCAGTTCGCCGTAGCAGAACAGGGCACCGCCGACCGGGTGCACCAGCACCACCGGGTTCCCCGCGCCGGGGCGCAGTTCGGTCAGGTCACCCCCGGCGGGCGTGGAGCCCGTGCGGCGAGCCCTCAGCTCGGCCAGCAGCGCGCGCTTGCGCTCGGGCAGCGCGCCCTCCCTCCGCAGGCGTTCTTGCCGGCCGTCCGGATCAGACGTCCCCATTTCCGTCCTTTCAGGATCCAGGCCCGATCACCCATTATTAGCGAAGCGATCGTGTTCTGCCAAGGAGTCATTCTTGGTCCAAACATCAACGTGGGCGGGTCCGGCCGGTCGGGGCGAAGCGCCCTCCGTCGTCCGGTTCGGACGACGGTAGACACGATCGTGGATCGTGGCTATGGTGCGAAATGAGCGGTTCCGGGTTCTCTGGGTGGCAAGTCTGGACGCGGAACCTGCGGCACTGGGGTGTGGATCATTCCTTGGTTGGGGGGCGACATGGGTGTGCTTTGTGGTGCCCGCGTGTCGGGATCGTGTTCCACTGACTGCTCTGATCAGCCGAGATCGATAGTTCGGCGCAGGTCGGCTGATTGGCCGATGGCGTGCTGACGGGCCACGACGTGTTCTGCTCGGTGGATATTGCCGGGCACCGGAACAATGTCGGCATCACCTCGGTCGGGGGTACCGGAGTCGGCGGCCTGAATGTCTGGCGCAACTCGCTGCCGGCGGAGCAGATGCCGTGCGGTGAAGTGGTGGTGCTCGACGGCGTGCCATTCGAGTTTCCGACTGCGGGATCCGGGGAGCCGGACAACGTGCGCGGTGACGGGCAGTTGCTGGAACTGCCCGCCGGGTACTACGACTGGGTGCACTTGCTCGCCTGCGGCGAGCGTCGGGTCGAAGACGAGCTGGCGCTGTACTTCACCGACGGCTCGATCGACTTCGAGCACGTTCGGGTATCCGATTTTTGGGCCGCCGAGCCTGTCTTCGGCGAGACGTCGGCGCTCCGATCGACGGTCATGCACTACCCGCAGCACGTCCAGCCCAGGGTGCCGGGCATCATTTGGGCACAGCGGGTGCCGGTGCCGCGCCGGGCGGAACTGAAGGCGGTGCGGTTACCCCGCAACGTCGCCCTGCACGTCTTCGCGCTCACCGCGCAGCGCGCGACCGGGGCGTGGTCGTGACCGGCTCCCAGGTCGAGCAGTGGTACCGGGATCCGGTCAGCTGCGTGCACGCGACCCTCGCCGAGGTGGTCCGGCACGCGGGCGCGGAACCCTTGGAAGTACTGGGCCTGGGCTGGGAGTTCCGGCACCTGCCCGGCGACGTGCGGCCCGAGGAGTACTACTGGCCCTGCCGCGTGCCCGGTGACCTGGCGGGCAGCGTCCTGCCGCACCACCGCGTCCGCTCGGTGTGGCGCACCGCGCCGGAACCCGACCCGCTGACCGCGCTGACCGGTCCGCTGGCGGTGGGCCGACTGCCGGTGCTGGCCGTCGACAACTACCACCTGCCGTTCCGGCCCGCCTACCACGACGTGCACGCCGCGCACCTGATCCTGGTGCGAGATCTGGACCTCGACCGGGGCGTGGCGCTGGTCTCCGACGCGATGCCGCCCGCGCACCGGGGCGAACTGCCCGTGGCAGACCTGTTGCGCGCGTGGCGCTCCACCATGCCACCGGACGAGCAGGACGTGTTCTTCAGCGGTCGGGGCGGGCAGGCGCGGTGGCTGGAGGTCATCGTGGAGGCCGTGCCGCCCCCGCTCACACCTGAAGCGCTGCGTTCCGCCCTGCGGGCCAATGTGGACGGCTTCCAGAGCCAAGGCCCGGAGCGCACCGGTCTGGCCGGCTTCGGCGAGTTCCTCGCCGAGGTCGTCGACCGGTCCGCCGCCGGGGAGGCCGCCGCGCCCGCGGAGGTCTACACCTTCGGCTGGAGCATGCAGGCCCAGTCGGCGGTGCACGGCGAGCTGCTGCGCACCTGCGGGATGCGCTGGGCCGAACCGGAACTGGCCGAGGCGGGTCGCCGAGTGGAACAGGTCGCGCACCACTGGACGGCCCTGCGGGTCACCGGTGCGCACGGCCGGACGGACCCGGTGGCCGCCGCACCGGGACTCCACCGCCACGGCGAGCGGCTGCGGCGGTCCTACGAGCAGGCAGTCGAGTCCCTGGCGTTGGCCTCCGCCGCGCGGTGAACGTGTCCGGCGGTGTCCCGTCGAGTGCTGAGGAGTAGCCCCATGAGCGATCTGCGCGAGCGGCTCGGCAGGCTGCCGCTGGAGCGGCGGGTCAGGTTCCTGTCCCTTCTGCGGGCCGGGCAGGACGACCGCCCCGCCGAATCCCCGACCCGTCGGGAACGGGGTGACACCGCCCCGTTGTCGCATGCGCAGAACCTGTTGTGG
The DNA here is from genome assembly GCF_000328705.1 of Saccharothrix espanaensis DSM 44229. Taxonomy (NCBI): domain Bacteria; kingdom Bacillati; phylum Actinomycetota; class Actinomycetes; order Pseudonocardiales; family Pseudonocardiaceae; genus Saccharothrix; species Saccharothrix espanaensis. Next base: position 6,356,981 of record NC_019673.1, on the reverse strand, counting down.
TTCCTGGACCGGTTGTCCCCGGGCCTGCCGACCTACAACATCGTGCTGTGCCTGCGGTTGCGCGGTGCGCTGGACGTCGCCGCGTTGGAGTTCGCCCTGGCGACCGTCGTGGCACGGCACGAGACCCTGCGCACGTCCCTGCGGGAACTCGACGGCGGACCCTGCCAGGTGATCAGCCCGACCGTCCCGGTGCGACTGCGGGCCACCGGAGTGGACCGCGACGGGGCCGCGGAACGCCGGGCGCAGGCGCGTGAGCTGGCCGAGAAGCTGGCGCAGACCCCGTTCGACCTCGGTGACGGACCGCTCTGGCGCGCGGGGCTGTTCCGCACCGACGAGGACGAGCACCTGTTCGTCTTCGTCGTTCACCACGTGATCTTCGACGGCATCTCCGCCGAGGTGTTCACCGGCGAACTCGCCGAGCTGTACGGGGCCTCGGTGGAGCGGCGCGCGCCACAACTACCCGACCTGCCCGTGCAGTACGCCGACTTCGCGCTGTGGCAACGGGAGTGGCTGTCCGGGCCCCGCTTGGCGAAGTTGTCGGCCTACTGGCGCGGGCAACTGGCCGACCTCCCGGTGCTGGAGATCCCGACCGACCTGCCCCGCCCACCCGTGTTCACCTTCCGGGGCGCGCTGGAACGCGGTCCTCTGTCGGGCGAGGCGGTCACCGCCGCGCACCGGTTGGCCCGAGAACTCGGCGTGACCCCGTACGCGGTGTACGTGGCGGTGCTGATGACGTTGCTGCACCGGTACTCCCACCAGGAGGACCTGGTCTTCGGCTGCTCCACCAGTGTGCGCGGCAGGCTGGAGCTGGAGAGCCTGGTCGGGTTCTTCGTGAACATGCTCGCCCTGCGCGTCGACGTGGGCGGCGACCCGAGCTTCCGGGAGCTGGTGTCGCGCGTGGACCGGGTCGTGCGCGAGGGCTTCGCGCACGTGGACCTGCCGTTCGAGCAGGTGGTGCAGGAGGTCGCGCCGGTCCGTGATCTGTCCCGGTCCCCGTTGGTGCAGTTGACGTTCCTGCTTCCCGAACGGCCCCGCGCGGTGCGCATCCACGGCGTCGACGTGGACTTCGAGGAACCGCAGACCGCCACGTCCAAGTTCGACATGACGTGGCAGGTGTACGAGGCGGGCGAGCAGTCCTCGATCGACGTGGAGTACTGCGTCGACCTGTTCCGCCCGGAGACCGTGCGCAGCATGCAGGCGCACTTCGCCCGGTTGCTGGAGCTGGCTGCCGATGCCCCGGACCAGGCGCTGAGCGGGCTGGACCTCCTGACACCCGCCGAGCACACCGAACTCGTCGAGCACTGGGACGGTCCCCGACACCACCGGTCGGCCCGCACCGTGGACGACTGGTTCGCCGAGGTCGCCGCACACGACCCGGCGGCGGTGGCGGTCAGCGCGGGCGACCGCTCGCTGACCTACGGCGAGCTGGAGGAGCGCGCCAACCGGCTCGCGCACCTGCTCCGCGCCCGGGGCGCCGACCGGGAGAAACTGGTCGCGCTGTGCCTGCCCAGGGGCGTCGAGCACCCGGTGGCCGTGCTGGCGGTGCTCAAGGCGGGTGCCGGGTTCGTACCGCTGGACCCGGCCGCGCCGCCCGACCGCATCGCCGGCCTGCTCGCCGACGCCGATCCGTGTGCGGTGCTGACCGTCACCGCCTCGGCGGCGGGTCTGCCCGCCGACCGGTCGGACGTGCTCCACCTCGACCGGCTCGACGCGGAGTTGGCGGCCCAGCCGACGACCCCGCCGGCCCGCGCCGGCGCACCGGGAGACCTCGCTTACGCGCTCTACACCTCCGGCTCCACCGGCACGCCCAAGGGTGTGCTGATCGAGCACCGGGCCGTGGTCAACTTCATCCGCTCCGCCCAGGAGCTGTTCGACCTGACCGCGGCCGACCGGGTGCTGGGCTACGCCTCCTACACCTTCGACGTGTCGGTCTTCGAACTGTTCGCGGCGTTGCTGACCGGTGCCCGCCTGGTCGTGGCGGAGGACGCCGACCGGCTCGACCTGGAGCGGTTGCAGAACCTGCTGGAGCACAACGAGATCAGCGTGATCGACCTGCCGCCCTCGGTGATGGCGCTGCTGGAGCCCGCGCGGCTGACCCGGTTGCGGATCTCCTTCGTCGGCGGCGAGGCGTTCCCCGGTGAACTGGTCAACCGGTGGAACGCGGTCTCCCGCTTCTTCAACGGCTACGGGCCGACCGAGTGCACGGTGACCATGATCGTGCAGGAGTGCTCGGGCCACTGGGACTCCTCGCCGCCGATCGGGCTGCCGATGGCCAATCACGTGGCGCACGTGCTGGACGAGTCGCTGCGCCCGGTGCCCTACGGCGTGCCCGGCGAGCTGGTGATCGGCGGCGCGGGGCTGGCGCGGGGCTACCTCCGGCGGCCCGAGCTGACCGGGGAGAAGTTCGTGCCCGATCCGTTCGGCACCGCGCCCGGCGGGCGGCTCTACCGCACCGGCGACCTGGTGAAGCGGCAGCGGGACGGCGCGATCGTCTTCCTGGGCCGGGTCGACCGGCAGATCAAGATCCGGGGCGTGCGGATCGAGCCGGGCGAAATCGAGGCCGTGCTGGCGGCCTCGCCCGGCGTCCGCCAGTCCTACGTGATGCCGTGGTCGGACAGCCGGGACCAGCGGTACCTGGTCGCCTACGTGGGCGCACCCGACGGCGAGGTCGGCGCGGAGGAGCTGCGCGCCTTCGCCGCGACCAAGTTGCCCGCGGGCCTGGTCCCGCAGTTCGTGGTCGTGCTGCCGGAACTGCCGCTGACACCCAGCGGCAAGGTCGACGTCCGGGCCCTGCCCGACCCGGACGCCGTGGCGCGCGGCGGCACGCAGATCGTCGTGCCGCGCACCGAAACCGAGAAGGTCCTGGCGGAGGAGCTGTTCGGGCCGATGTTGCGGCTCGACGCGGTGGACGTGGTCACCCGGTTCTTCGAGCTGGGCGGCAGCAGTCTCCAAGCCGCGCAGTTGATCTTCCGGATCCGCCGCAGGTTCGACGTCGAGATCACGGTCGCCGACTTCTTCCAGGACTCCACGGTCGCGGGGCTCGCGGTGCTGGTCGACCGGCAGCGCGCCGCGCGGCTGGACGAGGACGAGCTGCTCGACCTGCTGGAGCAGATGTCCGACGAAGAGGTCGAGCGCTTCATGGGTGCGAGGGAGGGGACCGGGCAGTGAACTTCGGCGATTCCGAGTCCGAACGCGCGCTGCGCGCCGAGGTGCGCGCGGTGCTGGCCGAACCCGAGGTGCACGCCCTGGTCGCGGCCCTGGCCGACGACGGGCCCGAACCCGACGTCCGGCCGCTGTACCGGGAGCTGGGCCGTCGGGGCCTGCTCGCGGTGAACTGGCCGGTGGAGTACGGCGGCAGGGGGCTGCGGCACGCCGACGCCGCCGCGGTGGCCGAGGAGCTGGGGCACGGTGGCGTGCCGGACATGCTGCACGTGCTCAGCGTGCAGATCGTCGGCCTGTTCCTGCTCCAAGCGGGTTCGGCGGAGCAGCGTGCCACGCACCTGCCCGCGCTGGCCGCCGGGCAGCGGTTCGCAACCGTGCTCTACACGGAGCCCGAGGTCGGCTCCGACCTGGCCGCGCTGCGCGCCGCGGCCGTGCGCGACGGCGACGACTACCTGGTCTCCGGCACCAAGGTGTACGGGCTCAAGAGCGGGCTCAGCGATCTCGCGTTGTGCGCCGTGCGCACGGGTGCAAGCGGGAGCAAGTACGAGGGAATCAGCTTGGTGCTGGTGGACCTGCACGCGGACGGCGTGCACCGGGGCACGATCGCCAGCCTGGCCGACGAGCAGTTCGACCGGGTGGAGCTGGACCGCGTGCGGGTCGGACGGGAGGACCTGGTGGGCGCGGAGGGTGACGGCTGGCCGCTGCTGACCCGGTGCCTGGCCATCGAGCGGACCGGGCTGGACTACTCGCTCAAGGCAGACCGGTGGTATCGCGCCGCACTGTCCGAACTGGACGCCGATGATGTCGACGAGGCCCTGCTCGAACAGATCGGCAGGCACGGTGCGGCCGTGCGGACCGGCCGGCTGCTGGCCTGGGAGGTCGTCGCGGGCCTCGACCGGGACGTGGTCGACCCGACCGCCGCCGCGATGGCGAAGTACCGCACCAGCGAGACAGCGCAAGAGGTCGCCGTGTGGGCGGCGTTGAGCCAGGGCCGAGTGCCCGCCGGGAGTTCGGCGGCGGTGCTGGACTCCGGCTACCGGGAGGCACCCGGCCTCACGCTGTCCGCCGGGACCTCCGAGGTCCTGCTGGAACTCATCGCCAGCGCCAGTTTCGACCGTGAACACCACGACGGGGGGCAGTGATGGACCTGACACCCGATCCGCTGTTCCGGCGCCTGGCCGGAACCGTGCGCGCCCGGCTGGCCGCGGCCGAGGACGCGGCCGAGGCGCGTGCGGCCCTGCGCGGGATCGAGGCGCCCGCCTTCGAGGCGCCGGTCGGCGCGGGTGGCTTCGACCTCGGCCTGGCCTGCGGGGTCGTGGTCTGCTCGGAGCTGGGCCGGCGCGCCCTGCCGGACGTCCACAGTGGACCGTCGATGGCGTTGGACGCGATGGCGTCGTCAGGCACGGCGGAGGCAGCGGAGGCGGCCACCGCGCTCGCCGCCGGGGACACGGCGGTGCACCTGGCCGGGTTCGACCTGCTCGGCGCGCCCGCCGAGCGGTCGCTGCACGCCGTCCCGGATGGCGGCGCGCTGCGCTTGTCCGGCACGGTCTCCTTACCGGGTAACTGGATTCCCGGCGCGCACCTGCTCGTACCGCAGCGGACGGGCGCGGGCGTCCGGCTGGTACTCCTGCCGGAGGACCGCGTGCGCGACCGGACCCGCCCCGCACCGGGTGGGCGGCTGGTGGAGCTGACCGGGCTGGTCGCGGCCGAGGCGGAGCAGATCGGCGACCTCGGCGACGGCACCCCGTCGCCCGACCCGGACGGGGTGCTCGGCCGGGCCCGCGTCCGCGCCGGGGCCTACCTGTACGGTCTGGCCCTGGGCGCGCAGGACCTCGCGGTGCGGCACGCCGGGTCCCGACAGCAGTTCGGCGCACCGATCGTGACGCGCCAAGCCGTGGCCTTCCCGTTGGCCCGGCAGCGAATCGCGCTCGGTGCGACCCGGCTGGCCCTGCTGGAAGCCGCCTGGCACGCGGACGCGGACGAACCCTTCTCCGACTTGGCGGTGGAGGCACTGGCCCTGGCCGCCGAAACCGCCACCCGCGTCGTCCGCACCGCGTTGCAGATCCACGGAGCCCGGGGCATGAGCCTGGGCGAACCGGTGCACGCGCACTACCTGCTGCTGCCGGCGGCGGTGCGTGCGCTCGGCGCGGTGTCCGTGCTGTGGCGGGAAGCCGGGCGGCGCAGGCTCGCCGCGGTCCGAGTGCGGGTCCCGGCCCCATGAACGAGGAGGCGGTAGTCGTGCCCACCACCGGCCCCAGTCCCACCGCACTGGCCGAGATCGACCTGTACGACGTCGAGCTGTACCGCACCGGCGATCCGCACGCGGCCTGGCGCGCCCTGCGCGACGAGGCGCCGGTGTGGCGACAAACGGCACCGGACGGCACCCCGTTCTGGTCGGTGACCCGCTACGCCGACGTGGTGGCCGTGCTCGGCGACACCGAGCGCTTCAGCTCCGAGCACAGCACGATGCTCAGCGTGCTGCACGGCGACAGCGCCAAGGGCCGCGCCATCCACCTGATGGACCCGCCCCGGCACGGTCGGTTGCGCGCGGGCGCGGTCCGCAGCATGTCCATGAAGGTCATGCGGGAGCACGAGGACGACATCCGGGGCCGGATCCGGCGGCTGGTCGCCGACGCCGTCGACCGGCGCGAGTCGGACTTCGCGGAGCTGGTCTCGCGGCTGCCGATGCTGGTCGCGGGCGAGCTGATGGGCATCCCGGCCGGCCAGTGGGAGGAGGCGGCCCACTGGACGGTGGCCGGCATGGCACCGGAGGACCCCGCCTACCACGCCGGCGAGGTGGCGGAAACCCTGTTGCAGGCGCACGTGTTCCTGTTCTCGCTGTTCTCCGCGCTGGTGGAGGAGCGCCGGGCCGACCCGGGCGAGGACCTGGTCTCCGCGCTCCTGGGCACCGAGGTGGACGGGGGTCCCCTCACCGACGACGACGTGCTGGTCAACTGCTACGCGTTCATCATGGGCGCCAACCCGACCATCCCGCAGGCAGCCGGGCACCTCGCGCTGCTCCTGTCGCAGGAACCCGTGCTGTGGCAGCGGATCCGCGCCGACCGCAGCTTGGTCGGCGGTGTCGTGGAGGAGGCGCTGCGCTGGGGTAGCCCGGTCAACCACCTGCTGCGCCGCACCACCACCGAGGTCCGGCTCGGTGCTGCGACGATACCCGAGGGCGGTCTGGTCGCGGCCTGGCTGGGCTCGGCGAACCGGGACGAACGGACCTTCCCCGACCCCTACACGTTCGACCCGGGCCGCAAGCCCAACCCGCACATCGCGTTCGGGCACGGCCCGCACCGCTGCATCGGCCTGTCCGCCGCGCGCGTCGGGCTGCAACTGCTGGTGGAGGAGCTGCTGGACGCGGTCGAGCGGTTCGAGCCGGCGGGCGAGGTCCGGCGCTTGGGCTCCAACTTCCTCAACGGACTCACCAGCTTGCCGCTGGTGCTGCACAGGGCGGGCGCATGAGGGTGGACGAGGGGGAGACCCGGCTGGCCGCGTTCGGCGGCAGCGCGGCGGTGCCCAGGGAGCTGCGCTCGCTGCCGTGGCCGGTGGTCACCGAGGCGGACCGGGCGGCCGTGCTGGCCGTGCTCGGCGGCGACGCGATGGTGTCCAACGTGGACGGTGAGACGGCGGTGAGCGCGCTGGAGCAGCGCTGGGCGGCGTTGTGCGGTGCGGAGCACTGCGTGGCCACCTCCAACGGCACCACCGCGCTGGCCCTCGCCTTCGCCGCACTGGGGATCGGGCCGGGTGACGAGGTCGTCGTGCCCGCGCTGAGCTTCATCGCCAGCGGCCTGGCCCCGCTGCACCAGATGGCGGTGCCGGTCTTCGCCGACATCGACCCGGTCGACTTCACCCTCGACGCGGAGTCGGCGGCGGCGCTGATCACCCCGCGCACCGCCGCGATCATGCCGGTGCACCTGCACGGCGCGCCCGCCGACATGGACGCGATCGGCGCGCTGGCCCGGCGGCACGGCCTCGCCGTGGTCGAGGACGCCGCGCAAGCGCACGGCGCGCGGTGGCGGGGCCGCCCGGTCGGCTCGCTCGGCGACGCGGCGGCGTTCAGCCTCCAGGTCACCAAGAACCTGCCCACCTGTGGTGAAGGTGGTCTGCTCACCCTCGCCGACGCGGACGCCGCCGGGCGGGCGCGGATGGCCCGGCAGTTCGGCGAGGTCATCGAACCCGGTCGGGACCGGGACTACGTGGCGCACCTGTTGGGCTGGAACCACAAGATGAACGCGGTGCAGGCGGCGTTCGCGCTGTCCCAACTGGACCGGTTCGCGGAGTACGAACGGGCCCGGCAGCGCAACGTGACCGCGTTCCTGGCGCGGCTGGCCGAGCTGCCCGGCTTGCTGGTGCCGACGATCGCCCCGGACAGCAAGCACGCCTGGCACATCCTGCGGTTCCGCTTCGACGCCGAGGCCATGGGCGTCGACGGGGTCACCCCGGAGTCGCTCCGCCGCGCGCTGCACCGGCTGCTGCGCGCCGAGGGCGTACCGGTCTCCCGCTACCAGGTGCTGACGCTGCCCCGGCAACGGGTGTTCACCGACCGCGTGGGCTTCGGCCGGGGCCGGCCCTGGTCGGGCGCCGCACCCGAACCCTCGGCCCCCGTCCCGGTCGCCGAGTCGGTCGTGGCAGGCACCCTCACCTTGCAGAAGCGGCACCTGCACCCGGAGGCCGGGCCCGCGCTGGCGCGCTACGCCGACGGGTTCGAGAAGGTGTGGCGTCGGCTGGACCTGGTGGCGCGCATGGCGAAGGTGGCCTGATCATGCTCCTGGACCTGCACGAGACCACCGCGGAGGTCGCGCACCGCGTCCGGCGGCACGTCGTGGACATGTGCGCCGGACCCGAGGGCGGGCACCTGGGCGGCTCACTGTCCTCAGTGGATATCCTGGTGGCGTTGTACTTCGGCGTGCTGCGCGTGGACCCGACCGACTTCGCCGCGCCGGACCGGGACCACTTCCTGCTCAGCAAGGGGCACGCCGCCATCGCGCTGTACGCGACCCTGGCCGAGCGCGGGTTCTTCCCGGTGGCCGAGCTGGCGGGCTACGGCACGTCGTCGGGAAGGCTGATGGGCCACCCGGTGCGGGCGGTGCCCGGTGTCGAACTGCCCACCGGCTCGCTCGGGCACGGTCTGGCGCTGGGCCTGGGCTTCGCGCTGTCCGCTCGGCTGGCCCGCGCGGACCGGCGCAGCTTCGTGCTGCTCGGCGACGGCGAACTCCAGGAGGGGGCCTGCTGGGAGGCCGCCCTCGGCGCGGCGGCGCAGCGCGCGGACAACCTGGTCGCCGTGGTGGACCGCAACGGGCTGCAACTCACCGGCCGCACCGAGCACATCACCGGGCTGGAACCGCTGGCGGACAAGTGGCGCGCTTTCGGCTGGGCGGTGCGCGAGGTCGACGGCCACGACCGGGACGCGCTGCGCGCGGCACTGGGCAGCGCGCCGTGGGAACCGGGCCGGCCCAGCGCGCTGATCGCGCGCACGGTCAAGGGGAACGGCCTGCCGTTCGCGGCGGGCCGGGTCGGCAGCCACTACGCCCTGCTCTCCGCGCGGATGGCGGCCAAGGCACGAGCGGCGCTCGACGAGCACCCGGACGGTGACCGGTGAGCACCGACACCCCCACGACCCGTGCCGCCTACCGGGACCACCTGGTCGGGATGATGGCCGCCGACCCCAGGCTGGTGTGCCTGGACACCGACAGCGGACTGTTCAGCGGCGTCGACTTCGGCCCCGCGTCCGACCGCTACCTCAACCTGGGCATCGCCGAGCACAACCTGATGGGCGTGGCGGCGGGGCTGGCGGCGACCGGCTGGGTGCCGTTCGTCAACACCATGGCCACCTTCGCCGCCACGCGGGCGCTGGAGGCGGTGAAGATCGACATCGCCTACAACAACCTGCCGGTGCGCATCGTGGCCACCCACGGCGGGGTCGCCTCCGGCCACCTCGGTCCGACCCACCAGTCCCTGGAGGACTTGGCGGTCATGCGGACCTTGCCCAACATGACCGTCGTGGTGCCCGGCGGGCCGGGTTCGACCACCGCGCTGCTCGACCAGTTGGCCGGGGTGCCCGGACCGGTGTACCTGCGGCTGGGCCGCAAGGCCACCCCCGAACTCCCGGCCGACGTGCCCGCGCCGGAACTGGGCAGGCTGCAACGACTCCGCGCGGGCACGGCCGTGGTGTTGGTGGCGACCGGTCCGCTGCCTGTGCTGCGCGCGCTCGACGCGGCCGACCTGCTGGCCGCCGACGGTCTGGCGGCCGGCGTGCTGCACGTGCACACCGTCAAGCCGCTGGACGCGGCTGGGCTCTTGGCGCAGACGCGGGACGCGCGGCTGGTGGTGACCATCGAGGAGCACTGGCGCACCGGCGGCCTGGGGTCGGCCGTCGCCGAGGCGCTGAGCGACCACGGGCCCAGGCGGGTCCTGCGCTTGGGACTGCCCGATGAGTTCGTGGCCACCGTCGGCACCCAGGAGGAACTGCTGGACGCCGCCGGCGTGACGGCGGCGGGCATCGCGGCGGCCGGCCGTGGACATCGCTGACTGGAGGAGCCTGTGATCATCTGCCCGAGTTGCGACGCGTCGGTGGTGGTGGCCGAGATTCCGCGGCTCAACGAGATCGTCGAGTGCGGGGACTGCCGCAGCGAGCTGGAGGTGGTGGGCGTCGACCCGCCGCTGCTCGCGCTGGCCCCGGAGGTCGAGGAGGACTGGGGCGAGTGAGCGGCCGTGCGGACTCCCCGGTCGTGGTGCTCGCCTCCCGGGTGCGCACCGAGGAGAAGCGGATCATGACGGCGCTGGATCGGCGCGGCGTGCCGTGGACGCACGTGGACACCCGCGCGCTCAGCCACGACACCGGCGTGCCGGCCACCCCGTGGCGGGTGGTCCTCAACCGGGAGATCGGCTACCACCGGGCGGCGCACGCCGCGCTCACCCTGGAGGAGGCCGGCACCAGGGTGCTGAACCCGGCCGCGGCCACCCGGCTGTGCGGGGACAAGTGGCGGACCACGCTGGCCCTGCGCGCCGCCGGGGTGCCGACCCCGCGCGCGGTGCTGGCCCTGAGCCCGCAGGCGGCGCTGCCCGCGCTCGCCGGCCTCGGCTACCCGGCGGTGGTCAAGCCGCTGGTCGGCTCGTGGGGCCGGCTGGTGACCCTCCTGCCGGACGCCGCGACGGCCGCCGCCGTGCTGGAGTACGTGGCCGCGCTGCCCGGACCGCAGTCGCACCTGGTGTACGCGCAGCAGTTCGTGACCGGTCCTGGTCGGGACATCCGCGCGCTGGTGCTCGGCGGACGGGTGCTCGGCGCGAGCCACCGGCTCGGCGCGGGCTGGCGGGCGAACGTGGCGCTGGGCGCGCGCAGCGAGCCCTGCGAGGTGACTGCGGAGCTGGGTGCGCTGGCCCTCGCGGCGGCGGCGGCGGTCGGTGCCGTCCTCGCCGGGGTGGACCTCGTGGAGGACGGCGCCGGCGGGCTGCACGTGCTGGAGGTCAACGACCGGGTGGAGTTCGCCGGCCTCCAGGCGGCGCTCGGCGACCGGGTGGACGTGGCGGCGGAGATCGTCGACTTTCTCGTGGCGGAAGGGGAGTGAGGGTCGTGCGGGTGGCGGTGGTGGGCGGGTCCGGCTACATCGGCGGCGAGCTGCTGCGCCTGTTGCTGGGCCACCGCGAGGTGGACGTGGCGGCGGCGACCTCGACCAGGCTGGCCGGGCGGCGCGTGGACAGCGCGCACCCGAACCTGCGCGGGCGCACCGATCTGACGTTCGTGGCCCCGGCGGACCTGGGCGAGTACGACGCGGTGTTCCTGGCCACCCCGCACACCGCGACGATGGGTCGGATCCGGGACTACCTCGCGGCGGCCAAGATCGTCGTCGACCTGTCCGCCGACTTCCGGCTGCACGACCCGGAGAGCTACCGGCGGTACTACGGCCGGCCGCACACCGAGCTGGGGCTGCTCGGCCGGTTCGTCCCGGGTCTGCCCGAGTTGCACCGCGACCGGTTGCGCACCGCCGACCGGGTGTCCGTGCCCGGCTGCATGGCCACGGCGGCGGTGCTGGCCCTGCACCCCCTGGTGGCCGACGACCTGGTCGCCGGTGAGATCAGGGTGGACGCCCGCGCCGGCTCCAGCGGTTCCGGTGCGGCCGTCGGCCCGGAGAACACGCACGCCGAGCGCAGCGGCGCGCTGCGCGTCTTCGCCCCGCTGCACCACCGGCACGAGGCGGAGATCGGCGAACGGCTGGGCAGACCGGTGCTCATGACCGCGACCGGCGTGGAGGCGGTGCGCGGGGTGCAGGTGCTGTGCTGGACCCGTCTGGCCGACGGCGTCGACGCGCGTGCGATCCGCGCGGCCTACCGGCGGCACTACGCCGCGGAGCCGTTCGTGCGGGTGGTGGCCGAGCACCGAGGCCCGCACCGGCTGCCGGACCCGAAGATCCTCTCCGGGTCCAACTTCTGCGACGTCGGCTTCGTGGTGGACGAGGCCGAGCGCACCGTGCTGGCGGTGGGCGCGCTGGACAACCTGGTCAAGGGCGGAGCGGGCAACGCGGTGCAGTGCCTGAACCTGCGGCTCGGCCTTCCCGAGGACACCGGCCTGGAGTTCCCGGGCCTGCACCCGAACTGAAGCGGAGGTGTGACCGGTGCCTGCCGAGCGGAACGGACCCGTGCTGGACGACGCCTACGCGGCGGCCCTGCTGCGCTCCCTGCTGGAGATCCCCTCGCCCTCCTACGCCGAGGCCGCGCTCGCCGGGCACCTGCTGTCGGTGCTGCGGGAGCTGGGTTTCGCCGCCCGGCTGGACGAGGTGGGCAACGTGATCGGCGAGCTGGACCGGGGCCCCGGCCCGACCGTGATGCTGCTCGGGCACCTGGACACCGTGCCGGGAACCCGGCCGGTGCGGCTGACCGGCGGGCGGCTCTACGGGCGGGGCGCGGTGGACGCCAAGGGCCCGCTGGCCGCGATGGTCTGCGCGGCGGTCCGCGCCACGGCGGCGGCCGGGCGGATCGTGCTGGCCGCCGTGGTGGAGGAGGAGACACCCGGCTCGCGCGGCGCCGTGCAGATCCGCAAGCACCACCCGCCGCCGGACGCGCTGATCGTGGGCGAGCCCAGCGGCTGGTCCGACGTCGTGCTGGGCTACAAGGGCAAGCTCGACCTGCGCTACCGGGTGGAGACCCCGCCGACCCACCCCAGCAACCCCGAACCGAAGGCGGGCGAGCTGGCCGCGCTGGCGTGGACCGTCCTGCTGGAGCTGCTCGGCCCCGAGGCGGGCCACGGCACCTTCGGCCACCCCGGCGCGACCCTGGTGTCCTTCGTCGGCGACCTGACGGCGGCCACCGCCGAGTTCAGCGTTCGCACCCCGCCCGACTTCGACGTCGAGAGGTGCGTGCACGCGCTGCGGGAACGGGTCGGGGCGGGTGAGCTGTCCGTGGTCAACGCGGTGGCGGCCTGCCGGGTGCGGCGCACCGACCCGGTGGTGCGCGCGCTGTCCGCGGCGATCCGCGGCCTGGGAGGACGGGCCGGCGCGAAGGTGAAGACGGCGACCTCGGACATGAACACCCTGGCCGAGGTGTGGGACATCCCGATGGCGACCTACGGGCCCGGCGACAGCCGATTGGACCACCACGACGACGAGCACCTGGAGCTGGCGGAGTTCTTCCGGGGCATCGAGGTGCTGACGGCCGCGGTGACCGACCTGTCCAGGTCCGATGCGGTGTGAGGAGGCGGTCGTGCTGGTGGTGAAGTGCGGTGGCGCGGACGGCATCCGCGCCGACGCGGTGTGCGCGGACGTGGCCGGGCTGGTCTCGGCGGGCACGCCGGTCGTGCTCGTGCACGGCGGGTCGGCGGCCGTCGACCGGCTGGCCGGGCGACTCGGCGTCCCGGCGCGCAGACTCGTCTCGCCCAGCGGGGTGACCACGCGGCACACGGACGCCGCCGCGCTGGAGGTGCTGACGCTGGCGCTGCTGGGCGCGGTGCGCCCCGCGCTGCTGACCGAGCTGGGCAGGCTGGGCGTGGCGGCGGTGGGGCTGTCCGGCGCGGACGCCGGACTGCTGCGGGCCGAACGCAAGAAGGCCACCAGGGCGCGGGTGGACGGCCGCACCGTCGTGGTCCGCGACGACCACAGCGGCCGGATCGTCGAGGTCCGGGCCGGGCTGCTGCGCGCGCTGCTGGCCGAGGGGTACACCCCGGTGGTGTCACCGCCCGGGGTGGCCACCGACGACGGCGGGCTGGTCAACGTGAACGCCGACCGGGTCGCCTCGGCGGTGGCCGTCGCGCTCGGCGCGCGGGCCCTGGTGCTGTTGACCGCCGCGCCCGGCGTGCTGGCCGACCCGGCGGACGAACGCAGCGTGCTGGCGGAGCACCGCGTCGCCGGGTCGGACCCGCCCGCGCACGTGCGGGGCGGGATGGCGGTCAAGCTCATCGCCGCCGCCGAGGCGCTGGCGGGTGGGATCGGCGAGGTCGTGGTGGCCGACGGGCGGGTGGACCGCCCGGTGTCGGCGGCGCTCGCGGGCGGCGGAACGAGGGTCAGCCGTGGCTGAGCTCGATCGTGCGGCTCGCGTAGCTCTGCCCGGCGGGGGAGGGCCAGGCGGCCTGCGTGCGGTCCGGGGCGAGTGCGGGCGCGTCGGCGTCGGAGGGCAGGCCGTTGGTCTGGCTCACCGCGCGCAGCCGGGGCGCGGCGTCACCGCCCCGCACCCGCAGGACCACGTCGAACCCGGCGGCGGGCGGCGCGGTGTAGCCGAAGCCCCAGCCCCAGGGTCCCGTGGTGAACCGCCGGTTGCGTCCGCCGGGCACGGCGCGGCCGTCGACCACCGCCTCCACCAGCTCACCCGAGGGGACGTCGGCGTAGACCGCGACCGCGTACGCGTTGCCCGGCGTGCGCAGGCGCACCCGGTACTCGCGCAGCCCTCCGTCCTGGCGGTCGCCGAGATGTTCCCAGACGGGGGCGGGCACCGAAGCCGCCACCTGTGCCGGCCCGGTGCGCAGGCTCCGGCCGGTCAGGTTGGGCAGTTCGTCCACCGCGGCCGGCGGGGTGGGCAGCAGCGCGGCGAACGCGGGATCGGGCTCGCCCTCGCCGAGCCAGCGGGCCGAGCCGCGGTCGCCGTCGACCGCGTACCCGAGGCTGACCGGCTTGGGCCGCTGCTCGTCGTAGCCCTCGGTGAGCACCCCGGTGGCCACCAGGGCGACGGCCAGCGGCAGCGCGGTCAGCACGACCGGCCGACGCGGTGGCGCGGCCCGCAGCAGCGGCAGCGCTGTGGTGGCCAGCAGCGCGGCGGGTACCAGGACGCCGGCGGCGCCGGCCAGCCCGAGGGCCGGCGTGAGCAGGAGCACCACGGGCAGCAGCACGAGCACGGCGGGCACCGCGCCCAGCGAGGCCGCGGCCGGGCGGCCGGTCAGCGCCACCGCGAGCAGCCCGACCAGCGCCGGCAGGGTGAACAGGTACGCCCCGCCGGGGAGCAGCACCGCGAGGAGCAGCCCGAGCACGGCGTGCACGCCCAGCACGCCGAGCGCGAGGGCCGGTTCGCCCGCTCCGCGCAGCAGTCCGCGCCAGACCAGCAGCAGCGCGGCGGTCAGCACCGCGAGCGCGGCCAGGTGCGGGCCCGGCTGGTACGGGTCGCCCGCCGGCAGCAGTGCGTACTCCGGCCGCAGCACCCCCAGCAGCCACCAGAGCCCGAACGCCGCGGCGCCGGCGGCCAGGACCGGCAGCAGCAGGCTCGCCCCGACCCGCAGCGCCGCCAGGCCGCAGCGCAATCGCAGGCACAGCCCGAGCAGTCCCAGCGCGGTCAGCGCGGCCAGCGGCAGGGTGGACCAGGCCGGGTAGTGCACCACCAGACCCAGGACGCTGAAGTAGTGCGCCGCGCCGGGATCGGCCGCGGCGAGGTCGGCGTCGCCGAGCACGCGTGCGGCAGCCAGTACCGCGTCGCCCATGTCCTGCACGCTGCCCGCGTCCAAGTGCGCGATGTCGTCGGTGGCGGTGTGGTAGTGCGCCGAGCCCCCGATGAACGCGAAGTTGAGCCCACGCACCCCGGCCTCGTCGAACACGGTCAGGTCGCTGTCGTTGGGCAGCAACCGGTAGATGTCGGCCGACACCGACGTGGTCAGCGCGCCCGAGGCCCGCAGTGCGGGCATGAGCCCGCCGGCCGGGCCCGAGGTCTGGAACATCAGCGCCGGGCCGGAAACGCCCCGTGCCTCGAGGTTCAGCACGACGGCGTCGGCCGGGACACCGGAGTCGACGAACGCTCGCGCGCCGAGCAGCCCGGGTTCCTCGGCGTCGGTGAACAGCACGTGCACGTCGTTGCGGAGTCCGGGTCCGGCGCGCAGCGCCCGGACGACCTCCAGCACCGCGGCCACGTTGGCGCCGTCGTCGGCCGCGCCGGGACCGAGCGGGACCGAGTCGTAGTGCGCGACCAGCAGCACCGCGCCGGTGCTCTCCCGGCCGCGCAGCACGGCGTGCAGCGGGGTCACCGAGCCCAGCAGGTGGGTGCGGTCGGCGAAGGTGCGCGCGGCGACCGAGGTGCGCTCGGTGGCGGTCAGGCCCAGGTCGGCCAAAGCCGTGCGCAGGTACTCGCGGGTGCGGGAGGCCGCCGGTGAACCCGTGGGACGAGGAGAGTCGGCGAAGTGCGCCAGATGGGTCGACGCCCGACCCGCGGCGAACTCGGTGTCCCCGGCGGTGGCGTTGGGTCGCGGTGGTCGTTGCGCGAACACCACGACCGCGGCCAGCAGGACCAGGCCGAGCAGGGCGAGGACGCGGAGCCTCATCGGCCCTCCTCCTGGACGGCGGACTCGGCGGCCCGCACGGCTGTGTCGGACACCCGCGGGGCACCGAAGATGACGATCCCGGTGAACAGCGCCGCGCCGAACAGGAACGGCGCGTGCAGCCCGTACCAGGCGGCCAGCAGCCCGGCGAACACGCCGCCCAGCGGGCTGAGCCCCTGCGCCACCAGGCGGTAGGAGCTGTTCACCCGGCCGAACAGCTCGGTGGGCACCAGCAGTTGCCGGATGGACATGCTGGCCACGTTGCCGATGGACACGCCCGCGCCGACCAGCAGCAGGCTGCCCGCCGCCACCAGCGGCGCGCTGGTGAGCCCGGCGACCAGGAACGGCACGGGCGCGAGCGCCAGCGAGACCTGGATGGTGCGGCCCAGGCCCAGGCGGGAGGTCAGCAGCGGTGCCACCACCAGCCCCCCGACCCCGCCGACGGCCACGACCACCATCAGCAGGCCGTAGCCGGTCTGGCTGACACCGAGGACCTCCAACGCGTACAGCACAGCGATACCCAGCACGCCGGTCACGGCGAAGTTGCTCAACGCGAACAACACGCACAGGGTGCGCAGCAGCCGGTGCGCCAGCAGCCACCGCATCCCGGCGCGGATGTCGCGCAGCAGCGAGCGGACGGTGACGCGTCCGGCGGGTGCGCCGCCCGAGGTGGGCGGTCGGATGCCGAGCAGCAGCACCGCCGCCAGCGCGAAGCTGACCGTGTCCACGGTGAACGGCAGCACCGGCCCCAGTCCGAACAGGACCGCGCCCACGGCCATTCCGGCGAGGTCGCTGGTGACGAAGTGCCCGCCCTGCAACAGGCTGTTGGCCGGCGCGAGGCGGTCCTTCGCCACGAGTTCGGGTACCAGTGCGGCGGACGCGTTCATGGCCAGGGTCTCCGCCGAGGTCATGAGGAACGTGGTGGCCGCCAGCACCGCGACCGGTGTGGCGTCCGCGCCGATCAGCAGGGTGAAGGCGGCCATCAGCACCGCCTGGAACACCGAGACGCGCCACAGCAGCCGTCTCCGGTCCAGCCGATCGGTCAGCGCGCCGGTGAACGGGCCGACGAGCACCCACGGCAGGGTGCCCGCCACGGTGACCAGCGCGATGAGCAGCGGGTCGCGGGTGACCGTCGTGGCCAGCAGCGGCAGGGCCACCACGCGCACGCCGTCACCGATGCCGGAGACGATCGACGATGACCACAGCAGCCAGAAGTCCTTCGGATACGAAACGGCGCTCACCATGACGCCCTCCCCAACCGCCGGGCGGAGCCGGCTCGACGTGATGTCCTGCCCCGATCAGAAAGTAGGGCGTTTCGCATGACTTGGCTAGGTGCGAACGGCGCCGGATCCCCACCCACGACCGGGTCGAGTCCACAACGGACAGAAGTCGGCGCGGTGTCCGGAGTGATCTCTTTGACCTGCTTGGACAAGCTGGAGGCGGACAGCATCCGGATCATCCGCGAGGCGGTCGCCGAATCGGAGCGCCCGGTGCTGCTGTACTCCATCGGCAAGGACAGCTCGGTGCTCCTGCACTTGGCGCGCAAGGCGTTCCACCCGGCCGAACCGCCGTTCCCGCTGCTCCACGTGGACACCACGTGGAAGTTCCGGGAGATGATCTCCTTCCGCGACCGGACCGCCGCCGAACTCGGCCTGGACCTGGTGGTGCACCGCAACCCGGATTGCGTGGCACGTGGCATCAACCCGTTCACCCACGGTTCGGCCGCGCACACCGACCTGTGGAAGACCGAAGGGCTCAAACAGGCGTTGGACGAGCACGGTTTCGACCTCGCGTTCGGCGGCGCACGCCGGGACGAGGAGCGGTCCAGGGCGAAGGAACGGGTGTTCTCCCTGCGCTCCCCGGGGCACGGCTGGGACCCGCGCCGCCAGCGGCCGGAGCTGTGGCGGCTGTACAACGCCCGCCGCGCGCCGGGTGAGACCGTTCGGGTGTTCCCGCTGTCCGACTGGACCGAGCTGGATGTGTGGCTGTACGTCCAGCGGGAGCAGATCCCGATCGTGCCGCTGTACCTGGCCGCGCCGCGACCGGTGGTCCGCCGCAACGGGATGCTGATCATGGTGGACGACGAGCGGATGCCGTTGGAACCGGGCGAAGTGCCCGAGCTTCTCGACGTCCGCTTCCGCACCCTGGGCTGCTACCCGCTGACCGGTGCGGTGGAGAGCACCGCGACCACGCCGGCCGAGGTGGTGCGGGAGGTGGCCCTGGCCACGACCTCCGAGCGGCAGGGGCGGCTGATCGACCACGACTCGGCCGGGTCGATGGAGCGCAAGAAGCAGGAGGGGTACTTCTGATGGCGGGCGACGGGCGACTCGCGGCAGACGACCCGCCGCACCAGCTGACCGACAAGGACCTGCTGCGGTTCATCACCTGTGGCAGCGTGGACGACGGCAAGAGCACCCTCATCGGCAGGCTGCTCCACGAGGCGAGGCTGGTGCTGGACGACCAGTTCGCCGTGCTGGTGGCGGAGTCCGCCCGGCGGGGGATGCCCGCGTCCACCCCGGACTTCTCCCTGCTGGTGGACGGGCTCGCCGCCGAACGGGAGCAGGGCATCACCATCGACGTGGCCCACCGCTACTTCGCCACGGCCACTCGGCGGTTCGTGGTGGGCGACTCGCCCGGACACGAGCAGTACACCCGGAACATGGTCACCGCCGCCTCCACGGCGGACGCCGCCGTGGTCCTGGTCGACGCCGCCGGCGGAGTGCGCCCGCAGACCCGCAGGCACCTGTACCTGGTGTCGCTGCTGGGCATCCGGCACGTACTGGTGGTGGTCAACAAGCTGGACCTGCTGGGCTACTCCGTCGAGGCGTTCGAGCACGTGGAGCGGGAGATGGCCGCACTGGCGCGCGCGGCCGGCCTGCCCCCGGTGCACTGCCTGCCCGCGTCCGCGCTGCACGGCGACAACATCGTGCGGCCCAGCTCCAGGACGCCCTGGTACCGGGGCCCCTCGCTGCTGCGGTGGCTGGAGTCGGTGCCGGTCGGCGACGACCGCGCGCGTGGCGGCCCGGCGCGGCTGCCGGTGCAGGTGGTCCTGCGGCGGGAAGGGGGTTTCCGGGGTTACGCGGGCCCGGTGGTCGGCGGCGAACTGCGCCCGGGGGACGAGGTCGTGGTGCTGCCCGGCGGTGCCCGGGGCACGGTGGACCGCATCGTCACCTACGACGGCGACCGGGAGTCGGCCGTGGCCGGGCAGTCGGTCGCGGTCACCCTCGTCGAGGACGTCGACGTCGGCCGCGGCGACCTGCTGTGCGCGGCCGACCGGCCCGCCACCGTGGCCGACCGGATCGAGGCCGACCTGGTGTGGCTGGACCGGCGGGAGCTGCACGTCGGCCGGGGCTACCTGCTCAAGCTCGGTACCGGGCTGGTCGGTGCCGTCGTGTCGGGCGTGGTCGGCAGGCTGGAGGTCGGCACCCTCGCCGAGGTGCCGGCGACCTCGTTGGGGCTCAACGAGATCGCGCGCTGCGAGCTGGTCTTCGACCGGCCGCTCGCCTTCGACCTCTACCAGGACAACCGGGACACCGGCGCCTTCCTGCTCATCGACCGGGTGGACGGCGCGACGCTGGGGGCGGGCATGGTCCGGGGCGTACTCGGCCGGAGCAGGCACCTGTACTGGCAGCAGGTGACCGTGGACCGGGAGCAGCGGGCCGCGGGCAAGGGCCACCGGCCGTCGGTGGTGTGGCTGACCGGGCTGTCCGGCGCGGGCAAGACCACGATCGCCGACCTGCTGGAGCGGCGGTTGCACAGCCTGGGCGTGCACACCTACCTGCTCGACGGCGACAACGTCCGGCACGGGCTCAACCGCGACCTCGGTTTCAGCGCCGCCGACCGGGTGGAGAACATCCGCCGGGTGGCCGAGGTCGCCCGGCTGATGGCCGACGCCGGCCTGGTCGTGATCGTGGCGCTCATCTCGCCGTTCCGGGCCGAGCGCGCCACGGCCAAGGGACTGGTGCCCGAGGGCGATTTCCACGAGGTGTTCGTGGACGCGCCGCTCGCGGTGGCGGAGGCGCGCGACCCCAAGGGCCTCTACGCCAAGGCGCGGCGGGGCGAGCTGCCCGGGTTCACCGGTGTCGACTCGCCCTACGAACCGCCGGAGCACCCGGACCTCCGGGTGGACACCTCGACCTGCACGCCGGAGGCGGCGGTCCGGGCCGTGCTCGGCCTGCTCCACCGGAGGGGGGTGCTGCGGGCGACCGAGAAATAACTTCGAGCGGTCGCAGTTGTATTGCTACCGGATTGTGCGCACTGCTACCGTCGGGAGACGCGGCGAGTTGGATGTGTATTCACCACGCACTGGGAGGTCCAGGCTCGTGCCGACTTATTTTCGTGCGTACGAAATAGCGCAGCTCCAGTCCTACTCCGGTTTCCCGGCGGCCGAAATCGCGGCGTCGGCGGTGGACTCGCTGGTGTTCCTGGACGAGGCCGCGGTGGTTCGAGCGGCCCCGCTTCCTGACGCATCTGTGCTTTTCAGCGACAGTTCGCCGGAGTGGGCGGAGTTCTGCCGCGATCGGCTGGGCTTCGTCGTCCCGGATTGGGCCGCGGAATCGGCCGAGGTCGCCGCGGCGGTGCGGGCGGGTCGCGCATGAACGGGCACACGATCACCCGGGAAGACTATTCGATCGACGCTCTGGTCGAAATCGTCCGGGAACGGCCGGAGCTGCGTTTGGCCGATGACGTGGTGGCCGACATCGCGGCCGGCCGGAAATTCGTCGACGAGCTGAGCAGGCGGGGCGAACACGTCTACGGCGTGAACACCGGTTTCGGATCGCTGTGCGAAACGCGGATCGACTCGGCCGAGGTCGAGGAGTTGCAGCGCAACCACGTCCTCTCGCACGCCTGCGGTGTGGGCGAGCCGGTGCCGGAGGCGGTCTCCCGCCTGGTGCTGCTGATCAAGCTGCTGACCCTGCGCAGCGGTCGCACCGGGATCTCGCCCGGCACGGTGGAGGCCCTGATCGCGCTGTGGAACGCCGGGGTCATCCCGGCGATCCCGGCCCGGGGCACGGTCGGCGCGAGCGGCGACCTCGCCCCGCTGGCGCACCTGTCGCTGCCGCTGCTGGGGCTCGGCCAAGTGCACTGGGAAGGGCGGCTGACCCCGGCCGCCGAGGCGCTGGCGGACGCCGGGCTCGCGCCGATCAGGTTGCAGGCCAAGGACGGACTGGCGCTGACCAACGGCGTGCAGTACATCAACGCGCTGGCCGCCGAGGCGGTGCACCGGGCCACGCTGCTGACCCGCTGCGCGGACGTCGTGGCCGCGGTGAGCACCCAGGCGTTCAGCTGCTCCGACAACTTCTACCACCCGCTCTACCACAGCACCTCGCGCAACCGGCACCGCCACGACGTGGTCCGCAACCTCGGACTCCTGCTGGCGGGCGGCAACCACGCGGCCCTGCCGACGTGCAACCGGTCCCGGCAGGACCCCTACTCCTTCCGCTGCCTGCCCCAGGTGCACGCCGCAGCCCGCCAGGTCGTGGACTTCGCCGCGACGGTGGTGACCGAGGAGTGCAACGGGGTTTCGGACAACCCGCTGTTCTTCGCGGAGGAGAACCTCGTGCTGATGGGTGGCAACCTGCACGGCCAGTCCACCGCGACCACGCTGGACTGCCTCGCGATCTCGCTGGCCGACCTCTCGGCGATCTCCGAGCGCCGTTCGTACCAGCTGCTGTCCGGGCAGCGCGGGCTGCCGGACTTCCTCACCCGCAACGCCGGGCTGCACTCCGGTTTCATGGTCGCGCAGTACTCGGCGGCGGCGTTGGTCAACGAGAACAAGACCCTCGCCTCCCCGGCCAGCGTGGACACCATTCCCACCTGCCAGTTGCAGGAGGACCACGTCAGCATGGGCGGCACCGCCGCGCTGAAGCTGCGCCAGGTGCTGGACAACGTCGAGCACGTGCTGGCCATCGAGCTGATGCTGGCGGTGCAGGCCACCGAGCTGAACGCGGACCTGCGCGTATCGCCGGCGACCGCGCGGGTCGTGCAGGACTTCCGGGAGGTGGTGCCCGCGTTGCGGGAGGACCGCGTGCTCAGCGACGACATGGCGAACGCCCGGCGCTTCCTGCTGGACAACGGTCCGCTGTGGACCGAAGACCTGGGACTGTCCTGATGCGTCCCGAGCCCGCGCCCGAACGGGCACCGCTGACCTACCCGCAACTGGGCATCTGGCGCACCGAGCAGCTCGCGGGTGGGGCCGCGCTGCACAACGAGACCGGCGCGCTGCGGCTGTCGGGGCCGCTGGACGTGGCGGCGATCGAGGCCGCGCTGGCGGAAGTCGTGGCGGGGCACCAGGTGATGCGCTGCGCGATCGAGGACGGCGACCCCGAGCCGGGCCTGGTGTTCCACCCGGCCGTGACGGTGCCCGTGCGGGTCCTCCAGGTGCCGGCCGGAACAGATCCGGCGCGGTTGCTCGGTCGGCTGGCCGCGCTTCCGCTCGACCTCGGCCGTGCTCCTCTGCTGCGGGCGCACCTGGTCCGCCTGACCGCGCGGGAGCACGTCCTCCTGGTGGTCGCGCACCACATCATCGCCGACGCCTGGTCGCTCGGCGGGTTCCTGGACGAACTCGGCGCGCGCTACACCGCGCGGCTCACCGGGGCGGCGGCGCCGCGTCTGGCCGGCGGTCCGGACTTCGGCGCGCACGCCCGCGCGGAGCGGGCGGCCGGCGACGACCCGGCGCAGGTGGCGTACTGGCGCGACCGACTGGCCGGCGACCCGCCCGTGACCACCTTGCCGCCGGACCGGCCGCACCCGGCGCGCACCGACCACGCGGGGGCGGTGCACGAGTTCACCCTGCCGGCGCCGCTGGTGGCCGCGACGGGCGCGCTGGCCCGGCGGGAACGCGTCAGCACGGCGGCCACCGTGCTGGCCGCGTTCACGGCGCTGGTCCACCGGTACACCGGACAGCGGGACGTGGTGGTCGGCCTGACCGCCGCCACGCGCGGCAGGCCGGGTTTGGCCGGGGTGTTCGGCCCGTTGCTCAACCTGTTGCCCTGCCGCACCGGAGTGGACCCGGACGCCCCGTTCCGGTCGCTGCTGGCGGCCACCCGGGACACCGTCAAGGGAGCGCTGCGGCACAAGGAACTTCCCTTCGCCCGGATGGTCGAGCTGTTCGGTGGCGGCACGGCCGGCGATCGCGCCCCGCTGTTCCGGCTGCTGGTGTCCATCCACAACGGACGGTCCGGGCAGCTCACGCTGCCGCTGGTCGCCGCGGAGCGGGTGCCGGTGCACAGCGGCACGGCCAAGTACGACCTCACCCTGATCCTGCAACCGCTGCCCGACGGCGCGCTGCGAGGTCTGCTGGAGTACCGCGCCTCGACGTACACCGCCGCGACCGCCGTGCGCTTCGCCGAAGGGCTCTCCGTGCTGCTCGCCGCGGCGGTCGAGGACCCGGACCTGCCGGTGGGTGACCTGCCGGTGCTGGGCTCGGCGGACCGCGAGCGGCTGCTGGTCGGGTTCAACGATCCCGGCGCTCACGTGAGCCCGTCGTGGACCTTGTCGGACGTGGTGCGCCGCAACGCCGAGCGATCGCCGGAGCGGATCGCGGTCCGCTGTGCCGGCACCGCGCTGGACTACCGGGAACTCGACCGGGCGGCGGACGTGATCGCGGGTGCGCTCGCCGTGCGGCCGGGCGACCGGGTCGCGATCGCGGTGTCCCGCCGGGCCGAGGTGGTGCCGCTGCTGCTGGGCGTCTGGCGAGCGGGCGCGGTCGCCGTGCCGATGGGCGCCGAACTGCCCGCGGCACGCGCCGAAGCCGTCGTCGCCGACAGCGGTGCCGCGCTGGTCGTCACCGACGCCGACCTGCCCGTGCTCATGGCCGGCCCGCGGGTGGCGTGCGACCGCGTCGACCCGTCCGCGCCCGCCTACCTGCTCTACACGTCGGGCTCCACCGGGCGGCCCAAGGGTGTCACCGTGCCGCACCGCGCGCTGGCCAACCTGCTGAGCGCGCTGGTGGCGGAACCGGGCTTGGCGTCCTCGGACACCGTGCTGTCGGTGACCGCGTTGTCCTTCGACATGTCCATGGTGGAGCTGTGCGCGCCGCTGGTCGTGGGTGCGACGGTGGAGATCGTGCCGGACTCGGCGACCCGCGACGGCGCGGCGTTGGCGGACGTGCTGGCCGCGAGCGGCGCGACCGTGCTCCAGGCCACTCCGTCGACCTGGCGGCTGCTGCTGGACAGCGGCTGGGCGGGCGACCCGCGCCTGCGCGCGTTCGCCGGCGGGGAAGCGCTGGAACCGCGCCTGGTCGAGGAACTGCTCGCCCGCACCGCCGAGCTGTGGAACCTGTACGGTCCCACCGAGGTCACCGTGTACGCCACCGGGGAACGGGTGCTGCCGGGAGAGCCGATCACCATCGGCCGCCCGCTGGCAGGCGCCTACTGCCACGTGCTGGACCAGCGGGGCAGGCCCGTGCCGCTCGGCGCGATCGGCGAGCTGGTCGTGGGCGGCCCCGGCGTCGCCCTCGGCTACTGGCGGGCACCGGCGCTCACGGCCGGTTCCTTCGTGGACGATCCGGTGCGGCCGGGGGAGGGGCGGACCGTCTACCGCACCGGCGACCTGGCCGGGTACCTGCCCGACGGGCGGATCGTGCTGCACGGCAGGCTCGACCACCAGGTCAAGATCCGCGGCCACCGGGTCGAGCCGGGTGAGGTGGAGGCGGCGCTCACCACCCTGCCGGGGGTGCGGCAGGCCGTGGTCCAGGCGGACGGGGACCCGGTGCGGTTGGTCGCGTTCCTGGTGCTCGACCCGGAGGTCGGGTTCGACCCCGGCGAGCTGCGCGCCGCGCTGCGGACCCGGCTGCCCGAGGTGATGGTGCCCTCGGCGGTGGCCGTGCTGCCCGAGATCCCGCTGACCTCCGGTGGCAAGCTCGACCGGATCGCCCTGCGCGCCCTGGCGGGCAGTGCCGTCGCGCCGGCCCCGGGCGGACGTGCCCCCGCCACCCGGACCGAGCACGTGCTCGCGACCCTGTGCGCCGAGGTGCTGGGCCTGCCGGAGGGCTCGGTCGGGGTCACCGACGACTTCTTCGACCTCGGGGGCAGCTCGCTCACCGTCTCCCGGTTCGTCGCCCGGGTCCGGCACGCCTTGGACGTGCCCCTCCAGCTGTCCGAGTTCGTCGGCGCGCCGACGCTCGCCGACCTGGCCCGGCTGGTCGACGCCCGGCAGGCGGAGACGTCGCCGCGCCGTCCGGCCGCCCTGGCCCGGCCGCCGGGCACACCGAGCGACCAGCAGCGGCAGCTGTGGCTGATGGACCGGCTGCACCCGGGCAGCGCCGTCTACCACCTGCCTGCCTCGGTCCGGCTGCGCGGCGAACTGGACGTCGCCGCGTTGGCGCTCGCCGTGCGTGACCTGCTGATCCGCCACCCGGTGCTGCGCAGCACGTCCGCGGTCACCGGCGACGGCCTGGAAGTGCGCGTCGGTCCGGTGCCGGACACCCGGCTGCCGGTCGTCGACCTCGCGGGCCTCCCACCCGAGCGGGCCGAGGGGGTCGCCGCCGCGCTGACCGCGCACGAGATCCGCCGCCCGTTCGACCTGTCCCGGTCGCCGCTGCTGCGCGCACTGCTCATCCGGCTGTCCGCGGCAGAGCACGTGCTGGTGGTGACCGCGCACCACACGGCGTTGGACGGCTGGTCGGTGCCGATAGCGCTGGCGGACCTCGCCGCCTGCTACCGGCACCGCACCGGGATGGCCGGACCGCCGCCGGACCCCGGCCCCGGCTACGCCGAGCACACCACCGACGGCGACGACACGGCCCACTGGCGGGAGGTGCTGCGCGGCCATCCGGGTGTGCTCGACCTGCCCACCGACCGCCCCCGGCCGCCGGTGCGCGACCTGGCGGGCGCGAACCTGCCGGTGGTGCTGGCGGCGGATCGGGTGCGCGCCTTCGCCGCCGAGTCGGGCGCGACCCCGTTCACGGTGCTGCTGGCCGCCTACGCCGCCCTGCTCGGCCGGTACGCGGGCAGCGAGGACGTCGTGGTGGGTGTGCCGGTGGCCAACCGGGAGGACCCGGCCTTCGACCGGGCCGTCGGCTGCTTCACCACCACGCTCCCACTCCGCGTCGACCTGTCCGGCGATCCCTCGCTCGCCGAGTTGACCGGACGGGTGCGCGCCACCCTGCTCGCCGGGCTCGACCACCCGCGGGCCGCGCTGGACCTGCTGGGCGCGGAACTCGACCTGTCCCGTGATCCGAGCAGACCGCCGCTGGTGCAAGCCGCGTTCGTGTACCAGGAACGCCCGTTCCCGCCGCTGCTGCTCACCGGGCGGGCGGCCGAGGTGCGCGCGTTGACCACCGGCACCGCCAAGTACGAGCTGGGCCTGACCCTCGTCGACGAGGGGGACCGGTTCGCCGGTGACCTGGAGTACCCCACCGGGCTGTTCGACGAGTCCACGGCGGTCCGGTTCGCCGAACAGCTCGCCGTGCTGCTGGCCGAGAGCACCACCGCACCCGACCGCCCGCTGTCCGCTGCCCGTCTGTCCGACGTGGACCCGGCCCCGATCGAACCGGCGGGTGCGGACCGCGCCCGGTACCCGACCCCGGTCGCCGAGCTGTTCCGGCGGCAGGCCCTGGCCCGCCCGGACGCGGTCGCGCTGCGGCACGCCGGGGAGGTCCTGACCTACGGCGAGCTCGCGGCTTGGGCGCACGGCGTGGCGGGGGCGGTACGCGCCACCCGGAGCGCGGCCGGCGGGATCGTGGCGGTGCTGCTGCCCGTCGGGGCGGCGCAGGTGGCCGCCGCGCTCGGCGTCCTGGCGGCGGGTCACCCGTTCCTGGTGCTCGACACCGACGACGAGTCCCCGAGGACGGCCGGGCTGCTCGCGGACGCCGAACCGGTCTGCGTGGTGACCACCGCCCGGCTCGCCGAGGCGCGGTCGGCGGTGCTCGCCGGGCTGCCCGTGGCGGACCCGGGCGCGCCGGAGCCCGGGGCGCCCGCGCCCGCGGACCCGTGGCCCGGCCGCGGCGAGGACCCGCTGTGCCTGGTGTACACGTCGGGGTCCACCGGCGTGCCGAAGGGCGTGCTGCTGTCCAACGCCACCTTCGCCCAGTTCGCGAACTGGCAGGCCGGCTGCGTCGAGGTGGGCCCCGACAGCCGGATCGCCCAGTGGGCCCCGTTCACCTACGACGCGGCCTACACCGAGGTCTTCCTCGCGCTGCTGCGCGGCGCCACGCTCTGCCTGCCGCCGCGGGCCGCGCGCCGGGACCCGGTGGCCATGACCGCCTGGCTGCACGCCGAGCGCATCACCCACTTCGAGACCGTGCCCTCGTTCTTCGCGTTGGTGACCGAGGTCTTCGACGGCGGGGCGGGTGTGCCGCCGGAGCTGGCGCACGTCCAACTCTCGGGCGAGGTGCTGCCGGAAGCGCTGGCCCGCCGCTGGCGCGGGCCGCTGCCGCCGCTGGTGCACAACCAGTACGGGCCGACCGAGTGCGTGCTCGCCACCCACCACCGCCTCACCGCGACCGACACCGCCGGGCCGGTGCCCATCGGCACGGCCATCGCCGGCCGGGAGGTCCTGGTGCTGGACGACCGGCTGCGGTCCTGCCCGGACGGGGTCCCGGGCCGGCTGTACGTGCGCTCGGACCACCTGGCGGGCGCCTACCACCGCAGGCGTGCCGACACAGCGGCGGCCTACGTCCCGGACCCGTGGCGGCCCGGCGGCACCCTCTACCACACCGGCGACCTCGGCCGCCGCCGTGACGGCGTCCTGGAGTTCCTCGGGCGCTCCGACCTCCAGCTCAAGATCCGGGGCAACCGCGTCGAGCCCGCGGGGGTCGAGGCGCTGCTGGCCGACCACCCCGACGTGCGGGAGGCGGTGGTGACCGCCCACGACGGCGGCGGCCCCGCCCCGGTGCTGGTCGGCTACGTGGTCCCCGCCTCCGGGCGCACACCGGACCCGGCCGCGCTGCGGGCGCACCTGGCCGCACGGTTGCCCTCGCCGAGCGTGCCCGACGTCGTGCTGGTGCTGGACGACCTGCCCCGCACCCGCTCGAACAAGGTCGACTACCGGAACCTGCCCGCGCCCGGCGCGCGCCCGGTCGGTGGCCAGGCCGAACGGCCGAGGACGGGCGCGGAGGAGGTCGTGGCCCGGGCGTGGCGGGACGTGCTCGGCCTGGACCGGGTCGGCCGCGACACCAACTTCTTCGACGCGGGCGGCAACTCCCTGCTCGCCGCCCGGCTGCAACTGCTGCTCATCGAACGGCTGGGCAGGCCGGTGCGACTGGTGGACGTGTTCGCGCACCCCACCATCGCCGAGCTGACCGCCCGCGTCCTGGCCACCGGTCCGCGGGCGCCCGAGCAGGACGGCGCCCGAGCCGACCGGCGCCGGGCGGCCCTGCGGTCGCTCTCCCGCGCCCGCGGGGGCGTGCGCCGAACCGACGACGATGGAGAGGTCCACAGTGGACGTTGACCGAGTACTCGCCGAACTGGACACCGAGTTCGGCTCGGACGGGCTGGAGCGCATCGAGGAGTGCCTGCGCATCCTCGTCGGCGAGCGGGCTCCGACGTACCTGCACGACGAGCAGGAGCCGACCCGGCTGTTCTTCCCCGGTATCAGCGCCCTGCCCTGGCACGACACGGCGGGACTGGGGTGGGTGCGCGCGGTCGAGGCCGACTTCCCGCTGATCCGGGAGGAGTTCTCCGCCCTGCGCCAGGAGGACGTGCCGTTCGCGCCCTACGAGGACGCCTACACCAAGGAACTGGGCTGGCGCGGCTGGGACACCTTCTCCCTGTACCGCAACGGGGTGGTCGACCCCGAGGCGGCCAACCGCTGCCCGAACACCCTGGCCGCGCTGGACAAGACCCCGCACGGGCCGAGGGACGGCATGTTCACCGTCCTCAACCCCGGCGTGCACATCACCCCGCACACCGGCGGGGTCAACCTGCTGCTGACCTGCCACCTCGCCCTGGTGGTGCCGCCCGACTGCCACATCACCGTCGCCGACGACCGCCGCACCTGGACCGAGGGCCGCTGCCTGCTGTTCGACGACAGCTTCATCCACGAGGCCCGCAACGAGGGGACCGAACAGCGCTGCGTGCTGCTCTGGGACGTCTGGCACCCGGACCTGAGCGAGAAGGAGGTCCGCGTGCTGGACCACCTCATGCCGCGCTTCCAGCAGTACCTGGTCGCCGTCTGAACCCGAACCGGGTCCACCCGAGAACGCTCTGGGGGTAGCACCGATGAGTCAGCACAGTGAGGCAGACGACCAGCCGGACCGGGTGGCGGTCGTCGGGATGGCCGGGCGGTTCCCCGGCGCGGACTCGGTGGCCGCGCTGTGGCGGCTGCTCACGGCGGGGGAAGAGGCGGTTACCCGCTTCACGCCGCAGGAGCCGGCCGCCGCCGGGGTTCCCGCCGACCTCGCCGGCGACCCCGCCCACGTCCCGGCGAAGGGCGCGCTGTCGGACGTCGAGGGGTTCGACGCCGAGCTGTTCGGCTACAGCGCGGCCGAGGCGGCGTTGCTCGACCCGCAACACCGGCTGTTCCTGGAGTGCGCGCTCACCGCCGTCGAGGACGCGGGCCTGGTCCCGGATCGCGGTGCGCGCCGGACCGGCGTGTACGCGGGTGGCATGTTCAGCAGCTACCTGGCGCACAACCTGCTACCGCGGCCCGACCTGGTCTCCACGCACGGGATGCCGATGGTGTTGCAGGCCAACCTGCCCGACCAGCTCGCCGCGCGGGTGGCCTACCAGCTCGGCCTGCACGGCCCCGCGGTCGGCGTGCAGACGGCCTGCTCCACCTCGCTGGTCGCGGTGCACCTGGCCGCGCAGGCGTTGCTGGCCCAGGAGTGCGACGTGGCGCTGGCGGGCGGGGTGACCGTGACCGTGCCCGCACGCGTGGGCTACCGGCACACCGAGGGCGGCATGGAGTCCGCAACCGGGCGCTGCCGCCCGTTCTCCGCCGAGGCCGACGGCACCGTGTTCGGCAACGGCGTCGGGGTGGTGGTGCTCAAGCGCCTGACCGACGCGCTCGCCGACGGCGACCCGGTGCACGCGGTGTTGCTCGGCTCGGCCATCAACAACGACGGCCACCGCAAGGTCGGTTACACGGCCCCCAGCTACCGGGGGCAGGTGGAGGTCATCCGGGAGGCGCTGGCCATCGCCGGCGTCGACCCGGCCACGGTCGGCCACGTCGAGGCGCACGGCACCGGCACGCCGCTGGGCGACCCGATCGAGGTCGCCGCGCTCGCCGAGACCTACGGCGCGGCCAAGCCGGCCGTACCGAGGGCGCTGGGCTCGGTGAAGTCCAACCTGGGGCACCTCGACGCAGCCGCGGGCATCACCGGTTTGATCAAGACGGTGCTGATGCTGCGCCACGGCCGCGTTCCGGCCAGCCTGCACGCCGACCCGACGCATCCTGAGCTGGACCTGGTCGGTGCCGGGTTCTTCGTGCCGGGACGGCTCCAGGACTGGCCGGTGATCACCGGGCCGCGCCGGGCCGCGGTCAGCGCGTTCGGCATCGGCGGTACCAACGCGCACATCGTGCTCGAACAGGCGCCCGCCCGCGATCCGCGTGCCCCCGTCGAGACCGGTCCCGTGGTGCTGCCGCTGTCCGCCGCGTCGAGCGCCGCCTTGGCGGCGATGACCGGACTGCTGGGCGCGCACCTGGCCGAGCACGGCGAACTCCACCTGGCCGACGTCGCCCACACCCTGCGCACCGGGCGGCGGCAGTGGGCCCACCGCCGGGTGGTGGTCGCGGACAGCGTGTCCGCGGCGGTCGACGCCCTGTCCACCGCGGACCGCGCGAAGGTCGCGTCCGGCCGTGCGGAGGACGGCCCGGCCCGCCCGGTGTTCCTGCTGCCCGGACAGGGCTCGCAGTACCCGGGCATGGGCGCCGGGCTCTACCGGTCGGAACCGGTCTTCCGGGCGGCCGTCGACGAGTGCGCCGACCTGCTCGTCCCGCACCTGGGCCTGGACCTGCGAGCCGAGTTGTGGGCCGAGGACGACGGGCTGTCGCGCACCCGGCTGACCCAACCCGCCGTGTTCACCACCAGTTACGCCGCCGCGCGGCTGCTGCTGCACTGGGGCGTCACGCCCGCCGCGCTGCTCGGGCACAGCCTCGGCGAGTACACCGCCGCCTGCCTGGCCGGGATCTTCACCCTGCCCGACGCGCTGCGGCTGGTCGCCGGCCGAGGGCGGCTGATGGCCGCGATGCCGCCCGGCGCGATGCTGGCCCTGCCGCTGGACGCCGAGGCCGCCGCCGAGTTGGCCGGGCGGCACGGGCTGGACGTCGCCGCTGTCAACGGCCCCCGCAGCACCGTGGTGTCGGGTCCGATCGAGGCGGTGGTGGCCGCCGAGGAGACGGTGGCGACCCGGGGTCTGCGCGGAGTGCGCCTGCCCACCTCGCACGCCTTCCACAGCCGGCTCACCGACACCGCGCAGGAGGAGCTGGCCGCGCTGCTGGCGGAGGTCACGCCGCACCCGCCGACGATCCCCGTGCTGTCCAACCTCACCGGCGACTGGCTCACCGGGACCGAGGCGCTGGACCGGAGCTACTGGCTGCGGCAGATGCGCGCCCCGGTCCGGTTCCTGGCCGGCCTGACGGCGTTGGGCGGGTCGGACGCGCCCGCCGTCGCGGTGGAGGCCGGTCCCGGCGGGATGCTCACCGGCCTGGTCCACGCCGCACAGGTGCCCGGCCTGACCGCCGCCACCCCGCCGCTGCCGTCGGCGGCGGGCGAACCCGGTTCGGCGCGCCTGGCGTTCGGCAGCCTGTGGGCCCACGGCGTGCCGGTCGACTGGGACCGGCTGGGCGACCCCGGCGGGCGGACCGCGATCCTGCCCACCTACCCGTTCCAGCACCGCAGGCACTGGGTGGAACCCGCGGCGCGGGCGGCGGTCGGCGGGGACGAGGCCACCCTCGGCCGGTTCGGCTGGCGGGCCACCACCGTCGAGCCCGACGCGAAGCCCGTGCAGGGCAAGCGCTCCGCGTGGCTGCTGTTCCTCGACGCGGACGGCCGTGCGCAGGCGCTGGCCGACGTGCTCACCGCCGCCGGCCAGGTCGTCACCACGGTGCTGCCCGGGGCCGAGTACCGGCGGGTGCGGCGCGGGGTCTACGAGCTGGACCCGGCCCGGCCCGAGCACTACCGACAGCTGTTCGCCGAGCTGCGCGCACTCGTGCGCACGCCGAGCACAGTGCTGTACTGCTGGCCCCTGGCACCCTCGGCCGACGACACCCGCGACTACTTCGGCCTGGTGCGCTTGGCCAGGGCCGTCGCCGCCGAACGGGTCGTGCACGACCTGCGCCTGGGCGTGGTCACCAGCGGCGCGTTCGCGGTCACCGGGGCCGAGCACGCCGACCCGGTCGCCCGCATGCTCAGCGGCCCGGTGCTGGTGCTGCCCACCGAGTACCACAACCTCGACTGCGTGCAGCTCGACCTGCCCGCGCACGCCGACGGCGTGGACGAGGCGACCGCCACCGCGCTGACCCGCGCCGTGCTCGGCGCGACGGACCCGGTGCTGGCGCTGCGCGGCGACCGGTGGTGGCGACGGGAACCCGCCCGCGCCACCGCGCCACCCGCCGATTCCGCGCTGCCGGTGCGCCGGGGCGGCGTGTACCTGATCGTCGGCGGCCTCACCGGCATCGGGGCGGCCCTCGCCGAGCGGCTGACCACCGGCCACGGGGCGACGGTCGTGCTGCTCAGCCGCAGCGCGCACGAGGACCACCCCACCGTGCGGGCGCTCGCCGACGCGGGCGCGACGGTGGCCGCCGAGCGGGCCGACGTGTCCGACGTCGTCGCGCTCACCGCCGCACTGGACCGGGTCCGGGCCCGGTTCGGCCGCATCGACGGTGTCGTGCACGCCGCCGGCGTGGCCGGCGGCGGCGCGGTGGAACGGCGCACCGACCTGGAGATGGCCGGAGTGCTCGCGCCGAAGGTCGCCGGCGCGCGCACCCTGCTCGCCGCGCTGCGTCCCGGGGAGGCCGACTTCGTCGTGCTGTGCTCCTCGCTGGCGGCTGTCGTGCCCACCTACGGCCAATGCGACTACTCGGCCGCCAACGCCTACCTGGACGGCTTGGCCGAAAGCCGGTCGGACGGGCGGCTCGTGCTGTCCGCGGCCTGGGACACCTGGGGGGAGACCGGGATGCTCCGCGACGCCGAGGTGCCCGGCGACCTCCGCGCCGCGTACGAGGAGGTGCTGGCGCGCGCGCTGACCACCGCGCAGGGGGTGCGTGCGTTCGAGGCGCTGCTGGCCGGGCGCGGCGGCCACGTGCTGGTCGCGCGGGCCGGGATCGGCGAGCCGCTGGACCTCGGTGCGGACGGGCCGTGGTCCACCGGCGGCGGTGTGACCACCGCACCGCGCCCCGACCTGGCCGAACCGTACGTCGCGCCGCGGGGCGAGCTGGAGGCGCAGCTCGCCGAGCTGTGGCAGGAGCTGCTGGGTGTGGACGACGTCGGCGTGAACGACAACTTCGTCCAGTTGGGCGGGCACTCGCTGATGGCGGCGCAGTTGGCGGCCAGGGTGCGGGCCGCGTACGAGATCGAGATCCCGGTCCGGGTGTTCTTCGAGGGCGCGACCGTCGCCGGGCTGGCGACCATGGTGGAGGAAGCCGTGCTGGACCAGTTGGAGCGCTCGTGACCGAGTCCACCGGAGACCGCTTGGCGCGGCTCACCGACGAGCAGCGCGCCGAGTTCGGGCGCCGCATCCGCCGTTCGCCGGCCGCCGCGCGCACCTCGTCCGGGCCGGTCATCCCGCGCCGGAACCCGGACGAACCCGCGCCGCTGTCGTTCGGGCAGCAGCGCCTGTGGTTCGTGGAGCAGTTGCAGCCCGGCGGTGCGGCCTCCAACGAGTACGGCGTGCTGCGGATGACCGGCCCGCTGAGCGTGCCCGCCCTGGAGCGGGCGGTGGCCGGGGTGGTGTCCAGGCACGACGTGCTGCGCGCGGTCGTCGCCGAGGACGACGGCGTCCCGGTCCAGCGCGTGCTGCCGGGCACCGGCTTCCGGCTGGTCGTGGTCGACGCGCCGGGTGCGTCCGAGGAGCTGCTGACCCGGCTGGCCGCACGGGAGGCGGCCCGCCCCCTGCCGCTGGCCACCGGTCCGCTGTTCCGCGCGGTGCTCCTGCGCACCTCGCCCGAGCACGCCCTGCTGCTGGTGGTCAACCACCACCTGGTCGGCGACGCCTGGTCGCGGGCCGTGCTGGTGCGGGAGGTCGCGGCGGGCTACCGGGCCGCGCTCCTGGGCGGCCCGGAACCGGCGGTGCCGCCGCTGCGCTACGCCGACTGGGCGGCCTGGCAGCAGGAGACCCTGACCGACGCGGCGCTCGCCGGGGACATCGCCTACTGGCGCGACCGCCTGGCGGACGCGCCGCCACTGCTGGAACCCGCCGCCGACCGGCCCCGGCCCGCCGTGCCCACCGGTCGCGGCGGCCGGGTGCACGTCCGGCTGGACCCCGGGCTGACCGAGCAGGTCGAGCGGATGGCGCGAGCCGCCAACGCCTCGCTGTTCATGGTGCTGCTGGCCGGCTGGAAGGCGGTCCTGTCGCGCTGGTCCGGGCAGCACGACGTGGTCGTGGGCACGCCGGTGGCGGGCCGGCGGCTGCCGGAGGTGGAGAACCTGGTCGGCATGTTCGTCAACAGTCTGGTCCTGCGCACCGACCTGGCGGGCGACCCGTGCTTCACCGACCTGCTCGGGCGGGTCCGGGAGACGGTGCTGGGCGCGCTGGCCCACGACCAGTTGCCGTTCGAGCGGCTGGTCCGCGAGCTGCGCCCGGTGCGCGACGTCGGCCACGCCCCGGTGTTCCAGGTCCAGTTCGGCTTCCGCAACGTGCCCGACGTCGACTACGACCTGCCCGGCGTGCGGGTGGCGTCGGTCGACGTGGACTACGGGCACGCCCGCTTCGACCTGGCGGCCGACTTCGCCAAGGAGGGGCGGGAGGTCGTCGGGGTGCTGGAGTACAGCACCGACCTCTTCGACGCCGGGACCGCGGCGGCCATGGCCGAGCTGTTGGTGGAGTTCCTGCGGCGGGCGGCGGCCGACCCCGACCTCCCGCTGTCCCGGCTGCTGCTGCCGACCGCGCGGGAACTCGCGGCGCTGGCCGACTGGAACCGCACCGCGGCCGAACCGGCGGACGGGGTGCTGAGCGGTCTGTCCGGCCAGGCGGCCACCCGGCCGGACGAGGTCGCGTTGATCATCGACGAGCACGAGCTGACCTATCGCGACCTGGCCGACCGGGTCGAGGTCCTGGCGGGCGCGCTGCGCGCCGCGGGCGTCGGACCGGGCAGCCGGGTCGGTCTGGTGCTGCGCCGCACCGCGGACCTGGTGGTGGCCATGTTCGCGGTGCTGCGCTCGGGCGCGGCCTACGTGCCGCTGGACCCGGCCTACCCCGAGGAACGCCTGCGGTACATGGCGAAGGACGCCGAGCTGGCCCTCGTGCTGGTGCACGAGCCCACCGCCGGGCGCGCGCTGAGCGACGTGCCCGTTCTGCACGTCGACCGGTCCACCGCGCAAGCGGACACCGGGGGCGGCGCCCCGAACGGGTGGGCCGATCCGGCGGCGGAGGAGACGGCCTACCTCATCTACACCTCCGGTTCGACCGGCACGCCCAAGGGCGTCGTGCTCACCCACGGGAACCTGCGCAACTTCCTGCGCGCCATGGACGACCGGTTGGGCGGCGGCGCGCCGGCCACGTGGCTGGCGGTCACCAGCGCGTCGTTCGACATCTCGGTGCTGGAGCTGCTGTGGACGGTGAGCCGGGGCCACCGCGTGGTGCTCGCGCCGGACACCCGTGCCCGGCGCGGGCCGGAGCTGAGCCTGTTCTACTTCTCCAGCGCCTCGACCGAGCCCGGTCCCGAGCAGTACCGGCTGCTGTTCTCCGGCGCGGAGTTCGCCGACCGCAACGGTTTCACGGCGGTGTGGCTGCCCGAACGGCACTTCCACGAGTTCGGCGGCCCGTTCCCGGCCCCCTCGGTGCTGGCCGCGGCCGTCGCCGCGCGCACCGAACGGGTGCACGTGCGCGCGGGCAGCGTGGTGCTGCCGCTGCACCACCCGGTGCGCGTGGCCGAGGAGTGGTCGGTGGTGGACAACATCTCCGGGGGCCGCGTCGGGGTGTCGTTCGCCTCCGGCTGGCACCTGGACGACTTCGTGTTCAACCCGGAGGGTTACGCCGACCGGCACCGGCTCACGGTGGAGGGGATGGACCGGGTGCGCGCGCTGTGGCGTGGCGAGGAGGTGCCCTTCACCGCCCCCGGCGGGCGCGAGTTGGGCGTCTCGGTGCTGCCGCGCCCGGTCACCCGGGAGCTGCCGGTCTGGCTCACCTCATCCGGCAGCGTCGACACCTGCCGCGTCGCGGGCGAGCGCGGCGCGGCCCTGCTCACCCACCTGCTCGGCCAGTCGGTACCCGAGCTGACCGGGAAGATCGCGGCCTACCGCGAGGCGTGGCGGGCCGCGGGGCACGTCGGCCGGGGGCACGTGACCCTGATGCTGCACACCTTCGTCGGGGCCGACGACGAGGAGGTCCGCGCGCGGGCCTGGCGACCGTTCCGCGACTACCTGGGCTCGTCGCTCGGCCTGATCGCCAACCTCGCCAAGGGGATGGGGCTGGACGTCCGTTCGGCCGACTTCGGCGACGACGACCGGGAGGCGCTGCTGGACCACGCCTGCGCCCGCTACTTCGGCGGTGACGCGCTGCTCGGGACGGTCGACTCGTGCGCCGCGCTGACGCACGCCCTCGGCGCGGCCGGGGTCGACGAGCTGGCCTGTCTGATCGACTTCGGGGTGGACGTCGACGCGGTGCTGGACTCGCTGCCCGCGCTGGCCGAGGTCCGCGCCCGCGCCGCCGCCGGGACACCGGAGGAACCCCGGCTCGCGGAACTGGTCCGCGCGCACGGGGTCACCCACCTCCAGTGCACCCCGAGCCAGGCCAGGGCGCTGCTCGCCGAGGACGACGTGGCCGCGCTGGACGGGCTGGAGGTGCTGGTGCTCGGTGGCGAGGCGCTGGACCCGCACCTCGTCGGGCAGTTGCGCGCACACACCTCGGCGCAGGTGCACAACATGTACGGCCCCACCGAGACGACCGTGTGGTCCACCGCCGACCTGGTGGACGGGACCGAGGTGACGATCGGCAGGCCGCTGGCCAACACCCGGCTGCACGTGCTGGACGAGCGCGGCGACCCGGTGCCGATCGGCGTGCCCGGCGAGCTGCACATCGCCGGCGCGGGCGTCGCGGCGGGCTACTGGCGCCGTCCCGCGGCGACCGAGGAGCGGTTCCCGCCCGACCCGGCCGTGCCCGACGCCCGGATGTACCGCACCGGCGACGTCGTCCGGTTCGGTCGGGACGGTCGGCTGCGCTACCTCGGCCGCACCGACCACCAGGTGAAGGTGCGCGGGTTCCGGATCGAGCTGGGCGAGGTCGAGGCGGCGCTGTCGGCGGTACCGGGCGTGGCGGCGGCCGCGGCGGCGGCGCACGGGCTCGGCACGGCGGCGGCGGCGCTGTCCGGCTACGTCGTCCCGGCACCGGGAGTGCCGCTCACCGGCGGCGCGGTGCGCACGGCGTTGGTCGACGTGTTGCCCGCGCACCTGGTGCCGACGCGGGTCGTCGTGCTGCCGTCGTTGCCCCGCACCCCCAACGGCAAGCTCGACCGCGCTGCGCTGCCCGGACCGCGGGACCGGCAGAGGGGTCCGAACGTCGGCGGGACACCGCTGTCGACGCCGTTGGAGGAGCGGATCGCCGCGATCTGGCGGGACGTGCTCGGCGTGGCCGAGGTCGCCGCCGACGAGGACTTCTTCGAGCTGGGCGGCCACTCCATCCTGGCCACCCAGCTGGTGGCCCGCCTGCGCCGGGAGCTGGCACCCCACCTGCCGCTGCGGGTGATCTTCCAGTCCCCGACGGTCGCCGGCCTGGCCAGGGCCGTCGCGGCGGAGTCCGAGGACCGGGCGAGCCGGGCGACGGCGGTCGTGCCGCCCCGGCTCGCCACCGGCGACGCCGGTCCCGACGTCGTGGCCGGGCAGGCGGGGGAGATCCGAGACCTGGAGTCCGCGCCCGCCTCGTTCGGGCAGGAGCGCATGTACCTGGCCGCCCAACTGGCGCGGGGCGTCGACCCGCACCACATCACCGGCGTGTTCCGGATGCGCGGCCCGATCGACGTCACAGCGCTGGACCGGGCGCTGCGGGCACTGGTGTCCAGGCACGAGGTGCTGCGCACGGTGCTGCGGCTGGACGGCCGCGGCGAGCTGCGCCAGGTCGTCCGCTCCGGCTCGGACTTCGGGCTGGAACTGGTCGACGGCGACGGGATCGACCCGGGCCGCGCGGTGGCCTGGGCCGCCGAGTTCGCCCACCGCCCGTTCGACCTGGGGCGGGGCCCGGTGCTGCGCGCCGCCGTCCTGCGCCTGGCCGCCGAGGACCACCTGTTCACCCTGGCGGTGCACCACATCGCCGCCGACGGCTGGTCCATGGAGGTGCTCCAGGATGACCTGGCCACCCTGTACCGCTGCTTCGCCACCGGTGTGGAACCGGACTTGCCGCCACTGCCCGCGCGCTACCTGGACTTCACGCGCTGGCAACGGGACTGGCTCAGCTCGACCGCGCTGGACCGCCAGCTCGACTACTGGCGGCGGGCACTGGCCGGCGTCCGCCCGCTGCGCCCGCCCGAGCCGCCCGGCGGAGCCACGACGGGCACGACGGGCACGACGGGCACGACGGGCACGACGGGCACGACGGGCACGACGGGCACGACGGTCGAGCGGATCAGGCTGGACCAGGCAGGCACCCAGCGGCTGACCGAGTTGTCGCGGGCCGAGGAGGGCACCCTGTTCATGGTGCTCCTGGCGGCCCTGGGCGCCGTCCTGTCGCGCTGGAGCGGCCGGACCGACCTGGTGATCGCCGGCCCGGTGGCCGGCCGGGGCCAGGTCGAGTTCGAGCGGCTGGTCGGTTTCTTCGTCAACACCGTGCCGCTGCGCGTGGACGTCTCGGGCGACCCCACCGTGCGCGACCTGGTGCGGCG